>NZ_CP031417.1:3600000-4200000 GCF_003367395.1 Pseudolabrys taiwanensis | reverse complement strand
CCGGCGTCGCGCTCACCGGCGTCGTCGCCTGGTTCACCTACAACGCTGCCGTCGTCACCGACGCCACTGGCCGTATCACCGGCCTGACGTCGTTCGGACAGACCATCTTCAGCGGCCCGCTGACGATCGTCCTGTTCCTGGCGACGCTCGGCATCGTGTTCTTCATGAGCTTCCGCATCGACCGCTTGCAGCCGTCGACGGCGCTCATGCTGTTCATGGGTTACGCCGCGCTGCTCGGCCTGATGCTGTCCTCGGTGTTCCTCGCCTATACGGGCGCTTCGATCACCCGGACGTTCTTCATCTCGGCCGCCTCGTTCGGCGCGCTGAGCCTGTATGGCTACACGACGCAGCGTGACCTGTCGCCGATCGGCTCGTTCCTGATCATGGGCCTGTTCGGTCTGATCCTGGCCATGGTGGTCAACATCTTCCTGAAGAGCACTGGGCTCGACTTCGCGATTTCGGCCATCGGCGTTCTGATCTTCGCCGGCCTGACCGCGTGGGACACCCAGAAGATCAAGGAGATGTACAGCGTGAACGACGACGGCACGGTCGCCGGCCGCAAGGCCGTGATGGGCGCGCTGACACTCTATCTCGACTTCATCAACCTGTTCCTGTTCCTGCTGCGCTTCATGGGCGACCGGCGCTAACGCGCCGTTGGGCAACCGCCGCCAAGCCAGCAACGCAGAACGAATGTTTCAACGCCCGGGCCAAAAGCCCGGGCGTTTTGTTTAGCGACGCTCGTCATTGCCGGGCTTGACCCGGCAATCCATGATGACGTTCAACACCGAGAGGCCGTAAGGCTCCTTTTTACGGCGCTTCATCATGGATGCGCGGGTCAAAGCCCGCGCATGACGCCCCCAAATGTCCGACCTCACCATCCGCCCCGCAACCCTCGCCGATATCCCCGCCATCACCGCCATCTACGCCCACGCGGTCCGGCACGGCACGGCCACGTTCGAGCTGGAACCGCCGACCGAGGCGGAAATGACCAAGCGCATGCAGGCGCTGCTCGATGGCCAATTCCCGTATTTCGTCGCGGAGGTAGACGGTCGGATCGGCGGCTATGCCTATGCCGCGCTCTTTCGGCCGCGGCCGGCCTATCGCTTCACGGTCGAAGATTCGATCTACATCGCGCCGGACATGCACCGGCGCGGCATCGGCAAGGCGCTGCTGCTGAAGCTGATCGAGGTTTGCACCGCCATGGGCTTCCGGCAGATGATCGCCGTCATCGGCGATAGCGATCAGGCGGCATCGATCGGCGTGCACAAATCGTGCGGTTTCGAGCCGGCCGGTAATCTGCGCAACGTCGGCTGGAAGTTCGGCAAGTGGCTCGACACGCCGCTGATGCAGTTACCGCTGGGGCCGGGCGCGCGGACCGGGCCGGAATAGGCAAGGCCTCGTTCGGCCTCATGCCGCGGAGGCCGCGCAGCGACCGTCTCGAAGCGTCGGGCCGGCCATCCTTCGAGACGCGCACTTCGTGCGCTCCTCAGGATCAGTTGGAGAGAGGCGAACGGCGGTAAGAGCTACCCCGCCACCAGCGACAGCGACGACTTGTCGATCACGCGCAGCACGCGATCGAGTTCATGGCCACGGCGCAGAATATGACCGCTGGCGGAAATGACGCTGTAAGCGCCCTGACGTTGCGCCAGCTTGGGGTCTTTCTCGATGCGGTATAGCGGCACTTCGGATGAACGGCGGAAAACCGAAAACACCGCTTTGTCCTTGAGGAAGTCGATCGCGTAATCGCGCCATTCGCCGGCGGCGACCATACGGCCGTAGAGATCCAGGATGCGGTTGAGTTCGCGGCGATTGAAGGTGACCTGGTTCAGGGGGGAACGCACCGCTGGTCCGCCCCCCGAAAACTGGCTGGGTTCAGTATCGCCGGTCCCGATCGCCATGCGGCGCCTCCTCGTAATCGAAGTGTCATGATCGCCCCGCCAACGGCCGACGGCAAGAGCCTCGTTTACCGTTCATATCGGCGCTGCGGAGAGCGAATTGCCGCGCGTAAACGATCACGAAGTCGTTAAAGCGCCCCACAATAACGCCTCATTCCGGTCAACCGCCGGACACGCTGCATTGGGATAACAGCATCGTTGCCTCATGGCCCGGTCCGGTACGAGCGCCGGATTCCTCAGCCCCCCAGCCCCCCGGGGTTCGGCCGACCGGGCCAGTTGAGTTCAGCGTACGGTTCAATCCCCAAGACTCGGGCCGGCATGACCGGCCCTAATTTTTTTCAGCTCCCCCCGCGAACACACAAACTCAAAAAGCCGTGCATCCTTCGAGGCGCGCTTGATAGCGCACGCCTCAGGATGACGGCTTCGATGCTGCTTGCGGAGAAGAACTACTTCAGGTTCGCCGTGGCGACGCCGAGCATCGCACCCGGCTTGGCGGCCGCGCCGCTCTGGACCAGCACGGCGGCGTGATCGACATTCGCATCGCCTTTGGTCACGTCGGCGACCGGCACCGTGAAGCTTTCGGCGCCACCCTTCCAGTCACCGAGCTTCACCCAGCGACGCACGACATTGTAGTAGGTGAAGGTGCGGCCGCTGTTCTCGCCACGGCCGATCGTCACCTCGGCCTTGCTCGCATAGGGGCACAGCCACACTTCCCCGCTGCGTTGACCGTTCGCAGAAGGCACATGAACCGTGACCTTGCCGTCGGCCACCGTCATCGTCACCGGGACCGTCAGCGGCGCGTCCATCGTGCGCGTTTCGTTGATCGCTTTTTCGATCGCGGGCTTATCGCTGCCCAGCACGTGGATCATGCCGTTAACGACGACCTGCGGCGTATAGACCTCGCGGTCACCGCGGGCTTCGGCATAGGCGCGCTGCCGCTTCGAGTGGCCATGCAGCGCGAGCGTGTCCTTCCAGCCGAGATAGTCCCAGTAATCGACGGGCAATGTCAGCGCGACCACGGACGGGTCATGCGCGAACTCGCCCAGCAGCTTGTCCGCAGGCGGACAGGACGAGCAGCCCTGACTGGTGAAGAGTTCGATGACAGCGCGCGGCTCGCCGGCATAAGCCGGAATGTTAACGGCGCACAGTAATGCGACCGCAAAGGCCGTGTGGCGATTATTCATGCCGATCCCACGATCCCCCGTGCCCACAAGGCACCATATAAGGTACCTCGCCGTACACACGCCACTCACTTCGCAGTGAGTGGCGTCCAGAATGTGGGAGGCCCAACAATTGGCGGTTAGCCGGCCAATTGACGGAGCACGTACTGCAGAATGCCGCCGTTCTTGAAGTAATCAAGCTCGTCCAGCGTATCGATCCGGCAGATCAGCGGAACACGCTTGAGCGTGCCGTCGCCCATCACGATCTCGGCGATCAGCCGCTGGCGCGGCTTGAGCTCACCATGCAGACCGCGGATGGTGACCTGCTCGTCGCCCTTCAAGCCGAGCGACTTCCAGGACGTGCCTTCTTCGAATACCAGCGGCATCACGCCCATGCCGACGAGGTTCGAGCGATGGATGCGCTCGAAGGACTCGGCGACCACGGCGCGCAGGCCGAGCAGCACCGAACCCTTGGCCGCCCAGTCGCGCGAGGAACCCGAGCCGTATTCCTTGCCGGCGAACAGCACCAGCGGAACCTTCTCGGCCTTGTAGCGCATCGCCGCGTCATAGATCGGCATGCGTTCCTTGGACGGGTAGTGGATCGTGACGCCGCCCTCGACGCCCGGCACCATCTGGTTCTTCAGACGGATGTTGGCCAAGGTGCCGCGCATCATGACTTCATGGTTGCCGCGGCGCGTGCCGTACTGGTTGAAGTCGACCGGCTTCACCTTGTGCTCGACCAGATACTTGCCGGCGGGCGAGTCGATCTTGATCGAACCGGCCGGCGAGATGTGGTCGGTGGTGATCGAGTCGAGCAGCAGCGCCAGGACGCGGGCCTCGACGATATCCTCGAGCGGGGCCGGCTGTTTCTTCATGCCGACGAAGTAAGGCGGGTTCTGCACGTAGGTCGACTTCTTGTCCCACGCGTAGGTCATGCCGCCCTTGACCGAGATCTTTCGCCAGTTGGTGTCGCCCTTGAAGACGTTGGCGTACTTGCTGGCGAAGATCTTCTTGGTGACGTTCTTGGCGATGAAGGCGTCGATTTCCTTGTTGGACGGCCAGATGTCCTTGAGGAAGACGTTCTTGCCCTTCTGGTCGACGCCGATCGGTTCCTTCGTCATGTCGACATACATCGAACCGGCGATGGCGTAGGACACGACCAGCGGCGGCGACGCGAGGTAGTTCGCGCGCACGTCGGGATTGACGCGGCCTTCGAAGTTACGGTTGCCCGAGAGCACCGCGGCGGCAACGAGATCGCCTTCGTTGACGGCCTTCGAGTTTTCCGGCGGCAGCGGGCCGGAGTTGCCGATGCAGGTGGTGCAGCCGTAGCCGACCAGGTTGAAGCCGAGCTTGTCGAGGTCCTTCTGCAGGCCGGACTTCTCGAGGTACTCGCCGACGACCTGCGAGCCGGGCGCGACCGAGGTCTTCACCCACGGCTTGGCGGTCAGGCCCTTGGCCACCGCCTTGCGCGCGAGCAGGCCGGCGCCGATCATCACGCTCGGATTGGAGGTGTTGGTGCAGGAGGTGATGGCCGCGATCACCACGTCGCCATTGCCGAGGTCGTAGTTCTTGCCTTCGACCGGCACGCGCTTGGTGAGTTCGGAGGCCTTGTTGAACTCCTTCTCCATCGACGTCGTGAAGCCGGCCTTCACGTCCTTGAGGGGCACGCGATCCTGCGGACGCTTCGGGCCGGAGAGCGACGGCAGCACCGAGCCGAGGTCGAGCTTGAGCACGTCGGTGAACACCGGATCGGGCGTCGTCTTGACGCGGTACATGCCCTGCGCCTTGGCGTAGGCGGCCACGAGCTTGACGACTTCGGCCGAACGGTTGGTGTTCTTCAGGTAGGCGATGGTGTCGTCGTCGACCGGCGAGAAGCCGCAGGTCGCGCCGTATTCCGGCGCCATGTTGGCGAGCGTGGCGCGGTCGGCGATCGACAGATGCTGCAGACCCGGGCCAAAGAACTCGACGAACTTGCCCACGACGCCACGCGCGCGCAGCATCTGCGTGACGGTGAGCACGAGGTCGGTCGCGGTTAGGCCTTCCTTGAGCTTGCCGGTGAGCTTGAAGCCGATAACCTCAGGCAGCACCATCGACAGCGGCTGGCCGAGCATGGCGGCTTCCGCCTCGATGCCGCCAACGCCCCAGCCGAGCACGGACAGGCCGTTGACCATCGTGGTGTGCGAATCGGTACCGACCAGCGTGTCGGGATAGGCGACTTCCATCGCCACCGACTTGCCGTTCAGCTTCATCTTCTCCTTCTTCGTCCAGACGACGCGGGAGAGATATTCGAGGTTCACCTGGTGGCAGATGCCGGTGCCGGGCGGCACGACGCTGAAATTGTCGAACGAGCGCTGCGCCCACTTCAGGAACTCGTAGCGCTCCTGGTTCTGGCGGTACTCTTCGTCGACGTTCTGCTTGAACGCTTTGTTGTTGCCGAAATAGTTGACCACCACCGAGTGATCGATGACGAGGTCGACCGGGATCAGCGGGTTGATCTTCTTGGGATCGCCGCCGAGGTTCTTCATCGCGTCGCGCATGGCGGCGAGGTCGACCACCGCGGGCACGCCGGTGAAGTCCTGCATCAGCACGCGGGCCGGGCGGAAGGCGATTTCACGCTCGGAGGTTTTGGCCTTGAGCCATTCGGCCACCGCCTTGATGTCGTCCTTGGTGACCGTGCGCCCGTCTTCGTTGCGCAGCAGGTTCTCCAGGAGCACCTTCATCGAGAAGGGCAGGCGCGAGATGCCTTTGAGGCCGTTCTTCTCGGCGACGGGCAGGCTGTAATAGACATAAGACTTGCCGCCGACCTTCAGGGTCTTGCAGCATTTGAAGCTATCGAGAGAGGTCATGGGCTGTTCCATTCCCGGGCGGGATCGGCGGCGCTGGCGCTTCGTCCAAGTGCGAGGAAGGATGGAAAAAATTCCAACCGGCCAAGACTTGCGATCGAAGTCCGATTTCGTGACGGCGCAGGTGCGGGCTTATAAGGTCTTTTCGCGCCGGGCGCCATATTTACTGGAACGGTTCTCAAAGATGCGCAGAAATTTGCGGCTTCCGCACAATGCTGATCTGCGTACGGCGCTTACGGCGCGGCCGACCTGATGCAGCTTCGCGCCGAGAACCTGGCCTGCAGCCGCGGCGGCCGCACGGTATTCACAGGCTTGAGCTTCGCG
Organism: Pseudolabrys taiwanensis; assembly: GCF_003367395.1. Classification (NCBI taxonomy): domain Bacteria; kingdom Pseudomonadati; phylum Pseudomonadota; class Alphaproteobacteria; order Hyphomicrobiales; family Xanthobacteraceae; genus Pseudolabrys; species Pseudolabrys taiwanensis. The sequence goes on along the minus strand of NZ_CP031417.1, from coordinate 4,193,778 downwards.
CTCGGCGGCGGCGAGGCCCTGCTGGTGACCGGCCGCAACGGTGCCGGCAAGTCGTCTTTGCTGCGCATGATCGCCGGCCTCGTCCGAATCGCGGACGGGCGCCTGAGCCTCGACGGCGGCGCGGACGACGCGAGTATCGCCGAGCAGACGCATTACCTCGGGCATCATGACGCACTGAAGCCGTCGCTGTCGGTGGCGGAAAATCTGTCGTTCTGGACCACTTTCCTCGGCGGCGGGCACGGCGGCGTCGGACCGGCGCTCGAAGCCGTCGGCCTGGCTCCCCTGGCGGGTCTGCCAGCGGCCTACCTCTCCGCCGGCCAGCGGCGCCGTTTGTCCATCGCCCGGCTGCTGGCGGCGAAGCGGCCGATCTGGCTGCTGGACGAGCCGACCTCGGCGCTCGACACCGCGTCGCAAACACGGCTGGCCGAGCTGATGCAGGACCATCTCGCCGGCGGTGGACTCATTGTCGCAGCGACCCACGGGCCCATCGGCCTCCGAGATCCGCGCGAGATGCGATTGGGGCCGGCGATATGATCCTCGACGAAGCAGCCACCTGCCGCAGCATGGTCCCCTCCCCCTTGCGGGGAGGGGTCAGGGGTGGGGGTCCTTCGGGCCGAGCACAGTTCGTCCACGGCTACCCCCCTCCCCAACCCTCCCCCACTAGGGGAGAGGGCGCGCGTCGTGCGTGGGGCAATCAGCCATGACCACATTTTTGACCCGGAGACGCGCGTGAACGCGCTTTTGGCCCTGCTCCTGCGCGACATGCGCCTGTCGATCCGCGTCGGCGGTGGCGCGCTGATGGGCGCGCTGTTCTTCCTCATCGTCGTGGTGATGATGCCGTTCGCCGTCGGCCCCGACCTCAATCTGCTCGCCCGCATCGGCCCGGCCATCCTCTGGCTCGGCGCGCTGCTCGCCAGCCTGCTGGCGCTCGACCGGCTTTTTGCGGTGGATCATGAGGACGGCTCGCTCGACCTTCTAATGATGGGCGCCATGCCGCTCGAACTCGCCGTTCTCGCCAAAGCCATCGCTCACTGGCTGACCACCGGGCTGCCGCTGGTGATCATCGCGCCGGTGCTGGGCCTCATGCTGAATGTCGAGCTGAAAGCCATGGGCGTCGTCGCGCTCACTTTGCTCGCCGGCACGCCGGCGCTCACCTTCATCGGGCTGATCGGCGCCGCCCTCTCGGTCGCGCTTCGCCGCGGCGGCCTGTTGCTGGCGGTGCTGGTGCTGCCGCTGACCATCCCCGTCCTGATCTTCGGCGTAGCGGCGGCCAATGCCGCCATCGTCGGCCCGGCCCCGTTCGGCCCGCCTTTCACCATTCTTTGCGCGCTATCGCTCGGCAGTCTCGTGCTCGGTCCGGTCGCGGCAGCGGCGGCGCTCCGACACGGGCTGGAGTAAGACATGGCCGCATTGCCCGCGATCCCGCACACGACTAGATAGCCGCCATGGCCCTGATCGACTTCGCCAATCCGACGCGTTTCCTGCGGCTCGTGAACGCCGTCCTGCCCTGGCTCGCGGCGGCGACCGCGATCCTGTTCGCCATTGGCCTCTACCGCGCGATCGGTGCGCCTGACGACTATCAGCAGGGCGCCACCGTGAAGATCATGTTCCTGCATGTTCCGGCGGCGTGGCTTGGCATGATGGGCTGGGGCCTGATGAGCGTCGCTGCGCTCGGCACTTTGGTCTGGCGTCATCCGCTCGCCGACGTCGCCGGCAAGGCCGCCGCCCCGATCGGCGCCGCGTTCACCTTCATCTGCCTCGTTACCGGCTCGCTGTGGGGCCGGCCGACCTGGGGAACCTATTGGGTGTGGGACGCGCGCCTCACCTCGATGCTGGTGCTGCTGCTGCTCTATCTCGGCGTACTTGCGCTCTATTGGACGGCCGAAGATCCCGGCCGCGGCGCGCGCGCCGCAGCGATCCTGTCGCTGGTCGGGGCGGTCAACCTGCCCATCATCAAGTTCTCCGTCGACTGGTGGAACACGCTGCACCAGCCGGCTTCGATCCTGCGCATCGGCGGCTCGGCCATCGATCCGTCGATCCTGACGCCGCTGCTGATCATGGCGGCCGCGTTTACTTGTTTGTTCTTCACGCTGCATCTTGCCGTCATGCGCAACGAGATCCTACGGCGACGCGTGCGCACCATGCAGCTCATGGAAGCGCAGCGCTTCGCGGAGGCCGGCGCATGATCCCGAAAAGGGGGAACCGGTTTTCGGACGAGGTCATGCGCGAAGGAAAAAGCGCATGAGCCTCGGGCCGCATGCCGACTTCATCATCGCTTCCTATGCGCTGACCGCCTTCGTGATCGCGGCGATGGTTGCCTGGGTCGTTCTCGATTACAGCGCGCAGCGCCGCGTGCTCGGCGAACTCGAGGAGCGCGGGGTCGGGCGCCGCGCACGGAACGAGGGCCAGTCGTGAGCACCGAAGCCGAACAGACGTCCCCGAGCCGCCGCGGCATCCTCGTGCTGCTGCCGCTTATCGTCTTTCTCGCGCTGGCCGGACTGTTCTTTTTCCGTCTCGGCAGCGGCGATCCCTCGCGCATTCCCTCCGCGTTGATCGGCCATCCCGCGCCGAAAACTGAACTACCGCCGCTTGCCGGCATCGAGCACGATGGCAAACCGGTATCCGGACTCACCAACGATGCCTTTAAAGGCCAGGTCACTTTGGTGAACGTGTGGGCCTCGTGGTGCGTGCCGTGCCACGACGAAGTGCCGTTTCTCGACCAGCTCGCCAAGGACAAGCGCATCCAGCTCGCCGGCATCAACTACAAGGACTCGGCGGACAACGCGCGCCGTTTCCTCAACCGCTATGGCAACCCGTTCGCCGTCGTCGGCCGCGACGACAACGGCCGCACCTCGATCGACTGGGGTGTCTACGGCGTGCCCGAGACCTTCCTTGTCGGACGCGACGGCCACATCGCCTACAAGCTCGTCGGGCCGATCACCGCCGACAATCTCGCCCGGGTGCTGATGCCGGAGATCGAGAAGGCGCTGAAGCCATGACTCAGAAAGAGCTGCCCCTCTCGGAGGTGTATGCTCTCATCGAGCCTGGTCCCGTGGTGCTGCTCACCACCGCCCGCAAAGGCCATCCTAATGTCATGACCATGTCGTGGCACATGATGGTCGAGTTCGAGCCACCCCTCATTGCCTGCATCTGCAGCGGCGGCGACTATTCGTTCGAGGCGCTGCGGGCGACCGGCGAATGCGTGATCGCGATCCCGTCGCGCAAGATCGCAGCCAAGGTCGTGAAGGTCGGCAACTGCTCAGGCCGCGACACCGACAAATTCAAGGCCTTCAAGCTCACGCCACGGCCGGCCGCGCAAGTACAGGCGCCGCTGATCGAGGAATGCTTCGCCAATCTCGAATGCAAAGTGATCGATAAGCGAATGGTCAACCGCTACAACATGTTCATCCTGGAAGTCGTGCAGGCCTGGCGCGATCCCAAGCAGAAGAACGCCAAGACCATCCATCACCACGGTTACGGCAAATTCGTCGTCGACGGCCCGGCGATCACGCTGAAGTCGAAGATGCGGTGAGAGCGTCGTCGCGCCGGAGCGGGAATGAACGGCGTTTACCGAGCCGCGCGCTGGGTGCTGAACACCGCGTAAGTGACGCCGAGCGTGATGCTGTAGGTCAGCACCATCGCCAGTGAGAACAACGTCGGCGCGAGACCGAGCGGCGTCTGCGCCGCAAACAAGCCCTTGCCGATGGCGGGAAAGAAGACGAGCCCCATCAATATCCAGACGCCGAGACCGAAGATCGCGCCTTTACCCGCGCCGGTGCGTGCAGGCAGATAACGATGCAGACGGCCGAAGAGGAAGCCCAGGACAACCGAGCCGTTGAAATAGGACAGCGCCCAAACGGCGAGCGGCGGCACGGCACCGCCAACCAGGCGCGCGAGCATCGCCTGCAGGTCGTCATAAGGCGAGAACGACGGCAAGAGGCCGGCTGAGGCCTTGAACGCCATCAGCGCTGTATGCGCGAGGCTGCCGCAGAGACCGGCCGCCATTGCATTCCAGAATCGTGTGAGATCCATCCCGGGCCCAGGCTAGCGCTCGGCATCCTGCGGCGCGTTCGACCTTTTCGAAAGCAGATTGCCGATCAGCGACGACGTGATGCCCGGAATCTCGCCGGGCCGGAACGGCACCGGCCGGCACAGCCCCATCGTCACGAGACCGAGCCGCGCCATGCGCTGCGCGGCATAGGCGGATTCCGCCGCGTCCGTCGCCAGACGTTCGAGCACCGCGCCGCCGAGATGCTGCGACAACGCCGCGCCCGCCAGGTCGATCGCACCGAGCTTGCCGGCCTCGCCGATCAGCCGCCGGATCAGATGGCCCGTGGCGAAAGCCGTCGGCCGATGGCCGTAGCAGGCCGCGACCTCGCGCAACATGCGCACCGCTGTGTAGATGAAGAACACGGCATCGGTGACCGCGGTCGGGCTGATGGCGGTGATGCCGAAGGCGCGCGTTGAGGCGCGGCGCACGATCGCCTCGGCGCGGCGGTCGAGCGGCGCCATCATGGTCTGCGACAGCAGCTCGACCTGCTGCGTCGGCGTATGATGCCGCTGCACCTGACGCTGGAAGGCTTCGATCGCAGCGCGGCTTTCGCGATCCTTCGGCAACTCGGCGATGACCTCGCGGATGGCACGTTGCACGTCCGACGCCAGCATCGTTTCCGCCGGCGCGCCCAGCACACGTTGATGATCCTCGACATGCTTCAGGTCGAGATAGCTGCGCAGTTCGCGGATGGTCAGCGCGCCTGCCGCCGCGACGCCGGTCGCCACCGTCGCCGTTGCGGCCCAGCCGAGCCCATTGCTGTAACCGAAGGCCTGCTCGATCCAGAGATAGAGATCGATGCCGAGCCAGGCGGCGACCGCAGCCGATAACCCCGTCCATGCCACCTTCCGCAGCAGACTGCCCCGGCGCTTCGCCGGCTTGGCGGCGACGGCCTGCTTGGCCGGCCGCGCCGGCGCAATGCGCCCGGTCTGCTCGGTGACCATGACGCGCGGCGCCGTCGGCTGGCCCGCATCCGCCGCGTGCGACTTCTCCGCCGTGAAGACCTGCGGCCGCAGGCCCGGTTGCTCGTCGTCCTGGCGGCTCATGACAGCCGATCCCCAATGAGATAATCGAGCGCGAGATCGAGATTCATATGGGGAATGCCGTCGATCGGCGAAACATCGATCGCCGGCGGCTCGAACACCGGAATATTGAGGAAGGGCTTGCCCCAGAGTTCCGGCCGCGGCGGCTTGGCCGGCACGTTGCCGACGAAGAACTTGGCGCGCGTCTCGCTGCCGACCGGCTTGCCGACCACGACCTGCACCCGTTGGCCGTCGATCTCCTGCGTGTCTTCTTCCGTCGAGATGACGGAGGCAAGCGCCGTCACATCCATCGCCGCATTCTGGCTGCGTACGTCCAGCGCCGGCAGCGCGATCATGCTGCGCAGGAGCGAGCCGAGATGATCGCGCTGCACATCGGGCACGTGATCCGCCTTCGTCGCGGCAAACAGCACCTTCTCGATGCGCGCATTGCCGAGCAGCCGGCTGATGATGCCGCCCCGGCCGTAGCGGAAGCTTTCCAGGATGGCATCGAGCGCGTGCTGCGTGTCGTCGAACACCTCGCGACCGGCCAGCAACGCGCCGAGCACGTCGACCAACACCACCTGCCGCGAGAAGTTGCGGAAGTGCCGGTGATAAAACGGCGTCACGACCTCGGCCTTGTAGGCCTCGAAGCGGCGCTCCATCAGCGCGCCGAACGTGCCATCGGCGGGCCGGTAGACGCCCTCCGGGATATCGAGCGGCGCAAAGCAAATGAGATCGCGGCCGGCGAGCGCGCCTGGATCGAGGAAGCGGCCCGGCTGCAAGAAGCTGAAGCCATGCTCGTCGCGCGCCGCCCGCAGATAATCCCGATAAAGCTCGTGCGCGCGCCGCGCGTCGTCGTCGCTGGCCGGCGTGGTGTGCGGATGATCGGACAGGAACGCAAGATAATCGCGCGCCACCTCGGCACGCAGACCGTTGCGGCAGAGCTTAAGCGTCGCGCGCGACCAGTCGGCGTAACTCTGCGACAGCAACGGCAGATCGAGCAACCATTCGCCCGGATAGTCGATGATCCTCAGCCGCAGCGTCGCCATGCCGCTGCCGATACGGCCGAGCACGAAACCGAGCGCGCCGGAAGGCACGAACCGGATGTCGATCTCGATGTCGCTGATGTCCGTCGTGCGCGCCGGCCAATCCGCCGGGCTCGTCGCCATGCGCTCGATATTGCTCTCATAGGGAAAGCGCGGCAGCGCGATCGTTCCCGGCACCAGCTTGGCGGCGACAAGGCGGCCTTCGCCGACGACTTTCAACAGCGGCATCCGATGCGGCTGATGCAGCGCGCTCAGGAGATTGTGCACCAGGCTGGTGATGAACACGGTCTTGCCGGCGCGCGACAATCCCGTCACCGCGAGATTGACGGCCGATCCCTTGACGAGCTCGGCGACGTCGGGCGCATTCGCCAGCCAATCCGACAGACCCGCTCCGGCACGCTCGAACATCGACATCGTCAACCGTTCCTTTTGCCGCGGGCGGCCGCGCTATTCCTTCTTGTCCGCGCTGTATTTCACCAGCAGCGGATACTGCAGGGCGGCGAAGACGAAAGTAAGCGGCACCACGCCGAACAATTTGAAGCTGACCCAGAAATCCGTCGACTGCGTGCGCCAGACGACCTCGTTGAGCACCGCCAGCACGAAGAAGAAGATCGCCCAGCGCCAGGTGAGTTTGCGCCAGCCTTCTTCGGTGAGATTGAAGACGGAATCGAACAGCATGCCCAGCAGCGGCTTGCCGAACAGCATGCCGCCGACCAACGCGCCGCCGAACAGCACGTAGATGATGGTCGGCTTGAGTTTGATGAACAGATCGTCGTGGAACACGAGCGTCAGCCCGCCGAAGATCAGCACGACCACCGCGGTGACCACCGGCATGATCTCGACGCGCCGCGTCAGCGCATAGGCCACGGCCAAGGCGAGCAGCACCGCCACCATGAACACGCCGGTCGCGGCATAGATGCCGAGCTTGGCGTTGATGGCAAAGAACAGCACCAAGGGCCCGATATCGAGCACCAGCTTCAGCGTGGGATTGAGTTTTTGCTTATCGGCCATGAATTGTCTCTAGCGCCATCATCTGAGGCTGTCATGCCCCGCGAAAGCGGGGCATCCAGTAATCACAAAGGCCTCGGCCTCGATTGCCGCCGAGACTACTGGATCATCCGCTTTCGCGGATGATGACACTGTGTCCTACTACTCCAGCCCCACCACCGCTCGCGCGAAGTCGCGCGCGGTGAAGGCGGCGAGATCATCGACGCCCTCGCCGACACCGATGAAATGGACCGGCAGCTTGAACCGGTCGGCGATGGCGACGAGGATGCCGCCGCGCGCGGTGCCGTCGAGCTTGGTCATCACCAAGCCGGTGACGCCCGCGGTCTTGCCGAAGATCTCCACCTGGCTCAGCGCGTTCTGACCGACCGTCGCATCGAGCACGAGCAACACCGCGTGCGGCGCGGTCGGCTCGACCTTGCGCATCACGCGCACGATCTTTTCCAGCTCGCTCATCAGCTCGGCGCGGTTCTGCAGGCGGCCGGCGGTGTCGACGAGCACGACATCGGCTCCTTCCGCCTTCGCCGCGGTGATCGCGTCGAAGGCGAGGCTCGCCGGATCGGCGCCAGCCGTGCTCTTCTTGATGGAAGCGCCGGTGCGCTCGGCCCAGATGCCGAGTTGCTCGATGGCCGCGGCACGGAAAGTATCGCCCGCGACCAGCATGACCTTCTTGCCTTCGCTGCGGAACTTGGCCGCGAGCTTACCGATGGTCGTGGTCTTGCCGGAGCCGTTGACGCCGGAGACGAGGATGACAAATGGTCGCGCGGTGATGTCGAGCGGCTTGGCGACCGGCGCCATCACCTTCTCGATCTCGCCGGCGAGAATGTCGCGCACTTCGTCGGGCGAGATACCCTTCTCGAAGCGGCCGCTGCCGATGATACCGGCGATGCGTTCCGCGAACGCCGGGCCGAGGTCGGCGCGGATCAGTTCCGCCTCCAGATCCTCGAGCGTGTCGGCATCGAGCTTGCGCTTGGTGACCAGGCCGGCAATAGCGGACCCGAGCTGCGAGGACGTGCGCTTGAGCCCGCTGCTGAGGCGCTTCCACCAGCTTGTCTTCTGTGTCTCGTCGTTCATGCGCGCCCGTGATACCCGTTTCGGCCTGAAGCAGGAAGCGGTAACGATGCTGACCTATTCCCGTCATCCTGAGGTGCTCGGCCGGAGGCCGAGCCTCGAAGGATGAGCGGCCGAAGCTTTGAAAACAGTGGCCGTTGCCTTTCGAGGCTCGCTTCGCTCGCACCTCAGGGTGACGGGACCAAGGCCGCAAAGCGAGACGACCAAAGATGACTCCGGAAGAGGTGCAGGCCCGCCTGCTTTACCGCGACGGGCTGATGCTCATCGTCGACAAACCGCCCGGCCTGCCGGTGCATCGTGGCCCGAAGGGTGTGGAAGCCTTCGAGGACTATTTCGACGCGCTGCGCTTCGGCCTGCCGCGTGCGCCGGCGCTCGCGCACCGGCTCGACCGCGACACCACCGGCTGCCTGGTGCTCGGCCGCCATCGCAAGGCGCTTGCCCTCCTCGGAAAGCTGTTCAAGCAGGGCAAGATCGGCAAGACCTATTGGGCGGTGGTCGAGGGTGGGCCAGAGGCCGATGAGGGCCGCATCGACATTCCGCTCTCGAAACGCGACGAAAGCCGCGGCTGGTGGATGAAGGCCGACCCGGAAGGCATGCCGTCATCGACCACGTGGAAGGTGATGGGGCGCTTCTTCTCCCCTCCCCCTTGTGGGGAGGGGTCGGGGGTGGGGGTAGCGGCAACGACAGAGATTACGTCTACCCCCCTCCCCAATCCTCCCCCGCAAGGGGGGAGGGAGCAGGCCGCGGCAAGCGGTGAGGCATCGCAGTTAAAGCACTACACCTGGCTCGCGCTCGAGCCGCTCACCGGCCGCACGCATCAGCTGCGCGTCCACTGCGCCGAGATGGGTTTTCCCATCATCGGCGACAATATCTACGGCACCGCTCCCCGCAGCGGCGGACCGATCCTGCATCTGCATGCGCGCGAAGTGGTCGTGCCGATCTCGAAGAACAAGCCGCCGGTGACGATCACCGCGCCGGTGCCGCCGCATATGCGTGACTTGTTGAACGCCTGCGGATGGAAAGGCGAGACCGACTCGGCCGACACTCAATCGCCGCAGCGTTGATAGGTCAGCGTGTCCCAACTGGCCGCATCGATGTGCAGCAGCAGTTCCGGGCGCGGATCGGTCTTCTCGAGCACGACGAGAATAACCTCTTTATCGACCTTCGCACCCTCGCCCTCGCATTGCAGCTTGAACCGGTGCGCCGTCGCACCCGAACGCGACAGGCGGCGCGACGACATCACGCGGCAGGTGCTGGCGTAATACTCGAACTGCTTGGCCGTGAAGGTTGCTTTGAGATCGTCCGTGCCGACGCCGTCGCGGCAGGCATCCGGCCCTTCGACGCCCCACTTGCCGACATAGGCCGGACCAGACTGCGCCGCAGCGGCTGACATTCCAGTGATCAAGGCAACGATGCAGGCAGCAGACTTCATGACCAGACTGCGCAGCGCCACTAGTACAACATCGACTTGATGCGCTCCGGCGCGGCGCGGTCGTATTCGTCGCCGCCCATCTTGCCTTGACTCACTTCGGCAATGATGGCGCCGGTCGAGGGCAGGCTCTTGCGGTCGATCTTGCTCGCCTCATCCCAGAGCTTCGAACGCACCACCGCCTTCGAACAATGGAAGAAGCAAGTATCGACGTGCACGATCAGCACGCTGCGCGGCAGCTTGCCGTTGACGGCGAACCGCTGCATCAGCTCAGGCTCGATCGAGATCGACGCGCGGCCATTGACGCGGAAGGTCTCGCCGACGCCGGGAATCAGAAACAGCAGCGCGACGCGCGGGTCCTTCAGGATATTGCGGAAGCCATCGATGCGGTTGTTGCCGGGCCGGTCCGGCAGCGCCAGCGTCTTCTCATCCAGCACATGCACGAAGCCGGGCGCGTCGCCCTTGGGCGAGCAATCAAGCCCGTCGGGACCGCCGGTCGCCAGCGCCACGAAAGGCGCCGCCTCGATCAATTTGCGATAGATCGGCGCGATATAGTCGAGTTCCTTGGCGATCGATGGACCGAAAGGCTGTCCATAGAGCGCTTCGAGCTGTTCGACCGTGGTGATCAGATGCTCGTTCGCGCTCATTGCCTTCTCCCTAGGCGGCCAAAAGTTGCCGTCCGTCGTGTCCAGTGACTGTCAGGTCGAGGATCATACCCGGCGCCAGCGGCGACGCCAGCTTCACCGGCGTGAACTGCGCCGTGCGGGCGATGCCGCCGCGCTCGGTGAGAACCTGATGCGTGCCACCGACTTGGCGCTCGAGATGTCGCGCCAGCGCGGCGGCGCCCTTCTCGCGCAGGCGCCCGGCGCGTTCCTTGATCACCGTGCGGTCGAGCTGCGGCATGCGCGCGGCGGGCGTGCCAGGCCGCGGTGAAAACGGAAAGACGTGAAGCTGCGTCAGGCCGCATTCGTCGACGAGGCCGAGCGAGCGCGCGAACATGTCTTCCGTCTCGGTGGGGAAGCCCGCAATGATATCGGCGCCAAACGCAACATCGGGGCGCAAGCGACGCACCTCATCGCAAAATCGGATCGCGTCGGCGCGCGAATGACGGCGCTTCATGCGCTTGAGGATGATGTCGTCACCATGTTGCAACGACAGATGCAGATGCGGCATCAGCCGCGCATCGTTCGCCAGCACATCGAGCAGGTCGGCATCAACCTCGACGGAGTCGATCGAGGACAGACGCAGCCGCGCCAGATCGGGCAGTTCCTTCAACAGCCGCTTCACCAGCGCGCCGAGGCGCAATCCGCCATCGTCATAGCTCGTGATATCGACGCCGGTCAGCACGATTTCACGATAGCCGTTGCCGACCAGGCGACGCGCTTGCATAAGCACTTCCTCGATCGGCAGCGAACGCGAATTACCGCGGCCGAATGGGATGATGCAGAAGGTGCAGCGATGATCGCAGCCGTTCTGCACCTGCACGAACGCGCGCGTATGGCCTTCGAGATGATCGATCGGATGCGGCCGCGCCGCCGTCGTCGCCATGATGTCGGAGACGGCGACGCGCGCACCGCTTTGCCATGCCGCCGTGCCTAGCTTCTCTTCGTTGCCGAGCACGCGATCGACTTCCGGCATCGCCGCGAAAGCTTGCGCGTCCGTCTGCGCCGCGCAGCCGGTGACGATAACGGAGACGTCGGGTCGCTCGCGCTTGATGCGGCGGATATTCTGCCGCGCCTGGCGTACGGCCTCGGACGTCACCGCGCAGGTGTTCACCACCACGGCGTTGTCGACGCCGGCCTGCTCGGCCCGATGGCGGATCACTTCCGACTCGGCGATGTTCAGCCGGCAGCCGAAGGTGACGAGATCGACACTCACGGCGCCGGCGCCTTGTCGAACAGCTGCGGATCGAACGTGCCGGCGAACTCGAACTCGACCGGCCCCGTCATCAGCACGTGATCGTTGTCGGCGCGCCATTCGATCGTGAGCTCGCCGCCCGGCAACGTCACGCGCACCTTGCGTTCCGTCCGCTTCAAGCGCGCCGCCGCGACCGCCGTCGCACACGCAGCCGAACCGCACGCCTTGGTCAGCCCAGCACCGCGCTCCCACGTCCGAATGACGATGTGCTCGCGCGAGACGATGTGCGCCAAAGTGATGTTGGCGCGCTCGGGAAAGATCGGATGGTTTTCCAAGAGCGGGCCGAACTTGGCGAGATCGTAGGCATTCACGTCGTCGACCCAGAAGATCGCGTGCGGATTGCCCATGTTCACCACCGCCGGCGAATGCAGCACCGGCTTGTCGATCGGCCCGATCTGCAATTCGATCGCGCGCGTGTCGCGGAATTCCTCCGCCAGCGGAATCTCGTTCCACTTAAAGCGTGGCGGCCCCATGTCGACCGTGTACAGGCCGTCACCCGCCTTCCAGCAATTCAGAATGCCGGCCTTGGTCTCGAAGGTGAGCGCGTCCTTGCCGCTTTCGTTGAACACGAGCGAGGCAAGGCAACGCATGCCGTTGCCGCAGGCGCCCGCCTCGGAGCCGTCGTTGTTATAGATGCGGATGAAGCCGTCGGTGCCGGCGATGCGCGGCGGATAGAGCGCCATCAGTTGGTCGTAGGGCGCGCCCTGCGGACTGGCAGCCGCGCGCGCCTCCTCGGGCGCGATCGCCGGCGCGCCCTTGCGCAGGTCGACGACGACGATCTCGTTGCCGATGCCGTTCATCTTGACGAAGGGTTGGTTGGCGAGCGCGCCCATTCTTGAACCCAATAGCCTGTTTGGTAGCGGGTTATTGCCCGGCTTTCGCCCGGTTTATATGGCGAATAAACGCGATCGGCCAAGTACCACCCCCTCCGCCGTGATAAAGTCCCTCAAAGCAGCGCGAATCGCCGGATCGCCGCGCCACCAATACGGAGAATAAGATGTCCACGACCCGCCTGGCGGCGACGTTGGCTGTTGCCCTATGCCTGACCGCCAGCGCACAGGCGCAGACCCCCGCCGCGCCGATGCCGCCACCGGCCCCCTCGGAGGGCGCGGCCGTTCCGGCGCCACTCGAGCCGGGCGATGCTTTCGGCGAGGAAGTGACGCTGCCCGAGCGCAACATCGTCTACGTGACCGGCCACACCAATTGGGATGCGGCCTTCGATAGCCTCGTCGCCGCTTTCAAGTCGCTGCAGGACTATGTCGGCAAGCAGGGCCTGACGCCGAACGGTCCGGCCATCACCATCTACACCGAGACGGACGATACCGGGTTCTCGTTCCGCGCTGCCTTGCCGCTTGCCGAGAAGCCGAAGGAACCGCCGCCGGCCAACATTGCCATCGGCACCGCGCCGGGCGGCAAGGCGCTCAAGTTCGTGCATCGCGGTTCTTACGACGCAATGGACACGACTTATGAAGCGATCACTAACTATCTCGACGACAAGCGTCTGGAAGCCAAAGACCTCTTCATTGAGGAATATGCTACTAACCCGGTTTCGGCGAATCCGGATAAGCTTGTCGTGAACGTATTCGTGCCGATCAAATAAGGACTTTTCGATGCTCCGCGCCCCGTATCTCGCCCGGTTGATCGCCGTCGCAATCTTCGTCGCGACCTTGGCGCCGCTTGGTGCACGCGCCGCCGACAGGACGGTGACCGTCAGCGGTGAAGCGACGCTGTCGGTTGCGCCCGACACCGCGATCATCCGCATCGGCGTCACCAGCCAAGGCAAGACCGCGCGCGAAGCCAGCGACGCCAACGCGCATAAGATGACCGCGGTGCTCGGCACGATCAAAGAAAGCGGCATCCCGGATCGCGACGTGCAGACCTCGCGGCTGACCTTGCAGCCGCAATACGATCCGAACAAAGCCGGCCCCGCGCGCCTGCTCGGCTTCCAGGTCACCAATCAGGTGACCGTGAAGATCCGCGAAATCGACAAGCTGCCCAACATTCTCGACAAGGCCATCGGCGCCGGCGCCAACGAGATGTCGGGCATCGAGTTCGTCGTGTCCGAGCAATCCAAGCTGCTGGACCAGGCCCGCGACGAGGCCGTGGCCGACGCCCACCGCAAGGCGGAGCTCTATGCCAAGGCCGCCGGCGCCAAGCTCGGGCCAGTCGTGGCCATCGCCGAGGAAGGCGTGCCGAACCCGCCACGTCCGATCGCGGCCATGCGGGCCGCGGCCGTGCCGGTCGCCCCCGGCGAGCGCGAATTGCGCGCCGTGGTGACCGTCAGCTACGAACTGAAGCAGTAAGCCGCTGATCCGGCACGGGAAACAGGCTTTGTCTTGACTCCCGGACGGCGCGCCCCTAGTTTCCGCGCGTTCTCGATAGAGACGTGAAATTCTGATCCGCCGACCGGTCCTGTGAGGCCGGAGGCCAACGCCCGACAGCGCGATGCGCCCTCGGGCGCCATTGGTGTTTGAGCTTATGTTCGACTCACTGTCGGAAAAACTGGGCGGCATTCTCGACCGTCTCACCCGCCGCGGCGCGCTGACCGAAGCCGATGTCGACGCCGCGCTGCGTGAGGTGCGCCGCGCGCTGCTCGAGGCCGACGTCGCGCTCGATGTCGCTCGGGCCTTCACCGACCGCGTGAAGAAGGACGCCGTCGGCGTCACGGTGATGAAGTCCGTGACCCCGGGCCAGCTGGTCGTGAAGATCGTGCACGACGAACTGGTCAAGACGCTCGGCTCCGACAGCCAGACCATCGATCTGAACGCCGCGCCGCCAGTCGCCATCATGATGGTCGGTCTGCAGGGCTCCGGTAAGACCACCACCACCGCCAAGATCGCCAAGCGCCTCACGACCCGGCAGAACAAGAAAGTGCTGATGGCATCGCTGGACGTGCGCCGTCCCGCCGCCATGGAGCAGCTCGCCGTGCTCGGCCGCGATGCCGAGATCGACACCTTGCCGATCGTCGCCGGTCAGTTGCCGCCGCAGATCGCCAAGCGCGCCATCGAAGCCGCGCGTCTCGGCGGTTATGACGTCGTGCTGCTCGACACTGCCGGCCGCACGACGCTCGACGAAGAGATGATGAACGAGGCCGCCGAGGTAAAGCGGGCGGCCGATCCGCATGAAGTACTGCTCGTCGCCGACTCGCTTACCGGCCAGGACGCGGTCAATCTTGCGCGCGCCTTCGACGAACGCGTCGGCCTCACCGGCATCGTGCTCACCCGCGTCGACGGCGATGGCCGCGGCGGCGCCGCGCTGTCGATGCGCGCCGTCACCAACAAGCCGATCAAGCTGATCGGCGTCGGCGAAAAGCTCGACGCTCTGGAAGAGTTCGATCCTTCGCGTATCGCCGGCCGTATCCTCGGCATGGGCGACATCGTCGCGCTGGTCGAAAAGGCCGCCGCCAATATCGACGCCGAAAAGGCGATGCGCGCGGCCGAGAAGATGCGCAAAGGTCAGTTCGATCTGGCCGACATGCGCGAACAGCTGCAGCAGATGCAGGCGATGGGCGGCCTCGGCGGCTTGATGGGCATGATGCCCGGCATCGCCAAGATGAAGAACCAGATCGCCAATGCCGGTCTCGACGAAAGCATTCTGAAGCGTCAGATCGCGATCATCGATTCCATGACGCCGCAGGAGCGGCGCAACCCCGACATCCTCAAGGCCAGCCGCAAGAAGCGCATCGCCGCCGGCTCCGGCACCTCGCCGGAAGCGATCAACAAGCTGCTGAAGATGCATCGCGGCATGGCCGACATGATGAAGGCGATGGGCCAGGGCAAGCGCGGTCCGCTCGCCGGCCTCGGCCAGATGCTGGGCCTCGGCGGCGGCATGCCGTCGCCCGAACAGATGGCCGAACTCGCCAAGAAGATGCCGGGCGGTCAGTTGCCGCCAGGAATGCCTGGTGGCGGCGGCCTGCCGCCCACCATGCCGAAACTACCGCCGAACATGCCGGGCCTGCCCGGTCTCGGCGGCCCGAAATTCCCCGGACTGCCGGGCCTGCCCGGCATGGGGAAAAAGAAGTGAGTGCAACGTGCACAACCTCACACCGTCATCCTGAGGTGCGAGCGAAGCGAGCCTCGAAGGATGGCGGCCACGAATGCCCGGCCGTCGCCCTTCGAGGGCCGGCTTCGCCGGCCACCTCGGGGTGACGGGTCAACCGACCGAACAAGTTCAACGTAAAAGGAAAATTGAAATGCTCGTTATCCGTATGGCCCGCGCCGGCACCAAGAAGCGGCCGTTCTATCACATCGTGCTCGCCGACTCGCGTTCGCCGCGCGATGGCCGCTTCATCGAGCGCCTCGGCTACTTCAATCCGCTGATGCCGAAGGACAAGGAAGAGCGCCTCAAGCTCGACCTCGACAAGGTTCAGGCGTGGATGAAGAAGGGCGCGCAGCCGTCCGATCGCGTGCTGCGCTTCCTCGACAAGGCCGGCATTGCCAAGCGTCCGGCGCGCAGCAATCCGGAGAAGGCAGTGCCGCGCAAGGAGCGCAAGGCCAAGGCCGCCGAAGCCGCCGCCGCTCCCGCGGCGTAATTCATGGTAGCCTCGTCCTGAGGAGGCCGGCGAAGCCGGCCGTCTCGAAGGACGGGGCGGTCCCATGGGTGCGTGGCTCTACATCCTTCGATGCGCGGATGGCGCCTATTATACCGGCACCACCCGCGCCGATTTGGAACGGCGCGTCGCCGAACATCAGTTCGGCAAATATCCTGGCTTCACTGAGCAACGGCGGCCCGTTGTGCTGGTCTACAGCGAATACTTTGAACAGATCGTCGACGCGATCGCCGCCGAACGAAAAGTCAAAGGCTGGTCGCGTGCGAAGAAGGAAGCGTTGATGGCCGGCGACTTCGACGGACTCAAAGAGCTGGCGAAACGGCGCTCGACCTTCCGACCTCATGGTTCGAGACGCGTCGCTCCGCGACGCTCCTCACCATGAGGTCGGACAAAGTCCGCGTCGCCCGTATCGGGGCGGCGCATGGCGTGCGCGGCGAGGTCAAGCTGTGGTCCTTCACCGAGGACCCGCTGGCCGTCGCCGATTACGCGCCGCTCGAGACGCGCGACGGCAAGCAGCAATTCGAGATCGAAAGTCTGCGGCCGGCGAAGGACTTCCTGGTCGCACGGCTCAAAGGCGTCGGCGATCGCAACGCCGCCGAGGCGCTGCGCAATGTCGAACTATTCGTGCCGCGCGAGCGGCTGCCGGACATCGACGAAGACGACACGTGGTACTACGCCGATCTGGTCGACTTAGCCGCAGTCTCACCCGATGGCGCGGCGATCGGTACGGTGCTCGCGGTCCATAACTTCGGTGGCGGCGATATCGTCGAGATCCAGCCCGCCGCTGGCGGCAAAACGCTGCTGCTGCCGTTCACGCAGGCTGTCGTGCCCGAGGTGGATATCAAAGGCGGCCGCATCGTGATCGTGCTGCCGGCGGACGAGACGGAAGAAGAACCTGTCGTCCCGAACGCCGCTCATTCCCGCGAAAGCGGGAATCCGGCGTGATAAAGGCTATTGCCCGCGTTGTGGCCCCTGGGTCCCCGCTTTCGCGGGGACGAGCGGCCATGTGGTGAGAGCGAGCCATGTGGCGCGCATCGGTGCTGACCATTTTTCCGGAGATGTTTCCGGGCCCGCTCGGCGTGAGCCTCGCCGGTAGGGCGCTGGCCGCCGGCCTGTGGTCGCTGGAGGCGCGCGACATCCGCGATGCCGCCACCGACAAGCACCGCACCGTTGACGACACGCCCGCGGGCGGCGGACCGGGCATGGTGATGAAAGCCGACGTGCTGGCCGCCGCGCTGGACGCCATCCCCCAGGACGGCCGACCCCGCCTGCTGACCAGCCCGCGCGGCCGGCCGCTGGCCCAGTCCCGCGTCCGCGAACTGGCGGCCGGCCCCGGCCTGGTCGTCCTCTGCACCCGCTTCGAGGGCGTCGACGAGCGCCTGATCAAGGCCCGTCAGCTCGAAGAGGTCTCGCTCGGTGATTTCGTCCTGTCCGGCGGCGAACCGGCCGCCCTCGCCCTCCTGGATGCCTGCGTGCGGCTGATCCCGGGGGTGATGGGCAAGGAGGCCTCGGGGGTCGAGGAAAGCTTCTCGGAGGGGCTGCTCGAATACCCGCAATACACACGCCCCGCCGTTTTCGAGGGCGAGCCGATCCCGGAGATCCTGACGTCGGGCGACCACGCCAAAGTCAGGGCGTGGCGGCGGGAACAGGCGGAAAAGATCACTCGGGAGCGCCGGCCAGACCTTTGGGAGGCCTATTCCGCCCAAAAAGGCCCCAAATGACGGACCGGGCGGCTACGACAAAGCACTGCAAAAGGTCGAGCCCAAAACGACGACGAAGGCGTGACAAACCACAGTTTTTCGTCTAGAAGCCCGGCCGACCCATTCAGATTTCGACCTAGGAACCGCGCGCCGGTTGCTGGCGCTGCCGACGGAGATTTAGCCATGAACATCATCCAGACGCTCGAGAAAGAGCAGATCGAGAAGCTTTCGGCTGGCAAGGATATCCCGGACTTCGGTCCTGGCGACACCGTGCTCGTCAACGTGAAGGTCATCGAAGGCGACAAGAGCCGTGTGCAGGCCTACGAAGGCGTGTGCATCGGCCGGTCGGGCGGTGGCCTGCATGAGAGCTTCACGGTGCGTAAGATCTCGTACGGCGAGGGCGTCGAGCGCGTGTTTCCGCTCTATTCGCCGATGATCGACTCGATCAAGGTCGTGCGCCGCGGCAAGGTGCGTCGCGCGAAGCTGTATTATCTGCGCGGTCTGCGCGGCAAGAAGGCGCGCATCGTGGAAGCCACGAGCAATGTCGGCGCGGAAGCCGCGAAGGCTTAAGCTTTCGCGGATCGCTGAGTGTTACGAAACGCGGCGCTTCGGCGCCGCGTTTTTTATTGCCGTCACCGCGCGCCATGCCAGTGCTCCGCGCGAACGAGCGGCGTGTGTTGCGGCGCTGTCGCTATGTGTCAGAGCGTGCGCAGCCGCGCGATCAGCCGATCGACATCGCCGGCGTTGTGATAAAGGCCAAAACCGACACGCAGCCGCGTGCCGCGCACATCGGTGACGATGCCGGCGTTGTGCAGGCGCTCGTACCAGGCGCCCGCCTCATCGTGATCGAAGGCGAGGAAATTGCCGCGCGCGGCTTGGCTCAACGGCACCACCAGATGAGTTGCCGTGAACGGTCCCCACGGTTGCTCGGCCATTGCCGCCATGAACCGCGCTTGCAGCGCTTCGACATGCGCATGAATAAGCGCGGCATCGATGCCTTCCCGCGCCAACCAATCCAGCACCGCGCGCATGCGATAGAGGCCTGATGGATCGAAAGTGGCGCCCATGAAGCGCCAGCCGTCCTCGGCGTAAGGCACGCCTTTGTGCGCGGCGGCAAGATGGCCGAAGCCCGCATACCAGCCGGTGTTGCGCGGCCGCGGTGCAAAACCCGGCGGACAATGCATGAAGCAGGCGCCTTCACCGGCCATCGCGTATTTGTAGCCGCCGGCGATATAGAAGGCGCGATCCGCAATGGACGCCAGATCGGTCGGCCGCGCCATGAAGCCGTGATAGCCGTCGATCACGACCAGCCGTCCCGGCGCCGCGACCGCATCGACGAGACCTTCAAGATCGGTCAGCGCATAGCCCGAGTTGAAGAACACCTGGCTGACGAAAACGAGATCCGGCGCCTGCGCATGCACGGCCGCGATCAGCCGCTCACGAAAGCCGGCGAAAGGCTCCGTCGCCACCGTCGTCAGCGCGATGACGCCGTCTTCGGCGAGGCGTTCGGTCTGGCGCCTGAAAGAATGAAATTCGCCGTCGGAGGTGACGACGCGCATCGGCCGGTCCAGCGGGCCGCAGGACAGAAGCCGGTTGACGAATTCGAACGTATTCGGCGCCGGCACGAGCGTGTTGGGATCGGGCAAGTTCAGATGGCGGGCGAGCCCCGCGCGAACAGCCGGCCAGACCTCGCCCAGCACATGCTCCCATTTGTCGTCGGCGAGGCGCGCCGCGTCGGCCCAGGCCAGCGCCTGCGCCGCCTCGGTCGCGTCCGGCCAGAAATGGTGGCTGTGCGCGGCAAAATGCAGACGATGCGGATCGGCCGAGCGGAAGCGGTTGAACGCGTGGGTGAGATCGAGCGGGACGTCGCGTGCCATGACCCTTCCAAAGACTAGCATTCGGAGAACTACCGGCCGAGAAACTTTAAGCTTAAAGTATTGCGCCGGGCTTTGTCGAACCGAAGGTTTTCACGCGAGGACGATGTGATGGACGAACAAAAGCCGCCGGCCACCCGCGTCGAATCCGACATGCATGTCGATCTCGCCGGCAAGCTCAGCTACGGCGCTTATCTCAATCTCGATCAACTTCTGGCGGCGCAACGGCCGGTCACGCAGGAGCACGATGAGGTCGCCTTCATCGTCATCCATCATGTGCAGGAGCTGTGGCTCAAGCTGGTCGCGCACGAACTCGGGCTGGCGATCGCCTCGATCCGCCGCGACGACCTGCCGCCGGCCTTCAAGGCGCTCGCGCGCGTCACCCGCATCCAGGAGCAGCTCATCCGCGCCTGGGACGTGCTCTCGACCATGACGCCGGCCGACTACCTCGCCTTCCGCGACGCGCTCGGCCCGGCCTCCGGCTTTCAGTCGTACCAGTACCGGCTGGTGGAATTCCGCCTCGGCGCCAAGGACGCCAAGATGCTGCTGCCGCACCGGCACCACGCCGAGCACCACGATCTGCTGGCCAAGGCGCTGGCCGAGCCGAGCGTCTACGACGAGGCGTTGCGGCTCCTGGCCCGCCGCGGTTTCCCGGTGCCGGCCGAGGTGCTGACCCGCGACGTGAGCCAGCCTTACGTCGGCAATGCGGCCGTGCGCGGCATCTGGCTGTCGATCTACCGCGACGCGCAAAAGCACTTCGACCTTTACGAACTGGCCGAAGAGCTGGTCGACATGGAGGACTGGTTCCAGCAATGGCGCTTCCGCCACATGAAAACCGTCGAGCGCATCATCGGCTTCAAGCGCGGGACCGGCGGCTCGTCCGGTGTCGCCTTCCTGAAAACGGCCCTGGAGCGCTCGTTCTTCCCGGAACTATGGGAGCTGCGGACGGAGCTGTAGCCCGCCGGCGCGGGCCTGGCCTGCTTTAGAACCGGCCCAGATTGATTGTCGCCCGGCCGGCGATTGGCTATATAGCCGCCATGCTTTCGCGAGCGCAGCGCATCATCATCGCCGATCACGCCCGGTTGCCGTGGCGCTTTTTCGGCCGCCTGACCGCCGTGCAAGTGGGCCTTCGAGCGGGCCTTTGACCGCCGCGCGTCGCGCGCCGCCCACGTCTGCCGCCTCTTTCGACAAGCCATTCACCTGAACAAGGCCATAACGCCATGAAGCCACGCACGCTCTACGACAAGATCTGGGACGACCATCTGGTCGACGAACAGCCGGACGGCACGTGCCTCCTGTATATCGATCGTCATATCGTCCACGAGGTCACCTCGCCGCAAGCCTTCGAAGGCCTGCGCACCTCCGGCCGCAAGGTGCACGCGCCGGAGAAGACCTTGTGCGTCGTCGATCACAACGTGCCGACCACCGATCGCTCCAAGCCCAATCCGGATCCGGAGAGCGCCGAGCAGATCAAGGTGCTGGCCGAGAACGCACGCGACTTCGGCCTCGAGTACTACAACGAGTTCGATAAGCGGCAGGGCATCTGCCACATCATCGGCCCCGAGCAGGGCTTCACGTTGCCCGGCACGACGATCGTCTGCGGCGACAGCCACACCGCGACGCACGGCGCCTTCGGCGCGCTCGCTTACGGCATCGGCACGTCCGAAGTCGAGCATGTGCTGGCGACGCAGACGCTGATCCAGAAGAAGTCGAAGAACATGCGCGCCATCGTCGACGGCAAGTTGCCGGAGGGCGTGACCGCGAAGGACATCATCCTCGCCATCATCGGCGAGATCGGCACCGCCGGCGGCACCGGCTATGCGCTCGAATACGCCGGCGAGGCGATCCGCGCGCTGTCGATGGAAGGCCGCATGACCGTCTGCAACATGTCGGTCGAAGGCGGCGCCAAAGCGGGCTTCATCGCGCCGGATGAGACGGCCTATGCGTTCCTCAAAGGCCGGCCGAAGGCGCCGCAGGGCGATGCCTGGGATCAGGCCATGCGCTACTGGGAAACGCTGCGGTCCGACGACGGCGCGCATTTCGACCGCGAGATCCGTCTCGATGCGGCCAAGCTGCCGCCGATCGTCACCTGGGGCACCAGCCCCGAGCAAGTGATCTCCATCAGCGGCCGCGTGCCGGTGCCGTCGGAGATCGCCGACGACAACAAGCGTCAGGCCGCCATTCGCTCGCTCGACTACATGGGTCTCAAGGGCGGCGAGAAGATCACCGACATCAAGATCGATCGCGTCTTCGTCGGCTCCTGCACCAACGGCCGCATCGAAGACCTGCGCGCCGCGGCCAAGATCGCCGAGGGCAAGCACGTCAACGGCAACGTCAACGCCATGATCGTGCCGGGCTCCGGCCTCGTGAAGGAGCAGGCGGAAGCCGAAGGTCTCGACAAGATCTTCAAGGCCGCCGGCTTCGAATGGCGCGAGCCGGGCTGCTCGATGTGCCTCGCCATGAACCCGGACAAGCTGGCGCCGGGCGAGCGTTGCGCCTCGACCTCGAACCGCAACTTCGAAGGCCGCCAGGGCTACAAGGGCCGCACGCATCTCGTGTCGCCCGCGATGGCCGCGGCCGCGGCGATCGCCGGCCACTTCGTCGACGTGCGCGATTGGAAGTAAGCGGGCCTGAGAGGCTTGGACGAGAAAGGCCCGCCGATCGGCGGGCCTTTTTTTGTAGCGACTACCAGCAGCGCCAGACCCGGCGGATAACCCAATAGCCGCTGCGCCAGACACGCACGCGCACATAACCGCAGCGGGCGGGCGGGCCGTAATAGTAGGAAGGGCCCGGGGCGTAATAGCCGTACGGATAACCCCAGCCCCAGCCGGACCCTACGCCGATGCCGAGGCCGATCGCGGGGCCCCAGCCCCAACCGCCGCCCCAGCCGCGGCGGTAATAACCGCCGCGCCAGCCGTATCCACCACCGCGCCAACCACCGCCGTGCCAACCACCCCCGTGGTAACCGCCATGGCGCTGCGCTTGAGCTGGACCGGGATTGAGAACGAACAAGCCGCCGACCAACGCGACGGCAGCGATCAGACCGAGAAATCTTGACATCGTTAGACCTCCGATGCCTCGCCCCTCAGGAAACTATAGCGCAAATTACGGCAAGAAGCGTGCGGTCGCGCGCCTACTGCCACCAGCATTGCATCTTGGGCACGATCACCGTGCCGCTGACGCGGTACTCTTTCGCCAGCCACGAGCGGCAGTAGCGCTTGGCGTTCGGCCCCGGCGAAGTCGTGCGCGGCTGGATCGTGATGCGCGGGCGCGTCGTCTGTGCCGCGAATTCGTGCGTGTAACGGGTGCTGGTGCGGGCGCGGTAGTCGCTCGGTTTGCCGATATAGCTGGCGACAACCTTGCCGCCCTTGTCGTTGCAGCCGAAGAACTCCGCCGAAGCCGGCACCGTGCTGAGCGTCACCGTGGCAAGAGCCACAGCCAGCCCCAAACCGGTCCAGATTTTCCCCATTGGCAGCCCCTATGTCTCACGCCACAATGGTTAACGGTCGCCTATTCCCGCAGTCCCGTCAACCGCTTGGTTCGGACCGGCCGGTCCCGTAGAAGAGGCTCATGACCGGCGACAGACCCCCTCGGCGGACCTGGAAGGACGCCGCCGCCCCGAGCTTGGCCGATTTCGAGGCCTTGGCCTCGGCGGCCTTCGCGGCCCTGCCGGAGCATTTCCGCGCGCTCTGCGCCGACCTTGTGATCCGGGTCGAAGACTTTCCGACCGACGAGGTCCTGGATGCAATGCACCTGAAGAGCGAATTCGACCTCCTCGGGCTGTTTCAGGGCGTCGGCCTGCCGTTTCAGGCGCCGTCGGCCCCAACCGCCATGCCGAACATGATCTGGCTCTACCGGCGGCCGATCCTCGACTACTGGGCCGATCACGAGGACACCCTCGGCGACATCGTCACCCACGTCCTGGTGCACGAGATCGGCCACCATTTCGGCCTGTCCGACGACGACATCGACGCGATCGAGGCGAGCGCCGACTAACGCGCCCGCCGCTTGCGCTTCTGCTGCGTCGGCTCGGCGCCCAGCAACTGATTGCGCTCGCAGACGCCGCCCATGACGCCGGCAATGGCGAGGCAGTGCCGGGCGGTCGGGAACGTGCAGTTGGTGTACTGCGGGCCGCTGAAATCGCGGTAGCACCAGGGCTGATCGTTGGCCGCGTGAGCTGCCTGGGCTGCGCCCAGGGACCCGAGCGCGGCGAGAATGGCGACAGCCGGAATACGCATGACTAACCTCCGTTCTGGGATGCTATTGACCAGAACACCGGACGTCTGATGAAACAGAGCCGTTCTAAACTGCCGAGGCCGGAGGCCCAAGGAACTATGGACAAATTCACGACCCTGGAAGGCGTCGCGGCGCCGCTGCGGATCATCAACGTCGATACCGACATGATCATCCCGAAGCAGTACCTCAAGACCATCAAGCGCACCGGGCTCGGCAAGGGCCTGTTCTCGGAGCAGCGCTATCTCGACGACGGCGCCGAGAACCCGGAGTTCGTGCTCAACAAGCCGGCCTATCGCAAGTCCAAGATCATCGTCGCCGGCGACAACTTCGGCTGCGGCTCCTCGCGCGAGCACGCGCCGTGGGCGCTGCTCGACTATGGCATTCGCTGCGTGATCTCGACCTCGTTCGGCGACATCTTCTACAACAACTGCTTCAAGAACGGCGTTCTGCCGATCCGCGTTTCGCCGGAAGATCTGGAGAAGCTGTTCGACGACGCCGAGCGCGGCGCCAACTCGACGCTCACGATCGATCTGGAGAAGCAAGAAATCCGCGGTCCGGATGGCGGCACGGTCAAGTTCGAGATCGATGCCCATCGCAAGCACTGCCTGCTCAACGGTCTCGACGATATAGGCCTGACCAAGCAGAAGCAGACCAAGATCGACAGCTACGAGAAGAAAGCCCAGGCCGCCCGGCCGTGGGCCTGAAACTCCCCGGGATCGTTGTCATCGGCGCGGCCTTAG
Organism: Pseudolabrys taiwanensis; assembly: GCF_003367395.1. Classification (NCBI taxonomy): domain Bacteria; kingdom Pseudomonadati; phylum Pseudomonadota; class Alphaproteobacteria; order Hyphomicrobiales; family Xanthobacteraceae; genus Pseudolabrys; species Pseudolabrys taiwanensis. The sequence goes on along the minus strand of NZ_CP031417.1, from coordinate 4,169,138 downwards.
CCGCGCCGATTGCTTTTGTGCAAGGAGCGGCGCAGGCGGCCGACGCCTTCGCCACCGCCGAGCGCATCATCAAGCAGCACCGGCTGCTGACGCCCCAGCAGCAGAAATGCTCCAAGCTGGTGCTGCGCGAAGACAGCAACAAACGCATTGCGAAGGTCGGCATCTACGAGCGGCACGACGCGACGTGTGGCGGCGATCCAGACGCCGAGCACCGCTTGTTCGATATGGAAATCAACATGCGGTCCGGCGCGGCGACGTGGGACAACAACGTCGATATGGAAATGCGGCCGGTGCCGGCCCGCCGCCGTTGATATCCAAGCTCGGACATCCCGTTAAGCCGGATGCACTCGGTAACCCGCTCGCGCCCGCGAAAACGTGGACCCGGCGCAGACGTGCCAGTATTTCAAATGCCGCACTGGATTCCCGCTTGCGCGGGAATGATCGGCGATCCGGGCGAAGCAATCGCAAAAACTGCTCTAGATGACGATCTTGCCGTAGATCGTCACGTTCAGCCCGATCTTCTCGCTCGAGAATGTGACGCCGGTAGTGATCGGCTCGTGCGCCATCAGCTTGCCGCTGGCTGCGGCGGCGCGCACGGCCTTTTCGACTTCGCCGCGCGCGCTGTGGGTCACGCTGCGCAGGAATTGGTCGACCGCCGCCTTTACTGCCGCTTCGTTCATGGCATGTCCCCTGACGGCATTCATAGTGCGGCGCATGCGTCACGATACAGCGTCTTTTTCGCCGCTAGTTAACCGGCAGCGTTAATGCCTAAGCGCCGTCGGCCGCATTAGCACTAATTCCCGTTTTTCGCTGCCCGCTACGCATAGTCGTATTACCGTTGCGTCGCACGTTTAAGTCCCGTCAACGGCAGCCCGTCGCCGGCGCCGCGGCCGCCCCGTATCCGTCAGGAATAGGAGAACCGCCGTGAGTTACTTCTCGTCGACCAAGTCCGATCGTACCGTAGCGAAACCGCAAGCCGCGCTCGAACCGCGCGTGGAAACCAAAGCCGCAACCAGCAAGCCACAGGAAACGATGTCGGCCATCGGCGCCGGCGTGCTGATCACCGGCAACATTGTCGCCACCGGCGCGGTGCAGGTGTTCGGCCATGTCATCGGCGACATCCATGCCGCCCGCCTCGTCATCTGCGAAGGCGCCCAGGTCGAGGGCAAGGTGATGGCGCAGGAAGCCGTCATCGAGGGCAAGTTCAAGGGCACGCTCCACGCCAATGCCGTGAAGCTGCAGGCGACCGCGTTCGTCGAAGGCGAAGTCTACAACAAGTCGCTGAGCATCGAGCAGAACGCGCAGTTCGAAGGCATCGCGCGCCGGCTCGACAAGGCCATCGACGCCCCGACCACCGCGCAAACCCAGCCGGCAGCGGCCATTCCTTACGCCTCCGCGCCGGCGACCGTGTATGCGACCGAGCCGGTGACCAACGGCCAGGCTTACGCATCGGCCACCGAAGAACGCCGTCAAAGCTGGACGAGCTGAGACAGCGGCCCGTTTAGAACGTCGTCATTCCGGGGCGCGCCGAAGGCGCGAGCCCGGAATCCATAATCCCTATCGCTGCGGCGTATGGATTCCGGGCCCGCTTGCTTCGCAAGCGTCCCGGAATGACCAATAGCAACTCACCCCGCCGCAATCGCCTCGGCGATCGCCACGGTGCGCCGCGCCATGTCGGCGTGCAGCCGCTCCACCATGCGGCCCTCGATCGACACCACGCCCTTGCTCTTGTTCTCCGGCAGATCGAAAGCCGCGATCATCTTGCGCGCCTGCGCGATCTCTTCCTCGCTCGGCGAGAACGCCTTGTTGCAGGGCTCGATCTGGTTCGGATGGATGAGCGTCTTACCGTCAAACCCGAACTCGACGCCCTGCTGGCACTCCATCAGAAAACCATCGGTGTTGCCGATGTCGTTGTAGACGCCGTCGAGGATGTCGATGCCGTGAATGCGCGCAGCGGCGACGCAGTTGGCGAGCCAGCCGGCCATCGGTGCGCGGCCCGGCACCAGACGCGCCCGCGTGTCCTTGGCGAGATCGTTGGTGCCCATGACGAAGCCCGACAGCCGCGTCTCGGAATCGCGCGCGGCCGCGGCGATCGGCAGGATGTTGAACAGCGCGAGCGGCGTCTCGATCATCGCCCAGACGCGCGTCTTGTGCGCGGTGCCCATGTCGAGCAGGCGCCGGCCGATCAGCTCCAGCGTCTCGGGTGACGACACTTTGGGAATGAGGATGGCATCCGGCGCGGCATGCGCGGCGGCAGCGAGATCGTCGGCGTGCCACGGCGTATCGATGCTGTTGACGCGGATGAAGACCTCGCGCCGGCCGAAGCCGCCGTCCTTCACCACGGCCACGACCTGGTCGCGCGCCGCCACCTTGGCATCCGGCGCAACCGAATCTTCCAGATCGAGGATGACGCCGTCGGCGGGCAAGGTCTTGGCCTTCTCCAGCGTGCGAGCATTGGAGCCAGGCATATAGAGTACGCTGCGGCGCGGACGGATGGTCATTGCAAGCTCCCCAGTGATTGCCCGGCAAGCCTACCGCCCGCGTCGCATGCATGCCACTGTCCCGGCGATGAACGAGACCAATGACCTATGGCTGGCCGGCGTCGACGGCTGCCCGTCCGGCTGGATCGCCGCCTTCGTGCGGCCGACGGGTGAGGCCTGCGAGGTCGCGATCTTTCCGCGCTTCGCCGATATCGTCGCCGCGCGACAGATCGCGGTCGTCGCCGTTGATATGCCGATCGGTTTGCCGGCGCGCACGGGCTTGGGCGGCCGCGCCGCCGAGAACGCTGTGCGGCCGCTCTTGGGCGCGCGGCAATCGTCCGTGTTCTCGGTGCCCTCGCGCGCGGCCATCGAGGAGACCGATTATCGCGCCGCCTGCGATACCGCACTCGCCACGTCCGATCCGCCGCGCAAGGTGTCCAAGCAGCTGTTCAACATCGCGCCGAAGATCCGCGAAGTGGATGGCGCGTTGCGGACCGACGCGGCGCTTGCCGCGCGCGCATTTGAGGTCCATCCAGAACTCGCCTTCTGGCGGTTGAATGGCGAGCGGCCGTTGACGGAACCGAAGAAGGTGAAGAGCCGCTGCTATGAGCCGGGTCTCGCCTTGCGCCGCGATCTGCTGATCGCCGCTGGATTACCACCGGCTATCGTCCACGGCGCGCCGCCGAAAGGCGCCGGTCCCGACGATCTGCTCGATGCGCTGGCCTGCGCCGCCATTGCCCGCCGCGTTCACGCGGGAACCGCACACCCGTTTCCGACACAAGTCGAACGCGACGCCTTCGGCTTGCCTATGGCGATCTGGGCCTGACTGTGCGATGCAGGCCGCAAACAAGACGGGGTCTCCGCATGTCCTTCCCGGCTCATTTGATCGACGGTTATCGCGCCTTCCTGGTCAGCCGCCTTCGCCACGAACAAGATCGCTACCGCGCACTGTCGGAGCGCGGCCAGTCACCGCAAGTCATGGTCATCGGCTGCTGCGACTCGCGCGTCTCGCCGGAGGTGATCTTCGATGCCGGCCCGGGTGAGCTGTTCGTGGTGCGCAACGTCGCCAACATCGTGCCGCCTTACGCGCCGGACGGGCAGGCGCACGGCGTGTCCGCCGCGCTGGAGTTCGGCATCGCCGCGCTCAAGATCAAGCACATCGTCGTGCTCGGCCACGCGCAATGCGGCGGCGTCAAAGCCTTTGCCGAGGACGCGCAACCTTTGACGCCCGGCGACTTCATCGGCCAGTGGATGGCGTTGATGGCGCCGGCGGCGGAGAAGACGGGACCGAAGGGCTCATTGTCGCCGGCCGAATACCTGACGCGGCTCGAGCAAGCCAACGTCGTCAACAGCCTGAATAACCTGATGACCTTCCCGCGCCTGCGCAAAGTCATCGAGCGCGGCGAAGTCGCCGTGCACGGCGCTTACTTCGGCGTGGCGACGGGACAGTTGTCGGTGCGCGACGAGGCGAGCGGCGAGTTCCTGCCGGTCGCGCAGGAAGAACACGCGCGGCTGTTCGCGACGCCGCGGTTTTAGCTTCCACGGCCGTCGTCCCCGCGAAAGCGGGGACCCAGTACGCCGCAGCTTAGCGAGAGCACACGGGATACTGGATCCCGGCTCTCGCTTGTGCTCGGCCGGGATGACGGCCGAGCAACCGTTTGCTTGCGAGACTTACGCCGCCTGCTTCTTGGCGCTGATCAGCTTGCGGTTGATCAGGCATTCGGCGATCTGCACGGCGTTGAGCGCGGCGCCTTTGCGCAGGTTGTCGGAGACGACCCACATCTCGAGACCGTTCTCGACCGTGCCGTCCTCGCGGATGCGGCTGATGTAGGTCGCGTCCTCGCCGACGCATTCGTACGGCGTCACGTAGCCGCCCGGCTCGTGCTTGTCGATGACGAGGCAGCCCGGCGCGGCGCGCAGCACCTCGCGCGCCTCATCGGCCGTGATCGGGTTCTCGAACTCGATGTTCACGGCTTCCGAGTGGCCGACGAAGACCGGCACGCGCACGCAGGTCGCGACCAGCTTGATCTTCGGGTCGAGGATCTTCTTGGTCTCGACCACCATCTTCCACTCTTCCTTGGTAAAGCCGTCTTCCATGAAGACGTCGATCTGCGGAATGAGGTTGAAGGCGATGCGCTTCGGAAACTTCTTGCTCTCGACCTCGTCGAGCGTGAACACCGACTTGGTCTGCGAGAACAGCTCGTCCATCGCATCCTTGCCGGCGCCCGACACCGACTGATAGGTCGCGACGACGACGCGCTTGATCTTGGCCTTGTCGTGCAGCGGCTTCAGCGCGACGACGAGCTGCGCCGTCGAGCAGTTCGGATTGGCGATAATGTTCTTCTTGGTGAAGCCGGCGACCGCGTCGGCGTTCACCTCCGGCACGATCAGCGGCACGTCCGGGTCCATGCGCCAGGCCGACGAATTGTCGATCACCACCGCGCCCTGCGCGCCGATCTTCGGCGACCACTCCTTCGACACCGAGCCGCCGGCCGACATCAGGCAGATGTCGACGTCGGAGAAGTCGTAGTGGTCGAGCGCCTTCACTTTCAGGGTTTTGTCGCCGAACGAGCATTCCGTGCCCGCGCTCTTGCGCGAGGCCAGCGCGACCACTTCCGAGGCCGGGAAATTGCGTTCCGCCAGGATCGCGAGCATCTCGCGCCCGACATTGCCGGTGGCACCCACCACGGCGACCTTGTAACCCATTGTTAACTCTCCAGAAAAATTCCGTCGGCCAGCCTTTGCTGCGGCAACCGAACGGCAGCGCTTCTAAGCGAGAACTTCAAGCGATACAATGGCGGCTTGCCAAGGACTTGAGGCCATGCACCCGGCCCTGCACTCCTGGCGCGACGACCTGCCCTCCGTCCTGATACGCCTCCTGGCTTATCTGGCGGCTGCCGCGCTTTTATCCATCGCCGCGGCCCAATATTTTCAATCAAAAAATGGCATCACTGCCATCGACCCCGCCGATAAGCGGGCCTGGATCGACATCGAAAAGCCGTTCCCGGCCTTTGCCTTGGCGATCCCCGAGGCCGCCGACGCGCCCTCGAGCTACGCCATCCGCCGGCACGCCGAAGGCAACGGCCGCAAGGACATCCTCACCCTCGGCGACGCCGACGGCATAGCGCCCTATCTTTCGGTCGAGATTTACCGCCCGGGCACCGAGATCGACAGTTTCGCCGCGCCGGAAACCGAGATCGCCACCAGCGCCAAACCGCTCGGGCCGGTGAACGTCGTGCGGAGCGACGAGCCGCTCGAGAGCAAGTTCGGTCCTCTCACCATCGTCACCTTCGCCACGTCGGTCGGCACGCCGCGTCAGTGTCTCGCCTTCGTCCGCGCTTACCCCGATCCGCGGCTACAGATCTCCGGCTGGTTCTGCCAAGGCGGCGAGAACGGCGGCACGCTCGTCGAGCGGTCGACGTTGAGCTGCGCGCTCGACCGTCTCACATTGCTCTCCGCCGGCAGCGAGCCGAAAGTCGGCGCGTTGTTCGCGCAAGCCGAGTTGCAACGCACCTATTGCGGCCAGCGAGACACGATCCTGGCGCCGACACCGAAGTACAAGGTGCTCTGGAAGGCGCTGGAGACACGCCCCGAACCGCGCCGCATCGGCCGCTGACGCGCAACGCTGCAGGCCAACGATTCGCGCTGCAGTGCGGTGACACCGAGCGTGCCACGCGCGAACGGCGATTGACCGCCCTGTAAAATCATCCGATCCTATTCAAATAAGAATATGCAAGCGCCGGTGATGACCGGTCGCTTGCGACAGACCTCTGAGGAGAGGAAACAATGATCACGCGACGTCACCTGTTGGGGACGGCCGGCGCGACGCTGGCTGTATCCGGACTAGGACTGCCGAGCTTCTCGGAAGCGCAAGCGGCACTCGCCGAACTCACACCGGGCGTACCCACCGGCGTCGAGAGTTACGCCAAGATGGCGACGCTGCCCGGCAAGAAACCGCTGATCGAACTCGCCGACCGGCCGCCAAATTACGAATCGCCGCTCGAATATTTCCGCACGCCGATCACACCGAACGATGAGTTCTTCGTTCGCTATCATCTCGCCGACATCCCCGAGATCGATCCCAAGACCTACAAGGTAAAGGTCGGCGGCGACGCGGCCGGCACGCCGATCGAGCTGTCGCTCGACGACTTGAAGGCATTACCCGCCGTCGAAGTCGTGGCCGTCAATCAATGCTCCGGCAATCGCCGCGGCTTGTCGAAGCCGCACGTCGCGGGCGTCGAATGGGGCTATGGCGCAATGGGCTGCGCGCGCTGGAAAGGCGCCAAACTCAAGGACATTCTCGCCAAGGCCGGCATCAAGAGCGACGCGATCGAAGTGTCGTTCAACGGTGCCGACGGCCCGGTCGCCGACAAGACACCGGACTTCATCAAGAGCATTCCGGCTTGGAAGGCGCTGGAGGACACGACCATCGTTGCCTACGAGATGAACGGCCAGCCATTGCCGCATCTCAATGGCGCGCCCGCGCGCATCATCGTTCCGGGCTGGACCGGCACCTATTGGATGAAGCACATCACCGAGATCAACGCGCTCACCAAGCCGCTCGGCGGCTTCTGGATGGTCGCGGCCTATCGCATTCCGCTCGGCAAGTTCCCGATCCGCGATCGCTTCGTCTCGCAGGAGACCGCTGCCAACACGCCGATCACCGAGATCGTCGTCAATTCCTTGATCACCAGCCATCGCGATGGCGCGAAAGTGAAAGCCGGCAAGGTCGCCGTGTCAGGCATCGCCTGGGACGGCGGTTACGGCATTCGCTCGGTCGAGGTTTCGACCGACGGCGGCAAGACCTGGGTGAGCGCCAAACTCGGCGAGGATCTCGGCAAGTTCGCGTTCCGGCCCTGGAGCATCGACGTCGATACCAAGCCGGGCAAGAACACGGTGATGGTCAACGCCACCAACGCCATCGGTCAGAGCCAGACGTCGGAACTCATCTTCAATCCGGCCGGCTATCACAACAACGTCATGCAGAACATCACGCTGACGGCGAGCTGAGGGAGAACGCATGATGACCAAGATCACGATTGCCCTCGCCGCCCTGGCTTCGCTCGCCGCCGTGGGCGCCTCCGCGCAGGAAGTGAAGCTCAAGCAGGCGCCCGGCGTCGACGCCGTGGAGGCGAACTGCCAAGCCTGTCACACGCTGGCCTACATCCCGATGAACTCGCCGTTTCTTAATGCCGCCGGCTGGGACGCCGAGGTCACCAAAATGATCAAGGCGTTCGGCGCGCCGATCGACGACGGGGACGCCAAGGCGATCGCCGACTACCTGAAGAAGAACTACGGCACCTGAGGCCCAGGCACCCCCGGCCCCATCGCATTACCGGCCCCGCTCGCCCGCGAGCGGGGCATTTTCTTTGATATTTATCAGTGCCGGCGCGTGGACAATTGCCTGTGATAAGGCCCTGTTGCGCCGAACCGAACCTAGCTATTGTGCATTGCAGATTCAGGTAGGGATTCTGGGGCCCGAAGGGGCGAATGCTGAGGACACCATGCGCTTGAAAGTTTTCGCCACCGCCACCGCTCTCATCGTCGCCGCCGGCCTGCTGGCGACGGCGGCCGATGCCGCCCCGAAGAAGCGGAAAGTGGTGTATTCGAACCCCAACCGCACCGTGGTGGTCACCCGCGGCGAAGATGGTCGTACGCGCACCCGCGTGATCGTGGAAAAGCGCTCTTATCTCGACCCCGGCACCGAGACCTTCCCGGGCGAGCCCGGCAATTTCGGCTACGCCATCACGCCGACCCACCGGGCCAGCGGCATCCAGGACAACACCAGCTTCGGCATCAACCAGAGCGCCCTGCCCGGCCCGTTCGACCTGCCGAGCCGCAACAATCCCTGGCTGCAGTACTGAGTTCTTGCCAGCGGTTCAGATACAAACGCGGCCCTCGGGGGCCGCGTTTTTTGTTTCGGGGTGCCTCAATCCATTCGCCGCTCATTCCCGCGAAAGCGGGAGTCCAGCAGGCCTTAGCAGACTTGCGGCGCCGCGCTGGGTCCCCGCTGTCGCGGGGACGAACGGAGCGCGAGAAGCCGTCATCCGCTGAGGTGCGAGCCGCCATCAGCGCGTTCACGCCCGTCTTCGACGCGCTATGGCGGCGTGCCTCGAAGGACGACGGCGGGCATATGCTCCATTCATCCTTCGAGAGCTTCGCATCGCAGCCAAGTTTACGCAGGCTGCGCCTGCTATGGCGAAGCCACCTCAGGATGACGGGTTCGATGCTGCGCTCTCACCGCGCCGCGACGCGATCGAATTGCGACCAGACTCCATCCTCGCCGTCCCACGAGCCGCGGCTGGCGCCCTTGGAATATTCCGTCGCGCGCTGCTCGAAGAAATTAGCGTGCTCGACCCCGTTGAGGATCTCGACCAGCCAGGGCAGCGGATGCGGCTTGACCTGGTTGTAGCCGCCCTCGGTCATCTCGAAATAGCCGAAGGTCGTCGGCAGCTTGAGCTGTGTTAGCCGCCAATCGGCGACGTACCGGACGTAAGCGTGAATGTCCGCCGGCGTCATGCCGTCGATGCCGCCCAAGCCGAAGGCGAGGTCGACGAAGCGCTCCTCGAGACCGACCATTGTCTTGGCCACGTCGACGATATCGTCGCGCACCGCGCGCGTGACCGCGCCTGTTTCTCGATTCCATTCGTGAAACAGACGGATGATGCCCTCGCAATGCAGGCTCTCGTCGCGCACCGACCAGCTGACGATCTGGCCCATGCCGTTCATCTTGTTCTGGCGCGGGAAGTTCAGCAGCATCGCGAAGCTCGCGAACAAAGCCATGCCTTCGGTGAAGGCGCCGAACATCGCCAGCGTGCGCGCGACATCGGCGACGGTATCGACGCCGAACTCGTGCATGTAATCGGCCTTGGCGCGCATCTCCGAGTAGTCGCGGAACGCCTCGAACTCGGTCTTCGGCATGCCGAGCGTCTTGAGCAGCAACGCATAGGCGTCGATGTGCACCGTCTCCATGTTGGTGAAGGCGGCCATCATCATCTGCACGGCGAGCGGCTGGAAGATCGGGATATAGCGCTTGAGGTAGTTGTCGCCGACCTCGATGTCCGACTGCGTGAAGAAGCGGAAGATCTGCGTCAGCAGCGCGCGTTCGTTCGGCGTGACGCGGTCGGACGCCCAATCCTTGAGGTCGGAGCCGAGCGGCACCTCCTCCCCCATCCAATGCGTCTGCTGCTGCCGCTTCCAGAACTCATAGGCCCAGGCGTAGCGGTCGACGTCGTAGGTGCCCGTCGTCTCGAGCAATCCGACGCGACCGGTGCCGATGAGAACACGCGGATCGAAGGCGGTCAGGTCGACCGTTACTGACATGCAAGACACTCCTCGTAGTCGGTCGGCGCCGACGCTTTCAATCCCTCGTCCGGCTTTGCCTTGTCGCCGAGCTTGCCGGCGAAGGCCGCGCGTGAAATCGACTTGGAGCGGCAGTAATAAAGGCTCTTGATGCCACGCTTCCACGCCGACCAGTGCAGCATGTGCAGGTCCCATTTATCGATGTCGGCCGGCAGATAGAGGTTGATCGACTGGCTCTGGCAGATGAACGGGGCGCGATCGGCGGCCAGCTCGATGATCCAGCGCTGGTCGATCTCGAAGGCGGTGCGGTAGATCGCCTTCTCGTGCTCGCTCAGCATGTCGAGATGCGCGACCGAGCCCTCGTGTTCGATGATCGATTGCCAGACCTCCGCCGTGTCGGCGCCTTTCGAGGCGAGCAGCTTGGCGAGATAGGGATTGCGTACCGAGATGGCACCGGACAACGTCTTGTGCGTGTAGATGTTGGCCGGGATCGGCTCGACGCAGGCGCTGGTGCCGCCGCAGATGATGCTGATCGAGGCGGTCGGCGCGATCGCCAGCTTGTGCGAGAACCGCGCCATCACGCCGCGTTCGAGCGCGTCCGGGCACGGGCCGCGCTCCTGCGCCAAAGCGACCGACGCCGCGTCCGAGTCGCGGCGGATCTTGCGGAACATCTTCATGTTCCACGACTTCGCCATCGCGCTTTCGAACGGGATGCCCTTCGACTGCAAGAATGAGTGGAAGCCCATGATGCCGAGGCCGACCGAGCGCTCGCGCAACGCGGCGTAACGCGCGCGCTTCATGCCCTCCGGCGCCACCTCGATGAAGTGCGTCAGCACATTGTCGAGGAATCGCAGCACGTCCTCGATGAAGCCGGGCTCCTCCGCCCACTCGTCCCAGGTTTCGACATTGAGCGACGACAGGCAGCACACCGCGGTGCGTTCCTCGTCGCGATGATCCTTGCCGGTCGGCAGCGTGATTTCGCTGCACAGGTTGGAGGTCGAGACCTTCAAGCCCAACTCGCGCTGATGCTTGGGCAGCGAGCGGTTCACCGCATCGATGAACAGCAGATACGGCTCGCCGGTCTGCAAGCGCGTTTCTAGGATGCGCTGCCAGAGCTGGCGCGCATCGACTTCGCGCATCACGGCGTTGGTCTTCGGGCTGCGCAGCGCGAACTTGGTGCCGTCCTTCACCGCCTCCATGAAGGCATCGGTGATGTTGATGCCGTGATGCAGGTTCAGCCCCTTGCGGTTGAAGTCGCCGGAGGCTTTGCGGATTTCGAGGAACTCCTCGATCTCCGGATGGTGGATGTCGAGATAGACCGCCGCCGAGCCGCGGCGCAGCGAGCCCTGGCTGATGGCGAGCGTGAGGCCGTCCATCACATGGATGAAAGGGATGATGCCCGACGTCTGCCCGGTCTTCACCTGCTCGCCGATCGAGCGCACCTGACCCCAATAGGTGCCGATGCCGCCACCGTTGGAGGCAAGCCACACGTTCTCGTTCCAAGTCGTGACAATGCCGTCGAGCGAATCCGGCACCGCGTTGAGAAAGCAGGAGATCGGCAAACCGCGCGTCGTGCCGCCGTTCGACAGAACCGGCGTCGCCGGCATGAACCACAGCCGCGACATCGCATCGTAAAGCCGTTGCGCGTGATCGACATCGTCGGCGAAGGCGCAGGAGACACGCGCGAACATGTCCTGGAAGCTCTCGCCCGGCATCAGATAGCGGTCGGTCAGCGTCAGCTTGCCGAAGGTCGTGAGCAGGTCGTCGCGGCTGCGATCGAGCGTGAGATCGGCGGGCTTGGGTCTCGGCGCGAGCGGATACGGCAATGGCGCCTGATGCGGCCGCGGTTGCGGCGTCGGCACGACGCGCAGCTCCGGTGCGGCGCGCGTGGGCGCGGGCGACGGTTTCGATGCCGCCGGCTTCGGCTGCACCAGTTGTCCGGTCTGATCGAAGTCGAAGCTGAAGGCCATCAGCAACCCCGTGATGTTGGGGCGGAAGGCGCAAGGAGGAGGCTTGTCAGGAAACCGCGCAGGCGCGCGGTGAGCCGCAAGCGACCGCCGGGGCACCCCGCCCGAGGACGTATTCATCGCTCACGGCAGGTCTCCTGGCTCGCGGGTCGCTGCGATCGTCATGTCTTCCCGGCGCGCTCGCACCAGTGACTTCATGACCGAGGTCATATGACGATCGCTCGCCGCTTACAGTTGCGGGGGCAGCCCCGGCCTTGCCATTGCTGGCGCACCGGGTTCCCTCTTAGCTCTCCACTCTACAATATGTAGAGACAGAAAGACCGTGACGCCTACATATGGCGCCACGGCCCCTCGATTCGTCAAGCGCGTTGTGGTGATGGCAGCCCCCGCTGCGAACTGCGGGGAAAACTTCTCAACCGAGCAAGGTGCTACGCCGCCAGCTTCTCCAGCTCTTCGATGATCGCCGAGCCCATCTCCTCCGTGCCGACGGTCTTCATGCCCGCCGAGGCGATGTCGCCGGTGCGCAGGCCCTTGCCGAGCGTCGCCGCGATAGCCTGATCGATCATGTCGGCTTCCTTGCCCATATCGAACGAGTAGCGCAGCGCCATGCCGAAGGACGCGATCATCGCGATCGGGTTGGCGACGCCCTTGCCGGCGATGTCCGGCGCCGAGCCGTGCACGGGCTCGTAGAGCGCCTTGCGCTTCTGCGTCTTCGGATCGACCTCGCCGAGCGACGCGGAAGCCAGCATGCCGAGCGAGCCGGTGAGCATCGCCGCGATATCCGACAAGAGGTCGCCGAACAGATTGTCGGTGACGATAACGTCGAACTGCTTCGGGTTCTTCACGAGCTGCATGCCGCCGGAATCGGCGAGCTGGTGCTCGAGCGTCACGTCCTTGAACTCGCGGTCGTGCGTCTGCTGCACGACTTCCTTCCACAGCACGCCCGTCTTCATGACGTTGTGCTTTTCCATCGACGTCACCTTGTTGCGCCGCTTGCGCGCGAGCTCGAAAGCGACGCGCGAGATGCGCTCGATCTCGTAGGTGTCGTAAACCTGCGTGTCGACCGCCCGCTTCTGGCCGTTGCCGAGATCGGTGATCGTCTTCGGCTCGCCGAAATAAACGCCGCCGGTGAGCTCGCGCAAAATCATGATGTCGAGCCCTTCGACCAGCTCGCGCTTGAGCGCGGAGGCGTCGGCCAGCGCCGGATAGGTCACCGCCGGGCGCAAATTGGCGTAGAGCGCGAGATCCTTGCGCAGGCGCAGCAGGCCGGCCTCCGGGCGCGCCTCGTACGGCACCTTGTCCCACTTCGGCCCGCCGACCGCGCCGAAGATCACGGCGTCCGCGGCCTTGGCCTTCTCCATCGTCTCGTCGGTGATCGACACCTGATGGGCGTCGTAGCAGGAGCCGCCGACCAGCCCCTCGTCATAGGTAAAGCGGTTCGGGCCCTTTTTATTGAGGAATTCGATGATCCGCTTCACCTCGGCCATCACTTCAGGACCGATGCCGTCGCCGGGGAGAAGAAGAAGGTTGTAGGTTGCCATGGGGGCCTCGTGTGAGCGTTTCCTCCGTCATGGCGGGTATTCCTGCCACGACGCCAGCTAAGGCACGGATTGCTAAAGCCTCGCTTCTACCTTGGCAACTGCTCCGGCCGCCCCGACATTGAGGGTAAGGCCTGCGTCAAACGGATGGGTGTGAGATGGCCCTCAGCGTCCCGAGAATCGTCGTCGTGGGTGCCGGCTTCGGCGGATTGGAAGCCGCCAAGGCGTTGGACCGCGCGGCCGCCGAGGTGACCGTCATCGACCGGCACAACCATCACTGCTTCCAGCCGCTGCTCTATCAGGTCGCCACAGCGGCGTTGTCGCCGGCCGATGTCGCTTGGCCGATCCGCCACATCCTGCGGGACCAGCGCAACGCCACGGTGCTGATGGAAGAGGTCGTCGCGGTCGACGCCGCGCGCAAATACATCCGCACCACCATGAACGAGATCCCGTACGACTATCTCGTGCTCGCCACCGGCGCGACCCACTCCTACTTCGGCCACGACGAATGGGCGCCGGTCGCGCCCGGCCTCAAGCGTATCGAGGACGCCACGCGAATCCGCCGCAGCATCCTCATCGCCTTCGAGCGGGCCGAGGCGATGGCCGATCGTGCCGCACAAAATCGCCTGCTCACGTTCGTCATCGTCGGCGGCGGCGCAACCGGCGTCGAAATGGCCGGCGCGATTGCCGACATCGCGCGACAAACGCTCGCCGCCGACTTCCGCAATATCGATCCGCGCGCGGCGCGCATCGTGCTGATCGAAGCGGGGCCGCGCCTGCTGCCGGCGTTTCCGCCCGACATGTCCGACTATGTCCGCGCGACGCTCATGAAGGCCGGCGTCGACGTACGCACGGATACGATGGTCACGAAATGCGACGAGGGCGGTGTCGATACCAATGCCGGCCGCATCGATGCCGGCACCGTCATCTGGGCCGCGGGCGTAGTCGCGTCCCCCGCCGCCCGCTGGCTCGGCGTCGAAGCGGACCGCGCGGGGCGCGTGAAAGTCGGGCCCGATCTGTCGCTGCCGGACCATCCGGAAATTTTCGTCATCGGCGACACCGCGGCGGTATTCGCCAGCGACGGACATCCGGTGCCCGGCATCGCACCGGCCGCCAAGCAGATGGGACACTATGTCGGCACGCTCATCGCGGCGCGCGTCGCAGGTCAGTCAGGCGGCAAGCCGTTCCGCTATCGCCATCTCGGCGATCTCGCCACCATCGGCCGCCGCGCCGCGGTGGTGAAATTCGGCCGCCTGCAATTGAAGGGCTTCGTCGGCTGGGTGTTCTGGAGCGTCGCGCACATCTATTTCCTGATCGGCCTGCGCTACCGCTTCATGGTCGCCTTCACCTGGTTCTGGGACTACCTCACCTTCCAACGCGGCGCGCGGCTCATCACCGGGTCCGAGCAGCCGCGGCAGAAGTAGCGAGCACCACGGTCAGGCGACGTAATCGGCCTCCGCCGTCTGGTCCGCCGCGTTGCGCGCGGCGGCGATGGCATTGAAAACCGGCGTCAGCACAACGGCGATCAGCAAGTTGAGCACGACCGTGTAAAGCGCCGTGTAGCCGGGCAGCGAGAAGCCGGCGATGACCAGCGGATAAGTCGGCGTCAAACCGGTTGCCGCCGCCATGATGGTGCCGAGCGCGATGCCGACCGCCCAACCAACCAGCAGCGCCCACGAATTGAACCAGCGCGTGAAGGCGCCGAGCATCACCGCCGGCAAGGTATGGATAATCCAGATGCCGCCGAGCAATTGCAGATAGATCGCGTATTTCGTCGGGATGAACAGGATGAACACCAGCGCGCCCGCCTTGACGATGAGCGATACCCATTTCGCCATCTGCGTTTCCTGCTCCGGCGTCGGGTTCTTATTGATGAACTCGCGGTGGATGTTGCGGGTGTAGAGGTTTGCCGCGGCGATCGACATGATCGACGCCGGCACCAGGGCGCCAATGGCGATGGCCGCGAAGGCGACGCCGACGAACCACGACGGGAAGGCGTGCAGGAACAGCGCGGGAACCGCGTAGTTGTTGCCGAACTCCTTGAAGCCCTCGGCGAACTGCGGCAGCCCCGCGACGCCGGCGGCGATGGCGAAGAAGCCGAGCAGCGTCAGCAGACCAAGCACGAACGAATAGCCGGGCAACAGCGCCGCATTGCGGCGGATCGCGTGGCCGCTCGAGGCGCTGAGGATGCCGGTGATCGAGTGCGGATAGAGGAACAGCGCCAGCGCCGAGCCGAGCGCGAGCGTGGCATAGGCGCCGTACGCGCCGGTCGAGTTCGGGCCCGGCATGGCGAGCAGGAGCTTCTCCGGCGGCACCGCCGAGAACACCTTGCCAAAGCCGCCGATCTCGATCGGGATGATGATGATCGCGGCGAAGACCGTAATGTAGATCAGGATGTCCTTGACGATGGCAATAGAAGCCGGCGCGCGCAGGCCGCTGGTGTAGGTGAAGGCCGCAAGGATGAGGAAGGCGATGATCAGCGGCAGTTCGCCCAGGAGGCCGGAGCCGCTGACGCCCATCGCGCCGACGACGACCTGCATGCCGACAAGCTGCAACGCGATGTAGGGCATGGTGGCGACCAGCCCCGTGACCGTGATCGCAAGCGCAAGCCAGCGATTGCCGAAACGACCGCGCACGAAGTCACCGGCGGTGATGTAGCCGTGCTTGTGACAGACACGCCAAATGCGCGGGAAAACGACGAACAGCAGCGGATAGATCAGGATCGTATACGTGATCGCGAAGAAGGCGATGGCGCCAGCACCGAACGCCAAGGCCGGCACGGCGATGAAGGTATAAGCCGTATAGAGATCGCCGCCGATCAGGAACCAGGTGACCATGGTGCCGAAGCGGCGGCCGCCGAGGCCCCATTCATGCAATTGATCGAGATCGCCCTTGCGCCAACGCGCGGCGGCGAAACCAAGCCACGTCACAAACCCGAACAGCAACACGAAGACGGCGAGCGCGACCCAATTAATGTTCTGCAAATCCAAGTTCCTTTTCGAGCGTCGTTCGGGCGCGCAGCGCGTTCATTCTTCGGTCGCGAAATAGACGACAGCGGTCACCACCGCGCCGGCGAGGATCAGCGCGAGTTGAAACCAGTAGAAGAAAGGGATGCCGATCAACGTCGGCTCGATGCGGTTGAAGAACGGCGGCCACAACGATACGCCGCAGAGGAGAATGAAGAGCAGGTACCACCAGCTCCAGAGGCGGCGTTTTGGCTGTTCCCGGTCCATCGCAATCATCCTTGGTCGGAGCGCGAAATATCGTTCGCGCGCGCGATTGGTGCTCGCGCACCGGGCGTCATGCCGGGTGTGGGGCGGGTCGCGCAAGAATTATCGTGCGACCGGATGAGCGGAGATGCAGCAGGGCGCTTGCGGCAACGGCGTGTCGCTCATCGGCGCGCCGGTGTGCTAACGGAAGAGATCGGTTATGACAAGCGATCCGCCCGTCTTCTCATCCTAAAGAACGAGAGCGCGGCGGGATCAAAGCCCCGAGAACCAGTTGTAGCCCTGGTTCTCCCAATAGCCGCCTTTGTCGACGTTGGTGACTTCCATCGCCACCACGTATTTCGGATTCTTGAAGCCGAGCTTGGTGGGGATGCGGATTTTCATCGGAAAGCCGTAGGCGCGCGGCAGGATCTTGTTGTCGAACTTGAACGACATCTGCGTCTGCGGATGCAACGCGGTCGGCATGTCGATGGTGTTGGTATAGCCCTCCGCGCACTGGAACCAGACGTATTTCGCGCGCGTGTCGGCGCCGATGCGTTTCAGGAAGTCGGCGAGCGAAGCGCCCTGCCACGAGCCGATCGCGCTCCAGCCCTCGACGCAGATGTGACGGGTGATCTGCGACACCTCCGGCAGCGCATGAAGCTCCTTCAGCGTCCACGGCTTCTTGTTCTCGACGAGGCCTGAAATCTCGAGCTTGTAGCTGTCGCCGTCGACCACCGGCGCTTCGTCCTCACTATAATAGGCGTTGAACGGGAATGGCCGCGTGATGTCGCTTTCCTTGTAGGTCGGCGCCAGCTTGGTGCGGCTGAACAAAGCCGCCTGCGCGCCGTCGTTGAACTCCGACACCTTGCGCAAGACGCCTTCGGCCGTGTCGCCGTCGACGATGTCGCAACCGGTCAAGAAGGCGAGCGCGCCCAAACTCGCCGCACCACGCAGGAAGCCGCGGCGCGAGGCATCAGGCATCAGCTTGGCGGCGTCCTTGATCAGGAGCTTGGAATCGACGCCGGGAATGATTTTGCGGATACGCATATCGCTTCTCCTACTTGCCGGCGACCATCGCGCGCAGGCTCTTCGGCACCAGCAGCGCGAGCGATACATGAACGACCAGGAAGCCGACGATCGCCGCCATGCAGGCGAAGTGAACATAGCGGGCGACGTCGTAGCCGCCGAACAGCGCGGTCAGTTCCTGGAATTGCACCGGCTTCCAAATCGCGAGACCGGACAACACGATGACCGCGCCCACGAGAAGAATGCCGGCATACAGCAACTTCTGCACGGCGTTGTAATGCGACAGGTCCTCATGGCTGAGCTTGAAGGTCAGCGCCGCCTTGGTATCGGCCAGCACCGCGCCCGGCGAGATGGGCAGCAGCTTGCGGCGGAAGCGGCCGGTAACGAAGCCGAGCGTCACATAGACGAGCCCGTTGACGACCAGCACCCACATCGCCGCGAAATGCCACTGCAACGCACCGCCGAGCCATTGGCCGAGCGCGATCTGCCGCGGGAACGTGAAGCCGAACAACGGTGAAGCATCGTAAATCTGCCAACCGGAGCCGATCATCACCAGGATCGCCACCGCGTTGATCCAATGCGCGATGCGAACCCAGACCGGATGAATGACGGCCGTACGTTCGGTCCTTGTGGCGATCGCCTGCACGCTCATGACGCTCTCTCCGTGACATTCCTTGCGCAGCTACGAGGCGACCGGGCCCGCGGATGCAGCACCCGGCCGCCCCAAGCACGGTTATTTCTTCATGTGGTCCTTGGACATGGAATCCTTGGACATGTTGTCTTTCGACATGGAGTCCTTGGACATCGAATCCTTCGACATCGAGTCCTTCTTCATGTTGTCCTTGGACATGCTGTCCTTGGTCATCGTGTCTTTCTTCATGCTGTCCTGCGCGAAGGCGCCGGGGGCGACGGCGAGCGTGAAGCCAACGGTCGCGGCGGCCAGGGACAGGATGATGCGGGAACGGGTCATGGTTACTCCTCCAGAGGATGTGCGATGACGCCGTTGCGCCATCTCCTCCTCTTCGGTCGCACCCCGCCCGCGGTTACATCGGCCGCGAAAAAATCGGCGCGGCGAACACCCGTCCGCCGAGCACACGGTTAGCGGCGACGACCAGGCCCACGGCGAACGCGTGAACGGCGAGATCGGTTGCCGCCGCATCGAACGGATGGAAGAAATTGAGCAAGGTCGCCGCAGCCGCGGCAACCGCGAGGCCGCCCATCGCCGCGGTTAGTCCCGGCTGCAACGGACAGGCCCGGCGCAGCATCACCAGCATCAACGCCGACAACGGTACCGACAACGCGACGATGAACACGAGGCAGTCCCGCGACTCCCCCATCACCGCGACATGCGTGTCCGGCAATACCCACGAGCGCAGGCAGCCGAAGCCGCTGGCGCCGATCCACAACAACAAGCCCGGCACAGGCAGCCAGGCCCAGTCACGGCGTGCGTCGGGCAGGCTCAGTTCGAAGGCGGCGATACTGGCGAGAACTGCCGTCGCGATCGATCCGATGACGGCGAGCCACATATCGGGCGCCATGGTGATCCGCTCCCACATGGCGTGGAGATCGGCGAAGACGGCAAGCGCTATCGCAACAGCGCCGACGGCGCCGAGCCAGCCGAGCGCCCGCAACGCAGGCGCCGGCAACGGCCGCACCGGCGTCAGGTCGGCGGCGAGACCCTGGATCAGGCGATCGTGGGGCGAGCCGGTCATGGCGTCCACTCCGTTCGCGCGAGCTTGCTACGCAGCGTCTTGAGCGCGCGATGCAAGTTCACTTTCAGCGCCACTTTGGTGCGGCGCGTGGCGATCGCGGCTTCCGTCAGTGTTTGCTCCTGTAGCACCAAGGTCTCGACCGCCTCGCGCTGGCTCGGCGGCAGTCCCGCCAGCGCCTCGCTCACCCGGCCCGAGACCTCCGTCTGCGCGACACCGCGCGCGGGGTCGGCATCTTCGTCGGGATAGGCGTCGAAGGCCAGCGGTGCGTGCACCTCACGCAGATCGTTGCGGCGCGTCCGGCGCAATACATCGATCGCACGGCGCTCGGCGATGACGCGGAGCCAGGCGGTGAACGGACGGGACGGATCGTAGGTATGGCGCGCGCGGTGGATCGTCAGCAACACATCCTGCACGACATCGTCTCGGCGGTCCCGGGGCACACCCTGCCGGCCGGCAATGGCCTTGATCAACGGCACGCAATCGCGCAACAGCGCCTCGTAGGCGGCACGGTCGCCCGCCTGCGCCGCCGCCATCTGAGCTGAACGGCGGAGGTCGTCGGCGTTAAGGGACTGCGTTTCAGCCGTCGTCATGGCACGCCGCGCTCGTGGACTGCGCCCCGACATGTCCGCAAATGGCGCAGGATGCAACGCACACTCGCTACACGGCGCCATCACGTTCGGTTGAAACGCCTGGCCGCTCATACGATCTCCTTCGACCGGCGCAACGCACGGCCGGATTCCCGATGCCTCCTATTCGGTCGATGAGGGCGGCCGGTTACATCGCGTGCCGGGATTTTGGCCTTGCGCAGTAAGGCCGCGGGCCGTGTAAGATGAAAGCATCGGCCAAATCCGCGCAAAACGGCTCTTCCCCATGAATTCCAAGACCAATCCGGACAATTTCTTCGAGGATTTTCGGCTCGGCCAGGAGATCCGCCACGCCACACCGCGAACGGTCACCGTCGGGGACGTCGCGCTTTACAACGCGTTGTTCGGTGGGCGCTTTGCGGTGCAATCCTCCGATGCCTTTGCGCAGGCGACCGGCTATCCGCGCGCGCCGATCGACGACCTGTTGGTGTTCCACATCGTGTTCGGCAAGACGGTGCCGGACATCTCGCTGAACGCGGTGGCCAATCTCGGTTACGCCGACTGCCGTTTCCTCAAGGCGGTGTATCCGGGCGATACGCTCAACGCGGTGTCGGAGGTGATCGGCCTGCGCGAGAATTCAAACCGCAAGAGCGGCATCGTTTACGTGCGCTCGCGTGGTTTCAACCAGCGTGGCGAGGCGGTGCTCGACTACGCACGCTGGGTGATGGTGCGCAAACGTGACGAGAGCGCGCCTTCGCCCGGCGACACGGTGCCGGATCTGCCGAAAGCGGTGGATGCGTCGCTGCTGGGAGCGGCTTGTCCGCCGATCAAGGCGGATGCGTATGACCTCACGCTTTCCGGCAGCCAACATCGTTTCGGCGATTATCAGGTCGGCGAGAAGATCGATCATGTCGACGGCATGACCGTTGAGGAAGCCGAGCATATGATCGCGACGCGCCTCTACCAGAACACGGCCAAGGTGCACTTCAACCAGTTCGCCCAGAGCAAGGACCGCTTCGGCAAACGGTTGATCTACGGCGGCCACGTGATCTCGCTTGCGCGCGCGCTGTCGTTCAATGGACTCGGCAATGCGTTCCATGTCGCGGCCATCAATGGCGGGCGGCACGTCGCACCTTTGTTTGCAGGGCTGACCGTGTTTGCCTGGTCGGAGGTGCTGGCCAAGGCCGACATCCCGGGCCGCAGCGACGTCGGCGCGTTGCGCCTGCGCACGGTGGCGACGAAGGATCGGCCTTGCCCCGATTTTCCGTATAAGTCGGGCGACGACTACGAGCCGGAGGTTATTCTCGACTTGGATTATTGGGTGCTGATGGTGAAGTGAGGCGCTGGCGCGAACACGCCCTCATACACCGGCCCTCAAATGATCCACCAACTGCCGCGCATAAGGCGGCAGCGCCTCGATATCGCGTACGCAGATGGTGAGATCGCGCTGGGCCCATGGGTCGGTCAGCTGGACCGCGCTGATCGCCATGTTGCGCATCGTGCGTTTCACCGTGGTCCCCGGCACAATGCCAACACCGACATTGGCTTCGACCAACCGGCAGATGGCGTCGAAGCTGCGCAACTGAACGCGCAGCTTGATGGCACGGCCGATGCGCGCGGCGCGGTCGGCCAGGAAGCGTTGGATGGCGCTGGCGCGATCGAGCCCGATCATGTCGTAATCGACGACATCGGCGAAGGCGACCCCCTCCGAGCCGGCGAGCGGATGCTGGCTGGACACCACCAGCACGAAACGATCGCTGCGGAACGGAAACGTATGCAGCCCGCCGTAATCGACCGTGCCGGCGACGATCCCGATGTCGCCCGTCCCTTCCGCGATCAAGCCGACGATCTCGTCGGACAGGCGCTCCTCAAGGTCGACGCTGATGTCGGGATGCGACATCAGGAATGAGCTCAAGGTCTCCGGCAGAAATTCAGTGAGCGCATTGGTGTTCGACAGGACACGGACCTGGCCGGCGAGACCGCGAGCGTAAGGCGACAAGTCCTCCTGCATGCGTTCGGTCTGCGCGAGGATACCGCGTGCGTGCTGTAACAACGTGCGGCCGGCCTGCGTCGGCGTCACGCCGCCGCGCCCGCGCACCAGGAGCTCGGTGCCGAAGGCCAGCTCCATCTTGCGGATGCGGGTCGAGGCCGCCGCCAGCGCCAAGTTCGTCCGTGCGGCGCCGTGCGTGATGCTCCCGGCCTCCACGATATGGCGGAAAAGATTCAGATCGGTGAAGTCGTAGCGCACGGAACCCTATCCTTCTTATTTTGCGAAGGCTATCTACGTAAATCACATATTGAACAGACACTTTACACCTTCTATTTTCGTATTTGAAGAAGTTAGAACAATTTCAGTTCGAAGCTGGCTGCGACTTCAACCATTAAGTGCGTTGCGGTCGGCGCTCGCTTTGGCTACCAACCGGCCGCGACCACCGACAGGGATCCGGTGGTGCGGAGTGGGAGATCGACAATGGCCGAGCTTGAGGCGAGCACCACCACGGGAGCGCGCCGAGCGCGCCCCACCTCGCCCCACCTGCAAATCTACAAACCGATGCTCACGATGATGATGTCCATCGTGCATCGCATCACGGGCGCCGGATTGTATTTCGGCACGCTGCTGCTCGCCTGGTGGCTGATCGCAGCGGCTTCCGGGCCCAACGCCTACGCCAATTTCGAATGGTTCATCGGCAGCTTCATCGGCCGCCTGGTGCTGTTCGGGTATACGTGGGCGCTTCTCCACCACATGCTCGGCGGCATCCGCCACCTGATCTGGGACACCGGCCACGGCTTCGAGCCTAACGAACGCGAAATGCTCGCGGTCGCTACCATCGTCGGCTCGGTCGCGCTGACCATTCTGGTGTGGATCGTCGGCTATCTCGCCATGGGAGGCCCGCGATGATCGGCCAGCGTCCAAACGAAATGCGTACTCCGATGCGCCGCGTGCGCGGCCTGGGCGCTGCCCACTCCGGCACGACGGGTTTCTGGCATCAGCGGGTCACCGGCTTCGCCGGCGTGTTCCTCTCCGTCGCGCTGATCGTGATCGTGATCAGTCTTCTCGGCCGCAGTCACGCCGCCGTGGTGCAGATCCTCGGCTCGCCGCTGGTGGCCGTGATCATGTTGTTGTTCATCGTCAATACCGTCTACCACATGTGGATCGGTATGCAGGAAATCATCCTCGACTACGTGCACGAGGATAAGCTGAAGCTCTTGAGCCTGATGGGAAATACCTTCTTCTGCTTCGCCGTCGGCCTCGCCTCTTGCTTCGCCATCCTGAAGCTTTCGTTTGGAGTCTAAGTCATGGCGGGCAATGAAAAAACGAATGGCGGACCGGCAGTAAACGGCCGCGCCTATCCGATCGAAGACCACAGCTACGATGTCGTCGTGGTCGGCGCCGGCGGCTCCGGCCTGCGCGCCGTCGTCGGCTGCTCGGAAGCCGGCTTGCGCACGGCCTGCATCACCAAGGTGTTCCCGACCCGCTCGCACACCGTCGCGGCGCAGGGCGGCATCGCCGCCGCGCTCGGCAATATGAGCGAGGACGACTGGCGCTGGCATATGTACGACACCGTCAAGGGGTCGGACTGGCTCGGCGACCAGGATTCGATCGAGTACATGTGCCGCAACGCGCCGGCTGCCGTGTATGAGCTCGAGCACTGGGGCCTGCCGTTCTCGCGCCGCGAGGAAGACGGCAAGATCTATCAGCGCCCGTTCGGCGGCATGACCACGCATTACGGCAAGGGCACCGCGCAGCGCACCTGCGCCGCGGCGGACCGCACCGGCCACGCGATGCTGCACACGATGTACGGCCAGGCGCTGCGCCATAACGCCGAGTTCTACATCGAATACTTCGCTATCGACCTGATCATGGACAGCGAAGGCCGTTGCCGCGGCGTCATCGCGCTGAACATGGACGACGGCTCGATCCACCGCTTCGCCGCCAACCAGACCATTCTGGCGACCGGCGGCTATGGCCGCGCCTACTTCTCCTGCACCTCCGCGCACATCTGCACCGGCGACGGCGGCGGCATGGTGCTGCGGGCCGGGCTGCCGATGCAGGACATGGAATTCGTTCAATTCCACCCGACCGGTATCTATCCGGCGGGCTGCCTCATCACCGAGGGTTCGCGCGGCGAAGGCGGCTATCTGACCAACTCCGAAGGCGAGCGCTTCATGGAGCGTTACGCGCCGTCGGCCAAGGACCTCGCCTCGCGTGACGTGGTTTCGCGCTCCATGACCCTGGAGATCCGCGAAGGCCGCGGCGTCGGCAAGGACAAGGACCACATCTTCCTGCACCTCGACCATCTCGATCCGAAGGTGCTGCACGAACGCCTGCCAGGCATCTCCGAAACCGCGCGCATCTTCGCCGGCGTCGACGTGACCCGCGAGCCGATCCCGGTGCTGCCGACCGTGCACTACAACATGGGCGGCATCGCCACGAACTATCACGGCGAAGCGGTCACCCTGAAGGACGGCAATCCGGACCAGGTGATCCCCGGTCTGATGGCGCTCGGCGAAGCGGGCTGCGTCTCTGTGCATGGCGCCAACCGCCTCGGCTCCAACTCGCTGATCGACCTCGTGGTGTTCGGCCGCGCCGCCGCGCAGCGTTGCGCCGAGATCCTCAAGCCCGGCGAGAAGCAGCCGGATCTGCCGAAGGACTCGGCCGACCTCGCGCTGTCGCGGCTCGATGGCCGCCGTTACGCGTCCGGCGGCACGCCGACCGCTGAACTGCGTCTCAAGATGCAGCGGGTGATGCAGAACAACTGCGCCGTCTTCCGCACCGGCGACGTGCTGAAGGAAGGCGTCAAGCTCATCCACGACGTCTACGAAGGCATGCCGGATGTGAAGGTCAACGATCGTTCGCTGATCTGGAATTCCGATCTGATCGAGACTCTCGAGTTGGACAACCTGATCGTTCAGGCCCTGGTCACGATGGAGTCGGCCGAGAACCGCACCGAAAGCCGCGGCGGCCATGCGCGTGAGGACTTCCCCGAGCGTGACGACAAGAACTGGATGAAGCACACGCTGGCGTGGGCGGACGAGAAGGGCAACGTGAAGATCGACTACCGCCCCGTCCACACCTACACGCTGACCAACGAAGTCTCGTACATCGAACCGAAAGCGCGCGTTTACTAATCGCGCCAACCCGCGGATCGTCACATGGCTGAATTTACGCTGCCCAAGAACTCCAAGATCACCGAAGGCAAGAAGTGGCCGCACGGCCCGAAGGCCAAGTCCGGTGAAGAGACCGAGTTCCGCGTCTACCGCTGGAATCCGGA
This sequence comes from Pseudolabrys taiwanensis, assembly GCF_003367395.1. Lineage (NCBI taxonomy): Bacteria > Pseudomonadati > Pseudomonadota > Alphaproteobacteria > Hyphomicrobiales > Xanthobacteraceae > Pseudolabrys > Pseudolabrys taiwanensis. Next base: position 4,144,047 of record NZ_CP031417.1, on the reverse strand, counting down.
CGACGGCGCCAATCCGCGCGTCGACACCTATTACGTCGACCGCAACGACTGCGGCCCGATGGTTCTCGACGCGCTCATCTGGATCAAGAACAACATCGATCCGACGCTGACCTTCCGTCGCTCCTGCCGCGAAGGCGTGTGCGGGTCGTGCGCGATGAACATCGACGGCACCAACACCCTCGCCTGCACCAAGGCGACCGACGATGTGAAGGGCACGGTGAAGATCTATCCGCTGCCGCACCAGCCGGTGGTCAAGGATCTGGTACCGGACCTGAAGAACTTCTACGCCCAGTACGCGTCGATCGAGCCGTGGCTGCACACGACGACGGCGACGCCGGAGAAGGAATGGCGCCAGAGCCACGAGGACCGCAACAAGCTCGACGGCATGTACGAGTGCATCCTGTGCGCCTGCTGCTCGACCTCCTGCCCGAGCTACTGGTGGAATTCGGATCGTTATCTCGGCCCGGCCGCACTGTTGCAGGCAAACCGCTGGGTGCAGGACTCGCGCGACGAAGCGACCGGCGAACGCCTCGACAATCTCGAGGATCCGTTCCGCCTCTATCGCTGCCACACCATCATGAACTGCTCGAAGGCCTGCCCGAAGGGCCTCAATCCGGCCAAGCAGATCGCCGAGTTGAAGAAGGCGCTGGTCGACCGGCAAGTCTAAGCCTCGGCAGCATCGTAGAGTTTGCGAATGGCCGGGCGAAAGCCCGGCCATTTTCGTTATGTCGCAATCGGCACGCGTAGCAGCTCCGCTGCGCAACGCGCCCTTGATTGACGGGTCCGCCCTGTCGCAAGCTGCGTCCATAAAACAGGCGGCGAACAAGACCGCCCTCATGGGAGGATCAGCTATGGCGAATGCCGTTCGCAGTTTGCTTTGTTTATCGCTGTTGGCCGGCTTGGTGGCCGGCGCGCCGCAGATCGCATCGGCGCAAAAATATCCCGACCGTCCCGTCCGCATCATTCTGCCGCTCGGCGCCGGCGGCGTTGGCGACATCTCGACACGCATCGTCGCCGACAAGCTGGGCGAAAAGCTCGGCCAGCGTTTCATCGTCGAGAACATGCCCGCGGCCGGTGGCATTGCCGCTGCGAAGGCGGCGATCTCGGCGCCGGCCGATGGCTACACGCTCATCCTGTTCACGGGCGGCGTCTCGAGCTCGGTGCCGCTGTACAAAGACCTCGGCTACGATCCGCTCAAGGATTTCGCCCCGATTTCGTCCATGGGCTATTTCGATTGCCTTGCCGTCTCCAATGGCGAGTCGCAGTACAAGTCCCTGCAGGACTTCCTGAAGGCATCGAAGGAAAAGCCGGGCACGCTCAACGTCGGCGTCATCAGCGGCGGCGGCGTGCAGATGCTGACTGCCAACTATCTCAAACAGACCGCGCAGGCCGACTTCGTCATCGTGCCGTTCAAGACGACGCCGGATGCGATCATCGCACTGCTGCGCAATGACGTGCAGATGGTCATCGACTTCTATGCGGCGCTGAAAGGCGGCATTTCCGACGGCAAATTGCGGCCGATCGCCTGGATGGGCCCGACGCCTTCGCCTGCCTTGCCGGACGTGAAGACGGCCGACCAGCAGGGCGCGAAGGGCCTGCGCGCGCAGTCTTGGAATTCCTACTATGTGAAGGCGGGAACGCCGCCTGCCGTCATCGCCACGATCAACAAGGCGTTGCACGAAGTCGTGGCCGATCCCGGCGTAAAGAAACGCCTGCTCGATCTCGGCATCGACTCGCGCGCCAGCACGCCCGAGCAGATGGACGCGCAGATGCGTGGCGACATCAAACTTTGGACCGACGTCATCGAAAAGGCCGGCATAGAAAAGCGCTAGGCCGAGAACCTACGTTTATTCAGAAGGTTATGAGCGGCGGGCGATACCCCGTCGCTCCGCCCCGGCACAACCGGCGGGCCAGTGCCTACAACTCATGCTTGCCAATAGGATGTAGCTAACGCAAGCTTCGCCCGGGCGGGGAATGAAGTGTTGCGTTGGGGTCGCTGGTCATTGGTGGTCGCGAGCGCGCTCGTTGGCGCGCAGTGCGCCATGCCGATCTCGCGCCTGCCGCAACTGCCGGAAAACGAAATCGACGCCGAACGTCGTATCCAGCAGGTCGCCCAGATGCGCGAATATTACGGACAGCTTCATCGCGTCGACAACGTTGCCTTCCGCATCCGCACCGCCAACATTGCCGATTGCGGCGAGCACGTCGCCGCACAGATCGGGCTCTATGCGACGACGCCGCAGAGCCTGCCGCGGCGCTACCGTTCCTATGCGCGCGAAGCGCTGGGCATGACCTGGTCACGCCCGACCGTCATCTCGGTTTCCGACGGTTCGCCTGCGGCGCAGGCCGGTATCGTCAAAGGCGATGAAATCATATCGCTCAACGGCGAACTCATTGCGGTGACCGGCACCGCCCGATGGCTGCGCAAATGGTTCGCCCGCAATGGCACGAAACCGGTCGAGGCCGTCATCCGCCGCGCGGACGAAGACCAAACCGTTACGGTCACGCCGGTGATGGGCTGCTCTATTCCGATCAATTATGTGACGGCGGAGGAGGCCAATGCGGCGACAGATGGCGAGCAAATTATCATCCAGTCGGGAATGGTCGAGCTCGCCAAGACGGACGCGCAGCTCGCGAGCATCATCGGGCACGAACTGGCGCACGCCAATCTCGGCCATATCGAGAAGCAGCAGATCAACACGCTGATCGGCTTCGCCGGTGGCGTGGCCATCGACGGCGGCTTTGCGCTCGGCGGCATCTCAACCGGCGGCGCCTTCCGCCGCGAGCTCACCAAAGCCGGCGGCCGCGCCTACAGCGTGGCCTTCGAACGCGAAGCGGACTATGTCGGCGCTTACTACATCGCACGCGCCGGCTACGATCTCACGGGCGTCGAGGACCTGTGGCGCTTGATGGCCATGAAGAATCCAAGCGGCATCCAGCTCGCGCGCACACACCCGACGTCGCCGGTTCGTTTCCTGCAGATGCGGAAAGTGGCGGCGGAGATCGCCGACAAGAAGGCGCGCGGCGAACCGCTCACTCCCGATCTGCGCTTCGTGCAGACCGAACAACCGCCGTCGCCGTCGGGCGAATTGATGCGCTAGACCCGCGCCTCAGCGCGGTTTGCCCTTGCCATTCGCCTGCGCGAGCAGCCGATCGATGAACCACCGGCCCGCCGGGCCCGGCGGCGCGTCGGACCGATAGACGGCGGACATTGCCACGGAAAGTCCGCCCGGAGTCCCGTTCTCCAACGTCAGCGGCACGAGCGCGCCACTGGTGAGGTCGGCGCGCGCGATGTGCTCCGGCAACGAGCCCCAACCGAGACCCGCCCGAATGAAAGCGTGCTTGGCGCCGAGATCCGTGACCCGCCAGGTGCGCGGCGACATGACGCCGTAATCGCGGCCGCGCGACAAGGTCGACCGGTCGGACAGAACCATCTGCAGATGCTTGGCCAGTTCGGCTTGCGGGATCGGCGGCGGCACTTGCGCGAGCGGATGCGTCGGCGCCGCCGTCATGATCAGCTTGGCCGGAAACAGATGCTCCGACGTAAACTCCGCCGGGATGAGCGGCACCGCGGCCATGATGCCGAGCTCGCATGAGCCGTCGAGCACAGACTGCGCCACGGCGCCGAGCGCTTCGACTTCGAGACGCAAGGGGGTCTCGGGAAACTTGGCATGGAAGCCGGTGACGGCATCGGTCAATGCCGCGATCGGAAACATCACGTCGACGACCACATTGAGCTGCGGCTCGAGACCTTCGGCGAGGCTCTTGGCGTGCGCCTTGAACAGATCCACGTCGCCCGTGATGGCGCGCGCCAGATCGAGCAAGGCGCGTCCCTGCTCGGTGAGCGTGGGATAGCGGCCCGAGCGATCGAACAGCTTAACCCCAAGCTGCCCTTCGAGATTTGCCAGGGTCTGGCTGATGACCGACTGCGCGCGGCCGAGCCTCCGGCCGGCCGCGGAGAAGCTCCGCTCGTCTGCGGCCGCAATGAAAGTACGAAGCTGATCAAACGTAAGGCCGTCGAGCATATCTGTTTAGCCGATGGATAACATCCAAAGATATAGGCTAACCGAATAAGCCTTCCAGTCCCATATCAGGATCATCGAGGCAGCCAATAACGGCTAACCCTCTGATCTGAATAGATAATGGGAGACAAGACCATGACCAAGACCTACGTCCTCGCTGCCATCCTGGCCGCCACCCTGTCGGGCTCCGCCCTCGCTCAGTCCTACAATCCGGAATTCGGCACCGCCAACGTGACGGCGGAGGTCCAGGCCCCGGTTGCCGACCAGGCGCTGCAGGCTCACGCCGAGGCGATCGATAACCACCGCCATGTGGTGCGTCCGGCCTTCACCGACAATGAGCGGGCCCTCTTCAACCGCATCCGCCCCTACTAACCAAATCCCCCCAACAACGCACGACATCTAGAGACTTACGGAGAAAGACCATGACCAAGACCTATGTCCTTGCGGCCGTCCTGGCTGCCACCCTCTCGGGCTCTGCCCTGGCGCAGTCCTACAATCCTGAATACGGCACCGCCAATGTGACGGCGCAGGTTCAGGCGCCCGTCGACCAGGCTCTCCTGGCACACGCCCAGGTGCTCGACAGCCGCCATCAAGCGGTCCGCCCGGCCTTCACCAAGGATGAGCAAGCGCTCTTCAATCGTATCTCCCGCGAGTGATAAGCGCGCACTCGTCCAAGAAACCGACCGGCACCGCCGGTCGGTTCTCTTTTTTGCGGTGACGGATCGAGGCGTTTCGCGCCGCTAGCTGCAGCTCTTCGCCAGGCAATACTTTTCCAGTTCGGGCCACGGCTTGTAGACGGCGCCCTGGCACTGCCCTTGGTCGGCGGCGATAAGCTGATTGAGCGAACCACCGTAGTAGTAAGCGATGCGCTCTTTCACGCCCTCGTAGTGGCGACTGCCGTTACGGGCGTTGTAACGCACGCACACCGTATAGCGCTGCTCTTTGCCCGCCTGCCGCAAGACCGGATCGGTAATGCCGGCATCCTTCACGTTGGTCGGATCGTCGAGCTTGTTGGTGAGCGTCAGCAGCAGTTCGCGTTGGTAGTCCTTCGGGAAGACGTTCGGATCTTCCGCAGTTTTATTGCTGTCGCTCGAGCACGCAGCGAGCAGAAACCCAAACGACAGCAAGCCCAACACCACGACGCCAGGACGCATCACTTCACCTCGTATTACCCATTCAGCTTCTTATTGCGCTGGCCGAGCGTGCGCAGCCGCAACGCGTTGAGCCGGATGAAGCCTTCGGCATCCTTTTGATCGTAGGCGCCCTTGTCGTCCTCGAAGGTGACGAGCGTCGACGAATAAAGCGAAGCCGGGCTTTCACGGCCGGTGACGATGACGTTGCCCTTGTAGAGCTTGAGCCGCACTTCGCCCTCGACCATCTCTTGCGACTTATCGATCAGCGCCTGCAGCATCTCGCGTTCGGGTGTGAACCAGAAGCCGTTGTAGATCATCTCGGCATAACGCGGCATCAATTCGTCCTTGAGATGGCCGGCGCCGCGGTCGAGCGTGATCGACTCGATGGCACGATGAGCCTGCAGCAGGATGGTGCCGCCGGGGGTCTCGTAGACGCCGCGCGACTTCATGCCGACGAAGCGGTTCTCGACCAGATCGAGCCTGCCGATGCCATTGGCCTTGCCGAGATCGTTGAGCCGCGCGAGCAAGGTCGCCGGCGACATCGCCTCGCCATTGAGGCTCACGGCGTCGCCCTTCTTGAAACCGATGGTGATCTCGGTCGGCTGGTCTGGCGCGTCCATCGGCGAAATGGTGCGCTGATAGACAATGCCCGGCGCTTCCTTGGCCGGATCTTCGAGCACTTTGCCTTCCGACGACGAGTGCAACAGGTTGGCGTCGACCGAGAACGGCGCCTCGCCTTCCTTGTCCTTGGTGATGGTGATCTGGTGATCGCGCGCGAACTTCAGAAGTTCTTCGCGGCCCTTGAAGGTCCACTCGCGCCACGGCGCGATGATCTTGATGGACGGCTCGAGCGCGTAATACGAAAGTTCGAAACGGACCTGGTCGTTACCCTTGCCCGTGGCGCCGTGGCACACGGCGTCGGCGCCGACCTTGCGGGCGATCTCGATCTGCTTCTTGGCGATCAGCGGCCGCGCGATCGACGTGCCGAGCAGGTACTGACCCTCATAGACCGTGTTGGCGCGGAACATCGGATTGACGAAATCGCGGACGAATTCCTCGCGCAGGTCCTCGATGAAGATGTTCTCCGGCTTGATGCCTGCGCGCAGCGCCTTTTCACGGGCCGGGCCGAGCTCCTCGCCCTGGCCGAGATCGGCAGTGAAGGTCACCACCTCGCAGCCATAGGTGGTCTGCAGCCACTTCAGGATGATCGAGGTATCGAGGCCGCCGGAATAGGCCAGCACGACTTTCTTGACGGACTTCTTGGCGTCGCCGTTGGGCATTGAGAACTCTTTCTATCGGGATCTTCCGACCCGGGCAGGCGCCCGGCCGCCGTCGACGGTCAACGGCGCGGTGACCGTGTGTTGAACTCAGGATGGCAGCGGCGGTCAAGGGCTCCGCATGCGCCGCGGATGGGCCGATTGCGCAAAGCTCCGCCGCCGTATTGTTTGGCAGGCGCCGGGTACGCCCTTCCTCCCTTGGCCCTCCCGTCACGGGAGGGAGACGGCGCGCCCTGCGGCGCGACGTTTCTTCGTAAAACCGCGCCTCGTTGCCGAAGCGCGGGCGCCGCAAGGCGCGCCATCGCGGCGGTTTCCAACGGCGGGCCGCGCTTTCAACGGAGGCCCATCCAAAGCGTGTGGGACCTCGGTGTCAGCGAGCTCCTCGCAGGGGGTCCTAGTGCCCCCGGGCGGGATCCGCCGCCGCTCGGGAGCGGAGGTTGCGTAAGGGCCTCCACCCGCGAGCGCCGCATCCGGCTCCGCCAGCATGACGCCTCATGACAGCGCCCTCGGTCGAGCCGGATGCAAGGACGATATTCTTAGCTTGAAGACCAGGCAAGAGGGGATAGGAATATTTTTCGCGGGGTGCCGTCGGCTTGGGGCCGCCATTCGCCGATGCCCGATCCCGGGGCCCGGGCCGGAGCCAGCCTCGCACGCATACCGCCCCGCCGAAAACGGCGCCGGCGCGCCTAGCCCGTCACGTCTCGATAGACGTCCATCTCCGCCGTGCCGGCCAGCATCTGCTTCCAGCCCTGGAGCCAGGTCCGCACCATCGGATCGCTGGCTACTTTCTGGCGGTTCAGCTCGAGTTCGACATCCGCCTCGTATTCGACCTCGACCAGGAGCTGGTTGGGATCGTCGACATTCTGAAGATAGCGGAAGCGGGCACCGCCGAACGCCTTGTAGAACTGTGCTCCGCTGTGCATCAGCGCCAGCATCTGCTGCGGATCGCCCAAAGCCCGGATTTTGATCTGCAACAGGCGGGTCACTTTGGGGGCATCCGGCATGGGCACGTCCTCGGCGGGGTACAGAATCACTCGAGACGCCAGCATCGCGCACAACGAGTCCCGCGTGTAGCCGTAACCCTAAGGATTAGCGTTACCACGCGAACGCTCTGACGCGAGCGGCACGTCACGATACACCATTGCGTGCAAAAAAACCGCATGAGCTGACGGGGTACGCCATGACCATCCGTATGCTGACGCTGGCAACGCTGCTCACCCTGAGCGCCGCGCCGGCTTTCGCCGCGCAATGCAACACGCCGGGCGGTTTTCCCGCCTTTCTCGACCAGATCAGGAAGGAAGCGGCGAGCAAAGGCGTGTCGCCGCGCGGGCTTGCCGCGCTCGACGGTTTGACCGTCGACGACGCCGTGCTGGCCGCCGACCGCCGGCAGCACGTTTTCAATCAGACCTTCGAACAGTTCTCCGGCCGCATGATCAGCCAGGATCGCATGACCAAGGGCGCGCGCCATATGCAAACGCATGCGGCGACGCTCAAGCGCGTCGAGCAGCAGTTCGGCGTGCCGGGCGCCGTTGTCGTGGCGATCTGGGGGCTCGAGACCGACTACGGCGTGGTGCACGGCAAGCGCTCGGTCGTGCGTTCGGTGGCGACGCTCGCTTACGATTGTCGCCGCACCGAGAAATTCCAGGGCGAACTGATCGACGCGATGCGCATCATCGACCGCGGCGACATGAAGGCCGAGCAGATGATCGGCGAATGGGCCGGCGAGATCGGACAGACGCAATTCCTGCCGTCGTCGTATTACAAATACGCCGTCGACTTCGACGGCAACGGCCGCCGCGATCTCATCGGCAGCGTGCCGGATGTGCTCGCCTCGACCGCGAACTTTCTCAAGGGCCACGGCTGGCAGCGCGGCCAGGGCTGGAGCCCGGGCGAGCCGAACTTCGCCGTCATCAAGGAATGGAACAAGGCGGAAGTCTACGCCAAGACCATCGCCTTGTTCGCGCAGAAGCTCGACGGCGGCAACAAGCGCGCGGAGCGGTAAGCGTCCGCGCGCAAAGGCGCTATTGCAAAGCGAGCCCGGCGCGCGTGACGAGCGCCTTCACGGCCGGCACTTCCGCCGCGAGACGATCGCCCAATTCCTTCGGCGTGCCGGCGATCACGGTGAAGCCGATGCCGCGCGCTTGTTCGTGCGCCTCCTTGGTGGCGAAGGCATCCTTGCAGGCTTTGGCCAACAGATTGACGATGTCCGGCGGCGTTCCGGCCGGCGCGAACAAAGCCGAGAACGTAACTGACACGAAGCCCGGATAGCCGGATTCGATCAGCGTCGGTACATTGGGCAGATCGGGCCAGCGCTCCGGTCCCGTCACCGCCAGCGCCGTGAGCTGACCGGATTTGATCATGGCCTCTGCCGCCGGCAACGCGACCGAGCCGACCTGCACCGTCCCTTCGAGCACCGCCAAAGCCGATGGACCCGCGCCGCGATAGGGCACGTGGGTCATCGTGATGTCCGCGCGCTGCTTGAGTTCCTCGCCGGTCAGATTCGATTTCGTGCCGACGCCGGGCGAGGAATAATTGAAGGTGCCGGGCGCGGCCTTGGCGCGCGCGACCAGGTCGGCAACCGTCTTGATGCCGCTGCTCGGCTTGACGACGAGCACGTTCGGAGAATTCACCAGCTCCGAGATCGGCGCGAAGTCCTTGAACGGATCGTAGGACAGCTTCTTGTAGATCGCCGGATTGACCGCAATGGCGGTCGACGTCAGCAGCAGCGTATAGCCGTCGGGCTGCGCGCGGGCCGCCATGCTCATGCCGATGTTGCCGGCGGCGCCCGGCCGGTTGTCGACGACCACCGACTGGCCAAGCGAGCGACTGAGCGATTCCGCGAGAATACGCGCGATGATGTCGGTGGGACCGCCGGGCGCGAAGGGCACGATGAGCGTGATCGGCCGGTCGGGATAGGCCAAGACCGCGCTGGTCGGCAGAAGGCTCAGCATGAATGCAAGCAGCGCCGCGCCAAAGGCGGCGCAGGTTCGTTTCCTCATCCCTGACCTCGTTATTTTTTTAACGTCAGGGGAAGTCTAGCATCGCGTGCGCGGCTTAGCGATGCAATCACGCGCGCCGTCCATGCCGGCGTCGCGGAACAAACGGGCAATAGATGCCGCTCTACAGATCCGTTTTGCGCCTGCGGAAAATGCCGACGATGAAGCTGTATCCCGGCATCGCAATGCGCTCGAGCGCGCGCTCGACATCCGCGTCTTCAAGACGCGTGCGCGGCCAGCGATAGATCAACGCATAGCACAGCCAGATGATCAGGAACGTGAAGACGCCGGCGAAGATCACATCGGACGGAAAGTGCGCACCCGCCATCATGCGGAAGCATGCCATCACGGTTCCGAGCGCGATCGCCGCGCCGTAAGCGATGGCGCGGACTTGCGGCGGCGTCAGCGCGGCCGGCGCGATGGTCCAGAACGCGCCGGCAACGTCGCCGGACACAAACGCGCAGTTGCTCGGGCAATCGCCGCCCGGCTTCCACCACGGCATGAAATGCTCGACGCCGCCGAACTCGGTGACGTCGATCGGCCGCGGCCGATCCCAATGATCCTTGAGAATGACATTCACCAGCAGCCCAGGACCGAGCGCCATCGTCGCCGTGAGGAAAAGGATGGCGCGGCCGGAGATCAAGAGCTTGGTGCGCGGCAGCAACAGCTTGATCACCAATGCCGCCACGGACGGCGCGATGAGAATCGTGCCGACCCACAATCCCGCATCGCGCGCCATCATCAGCGGCGGATAAAGCCGCCAGGCAAAAGTGTTCTGGGCGCTGTCGACAACGCGGTAGAAATAGCCGGAGATCGCCAGGTCGAGCCCGGGAAAGAGCCCGAACACCAGACCGGCGACGACGCCGATGGCCAGGACGATGAGGAGACCGGTACGGTTCATGCGGGCTGCGGTCTAGCCGAGGCCGGTGAAAATGGAAAGACGGCGGGTTACAGTGCGGCCTATGGGCACACTCGACTTCTGGTTTGAGTTCGCGTCGACCTATTCTTATCCGGCGGCCATGCGCATCGGCCCGCTGGCCGAAAGCGCCGGCGTCACCGTGCGCTGGCGGCCGTTCCTGCTCGGCCCCGTGTTCAAGGCGCAACAAGGCTGGGAGGATTCGCCGTTCAACATCTATCCGGCGAAGGGGCGCTATATGTGGCGCGATATCGAGCGCATCTGCGCCGCGCAGAAACTGCCGTTCGTGAAGCCCGCGGTGTTTCCGCAGAACACGCTCGTCGCCGCGCGCGTCGCGCTGATCGCGCTCGCGCAAGGGTGGGGTGAAGACTTCTGCCGCGGCATCTATTCGGCCGAATTCGGTCGCGGCCGCGATATCGGCGAGGCCTTCGCGGTCGCCGACGTCATCAATGCGCTCGGACGCAATCCGGATGCCGTGATCGAGGAGTCGCGCACGCAAGCGAACAAGGACGCGTTGCGCGAGCAGACGGAACAGGCATTGCGGCTCGGCATCTTCGGCGCGCCGAGCTTCATCACCGCCGACGGCGAATTGTTCTGGGGCAATGATCGATTGGAGGCCGCGCTCGCCTGGGCGAACGGTCAGGGCTAAGCGGAAGGCTGCCGCCGCTCGCGCCAACGGCCGGCATTGCGGCCGGCGAGCAGCCAATAGACGAAGCCGAACACCGCGCCCGAGGCTGCCGCGACCTCCAAGGGACGCGTCAGCAACGGCGGCGGCGCATCGATCGATTCCTCGCCGCCGATGGTCGGGCCGCCGGCCGTGCCGAGCAGCAACAGCAGCGCGCCGACGCCGGCATAGACGAGGGCCGAGCGGATCTTGAAAGTTTCGGCCAGCGCCACGAGCATCATCACGGGCAGGAAACCGACGGCGCCGGTGAAGCTGACGCCGAAGAACACAAGAAACCAGAAGCCGACACGCTCGACGATGTCGCCGGTGAAGCCGTGCCAGTTCGGCCCCAACAGGCCGATGGCAATGGCGATGCCTGCGGCCAGCATGGCGAAGAGCAGCGCGAAGGCGATGACGAAGAGGCGTCCGAGGAAGGACATGAGATTCACTTGTCCGGCAAGCGGCTCACTCATCCACCATCGCCATCGCGCGCAACGCCATGCGCTCGCGGGCGGTGAGCTTTTCGGTCGCGCTTTTGAGCTGGCCGCAGGCGGCGAGAATGTCGCGGCCGCGCGGCGTGCGCACCGGCGAGGCATAGCCGGCATCGAACACGACCTGTGAGAACTTCTCGATCTGCTCCCAATCGGAGCATTCGTACTTGCTGCCGGGCCAGGGATTGAACGGGATGAGATTGATCTTGGCCGGGATGCCCTTCAGCAGCCGCACCAGCGCCTTGGCATCTTCGATCGAGTCGTTGACGTCCTTGAGCATCACGTACTCGAATGTGATGCGCTTGGCGTTCGACGCGCCGGGATAGTTGCGGCAGGCGTTCAGCAGTTCCTTGATCGGATATTTGCGGTTGAGCGGCACGAGCTCGTTGCGCAGATCGTCGCGCACCGCATGCAGCGAGATCGCCAGCATGCAGCCGATCTCGTTGCCGGCGCGCTCGATCATCGGCACGACGCCCGAGGTCGACAAGGTGATGCGGCGCTTGGAGATGCCGATGCCGTCGCCGTCCGAAACGATGAGCAACGCATCGCGCACCGCCTCGAAATTATAGAGCGGCTCACCCATGCCCATCATGACGATGTTGGTGACGCAGCGATCGCCTGTCGGCACCACGCCGTCGGTCGGGCGCACGCCGCCGGGCCAATCGCCCAGCTTGTCGCGCGCCGCCAACACCTGACCGACGATTTCACCAGCGGTCAGATTGCGCACGAGACGCTGGGTGCCGGTGTGGCAGAAGGAGCAGTTGAGCGTGCAGCCGACCTGGCTCGAAACGCACAAAGTTCCACGCTCGGTATCGGGAATGTAGACGCACTCGACCTCGTGCGGCCGGCCGCTCTCGGGATCGCCGGGCAGCCGCAGCAGCCACTTGCGCGTGCCGTCGACCGACACTTGTTCGGCGATGACCTCGGGCCGGTCGAGCGTGAAGCGCTCGGCGAGCTTGGCCCGCAGATCCTTCGACACGCTGGTCATCTCGTCGAAGACGGTGAAGCCGCGGAAATAGATCCAGTGCCAGAGCTGCTGCACCCGCATCTTGCGCTGGCCTTCCGGCACGCCGAGCGTGCCGAGCGCGTCGGCAAGCTGCGCGCGGCTCATCCCGACCAGCGACGGCCGCTCGGGCGCGACATAGCGCTCCAGCGGCGTCTTCTCGACGAAGCCGGGAATGGCAGGCGCGGTATGGGTTTCGAGCAGCGTCATCGGAACTCAATCAACCTCAACGGAATACGAGGCATCGCCACTTGCTCTCTTCCCTTCTCCCCTTGTGGGAGAGGGTGGCGAGCAAAGCGAGCCGGGTGAGGGGTCGGCGCTTCAAGGCAGAACCCCTCACCCGCCCTCGCTCGGCTTCGCCTCCGCTCGGGCACCCTCTCCCACAAGGGGAGAGGGAAAGCCAGTCTGCGGCCGGGCTTACTTAAGCATTGACGGCGCTACTTGCACTCCTCGGCGACCTTGTCGAGCGCCTCGCCGAGGCCCTTGAGCGAATAGGTATCCGTCGTCTTGGTGCCGCGGCCGGACTCGCTCTTGACCACGAGGGTCGCGCCCTTGCGCATGGCGGTGACCATCTGCGCCTCTTCGGCCGCGTTCTTCACCCAGGCGCCGTCATTCTGCGTGTAGAGCACATAATTGGCGTTGCCGATGGCGGCGGAGGCCTCATGGCCACCCTTCTGCGGGTAGCCGACGATCACCGATACCTCGTTCTTCACCTTCTCGGCCGGCCGCGTCGACACGAAGGCATAGGACGGATCGCGCGGGCGACCCGCGGGTTCGGTCGTCGCCGAGGTCGGTTTCGACAGCGCAAAGCACACTTTCTTGCCGCCTGGCGTCGCCTTGTAGGCGCCCCAGTCGCCGAACTGGCCGAGCAACACGGCCTGCTCGGCCGGGTTCTTCGATGGCTGTGCCATGGCCATACCGGCGAAAGCGGTCGCAGCAAACATGGCCAGGGAGGTGCGGAACAAATACTGAGTGGTCATCGGGCCCTACCGGTCAAAGGGTGCGACGGTTCGCAAACCGCCCAAACCAAATAAGTGGCTGGATATTAGCCCATTAGGGGCGAATATCGGCAACAAGGCGGCAGACCGCCGCCTTTGGCGAACCTAGCCCCAGATCGTTAACACGATCTCGCCCCGACGCGGCCCACCCGTGCTAGATCGACGCACGTGTTTTCCAAGAGCCTGACACCATCCATGAAAGCCCTGCTCTGCACCCATTACGGCACCCCCGACGATCTGACGCTGGCCGAGGTCCCGGAGCCCGCGCCCAAGCCGGGCGAAGCCGTGGTGCGTATCCATGCAGCCGCATTGAATTTCTTCGACACGCTGATCATCGCCGGCAAGTATCAGACGAAGCCGGAGATGCCGTTCTCGCCGGCCGCCGAGTTCGCCGGTGTCGTCGAGAGCCTGGGCGAGGCCGTCACGACGCTGAAGCCCGGCGACCGCGTGCAGGGCTTTTGCAGCTACGGCGCGGCCCGCGAAAAGATTGCATTGTCGGCCGAGCGCCTGGTGAAGGTTCCGGATGCGCTCGATTTCGATCGCGCCGCCGGCCTCACGGTCACCTACGGCACCACGCTGCACGCGTTGAAAGACCGCGCCAAGCTCAAGCCCGGTGAGACGCTCGCCGTGCTCGGTGCGTCTGGCGGCGTCGGCCTCGCGGCAATCGAGCTCGGCAAACTCATGGGCGCGCGCGTCATCGCCTGCGCCTCATCGGCGGAGAAGATCGCCTTCGCCAAGCAACATGGCGCCGACGAAGGTATCGACTACGCCAGCGAAGACTTGAAGGAGGCCTTGCGTCGCGCCACGCAAGGCAAGGGCGCCGATGTGATCTACGATCCGGTCGGCGGCGCCTACACGGAGGCGGCGCTGCGCGCGATTGCGTGGGAGGGCCGCTTCCTTGTGATCGGCTTTGCCGCCGGCGACATCCCGAAGCTGCCGCTCAACCTCGTGCTGCTGAAAGGCTGCGATCTGCTCGGCGTGTTCTGGGGGTCGTGGCTCCAGCGCGATCCGGCCGGCCACCGCGCCAACACCGAACAGCTCATGCAATGGTGCGCCGATGGCAAGTTGTCGTCGCATGTGCACGCGGTGTATCCGCTGGCCGACGCGCCGGCAGCCCTCAAAGCCATCGCCGCGCGGCAGGTGATGGGCAAGGTGATCTTGAGGCCTTAGCTGTTGGCGCCAGCGCCGCCCGCATTCGGTCATGCGCGGGCTTGACCCGCGCATCCATGAAGCCGCACCGCCAATCCGACCTTACGTCCGGCTTCGTGTGTGGAAACGCATCATGGATTGCCGGGTCAAGCCCGGCAATGACGCGCAGCGGCGCGCTACTTGCGCGTCACGATGCGATGAACAAGCTTGCCGGACGATGCACTGACCACTTCCTCGTCGAGCAGGATCGTCGCCTGGCGCAACTCGTTGCGCACGAACTCGGCATCGAAGGCCGAATAGAGCCGCGCGTTATCGTCGCGCTGCGCCGCGCCCGTCGTCACGCGCCAGCTGAGAAACAAAATGCCGCCGGGCTTGACGATGTCGATCAACCGCCGCACCGACGGCGCGATTTCATTGACCGGCAGATGCATCAGCACCGTTTCGCACAGCACGTTGTCGAACGAGTTGGCGGCGATCGGCGTCAGCGCCGGCAAGGCGGCCGCGCCAAACTTGGCGCCTGGATAACGCCGCCGCGCTTCCTTCAGCAGTCCCTGCGACGCGTCGTAACCCACCGCGGGATAGCCATTGGCGTTCAGCCAATCGACTTCGCGGCCGCTGCCGCAGCCGATGTCGGCGGTCGACGCTTTCTTGAAATAGAGACGGATGAGCGCGTGCAGATCGGCCGGGGGCGGCTGGTCGTGCCAATCCTTGGCGTAGTCGGCGGCAGCGGAATCGTAAGCGGCAAGGGTGGCGCGGTCCATACGCGCCACTTCTAGCTCAAGCGCCGGCTGACTGCCCCTTCATGGCTGCAAGTCTGTCCCGCGCCGCGTCGCGGTGTTCGGGCCGGATATGACTGGTGACGAGCTTGATCGCCGCGGCAAGCACGGCGGCATCGTCGGTGAAGCCGAGCAGCGGCAGCATGTCGGGAATGGCGTCGAACGGCAGCACGAAATATGCGAGCGCGCCGACGAGCGACGCCTTCACCGGCAACGGCGTCGCGCGGTCGAAGGCGCAGTAATAGGCGGTGAGCAGATCTTCGGCGAACGGCACCTGCGCCAAGACAACGCCGAACTTGCGCCAGAAGTTGCGGCGCAGCGTTTCGTCGTTCGTTTCGTCGCGCGTTTCATCGCTCTTGTCGCGATGCCAGAAGGCGGTGCGTGCGGTGGCCATGGTCCCTATGTGGTTTCGCGGCGCGCGCGCCGCAAGCACCTACCCTCTCCCCTTGTGGGAGAGGGTGGCGAGCGAAGCGAGCCGGGTGAGGGGTCGGCGCTTCAATGAAAGGCAGGCCCCTCACCCGCCCTCGCTCACTTCGTCGCTCGGGCACCCTCTCCCGCAAGGGGAGAGGGGAAGCGAGCAAGCGGCGCAGCCTGAATTACGACCCCGCGATCCTATCCATCGCCTCGGCGAGCTTGATATCGAGCGCCGTGACGCCGCCGGCGTCGTGCGTGGCGAGCGTTACCTCGACCGTTTTGTAGACGTTGAACCACTCCGGGTGGTGGTCCATTTTTTCGGCCACCAGCGCCGCGCGGGTCATGAAGCCGAAGGCCGCGTTGAAATTCTTGAACACGAATGTCTTCGTGATGGCGTCGCGGCCGGGCACGTCGGCCCACCCCTCGAGCTTGCTCAAGGCGGCCTTGCGGGCATCCGGACCGAGTTTCTGTGCCATGATCGACCTCAATGCGCGCCGCCGCGGAAACCCTCGCAATGGGTTCGCACCGATATTACCTTTAACGGGCTGCGCTGACAGTACGAGGCTTCCATGTCCTGGTCATTGAGCATCGGCAAGGTGGCGGGCACGGTGGTGCGCATCCACCTGACCTTCCTGCTGTTTCTTGCCTGGATTTTCGCGGCCAGCTACGCCTCGGGCGGCTCGGCCACCGCCTGGGACAGCCTGCTGTTCATGGTGCTGCTGTTCCTCTGCGTGCTGCTGCATGAATTCGGCCACATCTTCACCGCGCGCGCCTTCGGCGTGCAAACGCCCTATGTGACGCTGCTGCCGATCGGCGGCGTCGCGCAGCTCGAGCGCATCCCGGAAGAGCCGGGCCAGGAATTCCTGATCGCGATCGCCGGGCCGCTGGTGAACGTCGCCATCACGCTGCTGCTCATCGTTGCCTTTGGCGCGGACCTGCAGATGAGCGCCGCGACGTCAGTCGACAATACGGCGATCCCGCTGGTCAACCGCCTTGCCGCGGTGAACCTGTTCCTGGCGCTGTTCAATCTGATCCCGGCGTTCCCGATGGACGGTGGCCGCGTGCTGCGCGCGCTGCTCGCCAGCCGCTTCGGCTACGTGCGCGCGACCGGCATCGCCGCATCGATCGGCCAGTTCGTCGCCTTCGTGCTCGGCTTCATCGGCCTTCTGGCGAACCCGATCCTGATCTTCATCGCCATCTTCGTGTATCTCGCCGCCGCGTCGGAAGCGCACATGGTGTCCTTACGCGCCGTATCGCGCGGCGTGCCGGTGAGCCACGCCATGATGACGCAGTTCGCGACTTTGTCGCCCGAGGCGCATATCGACGAGGCGGTGCAGACTTTGCTGCAAACCAGCCAGGGCGAGTTCCCGGTGGTGGACGGCGCGGGCAAGCCGGTCGGCGTCCTCGATCGCGCCGCGCTGGTGCGTGCGCTCAAGACGCTCGGTCCCGACGCGCGTGTCGGTGACGCGATGACGCCCGACGTGCCGGTGATCGGCTATCGCTCGACGCTGGAGCAGGCCTTCAAGTTGTTGCAGGAGAAGTCGGCTCCCGCCGTGGCGGTCACCGACAGCGCCGGCAGGCTTACTGGACTCATCACCAGCGAAACCATCGCCGAGATGATGATGCTGCAAGAGGCCATGCCGGACGGCGTCAAGCTCGGACCGTGGAGCAAGCCGCAGGGGGTGTAGCGCCACCGCCGAGACGGCGTCGACGGCATATGCTGTGCGGTGTCACCCCCGTGTCATCTGGGCGTCGACGGACTGTCAGCACCGCCGCCCACTGTCACGCTTCCAATTCGAAACTGGAGGCAGACATGGGCATCATCACCACACGCCGGCGTTTTCTCAGCACCACCGCCGCGGCAGCGGCTTTCACCGGCCTTGGCGGCGTTGCCGCTCCCTTTGTCAGCCGCGCCAATGACCGGCCCCTTGTCAGCCACGGCGTGCAGTCGGGCGACGTGACCACCGATAGCGGCATGGTCTGGGCGCGCGCCGACCGCCCCTCGCGCATGCTGGTCGAATGGTCGACCACCGACAGCTTCAAGAACGGCCGCCAGGTCGCTTACGTCGACGCGCTGCCGGAAAGCGACTTCACCGCCAAGCTGCTGCTCGAAGATCTGCCGGCGGCGCAGGACATTTTCTATCGCGTGCGCTTCCAGGATCTCTCGTCGCCGGCCATTGTCGGCGAGCCGGTCACCGGCCGCTTCCGCACCGCGCCGGCCGATCGCCGCTCCATCAGCTTCGTGTGGTCGGGCGACACCGTCGGCCAGGGCTGGGGCATCGACGAAGCCCGCGGCGGCATGCGCACCTACGAAACCATCCGCAAGAACCGCCCCGACTTCTTCATTCACAACGGCGACAACATCTACGCCGACGGCCCGATCCAATCCGAGGTGAAGCTCAAGGACGGCACGATGTGGAAGAACATCGTCACCGAGGACAAGTCGAAGCCGGCGGAGACGCTCGCCGAATTCCGCGGCGCCTATAAATATAACCTCATGGACAAGAATTTCCGCGCCCTCTACGCCGAGGTGCCGGTGTTCACGCAGTGGGACGACCACGAAGTGTTCAACAACTGGTGGCCGGGCGAGCCGATGAGCCGCGCCGAACTGGTCGCCAAGAAATACGTCGAGAAGAACGACCTCATCATCGCCGCGCGCGCGGCCCGCGCCTTCCACGAATACATGCCGATGCGCGAGACGATCGCCGAAGCCGGCCGCGTCTACCGCAAGATCGCCTACGGCCCGATGCTCGACGTGTTCATGCTCGACATGCGCAGCTATCGCGGGCCGAACGCCGAAGGCATGGAGGACAAATACGGTCCGGCCGCCTACTTCCTCGGGCCGACCCAGATGGCCTGGCTCAAGCGAGAACTCTTGAACTCGAAGGCGACGTGGAAGGTGATCGCCGCCGACATGCCGATCAGCCTCAAGGTGGTCTATGACGGCGTCAAGAAGTGGGGCGTCGAGGCGGTGGCGCAGGGCGACAACGGCGCGCCGCGCGGCCGCGAGCTGGAGATTGCCGACCTCCTGTCGTTCATCAAGCACGCCGGCGTGAAGAACACGGTGTGGCTGACCGCCGACGTGCACTACACCGCCGCGCATTACTACGATCCGAACAAGGCGGCGTTCCAGGACTTCGAGCCGTTCTGGGAATTCGTGTCCGGTCCGCTGCACGCCGGCACCTTCGGCCCCAACGACCTCGACGCCACCTTCGGGCCGCAGCTCGTCTACATCAAGGCGCCGAGCAAGGAGCAGGGCCAGAACCTGCCGCCGAGCGACGGCTACCAGTTCTTCGGCCATGTCGGCATCGACGGCACGACCCAGCAGATGACCGTCACGCTGAAGGACCTCGACGACAAGGCGCTGTGGGCCAAGACGCTGGATCCAGTGTTCGGCTAAACGCCGGTCGATGACGGCACGATCAGCCCGCCGCGGCGCCTCGCGCGCAGCGGCGGGCGCTTCATTCGGAACGGTATTGTTTGTTTTATATTTTGCGCCCGGCATAGACGCCGATACCGACGGTTGATCTGCCTCAACGCGCAAGCCCGTCGGCATTTTAGCGTCGCACCGTTCTTGCAGGGTGCGACCATGATCATCACGCCATCCGGGAAGCCTTCGCCGAACCGCAACACGTCCTTCGTCACGGCGCTGCTCGCCGCCACACTGCTCGCCGCATCGGCGGCGCAGGCGCGCGATGTGCGCCTCTACGTGCTGGCGCCGCAACCGCCGGCATCGCTGAAGACGGTCGAGACGCAAGGCTCGGACAAACCGGCCTATGCGCACTCCTATGCGCTGTCCTACGATGCGCTCGAGCATAACATCCGCAACGAGATCAAGAAGACCGATATCGATCTCGGCGGCACGGTCAAATGCGAGGGCGCCTGCCCCGACGTGCATTGGCACGTCAGCGTCAATACCGATTTCTCGTTCACGCAGAAGAACCAGCCAACCGTGGCCGCGTTCGGCAACGCACAGGACAACGGCGTCGATGCGGCGCTGCAGACGCAGTTCAAACTGCACACCGTCATCAGCGGGCGGTTGTGGGCCAGCCCCGTCACCGGCGATGTGGAAGGCAAGGTCGATATCCCGATCGACCTCGTCATCGGCTTCCAAGCCAACTCCAAACTCGGACTCTGGCCGGAAGTGAAGTCGATCGCCGCTTATTGCGAGAGCACGAAGCTGCAGGAGACGGTTTGCGTCAAGCTGACGCTCGACGACAAGAATATCGATCTGTCCGACGCGCACGGCGTCGCGGTCGCGGTCGGCACCGCCCTCGGCGGCCTGATCGGCGCCTCGCCGCTCGCCGCCGGCATCGGAGATCCGCTCAGCGGCATGATCGTCGGCGCGCTGATTTCCAACGAGGCCGCCAAGATCGCCGAGCAGAAAGTTCAGGACGAGGCCAACAAGGCGCTCAATGAGGCGATGAAGGTCGCGTCGATCCGCGCCACCTGGATCGCCGGAACCTATGTCGATGCCAAGGTCACGCAGGTCAACGCGGTGAAGAGCAAGTTGCTCGACAGCAAGCTGCCGGGTGTCAACAAGTCCTTGGCCGAACTGGCGACCGCGTTCGGGCTGTCGCTCGACGTGCAGACGAAAACCTCGAGCAGCGACGTCACCGTTATCGTCACGCCGCGCTTTGCCGCCAATCCCGCCGGCGGCACGCTGACCGGCAAGCTGCGCATGCCGAAGGAAGCCTGCGTCTATGGCGAATGGCAGTACGGTACGATTCCGCTCGGCCTCGCGACGGTCGATGCCAATCGCGATCTCGCCGGCAAGGTCGGCACGCCCTGCGCTGCGCTCATGCCAGGCTCCGACGTCAAGCTCGCCGGCTATCTCGGCGCCGATCCGAAGATCCTGAAAGTCGGGGCCGATCCGCTGCCGAACTGGAAGTCGTCCGGCAGCTTCAAGCTCACCGGCAACCTCAGCGAGGTCAAGCACGGCAACGTGCTGTCGTCGCAGGTGCGCCAGAGCGGCACCAAGCGGCACACCGCGACCGGCTATTACGAATGCAGCTTCGCGATTACCGGCCTGCCGGGCGCCGATATCATCGAGCTCGACTTCAAGGGCAAGGCCGCCGAGCGGATGGCCGGCTTCCAGCAGCACCCGCATCGCTATCTCGAGGTGGCGGCCGCCGGCGTGGCCGCCGCGCTCGACGACGGCTGGCAGAAGGCCGGACCGCCAGTGATCATCGGCGGCGACGGTAAATGCGGCGCCGGCACCGTGAAGGTGCCGCACTACGAGCCCGAGAGCTGGCTCGACCGCATCGGCGATCTAATTGACATGGACAAGTGCGCGGTCTGCGGCATCAAGCTCGACGAGGGCATGCTCAAGGCCTCGAACATGAAGCCCGTGCTGGAAAATCCGGCGCTGAAGCCGCTGTTCGAGGCGCTGGCGGCGGGCCGCGCCCTGCCGGCGGCGACCCAAACTCCCGCTGCCCAAACTCCCGCTGCCCAAG
Organism: Pseudolabrys taiwanensis; assembly: GCF_003367395.1. NCBI lineage: Bacteria > Pseudomonadati > Pseudomonadota > Alphaproteobacteria > Hyphomicrobiales > Xanthobacteraceae > Pseudolabrys > Pseudolabrys taiwanensis. Next base: position 4,122,752 of record NZ_CP031417.1, on the reverse strand, counting down.
CTCCGGCCGCCCAGGCCCCGGCCGGCAGGCAGGCCCCAGCGTCCGGCCTGCAGCAGCATGGGCCGGCCCTGCGGCCTGAACTCCAGCGGCCGGGCCTACAAAAAGGCGTCACGACGCCGAAGTAACCTGGTCCGCGGCCGTCGCCGGCCCTGGCCGGACTTAACCGCGATGAGCGGGACGGCCGCCGTGGCGGTTGCTTCTGGGCCGTCCATGACTATATTGCGCCGCGAAAGCGCATGCGTCGCGGGCCCCAAAACGGCGGCCCGCGCTTTGGTTTTTGGAACCCTGCGCATGACCGAAACCGGTCGGGCGCATAGCAAAAAACGAGGCGGGCCGGACACCGCCTCCTGAACAGGCATTTTTATGGACCTTCGTAACGTCGCCATCATCGCGCACGTCGACCATGGCAAGACCACTCTCGTCGACCGTCTGCTGCAGCAATCCGGCGTCTACCGCGAGAACGAGCGGCAGGTTGAGCGCGCCATGGACTCCAACGACCTGGAGCGCGAGCGCGGCATCACCATTCTGGCCAAGGCCGCCTCGGTCGAATGGCAGGGCACCCGCATCAACATCGTCGATACCCCCGGCCACGCCGACTTCGGCGGCGAAGTCGAGCGCATCCTCAACATGGTCGACGGCGCTCTGGTGCTGGTCGACGCCGCCGAGGGTCCGCTGCCGCAGACCAAGTTCGTGGTCTCCAAGGCGCTCAAAATGGGCCTCAAGCCCATCGTCGTGATCAACAAGGTCGACCGCCCCGACGCGCGGGCGAATGAGGTCGTCAACGAGGTGTTCGACCTGTTCGCGGCGCTCGATGCCACCGACGAGCAGCTCGACTTCCCGATCCTCTACGGGTCGGCCAAGCAGGGCTGGATGGCGACGAGCTTGGAAGGTTCGCACGAGGACGGCATGAAGCCGCTGTTCGATCTCGTGCTGCGCCACGTGCCGGCGCCGAAGGTCGAAGAAGGTCCTTTCAAGCTGCTCGGCACCATCATCGAAGCCAACAACTTCCTCGGCCGCATCATCACCGGCCGCATCACCTCCGGCGGCGTGAAGCCGAACCAGACGGTCAAGGTGCTGGCCCGTGACGGCAAGCTGGTCGAGAATGCCCGCGTCAGCAAGGTGCTCGCGTTCCGCGGCCTCGAGCGCGTTCCGATCGAGGAAGGCGTGGCGGGCGACATCGTCGCACTCGCCGGCATGCCGAATGTCACCGTCGCCATGACCGTGTGCGACCCGTCGGTCGATGCGCCGCTGCCGGCGCAGCCGATCGATCCGCCGACGCTGGCCATGACCTTCCGCGTCAACGATTCGCCGCTCGCCGGCACCGAAGGCTCGAAGGTCACCGGCCGCATGATCCGCGACCGCCTGCTGCGCGAAGCGGAAGGCAACGTGGCCCTGCGCGTTCAGGAGTCGGACGACAAGGACGCCATGGAAGTCGCCGGCCGCGGCGAATTGCAGCTCGGCATCCTGATCGAAACCATGCGCCGTGAAGGCTTCGAACTGTCGGTGTCGCGGCCGAAAGTGCTGCTGCGCAAGAACGAAGCCGGCGAGACCGAAGAGCCGATCGAAGAGGTCACCATTGACGTCGACGAGGAGCACTCCGGCGTCGTCGTGCAGAAGATGTCCGAGCGCAAGGCCGAGATGACCGAGCTCAAGCCGTCGGGCGGCGGGCGCGCGCGCCTGGTCTTCCATGCGCCGACGCGCGGCCTCATCGGCTACCAGGGCGAACTGCTCACAGATACGCGCGGCACCGCGATCATGAACCGCATCTTCTACGGCTACGCGCCGTACAAGGGCGCGATCCAGGGCCGCCGCAACGGCGTGCTGATCTCCAACGACAAGGGCGAGGCGGTCGCCTACGCGCTGTGGAATCTGGAGGATCGCGGCCCGATGATGATCGAGCCGGGCTGGAAGGTTTATGCCGGCATGATCGTCGGCGAGCACACGCGCGACAACGACCTCATCGTCAACGTGCTCAAGGGCAAGCAGCTCACCAACATCCGCACCACGTCGAAGGACGAAGCGGTGCGCCTGACGCCGCCGATCAAGATGTCGCTGGAGAAGGCGCTCGCCTACATCCAGGACGACGAGCTGGTGGAAGTGACGCCATCATCGATTCGCCTGCGCAAGAAGCTGCTCGACGAGAACGACCGCAAGCGGGCCGAGCGCGCCAAGGACGCCGATGCGGCCTAATGGCGTTACCTCTCCCGTCCGCGGGAGAGGTAAAAGCAGCACAGCGAATTGGTCCAATTCAACAGCCGCGAATCAGCTTCGCGCGCGATTGATGTACTGGCCATCAGCGAGCAACGCGGAACGCCCCGTTTATCAAGGCGTTCCTTTTTGGCACAGCGTACTTTATCAAGCAGCGCCAATGGCTCAGCGGCATATGTGGCCATTAATCCACACCGTTAACTGATCGTTTACGATAGGGCTTGAAGGCCCCCGGGTTCGTTGCTTCTATTCGCGCATGAGCACAACCCTGATCGAGATCCGCCGCGCCAAGACTTCGGACGCGGGTGACGTTGCGGCAACGCATGACGAGGCGTGGCGTACGGCCTATCAGGGCATCATCCCCGGCAACGAGCTCGACAAGCTGATCAACCGCCGTGGCCCCGAGTGGTGGGACTCGGCGATCCGCAAAGGCAGCCGTATCACCTTGCTGCAGTTCGGCGACCGCGTCGCCGGCTACGCCAATTACGGCCGCAACCGCGCGCGCAGCCTGTTCTACGACGGCGAGGTCTACGAGCTGTATCTGCGACCGGAGTTTCAGGGCCTCGGCTTCGGCCGCCGCCTGTTCAACGCGGCGCGTAAGGATCTGATGCAGAGCGGGCTCAAGAGCCTCGTGGTGTGGGCGCTTTCGGATAACGAGCCGGCGCTGGAATTCTATCGCGCGCTCGGCGGCCGCGCCGTCGCCCGCTCGTCGGAGCGCTTTGGCAGCAAGACGCTCGATAAAGTCGCCTACGCCTGGCAGGGCTGAGGCTTCGTCGCTTCCGTCATCAACTGAACCGGCTCCGTCATCCTGAGGTGTGAGCACGCCGACGGCGTGCGAGCCTCGAAGGATGAACGGCCTCGGCCGTCGCCCTTCGAGGGCCGCTACGCGGCCACCTCAGGGTGACGGATCAAAGGTTTAGCGCCGGCAATCCGTTGAGCGCGCGGGCGGCGCGGAGCGTATTCAGAAGCAGGCAGGCGATCGTCATCGGCCCCACACCGCCCGGCACCGGTGTAACGGCGCCAGCGACCTGCGCCGCCTCGGCAAAGGCCACGTCACCGACGATCTTCGATTTGCCCTCTTTGCCCGGCACGCGGTTGATGCCGACATCGATCACGATCGCGCCGGGCTTGATCCAGTCGCCGCGCACCATTTCGGGCCTGCCGATCGCCGCCACCAAAATATCGGCGCGCCGGCACACCGCCGGCAGATCGTGCGTCTTGGAATGGGCGACGGTGACCGTCGCGTTCTCCATCAGCAGCAGCTGCGCCACCGGCTTGCCGACGATGTTGGAGCGGCCGATCACCACCGCTTCCAGTCCCGCCAGCGACGGCCGCACCGACTTCGCCAGCATCACGCAACCGAGCGGCGTGCAGGGCGCCAGTGTCGGCAGGCCGCTCGCCAGGCGTCCGACATTGAGCGGATGGAAACCGTCGACATCCTTGCCGGGATCGATGGCCGAGATGATGCGATGCGAATCGATCTGCGGCGGCAGCGGCAACTGCACCAGAATGCCATGCACCGCAGGATCGGCATTGAGCGCGGCGATCAGGGCCAGCAGTTCGGCCTCGCTCGTCGTGACCGGCAGCTTCTTGTCGATGGCGCGCATGCCGGCTTCTGCGACGGCTTTCGCTTTCGTGCGGACATAGACTTCGCTCGCCGGATCCGCGCCGACCAGCACCACAGCGATGCCCGGCACGATGCCATGCGCCGCATTGAGATGCGCAACATCGGTGGCGATCTTGCCGCGCAATTGCGCCGCGATCGTTTTGCCGTCGATGATCGTCGCCGTCATGTGCTCCGACTATTCTGCCTTCACAAGCTCTTCCAGACGCGTTGTGAACTTTGTCGTATCCCCGGCGACCGTCAACCGCTTTACGCGCGCGGTCGCGCCTGCCGTCAACACCACGTCGCGCGGCGGCACGCCGAGCATCTTCGCGATCAACCGACAGAGCGCGTCGTTGGCTTCACCTTCGGTTGGCGCCGCACGCACGCGCACTTTCAGGACGCTGCGGCCATCGGCCAATCGATCGACGCCATCTATCGCATCGCGACCGCCCTTAGGCGTGAGCCGTACGGCCAACGCGATGCCACCGGGCACCGCCTGCCAGGGCGCCGTCACTTAGATGAACAGCTTGAGGTAGGCCCAGAAAATGAACTGCTTCAGGAACAGCAGCAGGATGATCAGAATGACCGGCGAGATGTCGATGCCGCCGAGATTCGGCAACATGTTGCGGATCGGCCGCAAGGCCGGCTCCGTCACCCGATAGAGAAATTCGCCGATATTGTTGACGATCGGGTTGCGCGTGTTGACCACATTGAACGCGATCAGCCAGGACAATACGGCCGACGCGATCATGATCCAGATGTAGATATCGATGATCGTATCAATGAGCCATAAAAAGGGGTTCATCGCGTGCTCCGTCGGTGGCAGGGGTGACGAATAACCGCTCGGCTGCCTCAGGGAAAGGGGGCACGCGGGTGCCGGTGTCCGCCGCCCCAGGCGCGGCGGCCGGAGCGTCCTTGACAGGCCAAACAGCCGGCCCTAAATGGCGCCCACTTGCGGAAATACCGGGCGGTGCCGTCTTCGGCATCCGCTCAAGCGTCGGTTGGGGCCATAGCTCAGCTGGGAGAGCGCCTCGTTCGCAATGAGGAGGTCGGCGGTTCGATCCCGCCTGGCTCCACCAACCTTCGCCCGCTTCGTGAGCTCCCGCGAGCCGGCCGGCCTGCAAGGACCTTTCCACACATCCGGACTCAAGAAGCGCGCCGCTGTGCGCCCGCGGCCAGTCGCGCGGCGAAGGCCGGCGAGCGACCGCCGGCCCCGGGCATGTCGGCGACCCTGCCCTCCCCTTATTCCGGTTTGAGCTTGGCCGCTTTGACCACCGCCGCCCATTTGTCGGTCTCGGCGGCGATGAATGTCTTGAAGTCGGCTGGAGAGCCACCCATCGGCCGCGTGTCCATCTCGGTCAGGCGCGTCTTGACCGCCTCGTCGGCGAGAATCGCGTTGACCGTCTTGTTCAGGATGGCGACCACCTCCGGCGGCGTGTTCTTAGGCGCGGCAAGGCCCATCCAGAAGCTGGCCTCGAAGCCCGGCACGAACTTGCTCAGCGGCGGCACGTCCGGCAACTGAAGCGAGCCGGCGTCGGTGCTCACACCGAGCGCCCTGAGCTTACCCGCCCGCACGAACTCGCGCGACGACGGCACCGTGGTGAAGATCATCTGCACCTGGCCACCCACGGTGTCGCCGAGCGCGGCGCCCGCGCCCCGGTACGGTACGTGGACGAAATCGACGCCGGCCTTGGTGCGGAAAAGCTCGGCGACCATGTGCGGCCCGGTGCCGACGCCGGGCGACGCCAATGTGAGCTTGCCGGGATTGGCCTTCATATAGGCGATCAGCTCCGGCACCGTGCTCGCCGGAACCGAGGGATTGACCTCCAGCACCTGCGGCGTGCGCGCGATCGCCACGACCGGCTCGAGGTCGCGCAGGAAGTTATAATTCAGCTTCTCGTAAAGCGACGCATTGATCGCATCGTTGGGGGCGACCAGCAGCAGCGTGTAGCCATCGGGCGCCGCCTTGGCGACGGTGTCGGTGCCCATGTTGCCGCCGGCACCCGCCTTGTTCTCGACGATGAAGCGCTGACCGAGGCGATCCGACAGCCATTGCGCGAACAGGCGCGCGACGATGTCCGGCGCGCCGCCCGGCGAAAAGCCGACGACGATGCGGACAGGCCGTGCCGGATAGGTTTCGGCATGCGCCCAGCGCGGCAACGCCGCGGCACCGAGAACACCGCCACCGATATTGAGAAGCGTACGACGCGACAATTCCATTTGGACATTTCCCCCTTTATTGGCCACCTGACTAGCGTCCGGAAGGAAACGTCGCAATCGATGGCGTGCACGGCCGCGACGATTATGTGTGACCTGTCGACGCGCACGGTACCGACGTACAGAAAGATAGAACGTAGCGCCCGGCCTTTGCAGCCAAAGCGTGCGAGCGCAGCGCCAAGCCGCGCGCACTCTCCCATCTGCTGCGACTGAAGCGCGCGGCCAGCGGCCCGTCCCTGCGTTACGCCGCCGCTTCCAGAGGAACGACGATTTCGCAGCGCAAGCCCGCCGGCGCAAAGTGCAGCTTGGCGCTGCCACCCAGCTCGGCGGCGATGCTGCCTTCAATCAATTTGGAGCCGAAGCTGCGCTGCGCGGGCTCTACGACCGGCGGCCCGCCCTGCTCCACCCAATCGATCCGCAACTGCCGCCGGCCATCCGCCTCGACCGCTTGCCACGTGATCTCGACGCGGCCGCTCGGCGCCGACAGCGCGCCGTATTTGGCGGCGTTGGTCGCCAGTTCGTGCATCGCCATGGCCAGCGTCAGCACGATGCGCGGCCGCAGCACCACATTCTCGCCGCGGAGCACGACCCGTTCCGGCACCGTGCCGAGGTAAGGCCCGAAGCTCGCCGACAACAGACCGCGCAAGTCGGCGCTTTCCCAGTGATGCTGCGTGAGCTGATCGTGCGCCTTCGACAGCGCGATCAATCGGCCTTCGAAGCGCTCGCGGAAAATCGCGGGCGTCACGGCTCCGCGCGCGGTTTGCGCCGCCAGCGACTGCACCGTGGCGAGGGTGTTCTTCACGCGGTGATTCAGTTCGTCGATGAGAAGCTTCTGCCGCTGCTCGGCCGCCTTGCGTTCGGTGATATCCTGCACCACGCGCACGACGTAGAGAAGCTGACCGTCGGCCGCGCGCACCGGGGAGGAACGCACCGCGATCCAGATGATGCGGCCGTCCTTGCGGATGAGCCGCTTCTCCACCGAATAGAATTCGAGCTTGCCCGAGACCTGTTCCTCGAAGGCGGCGCGATCGATGTCGCTGTCGTCCGGATGCGTGTGACGGAACAGCCAACCCGACAGCATCTCGTCACGGCTGTGCCCGGTGATCGCGCACATCGCTTCGTTGACCCGCAACAGCTGCCCGTTCGGCGCGATCTCGCTGATGCCGATCGCCACATGCTCGTAGGTGGCGGCCAGACGCTGCTCCTGCTCCAGCACGTGCAGGCGCGATTGCTCGAGCGCCGCGTCCATGCGCTTGCGCTCGGTGATGTCGAGGAAACAGTTCACCGCGCCGACGAGCTCGCCCCTGGCGTTGCGCAAAGGATCGATATTCACGGACACGATGATCGTCGTCCCGTCCGGCCGCTCGACGATGCGCTCCGCGTCTCGTATCGAACGCCCGGTCGCGAGCACGTCGGACAGCAGCGAGCGCGCCATCGGCGTGCCGTCCGCCTCGCGATAGCGCGTATTTTCGTTAAATTGCTCGTGCGTCTGACCGGGCCTGGGCGTCCGGCCCCAGATCTCAACCGCGCGCTGGTTGTATTGCAGGATGGTGCCGCGCGCATCGGTGATGAAGGTCGCGACCGGCAAGAGGTCGAGCACGCCGTCCGACCCACGCAGGATCGCGGTAAGGGCGGCGGTGATCGGACGCGGCGGCGGGCGTCCGGTATCGCTCGCGTCCAACATCCACGCGCCTCCTCGCGTACGCCCTCGACCGCCCCCAAGGACAAACCGAGCAAGCCATCCGGTGATTTGTCAAGCCGCCCGGCAGCGCCTCAGGAAGCGATCGCGCGCTGCGCCGCGACCGCCGGCTTGCGGCCGATCCAACAATCGATGAAGGCGGCCAGCCAGTTCATCGCCGCCGGATCGTAGACGAAGCGGTCGGCGATGTGCTCATGCCGCTGCTTGGTACCCGGCAGATCCATGCGATGGGCGCCGCGCACCAGCCAACGATACATCATCGCATGCGTCACTTCGGGATGGAACTGTAGCGCATAGCCGGTGCCGTAGCGGAACGCCTGCACCGAGAAGGCGTCGCCCTCAGCAAGCAGTTCGCCGCCGGCCGGCAGCTCGAAGCCCTCGCGGTGCCATTGATAGACGCGGTCCGGCCACTCGGCGCACAGCGCGCGGCCAACGTCCGTCGGACGGATCGGATAGTAGCCGACCTCGGCGTGACCTTGCGGATGCGGCGAGACGCGCGCGCCGAGTTGACGCGCCATCATCTGCGCGCCGAGACAGATGCCGAGATAAGGCTTCTTGTCGCGCAGCGGCACGGCGATCCAGTCGATCTCGCGTTTGACGAACTCGTCGTCGTCATTGGCGCTCTGGGGCCCGCCGAAGATCACCGCGCCGGCATGATCGTCCATGCTCTCCGGCAACGGATCGCCGAAACGAGGGCGGCGGATGTCGAGGGGATAGCCGAGCTTCGCCAGCACCTGACCGACACGGCCGGGGGAAGAGTGCTCCTGGTGCAGGACGAGGATGACGGGCTTCAGCATGGCGTCCGTTGCGCGAAAACCGCGCAACAAAGTAGTAAGCTGTTCGCTGCGGTTTGCAACCGCAGGCGGCGGCCAGCCGCTATGTGCCCTGCGCGGCCTGGCGGCGTTTCTGCCGCGCGGCGATCGCTTGTAGCAACCTGCGCCGCGGCACGAGCTGGACGGCCACCGTGACGGCCCTGTTGACGAGACCGGGGATGACCACGCGCCGGCCGGCCATCAGGCCCCGATAACCGGCGTCGGCGACTGCCTCCGGCGAGCGCAGCAACACCGGGGGCGAATGGGCTTCGTCGACCCCGGCGCGGGCGGCAAACTCGGTCTGCACCGGGCCGGGGCAAAGTGCGGTGACGCGGATACCGCGCGGCTTGAGCTCGCAGTGGAGGGCTTCGGTGAAGGACAGCACATAGGCCTTGGTCGCGTAATAGACGGCCGAGCCGGGGCCCGGCATGAAACTGGCGATCGACGCGACGTTGAGCAGGCCGCCACGATGGCGGGCAAGCGGATCGACAAAGGCGAGCGACAGGTCGGTCAGCGTGCGAACGTTGAGGTCGATCATCGCGAGCTGCTCCTCGCGGTCGTGCTCGATCACCGGACCGACGAGGCCGAAGCCGGCATTGTTGACCATGAACTGCGGCTCGGCGCCCTGCGCCGCGAGCGCCGCACCGATGCGGGCGCCCGCGCCCGCCACCGCGAGATCGTCGACGATCACCAGCGGCCGGCTGACGCCCTTGGCGCCGATCTCGTCGGCCAAGGCGTTGAGCCGGTCGGCCCGTCGCGCCACCAGCGCAAGTTCATGGCCGGCCCGCCCAAACACCTGCGCCAGCGCGACGCCGATGCCGGCCGAAGCACCAGTGATCACCGTGACGGGGCGCAGGCCGCTCATACGTCAGTTGTTCTCTTCTTCTTGGGTCTTGAGACCCGACACGCGCTCGCGTAGCGCGATGCGTTCCTCGCCCGGCACATGCAACAGATCGGCCGCGCGCCAGATCAGATTATCCTCGAACTCGGTCGCGGCGCCATCGGCAAACACGATCTGCCACATCATCTCGACCACGCGCGCGCGCCCCTTCTCGTCGAGCGAACGATTGAGCCGGGCGGTGAAGTGGTAAAGGTCGATCGCCTGCTCGTCGGCTTCGATCGCTTCGGCCACCAGTTCGTCGGTCGCCTCGTCGTCGAGCTCGAAGCGCTGCTTGATCACCTCGTGCAGCCGGGTGCGCTCGGGCTCCGAGATGCTGCCGTCGATCGCGGCGGTATGCACCAGCAGCGCGGCCGCGGCGACGCGGTAATCGTTTTCCTCGAAACGGCTCGGGTGCTTGCCGTCCTCGGTCAGGTCGGCAAGCAGCTTACGGACAGCCTCGAACATTCACGGACCTACGGTTTTGCCTCACGCACGCCCCCGGGGAGGGACACCCTTATGTATGGGTAAACGCGTCCGGCCGGAAGCCGCGGGACGCCCCAAACGGTCCGTTCCATTGTGAAAAATCGGAAAGGTTCGGCGCCTACTCGACCGCTTTGGCCTCGCCGGCACTGGCGGCGAGCAGCTGCAGATTGTTCTGCACGAAGCGGTTGGCGGGATCTTTCCGCTGCGCCATCAGCAACGTTTGCCGCGCGCGCTTGAGATCACCGCGCAGCATGTAGGAGTAGCCCTGGTTGTTCAGGATCTCGACCGTCGGCCCAACAAGGCGGATCGCCTCGCTATAGGCGCGGTCGGCCAGGTCGAAACGGCGCAGCCGGTCGTAGGCGGCAGCCAGCCCGATCCAGGACTCGGCGTCGCGCGGATGCAATTCGACGGCACGGCGGAAGTAGCGCTCGGCCATGCCGTAGTTGCCGACGCGGAAATATTTCTTGCCCTGGTTGAGATCGTCGCCAGGATTGCCGCCGAACAAGCCTGGCTCGGTCGTGGTGGTATCACCGGTGGGCAGCGCCTCGGCTTTGGCGATGTCAGGCGAAGCCGACGCAAAAGCATCGCTACCGTCGCTCTTGAGGCCGAGCCCGTCCGATTGCGTGGTGGTCAGGGCGTTGCAGCCGGCGAGCCATAGGCCGAGAGCTGCGATCACCAGCGTGCGGGGCATTAGAATACGCATCACGAGCCTACCGGAGACGCCGGACCTTTCGAGCTTAGGAAACCGCAGTTAACAAACCTTCCCCGCATCTTCCTCGCCGACATCAGTGCGCGCCACCGGTCAGCCGGACCACGACGGGCAGCAGGATCACCACGAAGATGACAGGGAATATGCAGATCATCATCGGCAAAGAGAGCTTGGCCGGCAGCGCATAGGCCTTCTCCTCCGCACGCGACAGGCGCTTGTGCCGCATATCCTCCGAATAAACGCGCAGTGCGTCCGTGATCGAGGAGCCGAGATCGATCGACTGATTGATCAAGGTCGCGAAGGCGCGCGCTTCTTCCAACGCCAGGCGCTCGGCAAAGCGCTCGAGCGCTTCCTTCAGGTTACGGCCGGCGCGGATTTCGAGGTTGGTAATGTGAATGTTCGACGTGAGCGACGGATAGCTCTCACCCAGTTCGCGCCCGACGCGTTCGAGCGCGGCTTCCATCGACAGGCCGGAATCGGCGCAGACCACGAGCAGATCCATAAAGTCCGGAAAGCCGGATTGGTGCTCGACTTTACGGGCCGCGATGCGCCGGTCGAGATACATGCTCGGGCCGACATAACCGACGATGCCGGCGCCCATCACCATCATCCAGAACATGCCGCCGGTGACCGGCCGAAACAGCGGCAGCAGCAGAAACAGCGCCGTGGCAAGACCGACCGCCAGCGCGGTGCGGATCAGAAAGAAGAAGGCGACGCCGCGCGGATCGTAGATGCCGGCCTGGACAAGGCGCTGGCGCAGCACCTTCATGGCGCCGTCGTCGCTCGCGGCATAGTGCTTGTTGGTGTAATCGATGAGCCGCGCCACCGCCTTGACGCTGGAATGGCGCAGCGACCGGCTCGGCGTGCGTGCGCTGTCGTCCACGAGCCGCGCCGCGCGGCGCTTGACCGCTCCCCGCACGCGCACCACCGCCATGAGCGAGAATGCCAGAATGCCGGCCGTCAAGAAAACCAGAATGCCGAGCATCAGGCTGCTGCCGTCGCTAAACATCGTGGCGAAGATGGAAGCGGCTGTGTCCATCGTCAGATCTTGAAGTTGACCATGCGGTACATGATGAAGTTGCCGATGCCCATCCAGGCCCCGGCGCCGGCCAGCGCGATCTTGGTCAGGCTCTCGTGCCAGACGCTGGCGTAGAAGTCTGGCACCATGAAATTGATCACGCCGAACATCAGGATCGGCAGCGACGACAGGATCAGCGCCGAGGCGCGGCCTTCCGCCGCCAACGAGCGGATCTTGCGGCGCATCTTGAAACGCTGGCGGATGACAGATGACAGGTTTTCGAGAATCTCGCCGAGATTGCCGCCGGTCGAGCCTTGAATCGCCACCGCGGTGACGAACAGCGGCAGATCGTCGGTGCCGACACGATAGTAGAGGTTGCGCATGGCGCCTTCGAGGTCGGCGCCGTAAGTGATCTCGTCGGTGACGAGGCCGAACTCGCTGCCGACCGGATCGGCCATTTCACGCGCCACCATATTGATGGCGACCGGCACCGGATGGCCGGCGCGCAGCGAACGCACGATGATGTCGATCGCATCGGGGAACTGCGCGCCGAACTTCTTCTGGCGCCGCGCCCGCATGAACTTGAGCAGCATCAGCGGCAGCACGAACCCGCCGAAGACGGCGCCGAACAGCGCATGCGAAATCTTGCCGTCGAACATCATGGTGCCGACGAAAGAGCCGACCGCCAGCACCAGCACGATGAGCACCAACTTGCCGAGACCGATGGTCAGACCCGACTGCAGCAGCAGTTGATTGAGATTGACCAGCGGCAGCCGGTAGTCGCCGCTGGCGGTCAGGCCGCGTTCGCGGCGGAGCTGCACCAGCACATCCTCGCGGCTCGTCTTGCTGGCATCGATGATCTTGAGGCGGCGGTTGATGTTCTTGCGGTAGGACGCCTTGTTGTAGAACAGCAGATAGGCGCCTTCCGCCAGCATCGCCGCCGACAGGCCGATCAGGATGTAGAAGAGATAGATCGGGTCGAAGTTCATGAAGCTCACCGCTCATTCCCGCGCGAGTCCAGCCCGGCCTTTCGGAGAAGGAGAGACGGATGCCCGCTTGCGCGGGCATGAGCGGAGACGGTGCTCATAGCGGCTGCGACGGGTCGAAGTAGCTGCCGGGAATTTTGATGCCCATGGTCGAGAGATGCGACAGGAAGCGCGGGCGCACGCCGGTCGCCTGGAAGTGACCCTCGACACTGCCGTCCGGCTTGGTGCCGGTGCGCACATATTTGAAGATCTCCTGCATCTGGATGATATCACCCTCGAGCCCGGTGATCTCGGCGATCGACGTCACCTTGCGTTTGCCGTCCGACTGACGCGAAAGCTGCACGATAAGGCCGACGGCGTTGGCGATCTGACCGCGGATCGAGGCGACGGTCATCGGCAAGCCGGCCATGCCGATCATCTGCTCGAGACGCGTGACGGCGTCGCGCGGCGTGTTCGCGTGGATGGTCGCCATCGAGCCCTCGTGGCCCGTGTTCATCGCCTGCAGCATGTCGAAAGCTTCCTCGCCGCGGCACTCACCGAGGATGATGCGGTCGGGACGCATACGCAGGGCGTTCTTGACGAGATCGCGCTGACGGATCTCGCCTTTGCCTTCGATGTTCGGCGGCCGCGTCTCCATGCGACCGACATGCGGCTGCTGCAACTGCAGTTCGGCGGCGTCCTCGATGGTGAGCAAGCGCTCCTTCTCCGAGATGAAGGCGGACAGCGCGTTCAGCATCGTCGTCTTGCCGGAGCCGGTGCCGCCCGAAATGATGGTCGAGATGCGGGCGCGCACCGCCGCGGCGAGCACTTCCGCCATCGGCGGCCGCAACGCGTCGACCTCGACCAGGCGCGAGAGGTCGAGCTTCTTCTTGGAGAACTTACGGATCGAGACCAGCGGCCCGTCGACGCCGATCGGCCGCACCGCGACGTTGACGCGCGAGCCGTCCTGCAGACGCGCGTCGCAGAGCGGGTGCGATTCGTCGACGCGCCGGCCGACCGCCGAGACGATCTTGTTGATGATGCGCAACAGATGCTGCTCGTCCTTGAAGCGCACCGGCAGCGGCTCGAGCATGCCATGACGCTCGACATAGACGCATTCATGACCGTTGATCAGGATATCGGCGATGCTCGGGTCTTTAAGCAACGGCTCAAGCGGACCAAGCCCCGTCATCTCGTCGAGGATTTCCGAGACGAAGTCCGCAAGCTCCTGCGCGTTGAGCGCAAGCCGCTCGGAAAGCACATATTGCGACACGAGCCCCGTCACGTGCCGCCGCACCTCTTCCTCCGGCAGTTTATCGATGGCCGAGAGGTTGATCTCCTCGATCAGCTTGCGGTGCAGGCGCACTTTGGCATCGAGCAGCTTGCCGCTGAGCAGCGGATTGGCCGGCTGCAACGGCGGCGCCTCGACCGGCGACGCTTCCGGCAGGACGCTGAAGGTCACGAGCGGCGCCGGCGGCGGCGCCTCGGCAACGGCGGCGGGCTCGGATGCGGCTGCGCGTTTGCTGAAACGGCCGGACATGACGCTAACCCGCCAAAGAGAGTTTGAGCTTCTTCAAGAGCGGCACCGGTTTGCCTTCGGCCGCGCGGTTCTGCTCGATCACCAGCTTCTTGAGCTGCGCGGTGATCTTGTTGCCGGCCTTGACCTCATCGAGCGGGACGCCGCGATCGATCGCCTCGCGCACCAGCGCGTAATCGTTGGGGATCGCACTGACGAAGGCGTCACCCATGGTCTGCTGGATGTCGCTCATGCCGAGGCCCGACGCGAACATCTTCTGCGCGAAGCGGTTGACGATAACCTGCGGCTGCGGCCCGCCGTCGAGCCGCTCCTTGATCGCGGCCACCAGCTGCTTGGCATGACGCAGGCCCGGCACCGTCGTCTCGCTCACGATGTAAAGCTTGTTAGAGCCGAGCAGCACGCTGTCGGTCCAGGCAAACCAGGTGCGCGGCATGTCGAAGACGACATACTCGAAATGGCTCGACACCAGATCGAGCAGACGCGTCACGACATCCGGATCGAACGAGCGCATCTCGGCCGGCCGGTTCGGCGCCGCGACCACGGCGAGGCCTGATGCATGATGCGAGAGCATCACCTCGAGCAATTGCCGGTCGAGACGGTCCGGGCTCGGCTCGATTTCGGCGAGGTTCAGCCTGGGTTCGAGATCGAGATAATCGGCGATCGCGCCATGCTGGAAGTCGAGGTCGACGAGACAGGTCGACGGCTTGTTACGCGGACCGCCGCTGCCCAGCAGCAACATGGCCGTCTGCACCGCGAGCGTCGTCGCACCGGCGCCGCCTACCGCCGACAGAAACGTATAGATCTGCGCCTCGGTCGTCGGCGCGCCGGCCGACTTTGCCGCGCGGGCGCAGGCGCGCACCAGATCGATCGGCTGGATCGGCTTGAGCAGGAAGTCCGAGACGCGCATCTGCATCAGCGTGCGCGCGACGGCGGCATCGAAGCTCTGCGTGATGGCGATGACCGGCACCGCCGCGCCGAGCCGCACACTCAGCCGCCCCAGGGCATCGAGCGCGCCGGGCTGCGCGTCGTCACAGTCGACCACCACCACGGCGGCGCCGTCGACATTCAGCTTTGCACCCTGGTCGGCAATGCTGCCCGCGAGCAGCACGAGATCAATCGCCTTCGCCGCGCCGAAAGTCGAACGCACGACGCCGGCGAATTCGGCATCGGGCGTCAGAACGACGACACGCGTGCTCGGATTGGAGTTTGAGGCCATGGTCACCGTCGCGGTTACTTGGTGGCGCCCGATTGGTTGACGGTCGGCCCCAGCGGCGTGTTGTTGTTGCCGTTGTTCTGCTGCTGATAGGTGGTCGAGGTGCCGGTGCCGCTCGGCGAGATGACGCGGCCCGTGCGATAGCGCGCCACGGCCGTCTGCATGACCTCGCCGTTGAAGGCGATGTTGCGGTTGGCGGCGTGCGGCGGCCATGGATCGACCATCTGCACGACCTTGTCGTTCTGCACGGCGTTGCCGCCGTATTCGGAAATCATGTCGCGCCGGTCGGTGTATTCCGAGCAGCCGGCGAGCGCGCCGGCGATCACCAGAACGGCCGCCAGCTTACTGAATGGCGCCATCGGAAATTCCCCCCTTCGGCAGATCGAGCATGTGGCCGGTGAACGGCCGGCTTTCGGCTTTGGCAAAGTGCGACTGCTGCGCGCCGCCGATGCGCGCCTCGGACGGTGCAATCTCGGTCTTGCCCATCAGGAAGAAGTCGACGTCGTTCGGCGGCGCCGTGTCTTCGGCCGGCGACTTGATGTTGTCGCCCGGCCGTCCCGGCCGCACGAGGCGTGGCGTCACGATGATGACGAGGTCCGTCTGGTTCTTCTGATAGGACTTCGATGAGAACAACGTGCCGAGCACGGGCACGGTGCCGAGCCACGGCAGTTGCTCGACCTGGTTCTGATTGACCGTCTGCAGCAGGCCACCGATGGCGAAGCTCTGACCGTCGCGCAGCTCGACCGTGGTCGCGGCCCGCCGCACGGTCAGCGCCGGCACGGACACGCCGTTCACCACCTGAATCGTGTGGTTCGTATCGATCTGACTCACCTCGGGCTCGATCTTGAGATTGATCAGGCCGCGGCTGAGAACGGTCGGCGTGAAGGCGAGGCCGACGCCGTATTTCTTGTAGGCGACCGTGATCTGCCCGAACGTGCCGGCGATCGGGATCGGATACTCACCGCCCGCGAGGAAACTCGCGGTGTCGCCGGACAAAGCGACGAGGTTCGGCTCGGCCAAGCTGCGCGCAATGCCGCGCTGCTCGAGCGCTTGAAGCATGACGTCGGTCGTCGAGCCGTTTGCCACGATCCGACCGAGGATGAAGCCGAAGGGCGCCGCGCCGGAAATCAGCCCCGCCGCTTGCTCCGTCGTCGCCAACACCGGCAGGCCGTTGGTGCGGTTGCCGACGTTGGTGATGCTCTGTTCGCCGAAGCGGTTCCACTGCACCCCGAGCTCGCGGCCGGCGTTGCGCGAGATTTCGATGAAGCGCACCTCGAGCATCACCTGCTGCGGTGAGGCCACCGACACGGCATTGATGATCTCGGGTCCAAACTGACGCGCGATGGTCACCGCCTGATCGAGCGTCGGCGCATCGGTGACTTCGCCCGACAGCATAATGCGGCCGTTGACCGGCGAGACACGCAGACGCGATCCCGGGAAACGACGATTGAGCTCGTTGGTCAGCCGCGTGACGTCGTAGGTCACCTCGATATCGAAGATGCCAACGAGCTTCTTGTTCTCGGCATAGACCGACACGCGGGTGGTGCCGATCTTCTTGCCGAGAATCGACAGCGACTGATCAGTGAGCGGGTTGACGTCGGCAATGTCGGGGTCGCTGACGATGACGTCGACGAAGCCCTTTTCGGTGTGCACGTCCTGCGACTTGCCGACGGCGACCGTAAGTGCCGTCGTGCGCCCCGTGCCACCGACCCTGATTTCGCGCGTCTGCGCCGGGGCGTTCGCCGCGATGAGCAGCGTCAAGGCCAGCGTCAGCGCCCAGGCGGCCCATGTCTTCTTGATAGTCACGATGGATCTCACAGTTCTTGTGATCGTTGCCGGCGGCCTCAGTAGGCCGCCTGTCTGCCTTCGAGCTCGCTCACCGCTTCCTCGGTCGGAACGGTGTATTGCTGCTTGGCGCCGGCGCGCGTCACCGACACCGTGGCCGTCGGCCCACGCGAACCGCCGTTACCGAGATCCTTGAGCGTGACCTTCGTCGTCTTCATCTCGGTGGTTTCGCCGGCCTTGCGCAGCAGCAGCGAGAGGCTGCCGACCGACGAGGCAAGCCACAGCTTTTGCGCGTTCAAGGTCGTGACCTCGAGCGTCACCGACTTCGCCACCGTCGCCTTGGCGGCGCGCTCATCGGCGACCTGATCGATGGCGAGGACGCGCGTGTTCTGCAGCACCACCTCGGTCGTCGCGTCGCCTTTGTCGATGGTGCGCGTCAGCGCGACATCGACATGGTCGCCCGGCAGCACAAAGCCGCCGACGCCTTCGACGTCGTTGACGCGGATGGTGACGGCCTTCATTCCCGGCTTGACCAGCGCCGAGAGCGTGGCGCGCTGCCCGGCACCGGTGACCTTGAGCGCCAGCACCGGTTCGTGCGGCTCGATCGCGGCGAGCACCACCCGGCGGCCGCCGCCGAGCAACGAATTGATGGTGTTGAAGGCGCCGGCCGGCACCGCGTCCGCCGGCCACGGCACTTCCTGCAGCATCGCCGCGCTGAGTTCGGTACCGAAGCGCAGCGACTGCTTGGCGACGACGATGGTTTGCGTCGCCAATTGCTTTTCCGGCTCGCGCTTCACCTGCATCTTCGCCTGGTTGCTAAGCCAGATTTGAGCGACGAACACGGCAAGCAGGCCGAAGACGACCGCAAAGCCGATCATGACGATTGTGCTGGCACGCACTTGAGTTGTTCCGTTTGCCGCGACCGATGAGTTCTTGTTGGTTCTTTCGGCGACGACCCTAGGTTCCCGAACAGTATGAAATTACTAAACGGCGTTAGGCACCTCGCTCTATCGCTTACGGCCGGTGTGCCGGATGCCTCCAACTTGAATCGAAGCGCGCGCGTCCGTTAGCGACGTCAATTTGCACTTGATGAAAATTTTAAGAGCTGGCGCGTCTGCGCGCGCACAAAATGCGGGCAGTTCTGGCGACGTTGTTGCGAGCTCATGAAAGAACGGCACGGCGATGGTTACCGGCGTTGCCCAAGGCGGCCGGTTACGGCAACATAGTCCCATAACAAAATGGTCGCATCGGCAACGATGCGCCGCGAAAGCTGTAAGGGAGGAATGCGGCGATGTCGAAACCTCGCATCAGCTACGTCGACCCTGCGTCGGTCACCGATCCCGCAATGGTCGCCGAATTCGAGCGTTGCGCCCGCGAGGGCACGCCTCGACCCGAAAGTCAGGCGGTCCGCGCCCACGTCCCCGCCACGTTCTGGTCCTTCGCCAATACCTGGCGCGACGTATTCAAGAACGGCGTTGCCGATCACAACATCAAGGAGCTCTGCCGCATTTACGTGTCGCGCTCGGTCCTGTGCGAGTTCTGCGGCAATCAGCGTTCGATCAAGGCCGCCAAGGCGGGCCTCAAGGAAGACGACTATTCCGACCTGATCAATTTCGAGTCGTCCTCGCGGTACGACGAGCGGCAGAAGGCCGCGCTCGCTTATGCCGAAGCGATCACCTGGGATCTGCCGGCCGGCGATACGCTCTGGGAGCGTCTGCACAAGCACTTCAGCGAGCCCGAACTGGTCGAGATCGGCTACTTCGTCGCCATCACCATGGGTCAGCAGCGCTGGCTGCGCACGCTGAACATCGAGCATCACCAAATACTCGCCGGCCAGGACGGCTCGATGGCGCCCGGCTTTGAAACGATCGACGCTTTGCAACAATCGAAGCAGTCGCCGGACTACTGGGCGAAATCGACCCCTAAACCCACAGCAACACAGGCGGCAGAGTGAGCATCCAGGAAGCGACCCTTACCACCGCGCGGCCGCCCGACGCGGATGTTTCACGCATTCGCGTCCGCGGCTTGGGCAAACGCTATGGCGCGCTCGAAGTCTTCCGCAACATCGACTTCGACGTCGGCGCCCGTGAGATCGTCGCCATCGTCGGCCCTTCCGGCTGCGGCAAGACCACCTTGCTCCGCTGCATCGACGGCTTGCTGCCACACGATGCCGGCGAGATCTGGGTCGGCGATCAGCGCGTCACGGAGCCGATCGCCGGCGTCGCCATGGTGTTCCAGCATTTCGGCCTGTTCCCGTGGAAGACCGTCTACGAGAACGTCGCCTATGGCCTGCGCATGGCCGGCGCGCCGAAAGCCGAGATCGAGCGCAAGGTGCCGGAGTTCGTCAAGCTCGTCGGACTGGCCGGCTTCGAGAAGGCGTTTCCCTATCAGATGTCCGGCGGCATGCAGCAGCGCTGCGGCCTCGCGCGCGCGCTCGCCGTCGAGCCCAACGTGCTGCTCATGGACGAACCCTTCGCGGCCGTCGATGCGCAGACGCGCGAGATATTGCAGTTCGAGCTCGTGCGCATCTGGGAAGAGCGGCCGACGGCCATGATCTTCGTCACGCATTCGATCGAGGAGGCCGTGCTGCTCGGCCATCGCGTCATCGTGCTCAAGGGCCGCCCGTCCTCGATCCACGAGACCATCACCATCGATCTGCCGAGCCCGCGCACGCGCGACACTTTGCGTCACCCGCGCTTCGCCGAATTGCGTGAGCGCGTGTGGAACACGTTGATGCGGGAGGCGCGGGAAGCCGAGTTCGTGCTCGAACGCTGACAATCAAAACAACACGACCAGGGAGGATTCAAATGATCCGCAGACAATTCACGGCGCTCGCGGGCGGCGCGCTCGTCGCCGCGTTGATGATGGGGGCGGCGCCCGCCCTCGCGCAGGGCAAGAAAGTCACTGTCGCGGTGCCCGGCATTCCGCCGATCTTCTCCGCCACCATCGCCTATGTCGCCGAGAAGCAGGGCTTCTACAAAAAGTACGGCGCCGACGTGGAGCTGAAGCAGTTCGATAACGGCACCGCCGCCGCGCGGGCCGTGGTCGCCGGCGACATCGACTTGGCTTGGTCGCCGACGCCGCCTGTCATCAGCCAGGTGTCGAACGCCGACGTGCCGCTGGTCGCCATCTACGGCATGCCCAACCCCGATTGGGTGGTGGGCACCACCGAGACCGGCAAATCGTGCAAGGATCTCGCCGGTCAGGATGTCGGCGTCGACTCCATTGGCGGCGCGCGCTCGGTCGCTCTTCGCTCGATGCTCACCGGCTGTCCTGGCGTGAAGATCGAGGACATGAAGCAAGTTGCTCTCGGCTCGACCTCGGGCCCGGCGCTCATCGCCGGCCGCCTGAAATACGCCGTGCTGCATCTTGACGATCTCGCCGCCATCGACGCGCAAGGCAAGAAATTGAACATCCTCGTGGCGATGAAAAACACAAACCCGACCAGCCACTATCTCACTTTGGTGGTGCGCAAGGACAATCTCGCCAAAAATCGCGACGCCATCGTTCGCACCGTCGCCGCCATGGTCGATGCGGCGCGCTTCATGCAGGACCCGAAGAACGCCGATGCGGTCGCGGAGGCGGCGCAGGTCACCGGCCACAACAAGGCCGTGGCGAAGGAGGCGCTCAAGGAATTCCTCGCCATCGACTTCTGGGCGGCCAAGGACGACGGCCTGCCGCGCGACAAGATCACAGCCGTCTCTCAACTGATGAAGAAGATCGGCGCGGTCAAGGAAGGCAAGGAGCCGGTCTCTTACGAGAACTTCGTCGACGCCAGCGTCTGGAAGGACGCGAATGCGATGGTGAAATAGGAGCGCGTCGGCAAGCACGGCCTATCTCCGTCACCCTGAGGTGGCCGCGCGACGCGCGGCCCTCGAAGGGCGACGGCCACCAAGCCGGCTTGCCATGGCCGTTCATCCTTCGAGGCGCGCCGATGGCGCGCACCTCAGGATGACGGAGATGGGCTGTCGCTAGCTGCTAATGTGGAATGACATAAGTGCCCTACACCTACCTCCGCCGCCATCTGCCCTTCTGGATCAGCATCCTGATCGGCATCGCCATCTGGGAGATCGCCGGCCGTTCGACCAGCCAGGCGTTCATGGTGCCGTTCTCGGAAACCATCGTCACGCTGTGGCAGCTCATCAAGAGCGGTGAGTTCGGACGCCAGCTTTTGGAATCGGCCAAGCTGTTCGTCACCGGTTTCGTCCTGGCGCTTGCCGTCGGCATGCCGCTCGGGCTGCTGCTGGCGCGCGTGCGGTTCCTGCGCATCGGCGTCGAGCCCTACATCATGGCGCTCTACGCGACACCGATGGTGGCGCTGATCCCGTTCATCTTGTCGCTGATGGGCTTCGGCTTCGCGCCCAAGGTGCTGGTCGTCTTTCTCTTTGCCGTCTTTCCGGTGCTCTACAACACCGTGGAAGGCGCGCGCAGCATCAAGCCGGAACTGATCGAGGTGGCGAAGTCGTTCCGCTCCAGCGAATGGGCGCTGTGGCGCGAGGTGATGCTGCCTTACACCTTGCCCTACACCATGACCGGCGTGCGGCAATCGATCGGCCGCGCGCTGGTGGGCATGATCGCGGCCGAGTTCTTCCTGTCGTCGACCGGCCTCGGCCAGCTCATCATGACGGCATCGCAGAACTTCGATACCGGCGGCGTGTTCGCCTCCATCTTCGTCATCGGCTTGATCGGCGTCGGTCTCATGCGGCTCGGCCTGAAGATCGAGCAGCACTTCGTGCGTTGGAGGCAGGGATGAGCGAGACCGCCCTCACCGCCGTGGCGACCTCGGCCCCCGCGCCCGCAACGGCCGAGCGCAAGCGCTCGCGCTTTTCCGATCTGGTCCTGCCGCGGCTCGTCGTCGGCGCCATTATCCTGCTCCTGTGGGAAGGCGTGGTGCGGCTGTGGGCGCCGGCCTATGTCGCCAAGCCGAGCACCGTCGCGCTCGTCATCCCGAAGGTGATCGTCGATCCCGCCTTCCTCACCGCGACCGGCATCACACTGTCGGCCGTGGCGCAGGGTCTCGCGGTCGCGCTGGTCCTCGGCACCATCATCGGCCTGCTGATGGGGCGCAGCCCGGCGCTCGAGCGCGCCATCCGCCATTACGTCAACGGCTTCTACGCCATCCCGATGATCGTCGTGCTGCCGCTGTTCTCGCTGTGGTTCGGCTATTCCGGCGCGACGCGCATCGCCATCATCATCTTCGCCGCGATCTTCTCCATCATCATCAACGTCGCCGACGGCGCCCGCGCCGTGCCGCGCGAATATCTCGAAGTGTCGCGCTCCTTCCGGTCGAACCGGGTCAACGTGCTGTTCGGCATCGTGCTGCCCTCGTCGATGCCGTATCTGCTCGCCGGCATCAGGCTCGCCGCCGGCCGCGCGCTGATCGGTGCCGTGGTGGCCGAGTTCTTCATCTCGGCCGGCGGCCTCGGCTATTACATCCTCTACAATTCCCGCACCTATCATCACAACGAAGCCTTCGTCGGCGTGCTGCTGCTCGGCGCGTTCGGCGTCGGCTTCGAAGTGCTGGTCGGCTGGGTCACCCGCCGCTTCCTGCCCTGGTACCGCCGCGACGAAAAGGCGGGCTGATCGTGCTTTCAACGCCGCATCCCTCTCCGCTCATTGCCGCGTAAGCGGGAATCCAGCGCTGGCTCCCCGCGGTCGCGGGGACGAACCGATAACGAGACCCTTCAAAGGAAACGTCGCATGTCCACCGACCCGCAGCTTCAGGCCGCGATCGCGCATTGGGGCCCGCGCTTTGTCGCCAATGGCGTGGTGCTCACCGACTTCGAGGAACTGACCGCCGCGATGTCGTCCTACGACGACTGGTGCCGTATCTGGTCGGAGCGCGCCGCGCATCACGAGCAGCTCGGCCGCGAGGCGATGGCGCGCGGCCACGCGCTCACCGCCGGCGAGTGCCTGCAACGCGCGGGCGTCTACTATCACTTTGCCTCGTTCCTGTTCACGCGCGACCAGGCGCAGATGAAAGCCGCGCATGCCAAAGCCGTCGCCTGCCGGCAGGCGGCGTTGCCGCACCTGAAGCCGCCGGGCGAGCGCGTCGCGATTCCCTATCAGGGCAAGACGCTCGCCGGCATCCTGCGCAAGCCGGCCAGCATCGAGAAGCCGCCGGTCGTCGTGATGGCGGTCGGCCTCGATTCGACCAAGGAAGAAGGCGACGCCTACGAAGCGCCGTTCCTCGCACGCGGCGTGGCAACGCTGATGTTCGACGGCCCGGGCCAGGGCGAAGGGCAGTACGACTTCGCCATCCGCGGCGATTACGAGGTGCCGGTGAAGGCCGTCATCGATTACATCGAGACGCGCGGCGATCTCGACACGAACCGCATCGGCATGTGGGGCGTGAGCCTGGGCGGCTATTACGCACCGCGCGCCACCGCGTTCGAGAAGCGCATCAAGGCCTGCATCGCGCTCGGCGGCCCGTTCAACTGGGGCGCCAACTGGGACAACCTGCCAGGCCTGACGCGCGAAGCCTTCAGCGACCGCAGCCACGCCAAGAGCGAGGCCGAGGCGCGCAAAAACGCCAACACCTTGTCGCTCGAAGGCATCGCCCAGAACATCACCTGTCCTTTGTTCGTGGTGAACGGCCGCCGCGACCGCATCGTACCGGCGGCCGACGCCGAACGCCTCGCCCGCGAGGCCAAGGGGCCGGTGACATTGATGATGATCGAGGATGGCAACCACATCGCCACCAACCGCGCCTATCGCTGGCGCTCGCAAAGCGCGGATTGGATGAAGGAGCAGTTGGGCTAGGCCCGCGCGCGTCTCGGGCTGAGAGGCCCCGCTCTCGCGGGGCATGCAATACCCCGCAGCTGCCCCGATAGAGCGGCACCGTTTGCGATTGCAGGGCCGCCCGCGTTCGCGGGCGATCCAGTCCGGAAGTTGATTGCCACGCAAGACCCGCTAACGTGCGGCTCCAAGCGTTAAGGAGCTTCCGATGGCCGCCACGATTTTCGATTCGCACGTCTTCCGCGACATCTTCACCACGGAGGCCATGCGCGCCGTGTTCTCGGACGAGAACCGGGTGCAGAAATATCTCGACTTCGAGGCGGCGCTGGCGCGCGCCGAGGCCGGCCTCGGACTGATCCCGAAGGACGCTGCAGCCGAAATCGTCAAGCATTGCGCGGCCGATAAGATCGATATGGCCAAGCTGAAGGAAGCGACCGAGAAGATCGGCGCACCGGTGCTGCCGGTGACCAAGCAGCTCACCGCGCTCTGTGCCGGCAAGCACGGCGAATGGGTGCATTGGGGCGCGACCACGCAGGACGTGACGGACACCGCCACCGTGCTGCAGATCAAGGAAGCCTTGGCGCTTGTGGAAGGCGAGATCGATGCGATCTGCGATGCGCTCGCCGAACTGGCCAAGAAGTACCGCGACACGCCGATGGCCGGCCGCAGCAAGCTGCAACAGGCGGTGCCGGTCACGTTCGGCTACAAGATGGCGACCGTGCTCGCCGCCTTCGCGCGCCACAAGCAAAGACTGAATGAGATGAAGCCGCGCGTCCTGGTCGGCGAGTTCGGCGGCGCCGCCGGCACACTGTCCTCGCTCGGCAACGACGGGCTGAAGGTGCAGGAAGCGCTGATGCGCGAGCTTGGTCTCGGCGCGCCGGATATCACCTGGCACACCGTGCGCGACACCTTCGGCGAAGTCGGCTGCTTCCTCGGCCTGCTGACCGGCACCTGCGGCAAGATCGCGCTCGACGTGAAACTGTTGATGCAGACGGAGGTCGGCGAAGTGTCGGAACCCGCCGGCGAAGGCCGCGGCTCGTCGTCGACGATGCCGCAGAAGCGCAATCCGATCTCGTCCGTCTACATCACGGCGCAAACCGCGATCGTGAAGCAGCTGGTCGCCGCGCTACTCGAAGCGCAGGTCGAGGATCACGAGCGCGGTACCGGGCCGTGGGAGATCGAATGGATCGTGCTGCCGGAGATCTTCATGCTGACGGCCGGCGCACTGAAGCAGACGCGCGTCATTCTCGAAGGCATCGAGGTCAACGCGAAGAAGATGCGCGACAATCTCAACATCACTAACGGCCTGATCATGTCGGAGGCGGTGATGATGGGCCTCGGCCACGCCATGGGACGCGACACCGCGCATCATCTCGTGTCGGACCTGGCCAAGGAAGCCGCGAAAACCGGCAAGCCGTTGATCGACCTGCTCGCGGCCGACAAGGAAATCGCCAAGCACGCCGACCGCAAGAAACTGGAAGCCCTGATGGATCCGGCGAACTATCTCGGGGTCGCCGGCGCGATGGTGGATCGGGTGGTGGCGAAGCGTAAGAAGAAGTAATGGCGCGTTGCGCCTCGCCGCTGTCATGCCCGCGAAAGCGGGCATCCAGTAGCGTCTGCCTCTCGTCAATCTCGAATGTCCGCGGATACTGGATCGCCCGCTTTCGCGGGCGATGACAGCTCCGAGGATGGCTTCGTCTTCCAGATCGCGAAGGCCACGACAAGCGTCGCGGCGCCGAGCCCCAGGAACAGCATCGGCAATGTCGCGCCCAACTTCTGCATGATCGCGACGACGACGGTGGCCGCGGTCATGAACGCCGCGTTGATCACGTTCACCGCGGCCACGTTGCGCGCGCGATAATCGGGATCGGACCACGCCTGCACGGCGGCGAAGGCCGGCACGATGAACAAGCCGCCGGCGATCGCGAGGCCGACAAGATCGACTGCGGTGCGAATGCCCAACCCGGATGAGAACACGACGTCCGGCGACCGCAGCCCGGCGGCCGGCATCGCGCCCCAGGTCGCCAAGCCGATATCGATGGCGAAAACGCCAAGCAGCACGCCGCCGACGACCGTAATGGTGAGCACGATCCGCCCGCGCGCCAGCGTCGCCGCCAGACCGGAGCCGCAGCCCACCGCGACCGAGAACATCGCGAGATAAATGGTGACCGTCGCTTCGTCGCCACCGATCAGCGTCTTGATCAGCGGCGGCAAGAGCGAGAGCACGACGATGCCGGCGAGCCAGAACCAGCTCGTCACCATGGCGCCCCACCACAGCCGCGCGTCGCTGCGCAGATGGCGGATCATGAAGGCCGTCGATGCGGCGATGTTGATATGCACCTTCAGATGCGGCGCGCCCTGTCCGCTCGGGGGAATGAGCAGCGCGGAAATCCAACACGCGAGCGAGAAGCCGATGACCAGCGGCGCAAAGGCGAAAGGTCCGCCGCCATTACGCGCGGCAAGGCCGCCGACGATGGTGCCGAGCAGGATGGCGACGAAGGTCGCGCCTTCGACCAGCGCATTGCCGGCGGGCAGCTTCTCGCGCGGCAGATGATCGGGAAGGATGCCGTATTTCATCGGCCCGAACAGCGAAGCGAGAACGCCGAAGCCGAACAGCGCGGCGAACAGAATGGGCAGCGACTGCGTCGCATAGCCCCACACCGCCAGACCGGCGACGAGCATCTCGACGAATTTGATGACTTGGGCGACGCGCGCCTTGTCGTAACGATCGGCAAGTTCGCCGCCCAATCCCGATAAGAAAAAGTAGGGGGCGATGAAGATGGCGCTGGCGATGGTGATCAACGCTTCCGCGTCCGGATGCTCCCGGAACAGGAGGAGGAAGACCAGCGCGGTCTTCAGAAAATTGTCGTTGAAGGCCGCGAAGAACTGGCACCAGAACAACGGCGCGAAGCGCCTCGATAACAGAAGTGGCGGCATGCGCCTTGATTAAGTCAAAGTTCCAAATCGCGCGAGCGTAAAAATTTGTTCTCATCGGAAATAAAAAAGGGCGGCCCGACGGGCCGCCCAGGTGGTCGCTACCGAATGAGAAACTAAAGCCCTGATTGTTCCCCTTGGGAATCGAGCATGAGGGCGCCAAGGCCCAGGCCGAGCGAGATGCCGACAACGATGCTGAAAAGTGCGATCCACATCATTCAGTCTCCTCTTAGCACCTAATGGAGCGGGGGGAGTCTGGCGGTAAAAACGCCGGCCGATGCGCGCGCGTTCCAACCTCATACAAATGTGAGCGATAGTTGAGTGAGAAAGTTCCTGCCGGAAACGATCGAATTTGAATGAATTTCAGACGCGCAGTGTGATCGACGAGCGCAAATCGGCCAACAGAAGCCTCAGATCGAGTTCGCGGAACTCACGGTAGATCTTGCGTCGCCACAGCTCCAACTGCTCGAGCGCCTCGGGCGGCATGCCCTTCGCACGTGCAACATCGGCGAAAGAGAACGGCGGCATGTCGGTGAACTTGCGTACCTGGGGCGGTAACGCCGGCAGGCGCACGATTTTATCGCCGATGCCGAAGCCGTAGCGATCGCCGTGTTGCGTCGGACCGAAGATCTCGTTGTGCACCGGCACCAGCGCCGCGCCGGGCATGCGGCGGCGCAGGCTGCGGAAGGCTTCGATCGCGGTGCGGTCGGGCGTGATCAGGAACAGCACCGCCGGCACGATGCCGCGCGCGAGCGCCTCTTCGCTGAAGCCGATGTGCTCGGCGACCTCGAAGAACGCCTCGAAGGTTTCGTGGCCGAGATCGACGACACGCGTCACGTCGTCGGGCTTCACCAGCGTGTCGAACAGCGCGATCTGGCCCCGGATATCGGCGATGGCGGAGGCGCGCGTCTGCTTCGGCAGGAACTCGCGCAGCAGGCCTTCGCCTTTGTTGAGGTCGAACGCTTCGACGGTCCGGCCTTCGTGGCGATGAAAATCGGCGGTCGCGCGCGCCAGCAACGTCTTGCCGACTCGCGGCCGCGGCGAGGCGACGATGGTCACGGAGGTGCGGAACGACATCGGTCGCCTATCCAGCAGCGTGTTCCAACCGCACTTCTGGATCCCGGATCGCCGCGTCCGATCCCGGGCTAACCGAGATCGTTTTCGAGACCCCAAGCCGGCGAGCGCCGGCTTGGAATGGCATCCGGAATGACAGAGAAGATGTCAGCCCACGGCCGCCTGACGGACGGCGTTGTCCATCTTCGGCGCCACGAGGTCGATCAGCTTGACGCGGTCGTATTCGCCCCAGACGTTGCCGAGCCAGTGGCGCACGTAGCCGCGCAACACGAACGAGTAGTTCGCCTGTTCGGCCTTCGCGCTCTTGTTCGCAACGAAGGAGACGTAGGGCACGCTCGCCACTTCCACCTGCTCGCAGGCCATCTCGTTGAGCTTCGGAATGACGATCTCCTCGGCGCCTTTGATCTCCTTGAAGTAGGAATCGTAAGTCGCCGGATCCCAATCGAAGAACGAGGTGTTGTTGATGAAGTTCTTCACCAAGTAGTAGTTGGCGTCGCCGACGAACCGCGCGGTTTCCGAGATTTCGTCGAGCGAGGCGATCGATGGCCCAAGGATGTGAAACACCGCGAAGGTGATCTGGCCCTTCTTGGCCGATTCAAGGAAGCCGATGTCGGACAGCGATTGCAGCGTCGCCGACAAGAGCCCGGCGCGCACGTCGATCACCGTCACCTTGGCCGGCGCGGTGCCGAGCGTGTCGAAGATCTTCATCTGGTCCGGCACCGCCGTCACATCCACGACTTCCGTGATGTCGGGATGGAAGCGCTTGAGCGTGCCGCGCGGCGACTCGGTGTCGAAGGCCCGGGTCGGCGTCTGGTGCGCGCCGAAATAGTCGAGCAGGGTGCGGGCAACCGTGGTCTTGCCGACGCCGCCCTTGTCGGCACCGACGAGAATCACTGCGGGTCTGGCCATATGCGGCTCTCTCGAAAGAGGAAACAGCGGGCAATAAAACGCACCCGTGATTCGGAATCATAGCGAGCGCGGAGATTTGAGAAAATGACAAGATGAAGACTGTCACCAACTGATATGGGATGCGCCCACACCTTCGGTGCGCGGATGCCAGTCGAATCGTTTCGTCCGAGAGGCTGGCTTGCCGATCGAGGCGGCATGGGCCGCGAAGATTGGTGCCGACGGAGGGATTTGAACCCCCGACCACCCGCTTACGAAGCGGATGCTCTACCGCTGAGCTACGTCGGCTGAAGCGAGGCCACTACTATCGGCGCGGGCCCGCCTTGGCAAGCAATACGCCGGAGGGATTGAGACCCCGTTACTACAGCCTTTGACGCAGGCGCCAGGCCTCGCCCGAAGTCCCCGGTTCCGTCAGGTCGCCGTCGGCCGCGCCGTCCGGGCCCGGATCGTCCGGCGCGTGGACCAGCGGGATGACGGCTTCGGCCGGCGGAATCTTGGGCTTGGCGGCCTTGGCCTCCGGCGCAGGCGGCGCATCCTTGGGCTGTTCGGCGGCCGGCGGCGCGATCTCCACCGGGGGAGCGGGCGGCGCCGACGCCGGCGCCGGCGCCGGCGCCACCACCTCGATCACGTCGCGGCTGCCCCCAAGCTCCGCCAGCGGCACCCGCCACGCAAAGCCGTCCAACCGGCCGTTCGGCGTCACCGGCAGCCAGCGATCCGACACCACGCCGTCCGCCGTCCAGACGGGATCGCCGGCGGCGCGCATGGCCCGGCCCATCCATTCCCGCACCCGGCCGGTATCTCCGTGCTCCGCTTCCTCGATTTCGGCCATCAACGTCGCCACACGCCGCGTCGGTGCCGACAGATAGGGCGCGAGCGCCTGGCGGGCGGTGGCGAACTCCTTGGCGTCCAGCGCGGCGCGCGCCAGCGCCAGCGCACCCTCGCGCTGACCGGGCACCTTGTCGGCGAGCTTCTGCATCCGGGCCAGGCGCTCGCGCGCAGAATCGCCGAGCCGCAGATCGGCGTAGGCGGCGGCCAGATCGGGATGCGGGCTGATTTCCCAGGCATGTTCGAGTATGCGCCGGGCCTTGCGCTGTTCGCCGGCCTCACTCAGGCGCCGGCCGGCCAGCGCCGCCGCCGGCACCAGATCGGGTGCAAGCTTCACCGCCTCCAGCACGCTTTCGCGTGCCGTGTCGCGCTGCGTATCGCCGAGCGCGATGGCGCGCGCGGTCAGCAGCACCGCGCGCTTGCGGCGGTAGTCCGCCTTGTCCATCGCCGGCTTGGTGGCCTCGAGCGCATCGAGCGCCCCGCTCCAATCCGACACCGCACAGCGATCTTCCAGCACCGCCTGCGTGGCCCAGGTCAGCGCCGGGGCGGCGCGCGCGGCTTCCTCGGCGACACGGCGCGCGGTGACGGCGTCGTGCCGGCGCTGCGCTTCGATGTAGAGCCCGCGCAAACCGAGAAGCTTGGTGTCGTCGCGCCGCGCCATCTCGCGGAAGGCGCGCTCGGCGGCGGCGGCATCGCCGGACAATTGCGCCGCCTGGGCATTGAGCAGCAACGTCAGCGCTTCGTTCGGCGACAGACGCGCGGCATCGTCCGCGGCACGCCGGGCCAGCTTCTGATCGCCGGCACCGATGGCGATGAGGCCGCGCGTGATGGCGCCATGGCCTTTCATCGCGCGGCGATGGCGGAAGAACAGCGACATCTGCTCCGGTGAACGCAGGATCGCGCGCAGGATCGACCAGGCGATCATCAACGCGATGACCAGAACGATAAGCGCGAGCGCCGCGACCAGCAGCGACGTCTCGATGCGATAGCCCATCCAGGTGAGGACGATGTCGCCGGGACGATCGGCGAACCAGACGACGCCGGTGGCAACCAGCGCGACAGCAACGAGGAAGACGACGACACGGATCATGATTGCCTCACCGCGTGCCGAGCGCGCGCATCGTATCGGCGGCCAAATCGCGCGTGCCCGCGAGCGCTGCCTCGCGCGCTTTCGCTTTATCGATGAAGCCCTGCGCGGGCGCGCGCACGGTTTCCGGCAGCTTGCCGAGATCGATGAGCGCGGCGGCGATATCCGCATGCGCGGCCGCGACTTCGAGCCGTGCCAGCACCGCGGACACATCGTCGCCGGCCGGCGCATCGACCGGCGTGATCTTCACGAGCTTGCTGGCATTGGCCTGCAAGCGTTCGAGAAAGCCGCCAGCCGGCGCCTGCGCGCCGGCGAGCTTGGCCATTTGCGGCAATTGTGCACGGAGTTCCTGAGCCAGCGCGGCGGCACTCGGCACGCCCGTCGAAGCGAACGGCGACAACGGCGCGAGATAGCGCTCCGGCGCACCGAGCGACTTGGCCTGCGCCAGTTGGCCGGCGAAGGGAGCGCCGGTGACGACGGCCGTGCGGAGAGCCGACGCGGCAAGCGCGAGGCGCGTCGTCTTTTCGCTGGCGACAGCCTTGTCGATGTCGGCATGCGCCGTCTTCGTCGTCTGCTCGAGCGCGGCCAGACGCTGCGTCAGCGCATCGATCTGCGCCGGCGTGACGGCCGACGATGCATCGCGCGCCACGTCCTGCACGCTACCGCGCAACTGCGTCACCGCCTTCTCCGCGGCGTCGGCCTGCTCACGCGCACGCGCGGCATTGGCCGACGCATCGTCGTTGCGCTGATTCAATGCGGCGAGCGTAACGCCGAGCGACTTCATCGCGTTCTCGGCGGCGGTCAATCGTTCGGCGACGTTCGTGTCACCCGCCGGCGTCGTCTTCAGCGCATCCTCGATTTTGCTGACGCGCTGTGTGACCGCATCGATGGTGCGCGTATCGGCTTGCGCGGCGGGCCGATTGCGCAAGGCATCTATCTGCTGCTGCAGCGCCGCGATCTGCGCGCCGGCATCGTTGCCGACGGTCGCGGACGGCAAGACGCCGCCATACCAAAGCGCGCCGAAGACGGCCGCGGCGATAACGCCGCCGGCAGCACCGGCGCCGATCAAACGCGGCCATGCGGACGGCGCAACAGGGCCCGCGGTTTCAGGCGCGGGCTCGGCATCGGCCGCGGCGGACGCCGGTTCTTCCGGCGGCGGCGCCTCACTGGCGGCAGCGTCGGCAGGCGACGGCTCGGGCGCCGGCGGCGTCATGTCCTTGGCGGTGAGGTCGATGGTCGGCGCCTCGCGCTTGCGGCGGGGCGCACCATCGGACGCCGTCTCATCATCTGCCATGGCGGTCTCCTGGTGCCTGAATCTACCCACCCGCAATCAGGCAATAACGCAAATGGCGCAAGGGCGCCAATGACTTCGCATGTCAGGGACGTGACGGCGCGAGGAGCGCGAGCAGCGATCCCTCGTCCGGATGCGCGGCGATGGCAACTTGGACGGCACCGGCCTTCACCAACGGCGCCGCGGCGGATTCGGCCAGGCAAATATGGCGTGGCTTGAGCGCGGCTTCCATGATGTTCGCGGCTGCGGCGCCAGCGACGTAGTTGTCGGCGCTGCGGCGGGAGTAATGAAGCACCGCATCGATCTCATCGGCGCGCAGCGCTTCGATCAGATCGTCAGGAAAAGGCGCGGTGACGGCGCGGTAGACCACGCGCATCTCGGCTTTGACGCCATGCGCGGCCAGTTCGCCGACGACATCGGCCGCGCGATCTTCACCCGCGAGATAAAGCAACGGCAATGCAGCGCCGCCATGGCGTTGAACGATAAGGCTGACGAGAGCGCGCGCGTCGCCGCCGGCCGACTCCACATCGCCGAAACCGGCTGCCTGCGCCGCTTCCGCGCTGCGGTCGCCCACCGCAAAGAGTTTCAACTTGTACAATGCCGGCGCGGCCGGATTGTCCGCGATCGCTTCCGGCGCATTGGCGCTGGTGATGATAACGGCGCTCCAATCGCCATCGAGCTCGGCGGCGATCGGTTCGACGCGCATCAACGGCGCGACCAGCACCTCGTGTCCCTCGTCACGCAACGCAGTTGCCGTACGTTCGGCGTCGGCTCGAGGGCGGGTTACCGCAACGCGCATCATGTCTCCTTGCGCATGAGCTTCTCCGGAACCGGGTCCGGATCAGACGCTAATCGAAGAAGCCGGGGCCCGCGCGATGCTTGAGCGCGCGCCCGGCATCGGCGCCGATCGCCGCCGCATCTTTGCGATGGCCGGTACCGGTGATGTCATGCGCGGCCGTGCCATCGGGCCGCGCGATCAAGCCGCGAAATTGCACCGTGTCGCCGCTGATCGTCGCGTGACCGGCGATCGGCGTCTTGCACGATCCGTCGAGCACGGCGAGGAAGGCGCGTTCGCAGGCCACCGCCGCCGAGGTGTCGGCGTGATCGATACGCGCCAGGACCTGGCGCGTGCGCGCGTCGTTCTCGCGCGCTTCGATGCCGATGGCGCCCTGCCCGACCGCTGGCAGGAATTCGTCGGCGCTCATCACCGCCGTCGCGTGCTCGGTCAGCCCGAGCCGGCGCAAACCCGCGAGCGCCAGCAACGTCGCATCGACTTCGCCGGCATCGAGCTTGCGCAGCCGCGTCTCGACATTGCCGCGCAGCGGCACGACCTTGAGATCGGGCCGCAGGCGCTTGGCGATCGCCTGACGGCGCAGCGAGGCGGTGCCGAGGGTCGCGCCTTGCGGCAGCAGCGCGAGCGACGGCGCCGTACGGCTGATGAACGCATCGCGCGGATCTTCGCGCTCCAGACACGCGGTCAGCATCAAGCCCGGCTGCGAGAAGGTCGGCATGTCCTTGGTCGAATGCACGGCGACATCGACGCGGCCTTCCAAAAGCGCTTGCTCGATTTCCTTCGTGAAAAGTCCCTTGCCGCCAACCTCGGCCAACGGCCGGTCCTGGATGGCATCGCCCGTCGTCCGGATAACGACGATCTCGATCGCCGTCTCCTCGACCCGCATGGCGGCCGCGAGCCGCGCCGCGACCATGCGCGCCTGTGTCAGGGCGAGCGGGCTGCCGCGTGTGCCGATACGCAGAACGGCTGTGGATTGCGTCAAAGATTGCAACCTGGGACCTCTCGATGTTACGCCACCTTTTAGTGCACCCTCCTCCGAAAGGGGAGAGGCCTGGAATAGACCGGGCCGACATAGAGGATCGAATGCTCGTTCTCGGGATCGAGACGACCTGTGACGAAACCGCCGCGGCGGTCGTGCAGCGCGCCGAAGACGGCCGCGGCACGATTCTGTCCAACGTCATCCTCAGCCAGGTCATGGAGCACGCGAAATTCGGCGGCGTGGTGCCGGAGATCGCCGCGCGCGCGCATGTCGAAGTGCTCGATGCCGTCATCGCGCAGGCGATGGACGAGGCAAACGTCACCTTCGAACAGCTGGACGGCGTCGCTGCTGCCGCCGGCCCGGGCCTGATCGGCGGCGTCATCGTCGGCCTTACCACCGCCAAGTCGATCGCGCTGGTGCGCAACAAGCCTCTGGTCGCCGTCAACCACCTCGAAGCCCATGCGCTGTCGGCGCGGCTCACCGACAACACCGCCTTCCCATATTGCCTTTTCCTCGCGTCCGGCGGTCACACGCAGATCCTCGCCATCCGCGGCGTCGGCGATTACGTGCGGCTCGGCACGACGCAGGACGACGCCATCGGCGAAGCCTTCGACAAGACGGCGAAGCTACTCGGGCTTGGCTATCCCGGCGGGCCGCAGGTCGAGCAGGAAGCGACCAGGGGCAATCCGCGCCGCTTCCCGCTGCCGCGGCCGATGCAGCATCGCAAGGATGCCGACTTCTCGTTCTCGGGCCTGAAGACCGCATTGCGTCTCGAAGCCGAGGCGATCGCTCCGCTGACCGACCAGGACGTGTCGGACCTGTGCGCCTCGTTCCAGCAGGCGGTGGTCGACGTCGTGCAGGACCGCCTGCGCTCCGGCCTGCGCATTTTCCGCGCGCAATATGGCGCACCGACCGCGCTGGTCGCCGCCGGCGGCGTCGCCGCCAACCAGGCCATCCGCAAGGTGCTGCACCGCCTCGCCTTCGAAGTCGGCACCGTCTTGGTCGCCCCGCCGATGGAATTGTGCACCGACAACGGCGCCATGATCGCGTGGGCCGGCGCCGAGCGTCTCGCGCTCGGCATCACCGATCCGCTGGAGGTCGCGCCGCGGGCACGGTGGCCGCTCGACGAGATCGCTTCGGCCAAGGGCCGCACGCAACGCACCGCGGCATATAAATGACCGACAATATCCAACACATTGCCGTGCTCGGCGGTGGCGCCTGGGGCACGGCGCTGGCGCAAACCGCCGCCCGCGCCGGACGTGACGTGGTGTTGTGGGAGCACGACGCGGCCAATGCCGCGCAGCTCGCCGCCAAGCGTGAGAGCGCGTATCTGCCGGGCGTGACGCTCGATGACAAGATCAAGGTCACGCATGCGCTCAAGGACACGACGCAAGCGCAGGCGATCTTGCTCGTCATTCCGGCGCAGGTGCTGCGCTCGGTCGTCGGCGCGCTCGCGCCTTTGATCGCCGATCGCACGCCGCTGGTCGCCTGCGCCAAGGGCATCGAGCACGGCAC
The DNA here is from genome assembly GCF_003367395.1 of Pseudolabrys taiwanensis. Lineage (NCBI taxonomy): Bacteria > Pseudomonadati > Pseudomonadota > Alphaproteobacteria > Hyphomicrobiales > Xanthobacteraceae > Pseudolabrys > Pseudolabrys taiwanensis. The sequence continues at coordinate 4,087,478 of NZ_CP031417.1, read as the reverse complement.
GCACAAATTCATGACCGAGATCATCGCCGAATGCGCGCCGAAGGCGGTGCCGGCGATCCTCTCCGGCCCGAGCTTCGCCGCCGACGTCGCGCGCGGCCTGCCGACCGCCGTCACCATCGCCGCCACCGATGCCGATATCGCGCACGCGCTGGCGCATGCGATGAATTCCGGCACCTTCCGGCCTTACCATTCGAGCGACGTGCGCGGTGTCGAGCTCGGCGGCGCCACCAAGAACGTGCTCGCCATCGCCGCCGGCATCGTCAATGGCCGCGGCCTCGGCGCGAGCGCGCTCGCCGCGATGACGACGCGCGGCTTTGCCGAGCTGGTGCGCTTCGGCAGAGCCTGCGGCGCCAAGACCGAGACGATGATGGGCCTCTCTGGTCTGGGCGATCTCATTCTTACGTGCGGCACACCGCAGTCGCGCAACTTCTCGTTCGGCGTCGCGCTCGGCAAAGGCGAAACGGCGGCGACCGCAGCGCATGGCAAGCTGGCGGAAGGCGTGTTCACCGCGCCGGTGCTCCTGGAGATGGCGCGCGAGAGGAATATCGAGATGCCGATCTCGGAAGCCGTCGCCGCCGTGATCGCCGGCAAACTGAGCGTCGACGCCGCCATCGAGTCGCTGCTGACGCGCCCGCTGAAGGCGGAGGAGTAGGCTTCCGCCTGTCATGCCCGCGAAGGCGGGCATCCAGTACGCCGCAGCGTTTGCATTCGATTGCAGAACCAGTGATTACTGGATCACCCGCTTGCGCGGTGATGACGTCCGAGGAATTTGCAATGGCCTACTGGCTGATGAAATCCGAGCCCGATGCGTGGTCATGGGACCAGCAGGTCGCCAAAGGCGCCAAGGGCGAAGCTTGGAACGGCGTGCGCAATCACACCGCCAAGCTGAACCTGATGAAGATGAAGAAGGGCGACCGCGCCTTCTTCTATCATTCCAATATCGGCAAGGAGATCGTGGGCGTCCTCGAGATCATCCGCGAGCACTTCCCCGATCCGACCGCGGACGCCGGTTCGCCCTGGGTGGTCGTCCAGGTGAAGGCGCTCGAACCGGTACCCAAGCCGGTGACGCTCGCGGCCATCAAGGCCGAGCCGAAGCTGAAGGACATCGCGCTCTTGAAATACTCCCGCCTGTCCGTGCAGCCGGTAACGCCGGACGAATGGAAACTGCTTTGCAAGATGGGCGGGATGTAGCGCGCGCTTATCCCTCCCCCGCAAGCGGGGGAGGGTGGCGAGCGAAGCGAGCCGGGTGGGGGCAGAGATTAATTGCCACATAACCCCACCCCGATCGCGCTAGCGCGATCGACCCTCCCCTTTCAGGGGAGGGATAAGCAAGCGTCGGCCTTGACCCAAATCAACGCCGCGCCCCCTGCCAAAGTGGGACAACCCGCGCCTTGTAGGGCCTGGGAGCGGCGTCGCATAATGGGCCGAAAGCCTTATATGCGACAAGCGCGGACGGGCCGGCCGTTGCGCGCGCGGGAGGATCAGCGATGTCCGACGACAAGATTTATGACGTTCCGGCCGAGTGGCGCCAGCGCGCCTGGGTGGACGACGCCAAATACCAGGAAATGTATGCGCGTTCGGTGAAAGACCCGGACGGCTTCTGGGCCGAGCAGGCCAAGCGCATCGATTGGATCGAGCCCTTCACCAAGGTGAAGAACACCACCTACGATCCGCACAACGTGTCGATCAAGTGGTTCGAGGACGGCACGCTCAACGCTTGCTACAACTGCATCGATCGTCATCTGCCCGAGCGCGCCGATCAGGTCGCCATCATCTGGGAAGGCGACGATCCGAAAGACAGCAAGAAGATCACCTATCAGGAGCTGCACGACGAGGTCTGCCGGATGGCCGACATCCTGCGCAACCGCAACGTCGAAAAAGGCGACCGGGTGACCATCTATCTGCCGATGATCCCCGAAGCCGTGTACGCGATGCTCGCCTGCGCGCGGCTCGGCGCCGTGCATTCGGTGGTGTTCGGCGGCTTCTCGCCGGAATCGCTGGCCGGCCGCATCGAAGATTGCCAGTCCAAGGTCGTCATCACCGCCGATGAAGGCGTGCGCGGCGGCCGCAAGGTGCCGCTCAAGGCCAATGTCGATGCCGCGATCGCCAAGGTCGGCGGCGTCGACTTCGTCGTCGTGGTGAAGCACACCGGCGGCGCCATCGACATGGATCCGGTGCGTGACGTTTGGTACCACGAAGGCGCGGCCGTCGTGACGTCCGAGTGTCCGTGCGAGGAGATGAACGCGGAGGATCCGCTGTTCATCCTCTACACCTCCGGCTCGACCGGCAAGCCGAAGGGCGTGCTGCACACCACCGGCGGCTATCTCGTCTATGCGTCGATGACGCACCAATACGTGTTCGACTATCACGACGGCGATATCTACTGGTGCACCGCCGACGTCGGCTGGGTCACCGGCCACAGCTACATCGTCTACGGCCCGCTCTCCAACGGCGCCATCACGCTGATGTTCGAAGGCGTGCCGAACTACCCGACCAATTCGCGCTTCTGGGAAGTCTGCGACAAGCACCAGGTCAACATTCTTTACACGGCGCCGACGGCGATCCGCGCGCTGATGCAGGGCGGCAACGACCCGGTGACGAAGACATCACGCAAGTCGCTGCGCCTGTTGGGCTCGGTCGGCGAGCCGATCAACCCGGAAGCCTGGGAATGGTACTACCACGTGGTCGGCGACGATCGTTGCCCGATCGTCGATACCTGGTGGCAGACCGAGACCGGCGGCATCCTCATCACGCCGCTGCCCGGCGCGACCAAACTCAAGCCGGGTTCGGCGACGCGGCCGTTCTTCGGCGTGCAGCCGGAGATCGTCGATGCCGAGGGCAAGGTGCTGGAAGGCGCCACCACGGGCAATCTGTGCATCGCCGATTCCTGGCCGGGGCAGATGCGCACGGTCTATGGCGACCATCAGCGCTTCATCGACACCTACTTCAAGACCTATCCCGGCAAGTATTTCACCGGCGATGGCTGCCGCCGCGATGCCGACGGCTATTACTGGATCACCGGCCGCGTCGATGACGTGATCAATGTCGCCGGCCACCGCATGGGCACCGCGGAAGTCGAGAGCGCGCTGGTCGCGCACACCAAGGTGTCGGAGGCGGCGGTCGTCGGCTATCCGCACGACATCAAGGGCCAGGGCATCTACGCTTACGTCACCTTGATGGCCGGCGAGAAACCGACCGAAGAATTGCGCAAGGAGCTGGTCGCCTGGGTGCGCAAGGAGATCGGTCCGATCGCCTCGCCCGATCTGATCCAGTTCGCGCCTGGTCTGCCGAAAACGCGCTCGGGTAAGATCATGCGCCGCATCCTGCGCAAGATCGCCGAAGACGATTTCGGCAATCTCGGCGACACGACGACGCTTGCCGATCCGGCCGTGGTCGACGACCTCGTCACCAACCGCCAGAACAAGAAGACGGCAAAGGCGGGGGCGTAGTCTTCTCCCGCTTCATCCTGAGAGGCCCGCCGACGCATCAGCGAAGGCGGGCGTCTCGAAGGAGCGTGCGGCCTCCTGCTTCGAAACGGCGCTTCGCGCTGCTCCAGCATGTTACTGTAAGCGGCTGTCACGTTGTTCTTCGACCGCCGCCGGTCGTCCGCGCCGCTGCGTTAACGAAGATCAACCCGTTTTCAGCCCTCATTTACGTTACTTTTCGCTTTCACGGACAGCTAGCGTCCGCCGCATTATCAATGCACCTCGTTAGTGCTGGCGGGGCGTGTCGTGGCTTTGGTGCTCAGAAGGACGGCGCTGTTCGTCGTTATCGTGCTGATGTGGGCGCTGGTCGCAGCCGCGATCGCGCACGCGTCGCCGCGCGACGTCGTCGCGTTCTCCGGCTTTGCGCCCGGTACGATCGTGGTGAAGACGAACGAGCGCCGGCTCTATTTCGTGCTCGACCCCTATCACGCGATGCGCTTCCCGGTCGGCGTCGGCAAGGCCGGCAAGTCTTGGACCGGCATTGCACGCGTCGAAGGCAAATTTATCCGGCCGGCCTGGTCGCCGCCTGACGAAATCCGCCGCGACAAGCCGAATTTGCCCGAGGTCATTCCCGGCGGGTCGCGCCACAATCCGATGGGCGCGGCGGCATTGACGCTGCGCGGCGGCGAATACGCGATCCACGGCACCAACAATCCGCAGTCGATCGGCGGCTTCGTGTCGTATGGCTGCATCCGCATGCACAACCGCGACATTGTCGCGCTCTACGACATGGTGCAGGTCGGCACGCCCGTGATCGTGGAGCGATGAAGCTCGCCCGACATCTCGCGGTCGCTCTTCTTGCCTGGCTGACCTTCGCGGCGCCGGCGGCGGCGCGCGATATTGTGCCCTTCGGCGGCTACGCGCCGGGGACGATCGTCATCTACACGGGCGCGCGGGCGCTCTATTACGTGACGAGCGGCGGCCAGGCGATTCGCTACCCGGTCGGCGTCGGCCGCGCCGGCATGGCCTGGCACGGACGCGCCAACATCGCCCGCAAATCTCTCCGGCCGGGGTGGGGACCGCCGGCCGATATCGCCCTCGCCAATCCGCATCTGCCGCTGTTCATCCCGGGCGGCTCGCCGCGCAACCCGATGGGCGCCGCCGCCATGGGCCTCTCCCGCGGCAACTACGCCATCCACGGCACCAATGACCCGGGCTCGATCGGCCATTTCGTCTCCCACGGCTGCATCCGCATGTACAATGAGGATGTGCTGGACCTTTACGGCCGCGTCCGGGTCGGCACCGAGGTCGTCGTGCTGCGCTGAGAGGCGCAGCATAAATCGCATGCTGCGCAGCAAAGTGCGCGTCTTGTGCACAATTCACCGGCCGGGGGCTGCAACAGGCCCGCCCGCAACTTAAGTGTTGTGCCGGGCAGACCGTCTAGCCCTGTGAATTTGTGACGTTTTTTGTCCCGGCTTCGCGACCTGGACACAATTTACCGGCAATGATCCCAGCCATGGCGCGCCCGCGCACTTCTCCTCAGCCGGAAGTCCCCGGCCTCGCAGCCCGACGCATCGCAGCAGACATTCTCGACGGTGTCTTGCGTCGCCGGCTTGCGCTCGACGAACAGCTTTCCGGCCGCAGTGCCCATCCGGGCCTTCCTGCGCTTGCCGATCGCGATCGCGCGCTCATGCGCCGCCTCATTGCGACCGTGCTGCGCCGCCTCGGCACCCTGCGCCATGTTCTCAGCGGCTTTCTCGAGAAGGGCTTCCCGGCCGATGCGCCGCGGACGGAGACCGTCCTGCTCCTCGGCGCCGCGCAGATTCTCTGGCTCGACGTGCCCGACCACGCGGCGGTCGACCTATCGGTGCGCCTCGCGCAGGCCGACCGGCGCGCCGGCCGCTATGCCGGCCTGGTCAATGCCGTGCTGCGCCGCGTGGCGCAGAATCGCGACAGCTTCGCCCTCGACGACACCGTCCGCGACACGCCGGAGTGGCTGCTCAAGCGCTGGTCCGCCCACTACGGCGCCGAGGTCGCGCAAGCGATCGCGCTGGCCAACGGCCACGAGCCCGCGCTCGACCTCACCGTAAAAGGCGACGCCGCGAGCTGGGCCGAGCGCCTGCGCGGCCGGGTGCTGCCGACGGGCACGGTGCGCACCATTGCCCATGGCGCCATCACGCTCCTGCCCGGCTATTCCGAAGGGGCGTGGTGGGTGCAGGACGCCGCCGCGGCCCTGCCGGCGCACCTGTTCGGCGACCTCCGCGGCAAGCGTGTCGCCGATCTTTGCGCCGCCCCCGGCGGCAAGACGGCCCAGCTGGCGCACGCCGGGGCCCAGGTCACGGCCATCGACCGCTCGCCGGCGCGGGTCGCCCGCCTGCGCGAGAACCTCGCACGGCTGTCGCTTCACGCGAAAACCGAAGCGCTCGACGTGCTGGAATGGCAGGCCGAGCCGTTCGACGCCGTGCTGCTCGATGCGCCCTGTTCGTCCACAGGCACGATCCGCCGCCATCCCGACGTACCGTGGCTCAAGGGCGAAACTGAAATCACCGTCCTGACCGGGCTGCAGCAAAAGCTGCTCGACCGCGCCGTTGCGCTGACCAAGCCCGGCGGAACTCTGGTCTACTGCGTCTGCTCGTTGGAACCTGAAGAAGGCGAGCAACAGATCGAAGCCCTGCTTGCGCGCAATCCCAATGTCGCCCGCGCGCCCATCACAGCCGCCGACGTGTTCGGCCAAGGCGACTTCATTTCCGCACAAGGCGACCTTCGTACCCTCCCGCAGATGCTGCCCGACGCCGACCCGCGCTGGGGCGGCCTCGACGGTTTCTTTGCCGCCCGCCTTGTCCGCGCGGCCTAATTCTCGGCCGGGACAGGTATATTGGACCTTCGTCGACCCTTCGATATCGTCGTTCGTGCGCGGGCGAATCAGGCCCCCGCGCAGGGGACGGACAACTTAATGGTCGCAATAACGGTCGCGGAAAGAGCCAGGCTCTCCGCGCTCATCGGGCGCCGCGCATTCCGCAGCCTTCTCGGCCGCGTCAATGCCCACCCGTTGCTGCGCTGGCGCTTCGGCTCGACCAAGACCGACCGGCTGGTGATCGCGCCGCAAGATTTGCGCACTGCCGATGCGACGCGCGCCGCCGAAATCTATTCCGGACGCTTCGCCTTCGCCGGCAAGGTGGTGATCTGCGATCGCCGTTCGCCTTTCGAGATGACGCCGCCGTCGGATGAATGGGCGGTCGTGCTGCTCAGCTTTGCGTGGCTGCGCCATTTGCGCGCCGCCGATTCGGCGATCACCCGCGCCAATGCGCGCGCGTTGATCGACGACTGGATCAATCAACAAGGCGGCTGGCATCCGGTCGGCTGGCGACTCGATATCCTGTCGCGGCGCGTCATCTGCTGGCTCAGCCAAGCGCCCTTCGTGTTGCAGGACGCCGATCCGCGCTTCTATCGCCGCTTCATCCGTTCGCTGTCGCGCCAGGTGCGTTATCTGCGCCGCACGCTGAAGGAAACACGCGACGGCCTGCCGCGCCTGCAGGCGATCATCGCACTCAATTATGCGGCGCTGTGCATTCAAGGCCAGTCGGGCGGCTTGCGCGGCCATGCGCGCCGGTTGATCGATGAACTGCGCATGCAGATCCTGCCGGACGGCGGCCACATCAGCCGCAATCCCGGCGCGTTGATCGAACTCCTCGCCGATCTGCTGCCGCTGCGGCAGTTGTTCTCGGCGCGCAATCTGCAGCCGCCGCAGGCACTCAACAACGCCATCGACCGCATGATGCCGATGCTGCGCTTCTTCCGGCATCCGGACGGCAACTTCGGTCAGTTCAACGGCATGGGGCCGACGCCCGTCGATCTGCTCGCCACCGTGCTCGCCTATGACGACACGCGCGGCGCGCCGTTGTCCTACGCGCCGCATTCCGCCTTCCACCGCATCGACGCCAACAACACGGTGATGTTGATGGACACCGGCCGGCCGCCGCCGGTCGGCGTCAGCCAGGAGGCGCATGCCGGCTGCCTGTCGTTCGAATTGTCGTGGAAGCAGCAGCGACTGGTCATCAATTGCGGCCTGCCGGCGGTGAACAAAGAGAACTGGCGGCAGGTGGCGCGGCAGACCGCGGCGCATTCCACCGGCACGCTCAACGACAAATCGTCGTGCCGCTTCCTCGAATCCGGCACGGCCCGCAAGCTGCTATCGGGCACGCCGATCGTCGCCGGGCCGCGCGACGTGCGCAGCGAGCGCGACGAGAACGCCGAGGGCACGCTGCTGCGCGCCTCGCATGACGGCTATGTCGACGACTTCGGCATCGTGCACACACGCACCATCCGGCTGAGCCAGGACGGCCGCTTGCTCGACGGCGAGGACAGCTTCGCGCCACCCGACGGCCGCGCGTTGTCGGTCAATGTCGGCGACGAATATGCCGTGCGCTTCCATTTGCACCCGGCGGTCAAGGCCAACCGCCTGTCCGACGGCCGCGGCGTCATCCTGCTGCTGCCGGACAAGGAAGTGTGGACCTTCGCCACCATGGCGGAATCGGTGCAGCTCGAGGAGAGCGTCTACCTCGCCGGCACCGACGGTCCGCGCCGCACCGTGCAGATCGTGATCTACGGCCATGCCCGCAGCGAGCCGACGGTGCGCTGGAGCTTCCGCCACACCCCGCCGGCCCCCTCGGGCGGCCGCATCGAGCGCGCCGACGAGCCGGAATTGCCGCTATAGGCGGTCCTCACGCGCCGCTGCCATGCCCCCCGAAGGCGGGAGATCCGGTCGACATTGAGATGCCGGCGGTACTGGATCGCCCGCTTTCGTGGGCGATGACGCCGCGCTTGTGGACCCGCCGGATGCCCTTAAACGCCCGCATACCCATCGCCCCGCTTCTTGTGCTAGCAGCCTGCGCATGATCACTCATCCGCGCCGCATCACCCGTGCCCTCCTGTCGGTATCCGACAAAGCGGGCCTCCTCGACTTCGCCCGCCAGCTCGCCAGCTACGGCGTCGAGCTCGTCTCGACCGGCGGCACCGCCAAGGCCCTGAAGGACGCCGGCCTGCGCGTCATCGACGTCGCCGAGCTCACCGGCTTTCCCGAGATGATGGACGGCCGCGTCAAGACGTTGCACCCGAAGGTGCATGGCGGCCTGCTCGCCATCCGCGGCAACAAGGAGCACGCGGCGTCGATGGAAGCGCACCACATCAAGCCGATCGATCTGCTGGTGGTGAACCTCTATCCGTTCGAGGAGACCGTAGCGAAGGGCGCCGGCTACGACGACTGCATCGAGAACATCGACATCGGCGGGCCGGCGATGATCCGCGCCGCCGCCAAGAACCATCACGACGTCGCCGTGGTGGTCGACACCACCGATTACGCCAAGGTGCTGGCGGAGCTCGCCGAACATAGCGGCATGCTGTCGCTGGAGCTGCGCAAGAAGCTCGCGGCGAAAGCTTACGCGCGCACCGCGGCTTACGACGCCGCGATCTCCAACTGGTTTGCCGAAACGCTGCAAGACGACGCGCCCGATTACCGCGCCTTCGGCGGCAAGCTCATTCAGCCGCTGCGTTACGGCGAAAATCCGCACCAGACGGCGGCGTTCTACAAGTCGCCCGGCGAACGTTTCGGTGTTGCCTCGGCGCGGCAAGTGCAGGGCAAAGAGCTGTCCTACAACAACATCAACGACACCGACGCGGCTTACGAGTGCATCGCCGAGTTCGATCCGGCGCGCACCGCGGCCTGCGTCATCGTCAAGCACGCCAACCCGTGCGGGGTCGCGGAGGGCGACACTCTCTCGGACGCCTATGTAAAAGCGCTGGCCTGCGACTCGACTTCGGCTTTCGGCGGCATCGTCGCGCTCAACCGCACGCTCGATGCGGAGGCAGCGAAAGCCATCACCGAGATCTTCACCGAGGTGATCATCGCACCCGACGCCACCGACGAAGCGATCGCCATCGTCGCCGCCAAGAAGAACCTGCGGCTGTTGCTCGCCGGTGGTTTGCCCGATCCGCGCGCCAAGGGGCTGACCGTGAAATCGGTTGCCGGCGGCCTGTTGGTGCAATCGCGCGACAACGCCGTCGTCGACGACATGACGCTGAAGACCGTGACCCAGCGGGCGCCGACCGCCGCGGAGCTGGCCGATCTGCGCTTCGCCTTCCGCGTCGCCAAGCACGTGAAGTCGAACACCATCGTCTACGCGCGCGACCTTGCCACCGTCGGCATCGGCGCCGGTCAGATGAGCCGCGTCGATTCCGCGCGCATCGCGGCCCGCAAGGCCGAGGATGCCGCGCGCGACCTGAAGCTGTCGGCACCGCTCACCAAGGGCTCGGTGGTCGCTTCCGACGCGTTCTTCCCGTTCGCCGATGGCCTGCTGGTCGCCATCGAAGCCGGCGCCACCGCGGTGATCCAACCCGGCGGCTCGATGCGCGACGCCGAGGTGATCAAAGCCGCCGACGACCACGGCATCGCCATGGTGTTCACCGGGACGCGGCATTTTAAGCATTAGCTGCGCGGAGCCACGCGCACGCTTCGCCCGCGCCCCAAGCATAATGTCATGCCCGGGCTCGACCCGGGCATCCATGATGAGTGTCCGCGCGTGAGAGCGTTACGTACTGCTATGCTAGCGGCACGGCCTCATGGATTGCCGGGTCAAGGCCGGCAATGACCGTGTGGAGAGGCGGCAAGAGCTGCTACTCCCTCGCCAAATCGCCCAGCAAACTCGCCGCCACCGAGAGCTTCGACAAGGTGAGCCCCGAGCCCGCGATCTCGTGGATCGCACTACGGATACGCTCCACTTCCGCGTGACGCGGCTTGATCCATTCCTCCACCGCGCCGGCACCGGCGTGACCGTTGCCGACCATCGCCGCCGTCAGACGCCGCTCGGCATCGCCGATGGAGTCGAGCGCACGGTCGAGCGCGAGGCGATCGAAATAATCCGCCACGACGATGCCCGGCACCGCGCCGGCAACACGGTCGAGTTGGAAGAACGCTTCCGTCGCAAAATACGTCGCGGTGACCTCAGCGAGCGGCTTCTTGGCACGGTCGGCGACCTGCACGATGTCGGGCGCCGGCTTAAGCGCCGGCAGATTGGCGATACGCTGCGCCAATGCCTCCGGCACACGTTGCTCGATCAGCTCGGCAACCTTGGCGTCGCGCGCCGCACGCGCGCTTTTAGACAAAGCGGTATCGAGCGCGCCGGACACAGCGGCAATGCCTTCGCGGTAGTGCGCAACGATGGCATCGAGCCCCTTATGCAGATCGACATTGCGCAGGAACCAGACCAGCCGGTCGAGCAGCAAGTCCTGCACGGCGGCATAAAGCGCGAGCTGCGTCTTGCCCGACACCTTGTTGTCGAGCGTATCGATCTCCGAGTTCAGCTCGATCAGGCCATAGCTGTTGCGCACCGCCGCGAAGGCCGCCGCGATCGACGCCGATGACGCCCCGGTCTGATCGGCGATACGGACGATCAACGTGGCGCCGCCGCGATTGATCATCGAGTTGGTCAGCTGCGTGGCGATGATCTCGCGCCGCAGCCGGTGGCCGTGCAAGGCATCCTCGAAGCGCTCGGACATCTCCTTGGGGAAATAACGGTTGAGCTCGCGGCCGAGATAAGGATCGTCCGGCACGTTGGAGTCGAGCAATTCGCTGTAAAGCGAGAGCTTGGCGTAAGCGAGCAGCACCGACAGCTCCGGTCGCGTCAGCGCCGCGTTGCGCTTGCGCCGTTCGGCGAGCGCCAGTTCGTCCGGCAGATACTCGACCGCACGATCAAGTTCGCCGCGCGTCTCCAGGATCTGCATTAGACGCTGCTGGAAGCCGAAGTCCTCCATGCCGCGCCGCTGCGCCAAGGACAGCGCCAGCGTCTGCTGATAGTTGTTGCGCAGGACGAGCCGCGCCACTTCGTCGGTCATTTCGACGAGGAGCGCATTGCGGTCTTCCAGCGTCAAGGTGCCGGCGCGCACCGGCGCGCTGAGCGCGATCTTGATGTTGACCTCGACGTCGGAGGTGTTCACGCCCGCCGAATTGTCGATCGCGTCGGTGTTGAGACGAATGCCGGCCATGGCCGCCTCGATACGGCCGCGCTGCGTCATGCCGAGATTGGCACCTTCGCCCACCACCTTGCAGCGCAGGTCGCCGCCGGCGATACGGATCGGATCGTTGGCGCGGTCGCCGACCTGCTCGTCGCTCTCGTTCGACGCACGCACATAGGTGCCGATGCCGCCGAAGAACAGCAGGTCGACCTCCGCCTTCAGGATCGCCTTCATCAGGTCCTGCGGCGTCACGCTCGCGCCGAGGCCGAGCAGCTTCTGCGCCTCGGCGCCGAGCTTGATTTCCTTCGACGACCGCGAATAGACACCGCCGCCGTTGGAGATCAGACTCTTGTCGTAGTCCTGCCAGCTCGAGCGCGGCAGATCGAACAGACGCTTGCGCTCGGCGAAGGCCTTTTTCGGATCGGGATCCGGATCGATGAAGATGTCGCGGTGATCGAACGCGGCCACCAGTTTGATGGTGTCTTCGCGCAACATGCCGTTGCCGAACACGTCGCCCGACATGTCACCGACGCCCACGACGGTGAACGGCGTCTGATGGATGTTGACGTCCATCTCGCGGAAGTGGCGCTTCACCGATTCCCAGGCGCCGCGCGCGGTGATGCCCATCACCTTATGGTCATAGCCGGCCGAACCGCCGGAGGCGAAAGCATCGCCCAGCCAGTAGTCGTGCTCGAGCGACAGGCCGTTGGCGATATCGGAGAAAGTCGCCGTGCCCTTGTCGGCGGCAACGACGAGGTAAGGATCGTCACCCTCGTGCCGCACGACATTGACCGGCGGGATGATCTTGCCGTCCGCTTCGATATTGTCGGTGATGTCGAGCAGCGAGTTGATGAACAGCTTGTAGGTGGCGATGCCCTCGGCCATGAACTGGTCGCGCGTCGGGCTCTTCGGCATCAGCTTCGGCACGAAGCCGCCTTTGGCGCCGACCGGCACGATGACCGCGTTCTTGACCTGCTGCGCCTTGACGAGACCGAGCACCTCGGTGCGGAAGTCCTGCGGGCGGTCCGACCAGCGGATGCCGCCGCGCGCCACCTTGCCGAAGCGCAAGTGCACGCCCTCGACCCGCGGCGAATAGACGAAGATTTCGTAGAGCGGCCGCGGCAGCGGCACGTCGATGAGCTTGCGGCTCTCGAACTTGACGGCGATCTGCGCCTTCGGCTGACCGTCGGCGTCGGTCTGATAGAAATTGGTGCGGATCGCCGAGTCCACCGCGTTGACGAAGTGGCGCAGGATGCGGTCCTCGTCGAGGCTGTCGACCTTCTGCAGCGCCTCTTCGATACGTGCGCCAATGTCCTTTTGCTTCTCTTCGCGCACGCGCTCGGCCTCCGCGCGGGGATCGAAACGCGCATGGAACAGCTCCACCACATCGGCGGCAATGCCGGCGTGCTTCACCAAGGTCGCCCACATGTAATCTTGCGAATAGGCGATCCTGATCTGCCGCAGAAAGCGCGACAGCGCGCGGATCAAGGCGACGTCGCGCCAGGCCATGCCACCGAACAAGGTCAGCGCGTTGTAGCCGTCGCTCTCGGCGAGGCCACGCATCACCATCAGGAACGACGTTTCGAGCCGCGCGCCGGAGTCGCTGAGATCGATCACGCCGCCGTCGTGCCGTTCGAGCAGCATGTCGTGGAACCAGACGCCTTCGCTGCCGTCCGGCGCGATGTGATACGTGCGTTCGTCCACCACCCTGAAGCCCATGTTCTCCAGCACGGGCACGCGCTCCGACAGCGGCAGCGGCCGGGCATAGCTCCACACCTTGAGGCCGACCGTCTGCGGTTCTTCCTCGAGCCGATGATGGAAATCGACGCCGAGCGGCCGTTGCTCGGAAAGGCCCTCGATGGTGCGGACATCGCCGGCCGCGACCGTCGCCGGATAGGCTTCCTGAAAGCCGCCGGAGAACGCCTCGCGGTAACGCGTATACAACGCATGCGCCCGCGACGGCGGATTGGCGAGCGCGAGCGCCTCGTTCAGCGCATCGCTCCAGGTGCGCACGATCTCGGCAACGTCGCTTTCGAGCTTGGCGCGCGGCACGTCCACGGCAGCGCCGCCCGCGCGGCCGATGATGAAATGCACGCGCACCAGCGGCCCTTCCGGGAAGAAGGGATAATAGGCGGTGACCCGCCCATTGAACATGCGCGCGAGATAGTCGCCGATCCGGATGCGGGTGTCGCTGTCGTAGCGCTCGCGCGGCACATAGACCAGCACCGACACGAAGCGATCGAAGCGGTCGCGGCGCGCAAGGACGCGCACGCGCGGATGCTCGTCGAGCTGCAGAACGGCGAGCGCGAAGCGGTAGAGCGTGTCTTCGTCGAGTTGAAACAGCTCATCGCGCGGATAGTGCTCGAGCACATTGGCAAGCGCCTTGCCGGAATGGCCGGCCGCCGAGAAGCCGGCGCGCTGCTCGACCGCCGCGATCTTGCGCCGCAGATACGGAATGCTGCGCGCGGTGCGCGTATAGGCCGTGGACGTGAACAGGCCGAGGATGCGGTGCTCGCCGATCAGCCGGCCGCCGGCATCGAAGCGTTTGACACCGATATAGTCGAGATAGACGCGCCGGTGCACCCGCGCCTGGATGTTAGCCTTGGCGATGATCAGCGGCCGCGGCTCCTTCAGGAACGCCATGATCTCCGGCGTGATTTCCAGTGTCTCATCGCCGCGCTTGAGCACGGGCAGGTCGCGCGAACGCATGACGCCGAGCGCGGAGTCATGATCCGGCTCCAGCGCCTTGCCGTCGAAGGTGTAGTCGCGCAGGCCGAGGAAGGTGAAGTTGTCGTCGAGCAGCCATTGCAGGAACTGGATGGCCTCGGCGATCTCGTCCACCGGCAGCGGCGGCGGATTGCCCTTCAGCTCGGTGACGATGTTCTGCACCCGCGCGCGCATCGACCGCCAGTCGGTGACGGCGAGCCGCACTTCACCGAGCACCGTCGTCAGCGCGGCGACGAGCGCGGCGCACAGGCTGTCATCGGCGACGGTCTCGATATGAATATGAATGAAGCTCTCGCGGGTATCGGCATCCGAGCGGCCGAACGCGGCGAGCTTGCCGTCGTCGCGCATCACGTCGAACACCGGATGCGCCACCAGCCGCACCGGCAAACGACGTTCGCCGAGTTCGCCCATCACCGAGTCGACCAGGAACGGCATGTCGTCGTTGACCACCTCGACGACGGTGATCGCCTTGCGCTCGGCCGAGTCGGTCAGCGGCACGGTCGCGCAACGGATCTTCGGCGTATTCGGCGCGCGTTCGGCGAGAAAGTCCCACGCGCGTTCGGCGAGCCGCGCGAGATCGGCGGCGCCGTAATGCACGATATCTTCCGGCACGGTGCGACCGAAAAGCTGCGCGGCGAAGTCACGCGGCACGTCTTCGCGCGCGGCGGCGAGCGCCGTGTCCGCCTGCCCGATGAGGCTGCGTGCCAGCCCTTCTACTTCGTTGCCGGACAATTCTTGGGACATAGGGCCTCACGCTCTTGAATTGAGAGAATCGGTCGCTGCCGAAGGCGAGTTTTCACCTTCCCGGCCGGACCGTCGAGAGCAACCCACCTTTTGGTGACCGCATTGCGACAAGTGCACGGCGCAGTATCGAAGTTTCTGATCTGCAAGCCGAAAACGCCGCTCGAACGCGTTTCGCACCCCGCCGGAACGATGTAGGCTCCGCCGCGCGAAACCAGCCGAGGGAACTGCCATGGGCAAGGCCAAGGACAAGCCGCAGTTGCGCGCCATCAAGGGCGGCAAGGCGGCCAGACCAGTCGCGGCAAAGGCGGCGCTGGTGCGCCCGGACAAGCCGGCCAAGACCGTTGCGCTGGCGGCCGTGAAGGACGATCAACCGGTGATTGCCCTCGACCTCGGCGCCGCGAAATTGTCGCCGGCGATGACCGCTTACTTCCAGAAATGCCAGGACAAGCTCGGCTTCGTGCCGAATGTGCTTGTGGCTTACGCCTTCGACACGGTGAAGCTCGAGGCCTTCGTCGCGATGTACAACGACTTGATGTTGGGGCCGAGCGGCCTCACCAAGCTCGAGCGCGAGATGATCGCGGTGGCGGTGTCGTCGCAGAACCGTTGCTACTACTGCCTCACGGCGCATGGCGCCGCAGTGCGCCAATATGCCGGCAATCCGCTGCTCGGCGAGCAGATGGTCATGAACTATCGCGCCGCGCGCCTGCCGAAGCGGCAGCGTGCCATGCTCGATTTCGCCGTTAAACTGACAGCCGAGCCCTGGAGCGTCGAGGACGTCGATCGCGAGGCGCTGCGCCGCGCCGGTTTCAGCGATCGCGACATCTGGGACATCGCGGCGATCACCGGTTTCTTCAACATGTCGAACCGCGTCGCCTCGGCCACCGACATGCGGCCGAACGAGCAGTATCACGGGCAGGCGAGGTAAGTAGGATGACCGTCATCCCGGCCAAGCGAGCAGTAGCGAGCGCGAGCCGGGATCCAGTACCCCGTGCCCTTTCGATAGTGCACTGGGTACTGGATCCCCGCTTTCGCGGGGATGACCGATGAAATTTATCGTTTCCGTCTGTCTCGCGCTGCTCTTCAGCGCAGGCGCCTACGCGCAGTCGACGCCGCAGCTCGACGCCACGTTGCGCACCATCCCGCCGGCGCAAGGGATTCTTGCCCACAGCGGCATGGTGGTGGCGCAGGAGAGCCGCGCCGCTCGCATCGGCGTCGAAATTCTCGACCGCGGCGGCAATGCGGTCGACGCGGCGGTCGCGGTCGGCTTCGCGCTTGCCGTCACTTATCCGCGCGCCGGCAATCTCGGTGGCGGCGGCTTCATGGTGATCCATCTCGCCAAATCCGAGCGCAACAAGGACAACAAAGACATCGCCATCGATTATCGTGAGACCGCGCCCGCGGCCGCGACCGAAAGCATGTTCCTCGATGCGCAAGGCAATCCCGATCCGAAGAAGTCCCGCGATTCCGGCCTCGCCGTCGGCGTGCCGGGCACGGTCGCGGGGCTCGCACTCGCGCATGAGAAATACGGCTCCGGCAAGCTCAGCCTCGCCGACCTGATCGAGCCGGCGCTGCGCCTCGCGCAAGACGGATTTCCGGTCGAAGACGACACCGCCGATTCCCTGCCGATCGTGCGCGAGCGCCTGGCGCGCTGGCCGTCGACCAAGAGCATCTTCTTCATCGGCGAGCAGCCTTTGGGCGAAGGCGACCGTCTGATTCAGACCGATCTTGCCGACACGTTAAGCGCCATCGCCAAGGACGGCCCGCGCGCGTTCTATCAGGATCACATCGCCCAGCGCATCGCCGACGCAGTGAATCGCGCCGGCGGCGTGATGACCGCCGCCGACCTCGCAAATTATCACGCCATCGAACGCCCGGTCGTGCGCGGCACCTATCGCGGCTACGACATCGTGTCGATGCCGCCGCCCTCCTCGGGAGGCGTGCATCTCATCGAGATGCTCAACATTCTCGAAGGCTACGATCTCGGCAAGCTCGGCCGCGGAGCCGAGTCGCTGCATCTGATGATCGAGGCGATGAAACGCGCTTACGCCGACCGGGCCGCATTCATGGGCGATCCCGACGCGGTGAAGATGCCGATCGCCGGCCTCATTTCCAAATCCTATGCCGCGAGCCTGCGCGGCAGCATCACCGACCGCGCCACGCCGTCGGCCAGCATCCGCGCCGGCAAGCCCGCGGATTACGAAGGCCGCAACACGACGCATTTCTCCGTCATCGACCGCGACGGCAATGCCGTATCGAACACCTACACGCTCAACTTCTCCTACGGCCTCGGCCTCGTTGCCGATGGGACCGGCGTCTTGCTCAACAACGAGCTCGACGATTTCACCGCCAAGCCCGGCGCCAGCAACGCCTTCGGCCTCGTCGGCTACACCGCCAATCTGCCGGGTCCGAACAAGCGGCCGCTGTCGTCGATGTCGCCGACCATCGTCCTCAAGGACGGCAAGCCCGTGCTCATCACCGGCTCGCCCGGCGGCAGCCGCATCATCACCACCGTGTTGCAGGTGATCACCAATGTCATCGACTTCCACATGCCGATCGCGGAAGCGGTGTCGGCGCCGCGCCTGCACCAGCAATGGCAGCCCGAAGACGTGTTCGTCGAACCGGGCTTTGCGCCATCCGTGCTCGATGCGTTGAGGCAGCGCGGGTATATCATCACACCGACACGACCGGCATCGTCCGCCAACTCCATCGCCGTGACGCCGCAGGGCATCGTCGGCGCGGCCGATCCACGCACGCGCGGCGCCCTGGCGGCGGGATACTGATGCTGCCGCAGGCGCTGTGCCGGCCCTTGAAAGAGTGGACCGGTCTGCGCTTGACTAGCGTCAAGGCCGCGGCTCGCACGCGGCGCCAAATTCTGCTCGACTTGAAATCGGACAAAGGATTGGCGTCATGAATGCTGCGTCGTCAAACGCGGGTGTACGCCGCGTTGCCGTCATCGGTGGCGGCACCATCGGGGCGAGCTGGGCGGCTTATTTCCTCGCGCATGGTCTTGAGGTGGTCGTCAGCGATCCCGCACCGGGCGCAGCGGAGGCCATCCGCACGCGCATCGCCGAAGCTTGGCCGGTGCTGACGGCGCTGGGTGCGCGGGCCGATATCGATATGAACGGCTGGCGTTTCGAGGCGGATCCAGTCGCAGCGGTCGCTGGCGCCGACTTCGTCCAGGAGAACGCGCCGGAACGCTACGACGTGAAACAGAAGCTGTTGCCGCGGATCGATGCCGTACTGCCGCCCGAGGTGGTGATCGCGTCGAGTTCATCCGGCCTGCTCGCCAGCCGCATTTCCGAAGGTTGCCGCTATCCCGAGCGATGCCTGATCGGCCATCCGTTCAACCCGCCGCATCTCATTCCGCTGGTCGAAGTGGTCGGCGGCGCCAAGGCGAGCCGCGCCGCGATCGACCGCGCCATCGCCTTCTACCGTGCCATCGGCAAAAGCCCGATCGAGATCCGCAAGGAAGTGCCGGGCCACGTGTCGAACAGACTGCAAGCGGCGCTCTGGCGCGAGGCGATCTATCTCGTCGAACAAGGCGTCGCCTCGGTCGCCGATGTCGACGCAGCAATTTCCGAAGGACCGGGCCTGCGCTGGGCTTTGATGGGGCCGCATCTGACCTTCCATCTCGGTGGCGGCGAAGGCGGCATGACCCAGTTTCTCAAGCACCTGCTGCCGGCCGTGGAGAGCTGGTGGGCCGATCTCGGCACGCCGAATATGACGCCCGAACTGCAACAGCGCCTGATTGACGGCATTGATCAGGAAGCGGGCGGACGGTCGATCGACGAATTGCAGCGCTGGCGCGACGGGCTGCTGATGCAGATCATCGCCTTGCGCCAGCAGGCCGCGGCCAAATAGCGGCTGAGCAAGAGAGCGTCGGAAGCGATGCGCCGCATCGTTTCGCAACAGAAGGAAAGAGGTGTGTGATGGCTTACAACGTCGCGGTTCTGGTGGGCAGCCTGCGCAAGGAATCGTTCAATCGAAAGATCGCCAATGCCTTGATCAAGAGCGCGCCTGCGTCGCTCAAAGGCGAGATTGTCGAAATCGGCGCGCTGCCGTTCTATAACCAGGACCTCGATGAAGGAGGTCAGCCGCCCGAAGCCTGGACTGCGTTCCGCCAGCGCATGAAGACGGCCGATGCGTTCCTGTTCGTGACCCCGGAATACAACCGCTCGGTCCCCGCCGTGCTCAAGAACGCGCTGGACGTCGGCTCTCGCCCCTATGGCCAGAGCATCTGGGACGGCAAACCGGGCGCCGTGGTCAGCGCGTCGCCCGGTGCGATCGGCGGCTTTGGCGCCAACCATCACCTACGGCAGTCGCTCGTCTTCCTCAACGTGCCGACCATGCAGCAGCCGGAAGCCTATATCGGCGGCGTCAACAAGCTGCTCGATGCGTCGGGCGATCCCGCGGACGACAACACCCGCAAGTTCCTCAGCACCATCATCACAGCCTTCGCCGCCTGGGTGGAAACCAACCATAGGCGCTAGGGGCTCCTACTACCCGTTCGTCCCCGCGAAGGCGGGGACCAGCGCTGACTATAAACTCTGCGCTGGATTCCCGCTTGCGCGGGAATGATCGGAGCGTGGCTCAGCCGCCCGAGCCGGCTACTGCTCCAGCATCAGGCGGTCGCTCTCGTCCTTGAGTTGGACGCCGGAGAGCCGCCTGACGCGCATCGCCTGCAGCAGCGCGACGATCTTGAAGGCCGCGTCGGCATAGCCGATGCCGTCGGGACGGATATTGGAGATGCAGTTGCGATCCGCGTCGGTCGTGGCCGGCTGCGGCTGCCACGTGAGATAGGCGCCCATGCTGTCCGGCGATGACAGGCCGGGCCGCTCGCCGATCAACACGATCACCGCGTCCGCTTTGAGCCGCGCAGCAATTGCGTCGCCAATGGCAACGCGGCCGTGACGCGCGATGACAAGCGGCGCGACGCGCCAATCCTGCCGCCGCAATGCGCCGAGAATATTGTGCAACACCGGCGCCGCGTGTGCCTGCACCGCGCGCGCCGACAGCCCGTCGGCAACAACGACAGCCACATCGTAAGGGCCGCGATGCGGCGCCAACACGGAGTCGGCGCCTTGCCCAAGCTGCCGTCCGAGATCCGGCCGCATCAGATACTGCGCGCGATCCGTGACCGCGCTCGCGATCTTGAGCACCGGCAAGTCCAACGCATCGAGATCGGCCGCGAGTTTGTCCTCGTCGAGCGCCTCATGCACGGCATCGCGCGCCTGCGCATGCGCGAGCGCGAACTGCAGCAGCGGCGCCGTCGACAGCGAGGCGCCGCTGCGGGCAAGCCCGATGCGCGCGGCGGTGAGGCGCCGCAGCTCCGCCCAGGCGTTAGGTTGCGTGACGTCGTCGCTCATGCCGGCAACAGGGCCTTGAATTGCGCCGGCAGCGCCTGCGGCCGGATGCGCGCCGCATCGTCAAGCAATCCCTGCCGAGCCAGCCAACGCGCAAATTCCGGCGCCGGCTTCTTGCCCAACAGATCGCGCATCGCCAGCGCATCGTGAAACGACGTGCTTTGATAGTTGAGCATGATGTCGTCGGCGCCCGGCACGCCCATGACGAAGGTGACGCCGGCCGCCGAGAGCAAAGCCAGCAGCGCGTCGGCATCGTCCTGATCGGCCTCGGCGTGATTGGTGTAGCAGACGTCGACGCCCATCGGCACGCCGAGCAGCTTGCCGCAGAAGTGATCCTCGAGCCCGGCGCGCGTGATCTGCTTGCCGTCGAACAGGTATTCGGGCCCGATGAAACCGACCACCGTATTGACCAGCAGCGGCTTGAACGCCCGCGCGACCGCGTAGGCGCGCGCCTCCAAGGTCTGCTGATCGACGCCGTGATGCGCGTTCGCCGACAAGGCGCTGCCCTGCCCCGTCTCGAAATACATCACATTGTCGCCGACGGTGCCGCGCTTGAGTGCCAATGCCGCCTCGCGGCCCTCGCGCAGCAGCGACAGATCGATACCGAAGCTCTTATTGGCGGCCTCCGTGCCGGCGATCGATTGGAACACCAGATCGACCGGCGTGCCACGCTCGATCAGCGCCAACGTCGTGGTGATATGGGCCAGCACGCAGGACTGCGTCGGAATATCGAGCTTGCCGATGATGTCGTCGAGCATCGACACCAAGGCATGCGCCCGCTCTGGACTGTCGGTTGCCGGATTGATGCCGATCACGGCATCGCCCGCGCCCAACAACAAACCGTCGAGAATGCTGGCGGCAATGCCGCGCGCATCGTCGGTCGGATGGTTCGGCTGCAGCCGCACGGACAGGCAGCCGGGCAGACCGATGGTGTTGCGGAAGCGTGTGACGACCGAGCACTTCGCCGCCATCACCATCAGATCCTGCAGCCGGCTGATCTTGCTCACCGCCGCCGCCATTTCCGGCGTCACGCCAGGCGCGAGCGCGGCGAGCCTGTCCGTGGTCGCCTCATCGGACAGCAGCCAGTCGCGGAACCCGCCAACGGTCAACGCGGCGATCGTCGCGAAGGCGGCGCGATCGTGCGTGTCGATGATGAGCCGCGTGACCTCGTCGCTCTCATAAGGCACCACCGCCTCGTCGAGAAAGCGCGTCAGCGGCAGATCGGCGAGCGCGAACTGCGCCGCGACGCGCTCCTCGCCCGTTTCGGCGGCGAGGCCGGCAAGCCGATCGCCGCTGCGCAACGGCGTCGCCTTGGCGAGCAGCGTCTTGAGATCGGGAAAGCTATAGCGCCGCTGGCCGATCGTGGCGGAATACATCGCGGCTCCCACTGAAGCGTATCGCATCACCGACAGATGACGTTACCGCACGCGGTGCGAACGGTCATCCGTCCCGCCGCACCCGCCACGTGCCGGTTGCCGTCCGCTCGATGGCGGGATCGTCGGCCTGAATGTTCTCGCTCAGGAAATCGATGAAGGCGCGAACGCGCGCCGGCAGCGGCCCGCGCTGACCGAGATAGACGGCGTGGATGTCCTCGCGGTCGCCCGGATTGAAGTCTTCGAGCACAGGCACCAAACGGCCCGCCTCGATATCCGGTGCGACATGGAACAAAGCGAGCCGCGCCAGGCCGATGCCGCCGAGCGCGAGCGAGCGCGCGGTCTCGCCATCGCCCGCGCGCGCCACCGGCGGCGGCACCATGGTTTCGACGCCATGCGCGGTTCGAAACGGCCAGCCGCTGAGGACGCGGGAGAAGGTCCAGCCGATGCCGGCATGATCGGCGAGATCGTCGAGCGATGCCGGCGTGCCGCGCAGCGCGAGATAGTCGGGCGTCGCACACACCACCATGCGGCTGGAGCCGAGCTTGCGCGCCATCAGGCTGGAGTCGCGCAGCGGCCCGACGCGGATGGCGACGTCGGCGCGTTCCTGCAGCAAGTCGATGACGGTGTCGGTGAAAACGAGATCGAGCGTGATCTCGGGATTCTGCGCCAGGAACCGCGGCACCAGCGGCATCACGTAGCGCGTGCCCCACGGCAGGTTGCTGTTGACCCTGAGATGGCCGCGCGGATGCGCGCCGGTCGCCGCCTCGCGCTCAGCCTCGTCGAGATCGGCGAGAATGCGCACCGCTCGGCCGTAGAACGCTTCGCCCTCCGGGGTGAGCTGCAGGCGGCGGGTCGAGCGGTTGACCAGGCGCGTAGCAAGGCGCGCTTCGAGCCGCGACATCAGCTTGCTTACCGCCGAGGGCGTCAGGCGGAGCTGCCGTGCGGCCGTGGTGAAGCCGCCGAGGTCGACGACCCGGACGAACACCTCCATTTCAGCGATCCGGTTGGTCTCGCGCGGCGCCATGATGACTTAAAGTCATAAGTGATTGTCCGGGAGCCATTCTAGTCCCAAATCGGCCACACGGCTATCTCTCCCCGGTTCCCATTCCGCTCATGGAGCCCGTGCCGTGCCCCTCGCCGTTTATGCCCTCACCGCCGGTGCCTTCGGCATCGGCACCACCGAATTCCTCATCATGGGACTCCTGCTGCAGGTCGCCGGCGACATGCATGTGTCGGTACCCACGGCGGGCCTGCTCATTTCCGGCTACGCCCTGGGCGTCTTCGTCGGCGCGCCGATCCTGACGGTGGCCACGCGCCGCATGCCGCGCAAAGCCGTGCTGTTGACGCTGATGGCGATCTTCACGCTCGGCAACGCCGCCTGCGCACTGGCGCCGAACTACGCGCTGCTGATGGCCGCGCGCGTTTTGACCTCGCTCGCGCATGGCACCTTCTTCGGCGTCGGCTCGGTGGTCGCCACCGGCCTCGTCGCGGAGAACAAGCGCGCCTCCGCCATCGCCACCATGTTCGTCGGCCTGACCGTCGCGACCTTGCTCGGCGTACCGTTCGGCGCGTGGTTCGGTTTGCAGTTCGGCTGGCGCGCCGCGTTCTGGGCCATCGCCGGCGTTGGCGTGCTCGCCTTTGTCGTGCTGGCGCTGCTGGTGCCGAACAAGGTCGGCGCCAATGACGCGGTCGCGCCGCTCCGCGACGAGCTCAAAGTGGTCGTACAGCCGCAGGTGCAACTCGGCCTGTTGATGACGACGCTCGGCTTCGCCGGCCTGTTCACGGTCTTCACTTACATCCAGCCGGTCCTCACCCGCGTCACCGGCTTTTCGGAAGCGGCCGTGTCGCCGATCCTGCTGGTGTTCGGCGTCGGTCTCGGCATCGGCAACATCGCTGGTGGCCGCTTCGCCGACCGTGGTCTGCCGCGCGCGTTGATCGGCACGCTCGCCGGTCTTGCGCTGGTGCTGGTCCTGTTCGCGCCGGCGATGCCGTCCAAGGTCCTGAGCATCGTGGTGCTGACGGTGATCGGCGCCGCGTCGTTCGCGACGGTCGCACCGCTGCAGCTGCGCGTCTTGGAGAAGGCCGGCCCGACCGGACAGACATTGGCATCGAGCCTCAACATCGCCGCGTTCAATCTCGGCAATGCGTTGGGGGCCTGGATGGGCGGCGTCACCATCGATGCGGGTTTCGGCCTCACGGCTTTGCCGCTGGTGGCCGCCGCCGTGACCGCGGCCGGCCTCGTCATCGCGCTCGTGAGCCTGCGTCTCGATCGGCCGCGCAGCACCGCTGACGCCGTCGAGGCCCGCCCCGCCGGATGAGCAGCTTGAGCAGCAAGGAATAGCGCCGGCCCGGCCGGCCCGGCTTCGGGCCATCGGCCGGCACCCCGGTTCTTGACGGGGGCCAGTATACAGTTTAACTGTACAGTTATTCTGTATAGATGTTCGATCATGAGCAAGGCGCATCAACCTCCCTACTCCCCGGAACTCACCGCTCTCGCAGGCGAGTTGCGGGTCGTCGTCGGCAAGCTCCTGCGCCGGCTGCGAGAGCTAGGGCACGCGGGCGATTTCACGCATGCGCAAAAGTCCGTGCTTCAGCGGCTGGAACGTGACGGCCCCGCGACGGTTTCGATGCTGGCCCGCGCCGAAGGCGTGCGCCCGCAATCGATGCGGATGACCGTTGCCGCGCTCGAAGCGGCGGGCGCGGTGGCGGGGAAGCCCGACCCTCAGGATGGCCGGCAGACCATCATCAATTTCACGCCCGCCTTTGTGAAGCGCGTCAAGAGCGGCCGCGCGGCGCGAGAGGACTGGCTGGTGCGGGCGCTGCAGCAGCAGCTTTCGGCCCGCGAGCACGAGCAACTTGCCGACGCGGTCAAACTGCTCAGCAGGCTTGCCGACTTCTAATCGAACGCAACGGAAGGTGAAGCATGAATTGGATGCATCTCTTGTCGTATTTTTTCGGCGGCGCCTTCCTGTCCAACGCAATTCCCCACATCGCCAGCGGGTCGATGGGCCGCCCGTTTCAAAGCCCTTTCGCCAAGCCGCCCGGAGAAGGGCTTTCATCGTCGACGGTCAACGTGGCGTGGGGCTTTCTCAATCTCGCCGTCGCTTATCTCCTGATCTGCCGCGTCGGCGATTTCAGCCTGCGCTCGACCGTCGATGCGGCGACGTTAGGGCTGGGCTTTCTTTTGCTGGGCTTGTTCGCCGCGCGTCACTTCGGTCGCTTCCATGGGGGCAATTCCCCTGAGTGAACGAGTGACCGAAAACGGCGAGGAGCAGCGCGAAGCCGCACAAACCGCGCCACACCTCTGGAAAATTTCGTCCGTCGCCATACTCGGGGCATTTCTTGCCCAGATGGACGCGACGATCGTCAACGTCTCGCTTTCGAGCCTTGCACTCGAACTGCACACGACCCTGTCGAACATCCAGTGGGTGACGAGCGGCTATCTGCTCGCGCTTGCGCTGACTTTGCCGTTGAGCGGCTGGCTCGTCGACCGCATCGGCCTCAAAGCTGTGTATCTCTGGAGCTTTGCGGCATTCACGCTCACGTCCGCGCTCTGCGGCCTCGCCTGGTCCGCGAATTCGTTAATCGGCTTTCGTATCCTGCAAGGTGTGAGCGGCGGCTTGCTGGCGCCGATGGCGCAGTTGCTCGTGGTCCGCGCCGCCAAAGATAGAATGACTCGCGTGCTCAGCTTCGCCGCGATGCCCGTTCTGCTTGCGCCGCTTCTGGGACCGACAATCGCGGGCGCGTTGTTGCACTTTGCGTCCTGGCGCTGGCTGTTTCTGGTCAACCTGCCGTTCGGCGCACTCGCCTTCACACTCGCCGCTTTGTTTTTGCCGCAGGACCGGCACGAGAGGAGGCCACGCCGCCTCGACCTGATCGGCCTCGGCTTGCTGTCGCCCAGCATCGTGCTTTTTCTTTTCGGATCGGAACGCTTAGCGGCACCGGCCGGTCTTGCCGCTCTCACACTTTCGGCGCTGCTGTTCGGCGTCTTCTTGTGGTGGGCGAGAAAAAGAAAGGACGAGGCGATCGTCGATCTGCGTCTGTTCAAAGACAGGTTCTTTTCCGCCGCGGTCGGGGCGACGTTCTTGTCGCAAGGCGTTTCCTTCGCAGGTCAGATGCTCGTCCCGGCGTTCCTGATGCGCGTGGCGGATCTCTCGCCGGGTGGAACGGGCTTGCTGCTCGCCGCGCAAGGTCTTGGCATGATGATCAGCTACCCTCTCGTGGGATCGCTCGTGGAGCGGCTGGGCAACCGCCTCGTGTCGGTCGGCGGCGCGCTGACGTCGCTGGCGGGCACCTTGCCGTTCATCTATTTGTCCGGCCACGGCCCTGCTCACACCCTCATCGCCGGCGCGTTGTTCGTGCGCGGGATGGGCCTAAGCTGCATCGGCATTCCGTCTATCTCGGCAGCCTACGTTTCGGTCAAACGCGAAAACCTGCCGATGGCGACCACCACGCTCAACATCGTCATGCGCATGGGTGGGCCGACACTGACGACGATATGCGCGACATTCCTCGGCTGGCGTCTGACCGCATCGGCAACGGCGCCGGTTTCGACGGCGTATGGCGCCGCCTTCGTTCTGCTCTGCGGTTTCCATCTCGTTTTATGCGCCGCTGCCATGCGTCTGCCGCGCCGAGCCGGCAGGGCATCTGCTCAGCCCAGGCCAGCAAGCGCCGAGACAGGCAACGGCGGTTGAGGCCGATCCGGCACGGCAGAGGAGCCGGTTCGCACTGGCGATGCCGCTTTGGATCAAAAGGGAAATATGAGAGTTCGCGGCAGCACGATCTTAGGATCGTGAGCCAAATTGGAGCGGGCGAAGGGATTCGAACCCTCGACCCCGACCTTGGCAAGGTCGTGCTCTACCCCTGAGCTACACCCGCATCCGGTAGTGATTTGCCGTTGCCCGTCGCCGGGGGCGGCTGCCAGGGCGCTCCTATAGCCATTCGCCGCGCCCCTTGCAACCGTTTGACACGATTAACGTCAGCTGTGCCGGGCCCGGTGCCGCCGGACCTTGTGGGGCGCCGCTTCCGGCGGGTTCCAGGCTGGATTGATATTGCAGAAGCCGCGATTCCCGGCCAGCACGTTCGGCCGGCAGGCCTCGAAGGACGAATATTGGCAGTCCCAGTAGGCATCGTCGTTGCCGAGCGTGATCACGGCGCACCAGGGCGCCGCCCCAGAGGCCGCGGCCGGCGCCGGATGCAGATTGAACAGCATGGCGGTCACGAACGTGCCCGCGATCAGCAATATTTTGCGCATGGTTACCTCCCGGTGGCGGGATGCTAGGTAGAACACCGGTCCTTGCCGAATTCTTGCGAGCACACCCGAAAAATTGATGCCGAAGACCCCCGCCGACCTGTTCGCCGCCCTCGATTCGCTGGCCATTACGCATACCACGGTCAAGCACCCGCCGCTGTTCACGGTCGAGGAGGCCCGGAGCCTGCGCGGGAGCGTCCCCGGCGGCCACACCAAGAACCTGTTCCTGCGCGACAAGAAGTCCAGCCTTTATCTCGTGGTTGCGCTGGAGGACGCATTGATCGACCTCAAAGGGCTACATCGTCTGCTCGTCGCCACCGGCCGCTTTTCCTTCGGCTCGGCCGATCTGCTGCGGGAGGTGTGGGGCGTTGCGCCCGGCTCGGTCACGCCTTTCGGCGCCATCAACGACACCGAGGGCCGTGTCACCGTGGTGCTGGACGCCGCCATGATGGAGCACGAATTGCTCAACTATCATCCGCTCGACAACACCATGACCACCACGATCGGCCGCGCGGATTTAATCAAATTCTTGCGGTCTACCGGTCATGAGCCCCGTATCGAGCGGGTCTCGGGCGTGGCCGCCGAGGCAGAGTAGCCGATTGCATTCGCTTGCCGGATGACCATCTAATCCGGCATTGGAACTTACGAAATCCGGCCGGGACGGCCGTCAGGGCGAGGGACGATGTTGGAGAACGGCGGGACGACCGCGGCGGCAGCCGACGTGGTGAAAGACATCACCACGCAGAGCTTCATGAAGGACGTAATCGAGGAGTCGCGGCGCCAGCCGGTGCTGGTCGACTTCTGGGCGCCCTGGTGCGGTCCCTGCAAGCAGCTTACCCCCGTGCTCGAAAAGGCGGTCAAGGCCGCCAAGGGCAAGGTCAAGCTCACCAAGATGAACATCGACGAGCATCCGGCCATCCCGGGCCAGATGGGCATCCAGTCGATCCCCGCCGTCATCGCCTTCGTCAACGGCCAGCCGGCCGACGGCTTCATGGGCGCCCTGCCAGAGAGCCAGGTGGTCCAGTTCCTGGAGCGGCTGACCAAAGGCAAGATCGGCAACGAAGAGGCGGACTTGCTGAAGGCTGCCGACGCCGCGCTGGTCGAGGGCAATCCCGCCGCGGCGGCCGATATCTATGCGCAACTTCTGGCCGAGGACAGCAACAACGTCCACGCGCTCGCCGGCCTCGCGCGCTGCTATGTCGAGACTGGCGCGCTCGAGCAGGCCAAGCAGACCTTGGCGATGGTGCCGGAGGCCAAGCGCAGCGAGGCGTCCGTCGCCGCGGCCCGCGCCGCGCTCGAAGTCGCCGAGCAGGCGCAATCGCTCGGTCCGTTCGCCGAGCTCGAGGCCAAGGTGCTCGCCGATCCGTCCGATCACCAGGCGCGCTTCGATCTCGCTGTCGCGCTCAACGCCAAAGGCGAGCGCGCGGAAGCGGCCAATCATCTGCTCGAGATCATCAAGCGCGACCGCAAATGGAACGATGACGGCGCGCGCAAGCAGCTCGTGCAATTCTTCGAAGCTTGGGGTTTTGCCGATCCCGCCGCGGTCGAAGGCCGCAAGCGGCTGTCGTCGATTTTGTTTGCTTGACCTTAACCCGTCATCCTGAGGTGGCCGCGCAGCGGCCCTCGAAGGATGAACGGCCAATGAGCTGCCCAATCGTCCTTCGAGGCTCGCTGCGCTCGCACCTCAGGACGACGGCGGCGAGGTGGGTGAAAACATCATGCCCATGAACGCCCAGTATCGCGGGCCGATCGAGATGCCCGAAGTGATCCCGGTGTTTCCGCTGCCGGGCGCGCTGCTATTGCCGCGCGGGCAGATGCCGCTCAACATTTTCGAGCCGCGCTATCTCGCGATGATCGACGACGCGCTGCGCGACGGCCACCGCCTCATCGGCATGATCCAGCCCGATCCGGCGCAGGCGGGCTCCACCGACAAGCCGGCGCTCTACGCGGTCGGTTGCGTCGGGCGCATCACCCAGCTCGCCGAGAGCGGTGACGGCCGCTACCTCATCGAGCTCACCGGCGTCGCTCGCTTTCGGATCGTCGAAGAACTCCATGTCGCGACGCTCTACCGCCAATGCCGCGTCACCTTCGCGCCCTTTGCCGACGACTTCGTCGCCCGCAAGGGCGAAGACAAGGTCGACCGCGAGGCGTTGCTTGGGGCGTTGCGCGCTTTCCTGTCGGCCAACGACCTGAAGGCAGACTGGGACGGTATCGAGAAGGCGCCGAACGAGGCGCTGGTCAACGCGCTGTCGATGATGTCGCCTTACGGCACGGCGGAGAAGCAGGCGCTGCTGGAAGCGCCCGACCTGAAGACGCGCGCCGAGATCCTCGTCGCCATCACCGAGATCGAACTCGCCAAAAAGAACACCGAAGGCGAGCCGCAGTTGCAGTAACGGCTCACATCGTCGCCGCGAAGGCGGGGACCCATACGCCGTGTCCTATCGAGATGCTGCGGCGTATGGGTCCCGGGCCTCGCGCAAGAGCGCGCGCCCGGGACGACAATGCATTGGCGGCACGCCGTGCTATAACTGCGGCAACACCCGCCGGGAGACCTCATGTCAAACCTCGCCATCCCCGACCGCCCCGCCGGCAGCGTCGATCCCAAGCTCCTCGAAATCCTGGTCTGTCCGCTGACCAAGGGCCCGCTCGAATACGACGCCGAGAAGCAGGAGCTGATCTCGCGCAAGGCCAAGCTCGCTTATCCGATCCGCGACGGCATACCGATCATGCTGCCGGAAGAAGCGCGGCGGTTGGAGTAACCTCGTATGCTCGTGTCATCGCCCGCCAAAGCGGGCGATCCAGTAACCACCGTCGTCTAAAACCAAAGCAAGCAGAGAGTACTGGATGCCCGCTTTCGCGGGCATGACAGTCCAGGGAGAACGCATCAATGCTCAAGATCTGGGGCCGCAACAATTCGATCAACGTGCAGAAGGTCATGTGGACCATCGGCGAGCTCAAGCTCGAGCATACGCGGCTCGATGTCGGCGGCGCCTTCGGCAAGACCAAGGAAGCGCCTTATCTGTCGATGAACCCCAACGCGCTGGTGCCGACGCTGGAAGAAGACGACGGCTTCATCCTGTGGGAGTCGAATTCGATCGTGCGTTATCTTGCCGCCAAGCACGACAAGGCCGGTGCGCTCGAACCGAAAGACCTGAGAGCGCGCGCGCTCGCCAGCCAGTGGATGGACTGGCAGCTCTCGGTCGCCAATCCGGCCATCACGCCGGTGTTCTGGGGCCTCATCCGCACGCCGCCGGAAAAACGCGACCACGCCGTGATCGAGACGCAGACGAAGAAGACCATCGAGGCGATGGCCATGCTCGACGAGCGTCTCGGCAAGTCGCCTTACGTCGCGGGCGATGCCTTCTCCTATGGCGACATCCCGGTCGGCTGCGTCTGCTATCGCTTCGTGAACCTGATCAAGGACCGCCCGCCGATGCCGAACCTCGACCGCTGGTTCGCATCGATCTCATCGCGCCAAGGCTTCAAGGATCATGTCGGCAGCGTGCCGCTGACGTGATCTGCTGTCGCTAACCTATAACCTATCCGCTGTCATTGCCGGGCTTGACCCGGCAATCCATGAGGCCTTACGTCATCGTAAGGCCGAACGTACGGCCCTCATGGGTGGAAGCTCATCATGGATGCCCGGGTCAAGCCCGGGCACGACGCAGAGTGTGCGGCAGCGCCAGCTAGAGCCCCTCGCCCTTCAGCAGCTTCGGCACGTCGCCGGTAAACCCCGCTGCCTCGCGAATGAAGGCCTGCTTCAAGCGCGGCAACCGTTCGACCACGCCCAAGCCAATGTCGCGCACGAAGCGCAGCACATCGGAGCGGTTGGAGAACAACTTGTTCAGCCCGTCCGTTGCCACGCCCATCATCGCCGTGTCGAAGCGGCGCCAGCGCTGATACCGCGCAAGAACGTCCGGCGCGCCGATATCGAGGCCGAGCCGGGCCGCGTCCGCCACGGCTTCCGCCAATGCCGCGACGTCGCGCAGGCCCATGTTGAGGCCCTGTCCGGCAATCGGATGAATGATATGCGCGGCGTCGCCGACCAGCGCCAGCCGCTCGCCGATGAACGAGCGCGCCGTGAACAGACCGAGCGGAAACGCGCGCTTCGGCCCGACCACCTGCAAATCGCCGAGATGCAAACCGAAGCGCTTCTCCAGCTCATAGAGAAACTCGTCGTCGGGCAATGCCACCATGCGCTCGGCTTCGCGCCGCTTTTCGGTCCACACGATCGAGGCACGATTGCCGGTGAGCGGCAGGATCGCGAACGGACCCGACGGCAGAAAATGTTCTTCGGCGCGGCCGTTATGCGGCCGTTCATGCGCGACCGTCGTGACGATCGCCGATTGATCGTAGTCCCAGCCGTGCGTGGCAATGCCGGCATGCTCGCGGATAAGCGAGCGTCCACCGTCGGCGCCAACGAGCAAACGCGCCGACAAGGTCGCGCCATCGGCCAAGCTCACCTCGACGCGATTGCCGGCATTCTCGAAGGTCGTCACCGAAGTCGCACGCAGATCGATGCCGAGCGCCTTCGCCTTGGCGACCAGCGCATCGACCAAAAGCCGGTTCTCGATCATGTGGGCGAAGGGCTCACCCTCTTCGACTTCACCGCCGAAGGTGAGAAAGGTCGGGCGGACGACGTCGTCGAGCTTCGAGTCGGTCACGACCATGTCGAGGATCGGCTGCGCCTCCTCTTCGACCGCCTGCCAGACCTCGATGGCGTCAAACAGCCGCCGGGCCGCCGCCGCGATCGCCGAGGCGCGGGGGTCCTTCGACTTCTCCTGCGCCAGCGCCGGATCGGCGACCGTCACGGTAAAGCTGTCGCCCAGCCCTTGCCGCAGGGCGATCGCCAGCGCCAGGCCCGCAAAGCCCGCCCCACCGATCACCACATCCCGCCGTTCTCGCTGTCCCGCCATGATCCGGTTCCTTCAACTTACCGCGGCACTCTAGTCTATTCAGGCCTTTGCAGCACCTGAGGAAATTCGCGCAGTGGGCGCTTGGAAGGCGGCCGCCCGCGACGCTGACGTCTCCGCCGGTGTGGCTTGACTTCGCGCCGTTACGGGGCGTCTTTGACTGACCTTGTCAAGGAACCAGCTCAATGTCCGGCGCCGTCGACCACCTGCTTTCCGTCCTCGATCTCGAGCCGCTCGACCTCAATCTGTTTCGCGGCCGCTCGCCGCAGGACGGCTGGCAACGGGTCTACGGCGGCCAGGTGATCGGACAGGCGCTGGTCGCGGCCATACGCACGGTCGATCCGAGCCGGCGGGCGCATTCGCTGCACGCTTATTTCATCCTGCCCGGCGATCCCAAGGTGCCGATCATCTACGACGTCGATCGCATCCGCGACGGCAAGAGCTTCACCACGCGCAGCGTCACCGCCCGGCAGCACGGCCACGCCATCTTTTCGATGCTGGTGTCGTTTCAGGCGGATGAGCAGGGCCTCGATCACCAAGTCGAGATGCCGCAGGTAACGCCGCCCGAAGAGCTCCCGAACGAGAGCGAGATGCGCAAGAACCTGCTGCCGCATATGCCGGAGCCGGTCCGCCGCTATTTCGAACGCGATCGCCCGATCGAGATGCGGCCGGTGGAGTTCGATCGTTATGCCGGCAAGAAATATCCGAACGGACTTTTTCATCTGTGGTTTCGCGCCACCGGCCGGCTGCCGGACGATCCGGCGATCCATCAATGCGTGCTCGCCTACGCATCCGATCTGACGATCCTCGATGCGTCGCTTGCGCGCCATGGCCGCACCCTGTTCGAGAAGCAATTCATGGCCGCAAGTCTCGATCACGCGTTATGGATTCACCGGCCGTTCCGCGCCGACGAGTGGCTGCTCTATGCGCAAGATTCGCCTAACCTGCACGGTTCGCGCGGCTTCTCGCGCGGTCTTATCTTTACGCGCGACGGCACGCTGGTGGCTTCGGTCGCGCAGGAAGGTCTGGTGCGTGAACGGCGGGAGTAAGCTGGCGACGATGACGCACCCCGCGCTCGGCTTTCTGACCCTCCCCCTTGCGGGGACGGCCGCTCGCCATAACGCCAGCGCAGGCGAGCGGGGCGGGAGTCCACGCCTGTTCGATGAGACGAGCCACGCCGCGTTGACCGCCATCCCCGATCCCTCCGCACAAAGGGGAGCGAAGAAGAAGAGCCAGCGGCAGCGGCGCGCGAAAATGGCCGTCGCCATTGCGATACTGGCGTTCTTTGCACATCCTGCACAGCCGGTTCACGCCGCTTCCAACCGCGAGCGGCCGCCGCACGGCAGCGTCGCGGGCGCGCCGCCGCAATACACGCGGTTCACCCGGGCCGAGCTCACGCGTGGCTTCATGGCGCTCGCCTTCGGCTCGGATCTGCGTATCGGCGCCAGGCCGCGCGGCATTCGCCGCTTCGAGCATCCGATCCGGGCGCGCGTTTACGCGGGCGGCAGTGTCGATCGCGTCGCCGAGATGCAAGCGGTTGTCGAGGACTATGCGCGCGCCGTGCCGGCACTGAACCTATCGCTGGCACAAGGCGCGCAACAGGCCGACATCGACATTCGCCTGATCGATGAGAAGGACTTCCGGTCTGCGCTGGAAGAAGCGTTCGGCGCCAAAGTCACGCGCGAATTTGTGGCGCGCACCGATCCGCAATGCATGACCAGCGTCAAGTCGACCGCCGACGGCGACATTGTGCGCTCGGTGTCGTTCATCATCGTCGACAAAGGCGATCAAGTCTTCTTCGACTGCGCCTATCATGAACTGCTGCACGCCTTCGGTCTGTCCAACCATGACCAGCGCAATCCGTTCACCACGCTCAATCAGGGCCGCATGGTCGGCTACCTCACGGTCTACGACCGTTCGCTGCTACGGCTGCTCTATGACCGCCGCGTGACGCCCGGCATGAGCCCGGTGCAGGTCCGCGCCCTGCTGCCGCAGGTCATCAAGGATCTCGGGCTGGCGACGTCTGCGCGATAAGGCGATAATGCCGGCTTGATTTGCCTGAACGCGGCGCTTTGCGGGCGGGCGAGCCAACAACGATGCTTTAGTCTCAAGGCCGCCGGGCGCCCGCCTGGAATAGGCCGCAACGCCGGGGAGGCTCATGAAACTCGTCATCGCCATCATCAAGCCGTTCAAGCTCGACGAGGTGCGCGATGCCCTCACCCGTCTCGGCATCCACGGCATGACCGTGACCGAGGTGAAGGGCTACGGACGGCAGAAGGGCCATACCGAGATCTATCGCGGCGCCGAATACGCCGTGAGCTTTCTCCCCAAACTCCGGGTCGAAGTCGCGGTGGCCGCCGACCAGGTCGATCGCGTGGTCGATGCGATTTCAAATTCGGCCAAGACCGGCCAGATCGGCGACGGCAAGATCTTCGTCACGCCTGTCGAGCAGGCCGTGCGCATCCGCACCGGCGAGACCAACGTCGACGCTCTCTGAGCGGAGGTACCGCGATGGGGACGCGTCCGCGCGGGCCGCGCGTCCCCTCGCGCCGTCAGGGCGCAACGAACCCCTTCAATATCCAAAGCTATTGGCGCTTGTAGAGGCGCCAATATGGGTGCCTGTAAAACCGCACTCCCAGGCTGATCATTTTTTAATCAGACTGCCTATTTCTTGATGCAAATTCATGCGGCAGCTGCTGCCCCTCTGAGGGCTGGATTCCGCCGCGGCCGATTAGCGTAACCGAATCAGTCCGATAGCGAAGACGCGGCGATCTGGCACGGCGTTTGATTCCCTTATCGCGGTCGTGCCTGCGAAGTGCGCTTTGTTGGGTGGGGCTCAGTGAAAACGCCCGCACTGGCGAGGTAACGAAAGGGGCTCAAGTGGGGATCGAATCCATGAAAATCGTCATGGCCATCATCAAACCCTTCAAGCTGGACGAGGTCCGTGACGCTCTGACCTCCATCGGCGTGCAGGGTCTGACTGTTACTGAGGTCAAGGGGTATGGGCGTCAGAAGGGGCACACGGAAATTTATCGTGGCGCCGAATATGCGGTGAGCTTCCTCCCGAAGATTAAGGTCGAAGTCGCCGTTTCTACGGATCAAGTCGACAAGGTTGTCAGCGCCATCAGCGGTGCCGCCAAGACCGGCCAGATCGGCGACGGCAAGATTTTCGTCTTCGGCCTCGATCACGCCGTGCGCATCCGCACTGGCGAGACCGATGCTGCGGCGCTCTGACACCCGCACAGAACAAGATCGATAGGAGTAAACCATGACGTTGAAGAAGTTTACGACAGCGGGGCTAGTCGCACTTGGCGCCCTCGCCGTCGGTCTCGCTCTCGCCGACGGCGCGTTCGCGCAAGCGGCCGCACCGGCTGCTGCCGCAGCTCCTCCCGCGCCGAAGCTCGACACCGGCGATACGGCCTGGATGCTGACTTCGACCGCGCTCGTTCTGATGATGACCATCCCGGGCCTCGGCCTGTTCTACGGCGGCATGGTGCGTAAGAAGAACGTGCTTGCCACCGTGATGCAGTCCTTCGCCATCACCTGTCTCGTCACCGTGCTCTGGATGATCCTCGGCTATTCGATGGCCTTCACCGAAGGCAGCATGAACGCCTACATCGGCAGCTTCTCGAAGCTGTTCCTCGCCGGTGTCGGCGCCGAAACGACGAACTCGCTCGCGGCCACGATCCCCGAGACCGTGTTCATCACCTTCCAGATGACCTTCGCCATCATCACGCCCGCCCTCATCGCCGGCGCCTTCGCCGAACGTATGAAGTTCTCGGCGATGATGTGGTTCATGGGTCTCTGGCTGATCTTCGTGTACTGCCCGATCGCGCACTGGGTCTGGGGCGGCGGCTTCCTCGGTTCGGCCGGCGTGCTCGACTTCGCCGGCGGCACCGTGGTGCATATCAACGCTGGCGTTGCCGGCCTGGTGTGCGCGCTGATCCTCGGCAAGCGTAAGGGCTACGGCACCGTCTCGATGGCGCCGTATAACCTGGTCTATGCCTTCATCGGCGCCTCGCTGCTGTGGGTCGGCTGGTTCGGCTTCAACGCCGGTTCGGCTGCGGCCTCCAACGCGCTCGCTGGTGCGGCCATGATCAACACCCAGGTTGCCACCGCTGCGGCGGCGCTCGCCTGGATGTTCGCCGAGTGGATCATCGCGAAGAAGCCGAGCGTCCTCGGCATCGTCTCCGGCGCGGTTGCCGGTCTCGTCGCCGTCACCCCGGCTTCGGGCTTCGTCAATCCGACCGGCGCGCTGATCATCGGCCTCCTCGCTGGCGTCGGCTGCTACATCGCCGCCGTCCATGTGAAGAAGGCGCTGGGCTACGATGACTCGCTCGACGCTTTCGGCGTCCACGGCGTCGGCGGCATCATCGGTGCGATCCTGACCGGTGTCTTCGCTGATGCGGCGGTCAACCCGCTCGGCAAAGATGCGAGCGTCGGCACGCAGATCTACGGCGTCGCGGTGACGATCATCTACACGGCGATCGTGACGGCGATCATCCTCTACATCGTCAAGGCGGTGATCGGCCTGCGTCCGACCGAGCAGGGCGAAGAGGAAGGCCTCGACATCACGCTGCACGGCGAAACCGTGCAGTAAGCCGGCAACGGCGTAAGAGTTCGGTAGGGGCGGAAACCCGGCACTGTCCCTTCCGTAAGAGGCCCCGGTTCGCAAGGACCGGGGCCTCACCTTTTTTTGGAGAGCTGTTCGTCGCTTATGAGCGGACGATCTGCGTCGGGTGCTGTTACGCGCCTTGCGCCACGCGCATCAGCCAGGCGCGGAACGCCGCAAAGCCCGGCTCGTCGGTGCGGGCCCGATCGTAGACCAGATACCAGCGCTCGCCTTTCGGCACGGCGAGATCGAACGGCGCCACCAGGCGCCCCGCCGCCAGATCGTCATCGATGTACGGACGAATGCCCATCGCGACGCCCAGGCCGTCGACGGCCGCTTGCAAGGCCTGCCCGTAATATTCGAATTGCGACCCGGTAGGCGCAAACTGCGCGACGCCGGCGGCCTTGAGCCACAGAGGCCAGTCCTCCGCAGCGTGCGCGACGCGCAACAGGCTGGCGTTCTTCAAATCGGCGGGCTTTCTCAGCGCCTTGGCGAGCGGCGGCGCGCACACCGGCACAAGGTCGGCGGCAAACATCGGCTCGGCGATCAATCCCGGCCAATGGCCGTCGCCGAGATAGATGCCGCAGGTCCAGTCGGCGGCGAACGGCGCCGCGGCGCCGCCCGTCGTGATGCGCACCTCGATGCCCGGATGCTCGCCGTAGAACGAGGCGAGCCGCGGGATAAGCCAACGGATCGCGAAGGTCGGACCGACGCCGACGGTGACGCCGGGCGAGCCGAGCGCCGCAACCTGCGCGGTGAGGTTGGCCAGCGCGTCGAAGATCTGGGTCAGCCCTGCCTGATAGGCGCGGCCCGCCGCGGTCAGCAGCAGGCCGTTCGGCTTGCGCTGAAACAGCGACAGCCCCATCCGCTCCTCGAGTAGCCGCACCGATCGGCTGACCGCCGCCGGCGTGACGTGCAGCTCAGCGGAAGCCTGGGCGAAGCTGCCCGTGCGCGCGGCGGCCTCGAAGGCCTTGATACCATTGAGGAATGGTAGCTGACGCATTGTCTCGACCATCAGGAAAAGTAAGCCTGAGCCTCAGCTAACGCCGTTTGCACGGCGCCGGCAAGCGGCGCAGAAAAAGCACCGGAGATAGAGAGCCGATGTCCGTTGCCCTGATGGCCGCGCTTGCGGCGTGTATGCTCGCGACAGCGTTCCTGTCCGGCATCTTCGGCATGGCCGGCGGCATGATCCTGATCGGCGTGCTGCTCGCGGTGATGCCGGTGGCGGATGCGATGGCCCTGCACGCCGTCACCCAGATGGCATCGAACGGCTGGCGAGCGCTGCTGTGGTGGCGCTATGTGCGACCGCGGGCGGCGGCGGCTTTTCTCGCCGGCGGGCTATTGGCGCTCGTGGCCTGGGCGTTCTTCCAGTACGTGCCGGACAAGGCGGTCGCGATGCTGCTGCTCGGCACCTTGCCGCTCGCCGTGCGCGCCTTGCCCGCGCGGCTGAAGCCCGACGCCGAACGCATCGACCACGGCCTCCTTTACGGCGCGATCTCCATGACCTCGATGCTGCTCACCGGCGTGGTCGGGCCGCTGATCGACACCTTCTTCCTCGGCGGCAAGCTCGGCCGCCGCGAGATCGTGGCCACCAAATCGTTCTGCCAGATCGTCGGCCACACCTCGAAGCTGTTGTACTTCACGGCCTTCGCCGCGCAGGCCACGATCGACACGACGATGATGGCGGTGGCGATCGCCTGCTCCGTCATCGGCACGACGGTCGCGCGCCGCTTCCTGGAGGCGATGAGCGATACGCAATATCGCACCTGGACATGGCACATCATCACCGGGGTGTCCGGCATCTACGTGCTGCAAGGACTGTATCTGTTGGCGATACCAACGCTGGAGGCGGCGCCATGACAACCAAGACAATGAGAGCGCCCGACCGTGCGCTCGACAGTCTCGTGCTTGACTTGCTGGAGTGGCTGGCGCGGGAGCCGCGCACGTATACGCAGACGATGGATGCGTGGCGCACATCCTGTCCGCGTCTGGCCGTGTGGGAGGAAGCGCTCGACCGAGGCCTCATCGAGCGCAAGCCGGCGCTGGACGGACGCATGCGCATCGCGGTGACCGGACCGGGCCGGAGCTTCATGACGCGCAATGGCAGGCTCGGCGCGCTGAGTTAGTTGCTGTCATTCGGGCCGCGCGCCGTTAACCGGCCCCCAACACGGTCACCCCCGCGAAAGCGGGGGTCCAGTACGCCGCAGCATATCGATAGGCGCCGCAATACTGATGGGGCACGGCGTACTGGATTCCGGGTTCGCTCGCTAACGCTCGCGCCCCGGAATGACGGCCGCAGGCGCTACACCTCGATCGTCGCCGTCACCGGCACGTGATCCGACGGTTTCTCGGCGCCGCGATAATCCTTGAAGATCTTGATCTTCGACACTTCGCCGGCGATCGCATCCGACGCCCAGATGTGATCGAGCCGCCGGCCGCGATCCGACACGCGCCAGTTCTCCATCGCGCGATAGCTCCACCACGTATAGAGCTTCTCCGGCTCGGGCGTGTGCACGCGCATGGTATCGACCCAATTGCCGGCCTTCTGCGCGGCCGCGAGCTTCTCGCATTCGATCGGCGTGTGCGACACCACTTTCAGCATCTGTTTGTGGCTCCACACGTCGTGCTCGAGCGGCGCGACGTTGAGATCGCCAACAAGAATGGCGCGCTCCTTGTCGGCGGGACGCAGGCCCATATGCGCCTGCATCTCATCGAGGAACGACAATTTGTGTTCGAACTTCGGATTGATCGTGGGGTCGGGCTCGTCGCCGCCCGCCGGCACATAGAAATTATGCAGCGTGAGCGGATCCTTCAGACCGGCTCGCTCGCCGAGCACCACCGACATATGCCGGCAATCCGTCTTGCCGCAGAAGTTATCGAACTTGAAGCTCTCGAACGGCGCGCGCGAGACGATTGCGACGCCGTGATAGCCCTTCTGCCCGTTCAGCGCGACATGCTCGTAGCCCAGCCGATGGAAGCGCTTCAGCGGAAAGGCGTCGTCCGGACACTTGGTCTCCTGCAGACAAAGCACGTCCGGCCGCACGCTCTTGAGAAATTTGGCGACCAGATCGATGCGCAGGCGGACGGAATTGATGTTCCAGGTGGTGATCTTGAAGGACATGGTCCGAATTTAGGATGGCGAAGGACGCTTTGCCATGCGTCTTACCCGGCGGCCGCGCGGCCATCCACCCTTTCCTCCGGCGCGAACGGCAGGCCGGCGCGCGTCCGCTGGGCCACCGCCCGCAGCGCCGCGACGAAGGCGAGCGCCGGTGCCAAGGCAAAGGCGAGCGGCAGCCAGAAGGCGGCGCTGGCGGCCCCGACCATTTTGTCCGCCTGCGTCAGGCCGGCGAGATTGGCGGCCAATCCGGCCGTCGCCGCGCCCATGGCCATCGCAAAGAGCTGCACCGTCGTGACCGCGCCCGCGGCGCGATTGCGCTCGCCCTCCGGCGCAAACTGGAACACGCGCGCCACCAGATGCGGCCAGCTTTGGCCGATGCCGACGCCGGCGAGCAAAAGCGCCGCGCAGATCGGCAGAAGGTTCGCCCAATCACCACCCTTGCTGACCATCGGCAACATAACCGCCAGGGTGCCCAGCGCCGCCACCATCATCAGCGGCGACGCCACGATCAGCCGGCGCGCGCGCGCAGCGGAAGCGTTGGCGTTGAAGACCGAACCGAGCGTCCAGCCCATCGCCGTCAGCGCGGCGAGATAGCCGGCCGCAAGCGGCGATTGACCATGCAGCACTTGCAGGAAATACGGCACGAAGATTTGCGGCTGCATGCCGATGATGAGCAGCGCCATCGTCGCATAGAGGGCCGCAAGCGGCGTCGCAAAGCCATGCGCGCTGCTTGGCAGAATCCGCCGTCCACTCCGCTTTTCGGCAAAGACCAGAAGCGCCACCAGCACCAGCGACACCGCGGCGCCAACGATATTCCACACAAGGCTTGGCGCCGCGCTCGCGCTCGACAACACCAGCACCGCCAGGATCAACAATCCGATCTGGACGAACGGCAAACCACCGTCAGCGGCCTTGTCGCCATCGCGCTTCGGCAGCGCGACGAAAGCGAGGACGGCGAATGTCGCGCTGAAGGGAATGGCGACCCAGAACGCGAAGCGCCAGGCGCCCATTTCGGCAAAGGTCCCACCGACCGCCGGCCCGATGAGCGTGGCAACGCCCCAGATGGCCGACATCAACCCAATGGCGCGCGTCCAAAGC
Organism: Pseudolabrys taiwanensis; assembly: GCF_003367395.1. NCBI lineage: Bacteria > Pseudomonadati > Pseudomonadota > Alphaproteobacteria > Hyphomicrobiales > Xanthobacteraceae > Pseudolabrys > Pseudolabrys taiwanensis. The sequence continues at coordinate 4,046,844 of NZ_CP031417.1, read as the reverse complement.
GCTTCCGGCAACACGAGACGGATCACGACATAGGCCAGCGCATACAGCGCGCCGCCGCCGAAGCCCTGCAGCACGCGGCCCGTCAGCATCACCGGCATGCTCGGCGCCATGGCACAGATGGCGGTGCCGACTGCAAACACGAGTGCCGCCACGCTGTAGGCGCCGCGCGGACCGGTAACCTGCAGCAAGCGGCCGGAAAACGCCGAACCGAGAATGGCCGCGATCACGAACAAGGTCGTGCTCCAGGCATAGTAATCGAGCCCGCCGATATCCTCGACCGCCGACGGCAAGACGGTCGCGGCGATATAGATGTCGAGGGCGTACAGCATCACGCCTCCGCCAAGAATGACGATATAGACGAGATGGGCGCGCGACAGCAGCGCGCTCCAACCGGGCCCTTCGGTCCCCATGAGGTTCTCCTTCGGCACGTGACGTGCTGACCTCATGACGAGCGAGCGCGGACGGATGTGACACCGGGCGCTCTCGCCGACCTTACTTTTTTGCTTGCTTGGCGGCTATGCGCCGCGCTCGCGCATCGCCTCCACCGTTTCAGCGATCTTCGCCGGTTCCAAAACCGGCAGCGAGCACGTCTCGGCCACGCAGACGAACGCCGCGCTGCCCGCCAGCGCCTTGAGCTTGTCCTGCGCGGGATGCGCGGCCGGTAGATCGGTGCTCGCGGCCGCGCGCAGCACGATGCGATCGAGGAACGGCAGACGCAAGGCCAGCTGCGCGAAATGCTCGGCCTCCGACCCCACGCAGACGATCTCGGCCGCGCGCAGGCGTAAATCGAGTGCGTTCAGAAGCGCCACGTGACCGAACAGATTGCGCGCCGACGCCGCCAGGATATGGTCGAATAGACGATCGGCCCGGGCACGGAAAGCATCGTCGCCGGCAAGCACGGCCAGCCGCAGCAGATTGCCGGCCGCGACGGCATTTGGATTGGGTGTCGCGTCATCGCTGGTCGAATGCGGCCGCAGCAGCAGATCGGTGGCATCGTCCGCCGTGAGGTAATAAGCGCCCGTCTCGTTGTCCGAATAGTGCGCATCGAAGGCGTTCTGCCACGTCAGCGCCTGCTCGCGATAAGTCTTCTCGCCGGTCGCTTCATAAAGCGCGAGCGCGGCGCGGATCATCGCGGCGAAGTCAGAAGCCAAACCTGGAAACAGCACTTTGCCGTCGCGATACGAATGGCCAAGGCGGTCACCGCGCGTCATCGATTGCGCGATGAAGGCGAAGGCACGCTTGGCCATATCGAGCCATTCCGGCTCTTCGAGAATGATGCCCGCGTTCACCAGCGCGGCGATCATCAGACCATTCCAATCGGCCAGCACCTTGTCGTCGAGCCCCGGCCGTACGCGGGCCGCGCGCGCGTCGAGCAGGATGTCGCGCAGCTGCGACAGCCGTTGCTCCTCGGCCGGACCGCGCTCCACCGGCTGCAGCCGATTGAGAATGTTGTGGCCCTCGAAATTGCCGTCGTCGGTCACATCGTAATGATGCGCGAAGAACTCGCCGGCATCCGGTCCCAGCAATTCGATGACCTCGTTCTTCGACCAGACGTAGAACTTGCCCTCTTCGCCTTCCGAGTCCGCGTCGAGCGAGGCGCAGAATGCGCCCTCCTTCGTCGTCATCTCGCGTTTGAGCCAGCCCACCGTTTCACGGGCGCGCGTTGCGAACAGTTCCTTGTGGCTGCGCTGGTAGGCGAGCGCCAACAGGTCCAAAAGCTGCGCATTGTCGTAAAGCATCTTCTCGAAATGCGGCACCAGCCAGCGCTCATCGACCGAATAGCGCGAGAAGCCGCCGCCGAGATGATCGTAGATGCCGCCTTCGCTCATACGTTCGAGCGAATGCTCCGCGGTGTCGAAGAAGCGCGCATCGCCGGTACGCAAACCGGCGCGCCACAGCATCTCGAGCAGACCCGGCTGCGGAAATTTCGGCGCGCCGCGCAAGCCGCCGAGCACCGAGTCGAACATGTTCCCTATCTGCTTGGCGGCGCCGTCGAGCTCTTCGATCCCGATGACGACCTTGCCTTCGGGCCGCGCCTTCTGCGCAAGACGCGCGAGCAGTGCCGCGCGGTTCTGTTCGACCTTCTGCGGCTGGTCGCGAAACAGACGCGAGACCTCGTGGAGAATGTCGACGAACGCCGCGCGGCCGTAGCGCGATTCCTTCGGGAAGTAAGTGCCGCCCCATACCGGCTCGCCGGCGGGCGTCAGAAACATGGTCAGCGGCCAGCCGCCCTGCTCGCCCAGCATGTGCAAGGCGCTCATGTAGATCTGATCGATGTCGGGCCGCTCCTCGCGGTCGACTTTGATGTTGACGAACAGCTCGTTCATCACGCGCGCGGTCGCTTCGTCCTCGAAGCTTTCATGCGCCATGACGTGGCACCAATGACAGGCCGCATAACCGACCGACAGCAAGATCGGCCGATTGCTGCGCTTGGCTTCCGCCAGGGCTTCCGGTCCCCATTGCCACCAATCGACCGGATTGTGCTTGTGCTGCAGGAGATAGGGCGAGGTCGCCTGCGCCAGGCGGTTTTCGTGCGCGGTGTTTTGCGGTGCTGACATAAGGGTACTCTAGCGCCGTTTGTATTCACATTGAAACGTGCGGCGAGACGCGTGGTTCGCGGGCAAAGCATGCCGCTTGCGCTCTTCCCCTCTCCCCGTGCGGGAGAGGGTGCCCGAGCGTCGCGAGGGCGGGTGAGGGGTCGGAGTTTCAGATGAAGCGCCGACCCCTCACCCGGCTCGCAGCTAACGCTGCTCGCCACCCTCTCCCGCAAGGGGAGAGGGAAAGCCGTGCGCGCGGCTAATCTTGGCAAATTATTTCTTCCGCAGCATCTCGATCCGGCCGAGCATCAGCCCGCCATCCGGCGAAAGCTGATACGCTTTGATAAGCATCGCCGCCTCACTCAGGGCATCCCCGGCATCGCAGCCGCGCGACGCAAACCAGATCAACGCGTTGAACTGGTCGCCGCGGCCGAGCTGTCCAATAAGCTGGTCGTACGGACGGGGGTCGTCCGGCTTCGGCCGGTAGACGGCGGCAAATTGCTTACGCAAGTTGTCAAGCCCGGCGCGGCAGAGCGCCGGCGTCGGATCGAGATCGAGCCGGCCAATATTCTCCGTCAGCACGCGCGCGACGAACTCGTCGGTCGCGAGAATCTCGATGGCATCGGCGGTGCGATGATCGAGCTTGGCAGCGCCGGCGATCGCCGGCGTGCGGGTGCTCTGGTCGTCGGCAAACTTCAGCCAGGCCTTCAGATGCGCGCGTGGCGTCAGCTGCGAGAACTTTTCCGGATCTTCATAGAGCGCGCGGCCGAGCCGCTTCGCGTCCTTGAGGTCGCGCAGTTCGTAGATCGCATAGCGTGGATCGCGATAACCCTTGGCCATCGTCTCCCAGGCCTCGGCTTCCGGCATCGCCGCGCAATCGTAATCGATGAGCCAGCGCAAGGCCGCGACCGCGCCGTCGACTTCCATTGCGATATCGCTGAACGGCTTCGTCTCCGGCGCCGCCAATGTCAGAGCCGCGGCGCGACCGCGCAGTTGGGCGCGCGCCTTTTCACAAAGCGATGGCGTTGCATCGAGATCGAAACGGCCGAGATAAGCGAGCGGAAAGTCGCCGCGCGCGAGCATCGTCTCCGCTTCGGCTTGCCGGTCCGGCAAAGCGCGAATGCGCGCCAGGACTTCGTCGAGCTTGACGTAATTGCGCGTGTCGAGAAACGGCGTCAGCGCCCACAGCGGCGCGCCGGCTGGCACGGCATTGAGCGCCGCTTCGTACTTCGCCAAATCCGCCGCTTCGCGCGCATGGGCGGCGTCGCGCGCCCGCTGCATCGGCAGGTATGCGACGCACAACAGCAGCACCAGGCCCCAGGCGGCACCGCCGGCCAGCGGCGCGGGAACATAAGTATGCGTGCCCGGCAACAAGGCCCACAGACAAAAGGCAATGACGAGAGGCGGCATCGCCGCCGGGATGACCAAGGGCCAGCGATAGGGCGCGAGCTGAGGTTCGGTCATGAGCCCGAGAACGCCGAAGGTGACGAGCCCCGAGACGGGGATCAGCACGGCCGCGGCCACTGCGGCCCAGCCGGGCATATCGCCCTTGACGAAAGCAATGAGCGCGATGAGCGCCAGAAGGCCCCACAGCAGAATGATCGCGATGGCCGCGAAGCCCTGCGCCATGCCGTTGCCGGCGGCATCGCTGCCGGTGAGGCTGTCGAGCATGGAGACGTGGAGCAGCCAGAGCAGCAATGCGATGACGCTCAGCACCGCAACGATGGTGACCGCGACTGGCGAGACTTGGATTGGCGAGACTTGGATCGACGACGTCATGCGAATCCCCCGCGCCCGCGTCGGCGGGCCCGCACTGTGTCGCATCAGGCGGGGCGGAGGTTCAACCAGGTTCGGCACGGAACGGATGCTCGCGCATCCTCGTACCTCGACTGGTAGCTGGCCGATTCTGGGGGCCTATTGCGTCAGTATCGACGGATAGAGCTTTTTCCAGAAGGCGCAGTTGCTCTCGACGCTGGCGTCGAACGGACCGACCTTGCCTGGATCGAAGCGCATCACATCGCCGTCGGCCTTGAACAGCCGCCAGGCCGGCGAATCCTTGGCCACCGGCTTGCCGTCGCGCGCGAAGCTCGTCCAATAGGCCGTCATCTGCTTGGCCAGGGCGAGCGATCCCGGCTTCAGGTCCGGGCCCGCCACCTTGCTGGTGTTGTCGAAGTGCGGGAAGAAATACGGCAGTTCCGACGAGTGTACCGCGCCCATCTCAAAGCCCGGATCGGTCGTCACCGGCGGCGCATCGCGGTCGGCGAAGACCAGCTCATACACCGGCACGCGCTTGCGCATCAGCTTGCCCTGCTCGAGATAGATGCAGTTGTTCAGGCCGACCGACGGATTGAAATCCGACATCACGCTGCCGAGCGCGGTCGGCGCCGACGAGTAATTCGACGCCGGATACTTCGCCAGCACGGTGTCGGTGTTGGCGCCGTAAATCGTCTTCAGCTTGTCGGCGTAATTGTCGGCGGTGATCTTGTCGCCGGCCTGCACGTCGTAGGCGACGTAGAGACGCAACTCTTCGCGCGTACCGCCGTTCATCACCGGCACGCGCACGAATTTGCCGGTGCGGAAAGCTTCCGCCGCCTGCAGCGGCACGGTCTTGGTCCCGACCGCCGGCGCGAAGGCCAAGAGATCGCTGCCGCCGACTTTGCTCGCCGCGGCCGTCAGCTCGGCCACCGGCTTTGCGCGCATGCAGGCGACCGCTGTCTTGGCATCGCTGCAGCCGACGGCTTCGGCGACTTTCGTGCCGATCTTTGCCGCGTCCGCAACCGTATGCAGCGGTGAGGCACACCCCGCGCTCTGCATGATCGCGCGCTTGTAGAGCCCCTGCGTTTCGGCCGGCGCGATGAGATGCATGCACACGCCGGCGCCGCCGGCCGACTCGCCGGCAATGGTGATATTGTCGGGGTCGCCGCCGAACGCTGCGATATTCTTCTTCACCCAGGTCAGCGCGAGACGCTGATCCTTCAAGCCATAGCCGCCGTTGTAAGCCTTGCCGAATCCCGGATGCGCCATGAAGCCGAACACACCGAGCCGGTAGTTCATCGACACCACGACGAGGTCGCCGGCGGTGGCAAGATTGCCGAGCGGATAGAGCGCGCTGGAGCCGCCGACGAAGGCGCCGCCATGGATCCACACGAACACCGGCTTCTTGCGAGCCGACTTGCCGTCATAGGGCGCGGTGACGTTGAGCGTCAGGCAGTCTTCGTCGTTGCTCGCCTCGGTGAGGCCGTAGCGCGATACCTGCGGACAGGCGGCGCCGAATTGGCTGGCGTCGCGCACATCTTTCCAAGGCTTCACCGGCTGCGGCACTTGCCAGCGCAGCGCGCCGACCGGCGGCTGCGCATAGGGGATGCCTTTGAACTCGCGCAGGCCGTCATGAATGACGCCGCGCACCGGACCGGATGCGGTGCGCACCACCGCCGGATCGGCCTTCTGGGCGAGCACGACCTGGCCGCTGAGCAAGAGGACGCCGATCGTGAAAGCCGCCCGCAAGAATGTCGTCATCGTGTCCCCGCCCTGTGTCGCTTCGCGAGTGCGCATCACACCCGCCAATCGGCAAGATTTGATTAAGCGGCGCAGGGGTTCCGCGTGCGCGGGCGCGGCTTGCGTCTACGGCAAAATGGCGAAAGCGCGCGCCGGGAAACCAAGGCCCTGCTTCACCTTCGGCCACGTCACCACGATCAGCGCGCCCTTCGGCGGCACCTTGTCGAGATTGGCCATCACCTCGATCTGATAATGCCCCTTCTCGAGCAGATAGGTCTCCGACAGCATTTTCTCGGTGGTGTCGGTGTCGAGCGACTCGTGGCCATTGGCGACGATGCCGCGCTGCTCATAGAGAAACTTGATGGTCTCGAAGGCCCAGGCCGGGAACGGCTGGCGCTTGAAGCGCTCCGGATTCGCATCGAAGTCCTTGGCCATGTCGGTGCGCAACGCGACGAACGCGCCCTTCGGCACGCGGCCATGCTTCTTCTCCCAGGCCTTGAGATCGTCGACCGAGAAAGCGTGGTTCGGGTCCTTCGCCTGATACGGCGTATTGTCGAGCACGATCAACGGCAGGATCATCTGCTTGAGCGGGATCGCGTCCATGGTGATGCCGCCTTCGGCGAAATGCGCCGGTGGATCGACATGCGTGCCGTATTGCCCGACCATTTCATAAAATGTGCTGCGAAAGCCGTCTTCTTTGATCGTGTACGGCTTCTTGGTCTTGGGGTCTGCGGCAGGCGACATCTTCGCCTGGCCGAAGCCTGACCAGACCGGCGTATCCGGTCCGAAACTGTGCGTGAGATCGACGAACGTCTTGCTGGCAATCGTGCGATAGGCACGGGCGAGGTCGCTTTGCGTGGCAGCGGACGATGCCGCTGTGGCGACCGCGAAGAAGACGGTAACGAGGGCCGCAAACGGCTTAAGCACGGGCACGGAGGACCTCCCCAAGGGCATCAACCACGTGTTGATCATAGCATCGCGTCCCGATGCGGCGACTTGCGCCGATACCGCAGCTTCCGACGACCGGAAGTGCTATAGTGTCACAAAGTGGTGCCAGTCTCGCAGACGGCCGCTGCCGCGGAACCGAACAGCGTTGCTCGTGGTTCGGTGCGCAGCGTCCGATGAAGTGAATTGGGAGCATCCCTTGCCACGTTTGTCGACTCGCGGACCGCGGCTTTCCCGGACCCTGCTGACCGGCGGCCTGCTGCTGACCCTCATCACCGCGATCTCATTCCCCGCGCCGTCCGGTTGGGCTGCCTCGGGACCTTTCGCCGACTTTGCCGGCGCCTGGTCCGGCACCGGCACCTTGCGCCCAAGCGGCGGTCAAGCCGAGCGCATTCGTTGCAACGCGACGTATCGGCAACGCGGATCGAGCGAGCATCAGATCGATTTGCAGCTGCGCTGCGCCAGCGACAGCTATAATTTCGACCTCGTCGGCGAATTCTCCGCCGACGACAACAACCAGATCAGCGGCCGGTGGACCGAGCGCAGCCGCAATGTTGGCGGCACCGCCGTCGGCAATGCGCGCGGGGAGCGCTTGCAGCTTCATATCGAAAGCTCCGGCTTCGCCGCCACCTTGGTGATGCTGACGCGTACCCGGCGCCAGAGCGTCAACATCGATTCGCAAGGCGGCGGGCAGACCATCAAAGCGTCCATCACGCTGAGCCGAAACTGAAGGCATCGCAACGCGGCCCGGGAATGCGTTCATGGAGAACACCGCCCGCTACACACTCATCGGCCTCTTCACCCTCGCCTGTCTGTTCGCCTCATTCGCGTTCGTCTATTGGATCAAGAACGTCGGCGGACTCGGCGAACGCGCGATCTACACCGTCCGCTTTGAGCAGCCGGTGTCGGGCCTCACCGAAGGCGCCTCGGTCTTGTTCAACGGTATCCGCGCCGGCGCTGTTTCCCGCATCGCGCTCGATGCCGGCGATCCGAAGCGTGTGACCGCTACGATCTCTCTCGATCCGGCGGTGCCGGTGCGGGCCGATACGCAGGTCGATATCGCCTATCTTGGCCTTACGGGCGCCGCCGCGGTGTCACTCAAGGGCGGCTCGCGCGAAGCGCCGCGTCTAATGCCGCAGAACGGTCGACCGCCGGAGATCGTCGCTGGCGCGGGCGCCGGACGCACCTTGAGCGAGTCGGCGCAGGACACGTTGCGTCATATCGACGACATCATGAATCAAAACGCCACGCCGCTGAACACGGCCATCACCGGCATTGCCACCTTCGCCGACATGCTCGGCCGCAATGCGCCGCGCGTGGAGGGCCTTATCGGCGGCCTCGAGAAACTGACCGGCACCGGCGCGCCAACCAAAGGACCATCGGTCTACGACCTCACGGCGGCCAACAATTTTCCCGCGGGCGAAAAGAAGATCGCGCAACAACTCGTCGTGCCGGATCCGAACGTGCTCCTCTTGTTCGACTCGCAAAAGATCCTGACCCGCGCTGGCGACGGCACCTACGGCAACATCACCAATGCGCAGTGGGCCGACAATTTGCCGAAGCTTGTCGAAGCCCGTTTGGTGCAAAGCTTCGAGAACGCGCGACAGCTCAATATGGTGAGCCGGCCGATCGACTCGCTGAACCCTGCTTTCCGATTGGAAACGACCATCCGCAGCTTTTACATCGCAACCGAGCCCACGCCACAGGCGGTCGTCGAAGTGACGGCGCGGCTCGTCAGCGACAAGGGCGACGTCGCTGCCGCGCGCGTGTTCAACGCCACCGTGCCGGCCAAGAGCATCCAAGCGCCGGATGCAGTGGCTGCACTCAACGAAGCTTTCACAAAGGTCGCCGGTGAAATGGTGACCTGGGCGGTGGATTCGATTTAGGCGGCGGGCGTTATTTCCGGCCTCCGTGCCGTCATGCCAAGGCGCTCGCGTCGCAAGCCAGCGCAAGTTGGCGATGGCCGACTTGCGCGTTATCGATCCGAGCGCGGGTAAACCCGAGATCGGTGGGCGACGGCTCCAGCACTTTGCGCCGCTCACCCTTCGAGGCTCGCGCAAATGCGGTCACATCTCAGGATGTCGGAAAAGGCTTAGCCTGGTTCGCAAAATCGCCCGCACACGACAGCTCACCTGCAGGCGGGCGGGCACACTCGGAAAGATATTTCGCTCGCAATGATCGATCGGCAGTGCGTCGGCCGATCTCAGCCCGCATCAGTGGGGCGAAACGAGCGTTCGATTGGACCCGGTACGCAGCACGCGGCCGCAGCGGCGAATGTGCGACTCGCGAGAACGTTTCCGCTTATGCGACATGGGCTTCGCCGTTTCGGTCTTGCAGGAGCGGCAGCGGTGCATCGTGGCCGAGCCGTCGCTCGCAACACGCACCATCGCATCCCCGCAGACCGGGCACCACTTTGTAAGGCTCAGAAATCCAGTCATGTCATCTCGTCGCTGCCAACGTTCCCCATGAACGCTGCCCAGCCGACCGCTCCCCGCGCCGTTATCGGCATCCCCGCACAGACGTGTATTGAGCAGAGTCAAATAAGTCCACGAGGAACCGTCGTCGTAGCGCTGTTCCGCGAGGTAACCTTTACCCGGCGCGATAACGACGCGGCTTGGTTCTTGACCTGCCCCCCTCCCCGGCGCTTCGGTGCGTCACGATGTCAGATGATCTCCGCCCCACCATCTTCGCCCTGTCCTCCGGACGCGTGCCCGCGGCGATCGCCGTCATTCGGATCTCCGGCCCACGCGCGGGCGACGCGCTGACGGCGCTGGGCGTCAAAACGCCCGAACCGCGCAAGGCCGGGCTCGCACGCGTGCGCGACCCGCAATCGGGCGAGATAATCGACGAGGCGCTGGCGCTGTGGTTTCCCGGACCGAACAGCGAGACCGGGGAGCACGTCGCCGAGCTGCAGCTCCACGGCGGCCGCGCTGTCGTCGCCGCGACGCTCGCCGCGCTCGGCAAGATCGAGGGGCTGCGTCCGGCGGAGGCGGGCGAGTTCACGCGCCGCGCTTTCGAGAACGGCAAGCTCGACCTCACCGCGGTCGAAGGGCTCGCCGACCTGGTCGGCGCCGAGACCGAAGCACAGCGGCGGCAGGCGTTCCGGCAAATGAAGGGAGCGCTCGGGCGGCGCGCCGAGACTTGGCGCGAGCGGTTGATCCAGGCGCTGGCGCTGGTTGAGGCGCGCATCGATTTTTCCGACGAGGGCGATGTGCCGGAGGATCTGGTGCGGCCCGCGCTCGAGATCGCGCGGACGCTCGCGGCGGAGATTGGCGGGGCGCTCAACGACGGCACGCGCGGTGAGCGCCTGCGCGAGGGGCTGGTGGTGGCCATTGCCGGGCCGCCCAACGCCGGCAAGTCGACGCTGCTCAACCGCATCGCGCGGCGCGAGGCGGCGATCGTCTCGCCCTATGCGGGGACCACGCGCGATGTGATCGAGGTGCATCTCGATCTCGACGGCTGGCCGGTGACGCTGCTCGACACCGCCGGGATTCGCGAGACCGATGACCCGGTGGAGATGGAAGGCGTGCGCCGGGCGCAGGACCGCGCCGCGGGTGCCGACCTTGTGCTGTGGGTCGAGGACGCTGGCGGGCCGCAGGCCGGGGAGGGCGGCCCGGGCAATACGACGATGGTTCAGCGCGGCGATGGCGTGCCGTTCAGGCCGGGTGGTGCGGCTGGTGCTGCCTCGGCCGGCCCGGGGGCGGGTCAAAACGGGCCGATCAGCTGGCGGGTGCACAATAAGGCCGACCTTTTGGGTCACTTCAAAAGGAATGATTTTGGATTCATCACTAATCTTAATAATGAATCCGTTTTATTATCTAACGAACCGTTAAAAAACGTGGTTAATCAATCGTTACTACATAATAATGAACCGATTATTGAAAATATAGAACATGAGTTCATTATTTCGGCAGGCACGGGCGAGGGTGTTGATGCGCTGCTTCGGGCGTTGACAGACTTCACCGCGAAGTTTCTGGCCGGCACCGAGTCCGGCCTGATCACGCGAGAGCGGCATCGTCTGGTGCTCAGCCAAGTCTACCAGGCCTTGACGCGCGCCTTATCCCTGACCGGTCAGGAGGATCTTCTGGCCGAAGAGCTTCGAACGGCTGCGGCGGCGCTCGGCCGGCTGACTGGGCGCGTCGATGTCGAAGATATTCTGGACGTGATCTTCCGCGACTTCTGCATCGGTAAATAGCCTGAGGCTATACCGATGTTTCACGTGAAACATCGGGGACGGCGGGCGCCTTGGAGCGGCGCCTCGGTTCCGCGCCACAACGTCGGCCGCCAGCCCGGGAACCGGTCCCAATTTCGAAAGGCGGCTGCTCCAACTCGGCAGCGGCTGACCTGACGCTCGGCGAGGTGACTGCCTCCGTGTCGTTGAGAAGCGCCGGTCGCCGATACCCGGGTGACCGGGGCTACGACCGAGGGCGGGTCGAAGTCGCCGACCATTTTACCAGACGGCCGAGCGCCGGTCGCCGAACTACATCCCTCCGCACTGGGGCCCCGCTATCGCAACGCCGAGGGAAGAGCCGCTCAACTCCGGCGAAACGAATCCGCTCGCGTCTCTCGGCCGGCCTCCGGCGGCGGCCCGGAGGCTCACCTCGACCGGGCCGCCCGTCACGCGACGAGGCGCCCAGTATGCCCACGCAGGTCGGGGTGATTTGAACCAGCCGCGGTCCAGCGCGAGCAGAGAGGTTTGGCCACCGTCTCTCTACCCAACGTTACCGGAACGGCGCTGCGCCTAGAAAGCTCTGACAGTCGTTCACGTCGCCCATGGCGGCGGGCCGAGTTCTTTGTCAAAGGCCCCAACGAGTGGCCCCGGCCTGCCACCCGCAGCGTTTGCACGGGCACTTGCGGACCGCCCGGCTCAGACGACAACCGCCGTGCGCGGTCTCCCCCGAAGCGCCATCGGTCGACGCCGAGACCGAGACCGACACGAGAGGGCGGTGCAGGCCGCCCAGGTTAGGAGAGGGCGCCGCGCGAGACTGGCGCGCCGTCTCACTCCTAGAGAGGCGCTGGCTATAGAGAGATGCGGCGGCGCCCCTCCAGGCCCATCTCTGGATACTCCTCGACCCGTTGCGGCCGCCGGTGGCGAGGCTCGATCACCACGCGGTGACGTCCTGCAATCCACCGCGACCGAAGGCGCCCGGTGAAAAGCCGTCGGAGTCGAGAGCCATCTCCCAGAGCCGGACCGAAGTCCAACGTCTGCTGCCAGGCCAGGCACCTGCCACGGATCTCGGCGTCATATTGGAGCCAGACGGTATAGTGGGGCCGGACAGTTCGCCGCCTACAGACGTTCGGGTGGGCTCACCTTACCGATCGCCGAATGATGGCCTGGGCGGGTGCCGTCTTTGCCCCGGGCCGCGACCGACATCGGCGTCTGCGTCCCCCTTATGCCGGCCATCCGCCGTCATCGGCCACATCCAAAGCCGAGCCACCACCGGCTGACGCGCGGGCGCCCTCGAACGGCTGCCAATTCCGTCCGGGCTGTTCACCTCTATTGGCCAGAGCCGTCGGGCTATCGGCGACGGGGGGGCCCGTTCGAAGAGAATGTTTCACGTGAAACACTCACGCCGACGTCCCGCCACGGCCCGCCGAATGGCGTCGAGCCTGTAGACCCTCCGCCAATCCTCGGCTAAAAGCGCCGCATTCAAGGACACCCCCGATGGATGCGCGCTTCGACGTTGTCGTGATTGGCGGCGGCCACGCAGGCTGCGAAGCGGCGGCTGCGTCGGCTCGCACGGGTGCAACGGCTGCGTTGGTGACGCATCAGTTCGCGACGATCGGCGCGATGTCCTGCAATCCGGCCATCGGCGGGTTGGGGAAGGGCCATCTGGTCCGCGAAATCGATGCGCTTGACGGCCTCATGGGCCGCGTGGCCGACGCCGGCGGCATCCAATTCCGCGTCCTCAATCGCCGCAAAGGCCCCGCCGTGCGCGGCCCGCGGACGCAGGCCGACCGCAAGCTCTATGCGCAGGCCATGCAGCGGGAGCTGCGCGCCACTCCCAACCTCACCATCATCGAGGCCGAGGCCGACGATCTCATCGTCAAAGATGGCCGCGTCTGTGGAGTCATCTTCAAGGATGGCCGCGAGATCGCCACCGGCGCCGTCGTTTTAACGACGGGCACCTTCCTGCGCGGCCTCATTCATATCGGCGAGAAGCAGATTCCCGCCGGCCGGGTCGGCGAAGAGCCGGCCATTGGCCTATCGAAGACCCTCGAACGCGCCGGCTTTGCCTTGGGGCGTTTGAAGACCGGCACGCCGCCGCGCCTCGATGGCCGCACCATCGATTGGCAAAGCATCGAGATGCAGCCCGGCGACGATCCGGCCGAGCCGTTCTCGATGCTCACGCAACGCATCACCAATCCTCAGATCGAATGCGGCATCACGCGCACGGTCGCCGCGACGCATGCGATCATTCGCGACAACGTGCATCGCTCGCCGATGTATTCGGGCCAGATCGCGAGCAGGGGGCCGCGCTACTGCCCGTCGATCGAAGACAAGATCGTCAAATTCGGCGAGCGCGACGGCCATCAGATCTTCCTCGAGCCGGAAGGCTTGGAGGATCACACCGTCTATCCGAACGGCATCTCGACATCATTGCCGGAAGACGTGCAGCACGCGCTTGTCGCGACGATCCCCGGCCTCGAGCGCGCGCAGTTCATCCGTCCCGGCTACGCCATCGAATATGATTGCGTCGATCCGCGCGAGTTGAAGCCGACGCTCGAAACCAAGCGTCTGACGGGCCTTTTCCTCGCCGGTCAGATCAACGGCACGACCGGCTACGAAGAGGCCGCCGCGCAAGGACTACTTGCGGGTCTCAATGCAGCGGCGCTCGCCGGCAACAGCGATGCGATCACCTTCGATCGCGCCGAAGCCTATATCGGCGTGATGGTCGACGATCTCACGACGCGCGGCGTCAGCGAGCCCTATCGCATGTTCACGTCGCGCGCCGAGTATCGCTTACAGCTCCGCGCCGACAATGCCGATCAACGTTTGACCGACAAAGGCATCGCCATCGGCTGCGTCGGTGCTGCACGCACGCGATTCCATGAGGCAAAGAGTCGTGCATTGAACGACGCGCGCGCGTTCGCGAAGTCGGTGTCGCTCACGCCGCGCGAAGCCGAGCAACATGGTCTGGCGCTCAACAAAGACGGCCAGCGCCGCACCGCGTTCGAGCTGCTGTCGTATCCGACGATCGCCATCGCCGATCTCGCGAAGATCTGGCCGCAGCTTGGCGCGCTCGCGCCGAACATCGCCGAGCAGATTGAGATCGACGCCAAGTACGATGTCTATCTCTCGCGCCAGGCCGCGGACGTCGCCGCGTATCGCCGCGATGAGTCCTTCACGCTGCCGGACGATCTCGACTACGCCGCGCTGCCCGGGCTGTCGAACGAGGTGAAGCAAAAGCTTGCGGCGCAAAAACCGCGCACCATCGGTCATGCGGCGAAGATCGACGGCGTGACCCCGGCGGCGCTGACGCTGCTGGTCGCCCATGTGAAGCGCGGCCGCGGCAAGCCGGCGAAGAGCGCGTGAGTAAGCGCGCGTGAGCAAGAAAGCCGCGGCGCCGGACCTTGCCGCCGACAGAGCGAGAGCGCTGGCGCTGACGCCGGTTTCACCGGAAACAGCCGTACGGCTGGATAAGTTCGTCGCGCTTTTGCTGCAGTGGCAGGCCGCAACAAATTTAATTTCACCTGCAACTATGCTGCACCTTTGGGTGCGGCATGTTGCTGATTCACTTCAGCTTTTGGATTTGGCACCCGCCAACGCCAAAATCTGGGTCGACTTCGGCTCCGGCGGCGGCTTTCCGGCGCTGCCGCTCGCCTGCGCGCTCGCCGAACGGCCCGGGGCCATGGTGCACATGGTGGAGAGCAACGGAAAAAAAGCCGCGTTTTTGCGCGAGGCTATCCGCGTCACCGGCGTGCCCGCGATCGTACACGCCAAGCGAATCGAGGATACTGGGGATAGCTTTGGGGATAGGGTCGATGTGGTCACCGCCCGGGCCTTGGCGCCGCTGAAACTGTTGTGCGATCAAGCGCATCCCCTGATTGAACGCGGCGCCATCGGCCTGTTCCCGAAGGGACAAGATGTAGATGCCGAATTGACCGAAGCCGCTAAATATTGGACACTTGCGGTTGAGAAGGTGCCCAGCAAGACGAGTCCCGAAGGCTGTATCGTGGTGGTCCGGGGGCTGTCGCGGCGGCAGGCTTGAGAGAATTGAGGCCGTTCGTCCCCGCGCAAGCGGGGACCCAGGGCCAGAAGCGGAGAGGCTGTGCTGTGTGACCCTGGGTTCCCGCTTGCGCGGGAACGAACGGAGTGTGGGGCGCCGGCAGGCACACAGAGAGCCAACACGGTGGAAAGCCGAGGACTAAGCCAATGACCGACACGATCGATCCGCCCGAAGCAGCGCCCGCCGAACCGCAGGTCGTGCCCTTCACCAAGCCCGTGGCCACGGCGCCTGCCAGCGCGCCGCGCGTGATCGCCATCGCCAACCAGAAGGGCGGCGTCGGCAAGACCACCACGGCCATCAACCTCGGCACCGCGCTCGCCGCCATCGGCGAACACGTGCTGATCGTCGATCTCGACCCGCAGGGTAACGCCTCGACCGGCCTCGGCATCGAGCGCAAGCAGCGCCGCACCTCGACCTACGACGTGCTCACCGGCCACGCCCCGATGCGCGATGCCGTGATCCCGACCGCCGTGCCGCAGCTTCACCTCGCGCCGTCGACCATGGACCTCTCGGGCCTCGAGCTCGAGATCGGGCGCGAGCGCGACCGCGCTTTCCGCCTGCGCACCGCGCTTCACAACATCAACAACGGCACGCCGGCCTTCAACTTCACCTACGTGCTGGTGGACTGCCCACCGTCACTCAACCTCATCACCGTCAACGCGATGGCCGCGGCCAATTCGATCCTGGTGCCGATGCAGTGCGAGTTCTTCGCGCTGGAAGGCCTGTCGCAGCTTTTGAAGACGGTCGACGAGGTGAAGAAGAACCTCAATCCGAACCTGTCGATCCACGGCATCGTCATGACGATGTTCGACTCGCGCAACAACCTTGCCAACCAGGTCGTGGCCGACGTCCGCCAGTTCATGGGCAAGCAGGTCTACGAGACTGTGATCCCACGCAACGTGCGCATCTCGGAGGCGCCGTCCTACGGTAAGCCGGTGCTGGTGTACGACCTCAAATGCGTCGGCAGCGAAGCTTACTTGCGGCTCGCCACCGAGATCATCCAGCGCGAGCGCGCGATGAAGGCCGCGGGCTAATCCCTCCCCACCGAACTCGGGTTTACCCGAGTTCGGAATTAAAGTGGCCGAAGTCGGAAACATCCGACTTCGGCGCGGGGAGGGTGGCGAGCGCAGCGAGCCGGGTGAGGTCGCTTCGCAACGAGAGTAAGCCCCACCCCGATCCTCGCTTTGCTCGGATCGACCCTCCCCTTTCAGGGGAGGGATGAAGAAGAGAGCAGCGCAACGCTCCGTGATAGCGTCAACGAAAAAAGGAAAGTAGCGTGTCGGGCAGACCAGGAGCGGCGGCCATGGCGGATCATTCACGATTGGGGCGCGGTCTCGCGGCGCTGATCGGTGACGTCGGCGAGGAATCGAACACCGCTGCGACGCCTGAGGCCTCGCGCAAGCCGCGTCGAGCCCCCATCGAGACGCTCAAGCCGAACCCGCGCAACCCGCGCCGCACATTCACCGAGGCGGAACTCGCCGAGCTTTCCGACTCGATCAAGGAGCGCGGCATCATCCAGCCGATCGTCGTGCGCGAAGTGCCGAACGAGCGCGACTCTTACGAGATCATCGCCGGCGAGCGGCGCTGGCGCGCCGCACAGCGCGCCGGTCTGCATGAAGTGCCGATCGCCATCGTCGACGCCACCGACACGCAGTCGCTCGAGTTCGCCATCATCGAGAACGTGCAGCGCGCCGACCTCAACCCGATCGAGGAAGCGGCCGGCTATGTCGCGCTGATGGAGCAGTGCAACCACACGCAGGAGCAGGTGGCGCAGATCATCGGCAAGAGCCGGCCGTACATCGCCAACCTCGTGCGTCTGCTCAAGCTGCCCGATCAGGTGAAGCGCTGGGTACGCGAGGGCAAGCTATCGGCCGGCCACGCGCGTCTGCTCGTCGGCCACCCGAACGCCGAACTCTTCGCCAGCATGGCGATCGAGGAAGGCTACAGCGTGCGTCAGCTCGAAGAGTGGGTGCGCCAGGAAGAACAAGGCCAGCCCGGCGACAAGACCTTCGACGGCATCAAGAAGAAGATCGAGCAGAAGCTTGGCAAGGCTGAAGCGCCGAAAAAGGATCCCGATACGCTGGCGCTGGAGCGCCGCATGTCGGACATCCTCGGTCTCGACGTATCCGTCGACCATCAAGGTGACGGCGGCACCCTGCACATCAAGTACACGGATCTCGATCAGCTCGACGCTGTGCTTCGTAAGCTCGGCGGCTAGATCAGTTTATAGTCAGGTGTGAAACACGCACCGTTCATTCCCGCCACCTATCGTGCGCAAGTCGCGCTACAGCCGACTTGCGATGGACATCGGGTTTACCCGATGTCCACCACCTATAGTACGCAAGTCGGCTACAGCCGACTTGCGATGGACATCGGGTTTACCCGATGTCCATCACCTATAGTACGCAAGTCGGCTACAGCCGACTTGCGATGGACATCCAGCGCGGCATCTGAATATCGGTGCTTTTGGCCCTGGGCCCGCGCTTTCGCGGGGGCGAGCGGAATGTGAGCCGATTCCAACTAAACGAGATACGCTCTAACGTCGCGTCAGCAATAGCCGAACGACATTGGCATCAGCGCACGACGTCAGCCGTGTTTGAGATCAGGCCACGCGCCGGCTGACGTCGCTGTCTTCCGACCGCACATGCGCTTCCGGCATGGCGACGAATTCGACACCGACTTGGTCGTCGGAGCGCCACTTGACGCGGCACCAGCGGCGCAACTCATTATTCAGAACGAGCATGAACTCGTTCGGCAGTACGGTCGCACAGTCGACCGTCAGGCGCGCGCCGAGCGCCGAGACGTCGCTCAGCACGCATTTGATCGGTGCTTGAACCTCGACAACGAGATCGATCGGTCGGCGTTCGTGTTGGCGTTGCTCGTCCTGCATGGACGCGACACTAGCCGGCAGGGCTGTAACGCCGGTTAATCCGGCCGCAAAAACACATGGCGCAGCCGCGAAATTTCGCATGCCGACCATGCCGGCGGCGCAGCGGTATCTTGATGCGAGCTCCCCCATGTCCGGCGCCGTGATCCCGTCCCTGCTCTCCTCCCATGCCATGCGCCCGCGCCGTCCAGCCCAAGCCCGACGCCGAAAACACAACTAACCTCCGCGACACCTCGAGGTCCTGGGAGCATGCGATGACCGAACGATCTGGCAGCCACTGGCGATTGATGGCGATCGTGAGCGCGGCGGTCGTGCTGTGGCTGATCTATACGATCAGCACGCAGACCGAGGCGCCAAGCGGTGCATTGATGGTCATGCAATATGTATTCTTGATCGGCTGCCTCATCGGCCTTGGCGGCGCCGTCTACAGACTGCTCAAGGAGCAATGACGCCAATGGCTCTGCTGTTGCTGCTTGTCCTTGCCGTGGCGGCGGTCGCCTGTTTGCCGCGCTGGTCCCATAGCCGCCGCTGGGGCTATTTGCCGGCGAGCTTCTTCGGCCTGTTGTTGATCGCGATGATCGGCCTGCTGATCATCGAACGCATCGCGCGTTAGCGCGCCGCGAGCGCGTATTGAATGAGACCGGCGCCGCCGACCGGGCCCGGCAGCCAGTCCTCGCCCGGCAACAACGTCACGCGCACGTCGGCGAGCAAGCCGCGGCGCAGGAACGGATCGAAGTAGCGCATCGCGCGCTCATTCAGATCGATGACGCGGCCGGGCTTCAACGGACCGACATCGTTGATCTTCACGATCGCCTGCCTATCGTCGCACTCAACCAGAACGTAAGCCGGCCGGTAGAGGCGGCCATAACGCACGCCGCCGAACTGCACGCGCAGGCTCGTCTGGATGGCGGCGGTCCAGCCGGTCGGATCGTAGAACTCCCCGGAGGCCGTCTGCACACCGCCTTCGGTCGGGCCATCGCGATAGGGATTGTAGGTGGAAGCGATGCCGGTGATGGAGGCGCCGTCGCGCAAGCGCGGCAGGTCGATCAGGGCCGCGAGCCGGCGCAGCGAGCGATACTCGGCGGCGAACGTCGGTCGCGTCGCCATGCGATGGTCGACGACGGCACTTGCCTTGAGCAGCGAGGCGAGATTCTCCGCAGCCGCGGGAGCGGGGGAGGGCGCGGCCACGGCCGGCGCCGATGTCTCAGGCCATGAGGCCGCCGTCGCGAGCGACACGATCACCACCTCCGGCCGCGCCTCTTGCGGAATGGCAGCGACAGCCATCGCGGCGCTGTCGCCGGCTTCGGACCAAAAGACGCCGCCCGCGAGCGCGACAGCAAGAAGACCGGACAGTGCTGCCCGGCGGCAGAGCGTGACGAATGCGCGAGAATAACGCCGTGACGACGATGCTTCCGATGACATCTAAACCGCCGGCTGGTGCCCCCCAGTCCTGGCGGTAGCTTCCGATACCGGCGCTAAAACTCGCGTAAAACGCGGTCGCAAATTGTGCCGATAATTTTAGGCAAATACCGGCTCCCCTCCGGTGCGCGGGCGCTGACGCCCGCGTCCCGGAGCGGTCGCGGTTGCTACTCCGTCTCGGAGGTCGCTGGCGGCTCGAGCTTGTCGCGCAACTTGCCGGTGTCGCGGATCGTATCGGTGAACACGCCGAACACGCCGGCGACGCGCTGGCCAAGTGTCTTCGGCTTCGTGCGGCGCTTGGCCTTCTTCACCGTTTTGCGTTTGGTCTTCGCAGCGACTTTTCGCGCCTTCGAAGAGGTCCGGCGTTTTGCCGCCGCCCGCTTGACCGTCTTCGCTTTCGCCTTCGTCTTTTTTGCCTTCTTGGCCTTCTTCCGTTTCTTCGCCATCGTCAGCCCCCTCTGTTGTGGAACATCAACCATAGAACCGGGCGATATTAGGCGCCAGGGCGGCGGCGGCCACTTTGACTCTCGTCAACGGGCTGGATCGAAGGGGCGCACCGCTGCTAAAGAGCGAGACAACAGACCAACAAGGTCGGGGAGAACGAGGAATGCCCGCTTCAATGCAAGGCCCGCTGCAGCCGGGTGTCTACCGCTTCAAGCTCGGCGGCTTCGAGATCGCCACCATCCTGGATTCCAAGTCGGTGCGCGAGGGCGTGCATCCGTTGTACGGCGCCAACGCCTCGGCCGGTGAGGTCGAGGCTCTCGCCCGGGCCAACAACATCGACCCGGCGCGCCTCGAGCATCCGAACGTGCCGACGCTGGTGAACACCGGCAAGGAGCTCGTGCTGTTCGACACCGGCAACGGCGCGCTGCCCCGCGAATACGAACAGCTCAAGACGCGCATGCCGGCGGGCAATCTGATCGCGCGGCTCGCCGAGCTCGGCCACAAGCCCGAGGACATCGACGTCATCGTCACCACGCACGGCCACCCCGATCACATCGGCGGCCTCACCGAAGGCGGCCAGCCGGTGTTCAAGAATGCGCGCTACGTCTTCGGCGCGACGGAGTACGATTTCTGGCAGAAGAACGAGGGTGTGCGCGAGGCGCGCAAGTTCAATCGCGAGCTGTTCGTCAAGATCTGCACACCGCTCGCCGACCGCGCGACCTTCATCAAGCCCGGCGATCAAGTGGCCGCGGGCATCACCGCGGTCGACGCATTCGGCCATTCGCCGGGACTGATGGCGTTCCACATCGAAAGCGACGGCAAGCGCTTCATGATCACCGCCGACACCTTCACGCATTTCGTCATGGGCGTGCAGCGGCCGGACTGGTTCTTCGACATGGATGACGACAAGGACAAGGCCGTCGCGACGCGCAAGCGCATCCTCGACATGCTGGCGACGGACCGGCTGATGGTGGCCAGCTTCCACATGCCGTTCCCGTCGCTGGGCTGGATCGATCGCGCCCAGGGCGGCTATCGCTGGGTGCCGCACAGCTATCAGCTCAATCTCTAGGCCTCAGGCGCTCAGCGCCCGCCCCAGGAGAATCTGTGCGGGCGGATGTCGAGCTTGGAGGCGGCGGTCTCGCCGGGCCCAGCCGGCTGTGGCAGCACCTCTTCGCAGCGGCCGAGCTTGTCTTGCGACGCCTGGCCGAGGTTGTTGTCGAAAACGGTGTAGCGGCAGGTGTGGCCGTCGGGCAGCCGCCGCAAGAACTGTCCGGACGGACGGACACCGGCTGGCGCGGCCGCATCGATATGCAGCGGCGGCGGGACCAGCATCGAGCGGCCGAAGACCAGCGCGGCGCCGATCAGAACGAGCAGCGCGGCGGTGACCGCGCCGATGTATCCATAGAGGTGGCGTGGATCGACCCGGCCGCCATACGCCAGGCCCGCCCGTTGTAGGGCCCCTCGCCACCCGCGCAGATCTTTTGGGTTCGCCTGCATCCTACTTTGCTACCGCAGAAAGCTTTACCGCAACGCCCAGCGGCGCCCGGCAATTCGCGCGGTTCGAGCAAGCAAAAGCTAACGTTTGAACGGCGGATCAGCCGCGTTTGCGGGCGTTCACCGCGAGCGATAGCAGCGTGCGCTGTGCGATCGCCTCCGCCAGCACGGCGTTGCGGCGGGCATCGAGCGAGGCCTCGGCGAGCTGCTGCATGGCGCGGACAAGACGCGGCGCGGTCCACAGACGCAAGGCATCGCCGACCAGCTTCTGGCGGCTGAAATGCACTGGCGGCGCGCCCCGCTGCATGGCGAAGTCGACCGAGTCACCGCCATCCACTGCCAGCTTCATCTTGTGCAGGCTGGCGATATGCCGGATCGCCGCTGAGATAATCGCCGCCGGCGACGAGCCTCCGGCGCGCGCCTTGAAGAACTCGCCATCGACATCGGCCGTCTTGCCGGCAAAGGCGGCATCGATCACGCCGTCGAGCGCCAGCGCCGAGGCGTCGGCCACCACCGCCATCACGTCCGCGACCTCGATCCGACTTTGACCCTGCGCATAGAGCGCCAGCTTGCGGATCTCGTTGCGCGACGCGAGGCGATCGCCGCCCAACAGCGACAACAGCGTGGCGCGTGCATCCGGCGCGATCGAAAGACCGGCCGCGCGCATCTCGTCGTCGATCAGCCGCGCCAGATCGCGCTCGTTGTCGACGTAACAGGGCAGCGCCGCCGCAACCTTCGCTTTCTCGCACATCGCGCGCAGCGGCGACGACTTACGCAGGTCGCCGGCCTCGATGATGACGCGGCATTCCGGCGACGGTGCGTTGACCACCATCTCGACCGCCGCGGCGATGTTGCGCGAGCCGGCCTTCACCAGCACGGCGCGGCGGCCGCCGAACAGCGGCACCGTGTGCGCCTCTTCGACCAGCCGCGACGGATTGCCGGACAGGTCCTCGCCCTCGATGCGCACGAAGGCAAACGGATCGTTGGGGTCGTCGACCGACACCTTGACCAGCGCGTCAACGCGCTCGCGCACCAGGCCGGCGTCGGGCCCGTAGACCAGCACGATCGGCAGCGCCGGATCTGGCTTGGCAATGAAACGGTCGATATCGGCGGCTTTGACGGCGGTCATCGGCCGCAAGCTAATCGCCGCGGCAGGCGAGCGCAACGCGGCCGCGCCTGACGTCTCATGCCGGCGCGAGCAGCACCTGCTCGCTGGAGTGGTTGGTTTCGGCGCGGGCGATCCGGTAGCCGGCCTGCGCCGCCAAGGGCGCAAATCCTTCGAGGCCGCGCGGGAACAGCTTGAAGCGGCTGAGCTTCAACATGCGCCGGCGCGCGGCATGGCTGGCCGTCACCGAACCGGCGACAGCCATTACGCCGCCGGCATGCAGGGCGCGCAGGTTCGCGATGATGGCCTCGTCCGTTCCGTACTCGAACAGGCCACCCTCGCTCGACGCCGCGGCGACGGCATTGGCTGCCGTGACCTCGCGCAACAGCGCTTCGAGCGTGGCGGTATCGGTCCAATCGTAGAGACGGTGGTCGAAGGTGATATCCAGTTCGGCCAAAGGCGCGCCGGGTTGCCTCAGCGCCGCGAGCGCGTTGCGGCCGAAGAAAGGGCCGGCATCTTGCTGATCGAGCACGTGAATGACGATCGGCCGGCGCAACAGGGCGTCGTTGCGCCGGCGTAGCATCATCAGGGCATTCAAACTGTCGATCGTAGTGCCACCGGCGATGTTGACGAGGCGCAGCGGCGCGGACGGCGCGCGCTCGAGTGCGGGGACCAGCGCATCGGCCAGAAGTCCGGCGACCTGCTGGGTCCGCAACCGCAACAGCGTAAGGTTGGGGGAGGCTGCGATGCGCCTGTCCGCGGGACTGTCGTAGGACGGCGGCAAATTGTCCGGCCCGAGCTTCATCACATAAGTGCTGATAGCGTCGAGGAACGACGTGTTCTCACCGAACAGCGCCCGCAACAACCGCGAGCGCTTCGCCGCGCGGCGCAGCATCCAACGCAGGATGAATTTCGGAACGTGGCGCCGGCGACGTTCCTCCTCGATCACCGTGCCGAACAAGCGTTCAAGGCTTGCCGCATCGTCCGGCACCGTGAAGCGCGGATCGGTGAGGTCGAGTACCGGCAGCACGAGGCCGTCACGCGTGGCGGCGGTGAGGAGGGGGCGCGGCGGAAGACCGTTGTTGTTTGCCATGTGGGTCGACAGTGGCACCACTCCGCTTTCCGTCACCCTGAGGAGCGAGCGTGCGTGAGCACGCGAGGCTCGAAGGGGCTCTGACTCCCGGAAACGAGAGCAACCGAGATGCTCAGACCCTTCGAGGCTTGGCGCGTTCCGCGCCAAGCACCTCAGGGTGACGGGAGAGGTTGTGTGCGCCGTGCGTATTGCACGGTCTTATGTCCCCGCCGTGAAATACGAGGCGAGGCGATTGCGGATATTCTCCGAGATCACCTTGGCGGCGCGGTTTTCGGCGTCGCGCATGCCGCGGTCGCCGGCGAAGCGCTGCATCTGACCCGGGATGTTGTAGGACACGCGCGCAAAGGTCTGGCTCGTGACCACCGTCTTGCCCGTCGCGATTTCAGTCAGCGTGTAATAAGCGTCGAGACCGTAGTTCTGAATGTCCGGACGGCCGCTGGTGATGTCGACGATGACCTGCTGCAGGCTCGACGACAAATTCACGTTCAGGCGATACAGCGGCGCCGACCCACCGCTACCACCGGTGAGATCGAAGATCAGATTGTTGCGCACCTCGTTCGAGATGCGCGCCAGGCGCGAGCCGGACGGCGCCTTGATGTCCGGCACTTCGACCGAATCCATCTGGGTCTTGATGCCCGGCGCGACGGCGCTGCCGACGGCGGTCTGCTCCGCATACATCGGCTGGAAGCAGCCGGCGGTCAGGCCCGCGAGGCCAATGACGACAATCAATCTCATTGTCATTCCGGCCGAGCGGCAACGCCGCGAGAGCCGGAATCCAGAACGAGGGTCAGACGGCTGCGTCTGGATTCCGGGTTCGTCCGCCTTCGCTTCGCTGCGGCAGACGCCCCGGAATGACAGCAGATGGTTAAGCGACCACATTCACGATCCTCTGCGGGACAACGATGACCTTTTTCGGGCTTTTGCCGTCCAGGGCCTTTTGTACCGCATCGAGCGCCAGAACGGCAGCCTCAATCTCGTCCTTCCCGGCCTCCCGCGGCACGGTCACATCGGCGCGCTTCTTGCCGTTGATCTGCACGGGCAGGGTGATGGTGTTCTCGACCAGGAGGTCGCCCTCGACCTGCGGCCAGGCCTCGGTCGCGACCAGGGTCTTGTGGCCGAGCGTGGCCCAGCACTCCTCGGCGAGGTGGGGCATCATCGGGTGGAAGAGCCGCACCAGGATGTCGCCGGCCTCGCGCAGCGCCCAGGCAAGGTCATCGGCAGGGGCGGTCTCGACCGAGCCGATCCCCTCCGACAGCGCGTTGGCGAATTCGTAGATGTGGGCGACGCAGCGGTTGAAGCGCAGGCGGGCGATGTCGTCGGTGACATTGTTGAGCGCGCGGTGCGCCGCCTTGCGCAACGCCAGCGCCTGCTCCGAGAACTGCGCGGGCCGCGCGGCGACCACCGGCACATTGGCGATCTCGCCGACGAGGCGCCAGAGCCGCTGCACGAAGCGCCAGGCGCCTTGCGCGCCTTCCTCGGTCCAGATCACGTCGCGCTCGGGCGGGGAATCCGACAGCATGAACCAGCGCGCGGTGTCGGCACCGTAAGCGCCGATGATGTCGTCGGGGTCGACCGTGTTCTTTTTCGACTTCGACATCTTTTCGATCGAGCCGATCTCGATCGGTTCGCCGGTCGCCGTCAGCTTGGCCGTGCGCGCGTCACCCATGCCCTCGATGGTGACATTGGCCGGCTCGACCCAGTTGCCGGCCTTGTCGCGATAGGTCTCGTGCACGACCATGCCTTGCGTGAACAAGCCGGCAAAGGGCTCGTCGATATTCACGTGGCCGGTCTTGTGCATCGCGCGGGTGAAGAAGCGCGAATAGAGAAGATGCAAAATCGCGTGCTCGATGCCGCCGATATATTGATCGACCGGCAGCCAGCGATTGGCGACAGCCGGCGTCGTCGGCTCGGCTTCGTTCCACGGATCGGTGAAGCGCGTGAAGTACCAGGACGAGTCGACAAAGGTGTCCATGGTATCGGTCTCGCGCCGCGCCTCGCCCCCGCAGGACGGACACTTCACGTGCTTCCAGGTCGGATGCCGGTCGAGCGGATTGCCCGGCTTGTCGAACGTCACATCGTCCGGGAGCTTCACCGGCAGGTCGGCGACCGGCACCGGCACGACGCCGCACTGCTCGCAGTGAATGATCGGGATCGGGCAGCCCCAGTATCGCTGACGCGAAATGCCCCAGTCGCGCAGGCGATAGTTCACCTGGCGCTGCGCCACCGGTCGATTGCCGCGCGTCGTCGCGGCTAGCGTATTGGCCACCGTGTCGAAAGCCTTCTGCGGCGTCATGCCGTTGAGGTCGACGACATCGTTCTTCGAATTGAACATCGTGCCGTCGCCGTCATACGCGACATCGGTGACGGCGAAAGTCTTCGGGTCCTGGCCTGGCGGCAGCACCACCGGCGTATTACCGAGACCGTACTTGTTGACGAAATCGAGGTCGCGCTGGTCGTGCGCCGGGCAGCCGAAGATGGCGCCTGTGCCGTAGTCCATCAGGATGAAGTTGGCGACATAGACCGGCAGTTTCCAATTCGGATCGAACGGATGCACGGCGCGAATGCCGGTGTCGAAGCCCATCTTCTCGGCAGTATCGATCGCTTCCTGCGCGGTGCCGATCTGCTTGGCCTCGGCGATGAATTCGGCAAGCTTTGGATTCTTCGCTGCCGCTGCCTGCGCCAGCGGATGATCCGGCGCAATGGCCATGAACTTGGCGCCGAACAAGGTGTCCGGCCGCGTGGTGAAGATCTCGAGTTCGGTCTCGCCTGACGGCGTCGTCGCCGTATCGAGCATGAAGCGGACGAGCAGGCCTTCCGACCGACCGATCCAGTTCTTCTGCATCAGCCGAACCTTGTCCGGCCAGCGGTCGAGCGTGTCGAGCGCCTCGAGCAGGTCCTGCGCGTAGTCGCTGATCTTGAAGACCCACTGATAGAGATCGCGCTGCTCGACCAGGGCGCCCGAGCGCCAACCGCGGCCATCGATCACCTGCTCGTTGGCGAGCACGGTGTGGTCGACCGGGTCCCAGTTCACCTTGCGATATTCGCGCGCGACCAGCCCCGCCTTGAGGAAGTCGAGGAACATGCGCTGCTGGTGCTTGTAATAAGTCGGATCGCAGGTCGCGACCTCGCGCGCCCAGTCAAGCGACAGCCCCATCGACTGGAGCTGTTTCTTCATCGCCGCGATGTTGGCGTAGGTCCATTCCTTCGGATGCACCTTGCGGTCGATGGCGGCGTTCTCCGCCGGCATGCCGAAGGCGTCCCAGCCCATCGGGTGCAGCACGGCGTTGCCCATGGCGCGCTTGAAGCGCGCGACCACGTCGCCCATCGTGTAGTTGCGGACGTGGCCCATGTGGATGCGCCCCGACGGGTAGGGGAACATCTCCAGGACATAATATTTCGGGCGCGGATCGTCGTTCTTGGTGGCGAAGATGCCCTGGGCGTCCCAGGCCTTCTGCCAACGGGTCTCCGCCTCGCGGGCGTTATAGCGGTCGGCGCGCTCGTTTTTGCTCGAATCGGCAGTCATTTCCGGCTCTTTTTGCGGCGCCGGGGTGGTCGCATGGAAGCAGCGCTGGGTCAACGGGGACATGCCCTCCCCCCGGGGGCGCCGGCCGGGAGGCCGCCGCGGGCCTCGGCAGGCGCTGCGCCATCAGACGAGGAACGGTCCCGCCCCACCTGGGTTGACTCCGCAGCAACCCAGGGAGCCATTCAATGGTCAATACGCAACAGATCAAGGAACATATGGAAGTCTGCGGATCCGACGGCGCGCATGTCGGTACGGTCGACCACCTCGACGGCGCTCGCATCAAGCTGACGAAGGACGATCCAAAGTCGGGCGGCAAGCATCATCTGATCCCGGTCGACTGGGTCGATGAGATCGACGAGAAAGTGCATCTGAAGAAATCGGCCAAGGATGCGATGGCCCAATGGCAGGCGGCGGCCTGACCGGCGCGATCACTTGCTTAGAAGAGCACGTGCGACGGCTTGTATCAGCAACGCCGTTTCGTACGGCTTGCTCACCACCGGCGCGTGCGGAAATCGTGCCGTGTGCACGTCGTCGCCGCGCACGCCGGTGAGAAAGACGATCGGCGTGCCGCGTTTGGCCAGCGCGTCGGCGACGACCAAGCTGGTCGGCGGCGTGCCGCTCAGCTTGAGATCGAGCACGGCGATGTCGAATGGGGTGCGCTCCAGGGCCGCAAGCGCATCGGTGACGTTGCCCGCGCAGACCACGTCGCCGGCACCCGCCGCTTCGAGGATTTGTTGAATATCGAGCGCAATCAGAAACTCGTCGTCAAGCACAAGACAGCGCTTGCCGTTCAGCACCACGTCAGATTGTGACATCGGGATTCTCGTGCGACCCCGTCCAAGCGGGGCGGGGTCCTTCTCCTACGAATTTCGGAGGGCGGCATTTAAAAATGACATACCGGGCGTGAAATGGCGCAACACCGGCACATTGCCGTATGATATGCGGCTGCCACTCAACAGCAGAGGCATCGACATACGATGGCATTGGGGCCGGGGCGGACAAACGGGCAGGCGACGCCGTGTGAATTTTGCCCGCTGCGTCGCAGACCGAACCTGCGGCCGTTCACGCCGGACGAACTGGCGTTCGTCAAAACGTTCAAGAGCGACGAGTTGCGCATCGAGCCGGGCGAGAGCTTCCTGCGCGAAGGCACACAGAGCGAGTATCTGTACACCGTGCTGTCGGGCTGGGCGTTCCGCTACAAGATGCTCGATGACGGCCGGCGGCAGATCCTCAATTACGCGTTGCCGGCCGACATGGTCGGCCTGCAGGGCACGGTCATGCGTGAGATGGAGCACTCAGTCGAGGCGCTGACGCCGCTGACTTTGTGTGTCTTCCCGCGCAGCAAATTGTGGGACCTTTATTCCCGCTTCCCCTCGCTCGCCTTCGACATCACCTGGCTCGCCGCGCGCGAGGAGCAGCTCATCGACTCGCATCTCGTCAGCCTCGGCCGCCGCACGGCGCTCGAGCGCACGGCCTATCTGCTGCTGCATCTTTATGTGCGTGCCGAGGAAGCCGGCCTCGCCAAGAACAACGCGATCCAGTTTCCCTTCACGCAGCAGCATCTCGCCGACACGCTCGGCATGTCGTTGGTGCACACCAACAAGACGCTCAAGCGTCTGCTCGCCTCGCAGTCGGTGCGCTGGCACAATCGCATGTTTGAAATCATCAACCGCAAGCTCCTGGTCGAGATCGCCGGCGAGGACATGGCCGAAAACAGGCCGCGGCCGTTCATCTGACGGCCCGGCGACCGCGAGCCGATCGCCTACGATTCCGCCAACGCCGCGACGCCCGTGCGCGCATCGAGCCGGTGCGACACGATCGCCAGCACCAGCGCCGCAGCGGCGAGCGCCGTGCCGATCCAGGGCAGCTGGGCATAAGGCAGACCCGCCGTCAGCACCACCTCGCCGATCCACGCGCCGGTCGCATTCCCCAGATTGAAGGCGCCTTGATTGAGAGTCGAAGCGAGATTGGGCGCGCGCGCGGCCTCGATCACCACGCGCATCTGCAACGGCGGCACCAGCGCAAACGCAAGGATGCCCCACACGAAAATGGTCGCCGCTGCCGCCCAGGCCCAGGCGCTGGTAAAGGCGAACAGCGCGACCGTCGGTGCGAGCAGCACGAAGACGCCGATCACCGTCGGCATCAACCGCCAGTCGCCGAGCCGGCCGCCGATGAAATTGCCGAGCGTGAGGCCGGCGCCGAACAACAGCAGCATCAACGTCACGGCGTGCGGCGACAGCCCCGTCACGTTGAGCAGAATCGGCGCGATATAGGTGAACACGCTGAACAGGCTGGCCGAGGCGAGCACGCTGATCGCCATCGCGAGGATGACCTGCGTGCTCCCGAGCGAGCGCGCCTCCTGCGCGAGCTGCATCCGCGGCACCGGAATGGCGCGCGGCAGCCATGCCGCCAGCGCGAGCGCGGCGGCGGCGCCGATGACGGCGACCGCCCAGAAGGTCGTGCGCCAACCGAGCGCATGACCGAGACCCGTTCCGAATGGCACGCCGAGGATGTTCGCCACCGTCAAGCCGGCGAACATCATGGCGATCGCTTGCGCTTTCTTCTGAGGCGGAACCAGGGAGGCCGCGACGACCGAACCGAGGCCAAAGAAGGCGCCGTGACACAGCGCCGTGACGATGCGCGCGCCCATCAGCAGCCAATAGTTCGGCGCCAGGGCGCACAGGATGTTGCCGAGGATGAACACGCCGGTCAGCACCAGCAGCGCCTTGCGGCGATCCATCTTCGCGGTGGCCACTGCCAGGAAGGGCGAACCGAAGGCGACGCTGAGGGCATAGCCGGTGACGAGCAGGCCCGCCGTCGGGATGGTCACGCCAAGATCGGCGGCGACATCCGGCAACAGGCCCATGATGACGAATTCGGTCGTGCCGATGCCGAACGACGCCAACGCAAGCGCGAGCAAAGGAAGCCGGGTGGGAACTGGCGAGACAGGTGGCGAGACGTCCATGACCGGCAATTATGATGCAATGCGGTATCGGGAAAGCGTCAATTCATCAGTATTTCGTCGCATGATGCTGCAATGCAACAGGATTGGAGGGGCCAGGCCGGCGCGGCCGTGAGTTGCGCCCATCGCGGCACTTTTGTAGGCACGGTGCCTCATAGAACGAGCCGGCAACGACAGGCATGAACACGGTTACGCCCACCACAGGCCTCGACGCCGTCCGCGCGGACATCGCGCGCGCCTGCCGCGACGCCGGCCGCGATCCGGCGAGCGTGACGCTCATCGCCGTGTCCAAAACCTTCGGCGCCGAAGCGATCGAGCCGGCGATCGCGGCCGGGCAGCGCGTTTTTGGCGAGAACCGCGTGCAGGAAGCCAAGGCCAAATGGCCGCCGCTGCTGGCGAAGAATCCCGACCTGTCGTTGCACCTCATCGGACCACTGCAATCGAACAAGGCGAAAGAGGCGGTAGCGCTGTTCGACGCCATCCATTCGGTCGACCGCGCGAGTCTCTGCGAGGCGCTGGCCAAAGAGATCGCCAAGCAGGGCCGGTCACCCCTGCTGTTCGTGCAGATCAACACCGGCGCCGAACCGCAGAAGGCAGGCATTCTGCCCGAAGCCGCCGATGATTTTCTCAAAGCCTGCCGCGACTCGTACGGGCTGACGGTCGCGGGCCTCATGTGCATTCCGCCGGTGGACGAAGCGCCGGGTCCGCATTTCGCGCTCACGGCGCAGATCGCCCGGCGCAACGGCCTCGAGCTGCTGTCCATGGGCATGAGCGCGGATTTCGCCACAGCGATCGCCATGGGCGCAACTCATGTGCGCGTGGGCAGCGCGATCTTCGGCGGAAGGCATTAGTATTCGTCATCCCGGGCGAGCCAACGGGTCCGCGCAAAGCGCGGCCCGATGACAGGCTCCGCGAAACCCGGGATCCAGGACGCTGTGTGCTATCGATAGACTGCGGCGTACTGGATCCCCGCTTTCGCGGGGATGACGGAAGAACAGGGACGACCATGAGCCAAGCTGAACACGACCGCTGGCAAGAGCGCTACGGCGCACCGGGCTATTTGTTCGGCACCGCGCCGAACGCCTTCGTCAAGCAGCAGGCCCATCTTCTCCGCAAAGGACAGACGGCGCTGGCGATCGCCGACGGCGAAGGCCGCAACGGCGTGTTTATCGCAGAACAGGGGCTTGATGTCCTCTCGCTCGACTTCTCGCCGAACGCTCAGGCAAAGGCGCGCAAGCTCGCCGCCGACCGTGGCGTCACCTTGCGCGTCGAACAGGCCGACGTAATCAACTGGTCTTATCCAGCCGACAGCTTCGACGTGGTGGCTGCGATCTTCTTCCAGTTCGCGACGCCGGACGAGCGGGAGAAGATTTTCGCCGGCATCAAACGCACACTGAAGAAAGGCGGGCTGCTTCTGCTCGAGGGCTACACGCCGAAACAACTCGAATACAAAACCGGCGGCCCGTCGAAGATCGAAAACCTCTACACCCGCGACATGCTGGAGAAGGCATTCAGCGATTTCTCGTCGCTCGACATCCGCGAATACGACGCCGAGATCCACGAAGGCGCCGGCCATGGCGGCATGTCGGCTCTGATCGATGTCGTGGCGGTGAAGTAGTCTTAAAGCGCTGCCGCTTGCGCGCTCCCCTCTCCCCTTGCGGGAGAGGGTGCCCGAGCGGAGGCGAAGCCGAGCGAGGGCGGGTGAGGGGTCAAGGTTTCAATTGAAGCGTTGACCCCTCACCCGGCTCGCGCTTCGCGCTCGCCACCCTCTCCCGCAAGGGGAGAGGGGGAAGAGAGCGCGTGGCGCCGCTCTCCCATGTCGCTGAGCTCAAACGGTTGAAGCGCTACCTATACCGCGACGGAAAACCGGGCGGCGGCGGGTTCGACGAACCGCCGAAGCCAGCATCGAGCGGCTTCTTCAACAGACTCGAGCGCAGCGCGCTCGGCTGCGGCGCAGGCGGCGACGGATACGCGGGTGCTGGCGGCTGATAGGCCGGCGCTTGCGGCGCGTAGGCCGGCTGCATCTGCGGCTGCACCGGCGGCGCGTCGTAGTCCGCATACTCGTCGCCGGCCATGCGATGACTCATCGTCGCGCTGCGCCAGCGGTCGATCACCGAGGAAATCATGTCCCGGCCGATATTGGCGCTCGCATCCGTCCGCGTATTCCCGGAGGCTTCGCTCGCCGGCCGCAGCGCAGGCGGCAATTCCTTGAAGCGCATGCGCGTCGGCAGCGCGACGCCGTAGCCGAAGGCGAACACTTCGCGCGTGCCGAGCGAGGGGATGAACGACAACAGGTTCGCCGCCGCGTCCGAGACCGCCGAGCGGATCAGGGTCTGGTCGCGGTCGTTCGACAATCGCATGACGAACAAGGTCGAGCACTGCGAGATGATGGTCGGGTCGATCTCGGCCGGGCGCTGCGTGATGAGGCCAAGGAACACGCCGTATTTGCGGCCCTCCTTGGCGATGCGCGAGAGCGCGCGGCGGGTCGGACCAAAACCGATGGCCTTGTCGGCCGGCGCGTAGCGATGCGCTTCTTCGCAGACGAACAGAAGCGGCGCGGCGCCATCGCTCCACAGGCCGAAGTCGAAGGCCATGCGGCACAGCACCGACACCACCGAGTCGACGACCTCCGCCGGGAAGCCGGCGAGCTGCATGATGGTCATCGGCTTGCCGTCCGCCGGCAGGCGGAAGAGCGACGAGATGATCTCCGCCATGGTATCACCGCCGATATTCGCGTTCTCGAACATGAACGCGTAGCGCGGATGATTGCGGAAGGTTTGAATGCGGCCGATCAGCTTGTGATAGACGGCTGCGCGCGAGCGGTTCTCGAGCTTGCCCATGCGCTCATCGAGAAGGTTGATCAGATCCTCGATGCGGTAGGGCACCGGCGTGTCGGCGGTGAAGCCGGCATCGCGCGGATCGCGTCGCTTGGCGAGCATGCTGTTGTTGTTGTTGCGGTACTGAAGGTACGCGGCCTTGGCGAGAGGAATGACCTCCGACAAGATCTCGACTTCCTCCTCGACGCCCGGGCGGCCGCCGAAGAACGCATCCACCGTCTCTTCGAAGTTAAACAGCCAGAACGGCAGCCGCAGATTACGCGGCGTCATCACCTGCGCGCGGTCGCCGAAACAGCGGCCGTACTCATTGTGCGGATCGACCAAAAAGATGCGCAGGTTCGGCCGGCGATCGAGAATTTTCTGCAGGATGATGGCGACGCCGCTCGACTTGCCGACGCCGGTGGCGCCCAGCACGGCGAAATGCCGGCTCACCAGCGAGTCGATGTCGATATGGACGCCGATATCGGTATTCTGCTGCAGATCGCCGATCGAGGCGTGGTCGCCGTCGGCCGCGCCATACACTTGGCGCAGTTCGCGTTCGCCCAACGTGTGCGCGCTATCGCCGATATTGGGATACTCGGTCACGCCGCGCTGAAATCGTCCGCCGGCCGGCAGTTCGCCCATCAAATCGAGATGCGCGACCTTACGAAAACCGCCGGCGGGGGCAGGCCCTTCGCTGACCTCGGTGACCATACCCAGAATCAACGCCTTGGATGTGGCAAGGCCCATGAACTTGCCGACCGTCGGCAACTCGCCCGCGCCCGGCCGCATCGTCAGCTCGACGGTGGCGGTCGCGCCGTTGACGGCGACCACACGCCCGATCTGCTCCGGCACTGACAGCGAGGACTGCGGGCCCAGTGGCGGTCTCATATCCATGTGCGGTTCTCGGCGGCGAAGTGTCGCGTGACAGTGCGGGGGCAAACTTGCGCTCAAGCAATGTCCGAACAGTTTACGTGGTTATTACGCCGTACCCTTCGTCACATCAGGCTTAAATAAGGATTACGCTGCGGTAACATTTGCCTGCCGCCGAGGCGTTCGGACCCGACGCGGCCCGACCGGCGCCTAACATTGCCTTAGGTCTTACTGTGATACACGGCCGCGACGACGCGTCCCGCCCGTGTAAGACAATGCCTCGCCGCTACTTTCCCGACATATCACTCCCGCATACCGTCCTGAGATTGCTACGCCGTCACACGCGCCGTTTCGGTCGCGACCGGCGCGGCAACGTGGCCATCATATTCGGGCTCGCGCTGCTGCCGCTTGCGTTCGCGGTCGGCGCCGCCATCGACTACAGCGTCGCCAACCGAACCAAAGCGGCATTGGATGCCTATGCCGACGCGGCGGCGCTCTTGGCCGTCAACAAAGCGTCGCTGTCGGTGTCGGCAACAACGGCGCAGACGAATGCGATCAATTTCTTCAAGGCACAGGTCGCGTCGCTGGCCGGCGTCACCGGCAGCACCGTATCGGTGTCCGTCAGCGACAGCTCGCTCGGCCGCAACTCCATCGTGAACTACGAGGCCGCCGTGCCCACGTCGTTCATGAGCATCGCCAACATCAATTCGCTCGACGTCAGGGGCTCGTCGACCGCCGCGTCGGCCTTGCCGAGCTACATCGACTTCTATCTGCTGCTCGACAACACGCCGTCGATGGGCGTCGGCGCGACGCCCTCCGATGTCTCCAAGATGGTGTCCAACACGTCGGACAAATGCGCCTTCGCCTGCCACCAGATGGATGCGGCGCCGAACGATTATTACGGGCTGGCTAAAAAACTCGGTGTGACGATGCGCGTCGACGTGGTGCGCAGCGCGACCCAACAACTCATGGACACCGCCAGCACCAGCCAGACGGTATCCAACCAGTTTCGCATGGCGATCTACACCTTCGGCGCGGCCGCACAGCAGGCCGGGCTGACGCGGATATTCTCCCTGTCGTCGAGCCTGTCGAGCGCCAAGACTGCCGCCAACAATATCGACCTGATGACCGTGCCGTATCAAAACTATGCCAGCGATACGGACACCGATTTCAGCGTGCTCACCCAGATGAACAGCGAAATCACCTCGCCCGGCGACGGCGCGACGTCGGGCGCGCCGCAAAAGGTGCTGTTCTTCGTCTCCGACGGAGTCGCCGACGCCGACAACGGCGCCTGCACGCAGCCGACGACGGCCGGACAGGATCCGCAGACCAACAAAAAATATACGCGGTGCCAGGAGCCGCTGAATCCCTCTCTCTGCACGTCCATCAAGAAGCGCGGCATCAAGATCGCCGTGCTCTACACGACGTATTTGGCGCTGCCCACGAACGGCTGGTACATGAGCTGGATCGATCCGTTCAACAAAGGCCCGTACGGTCCGTCGCCGAACAGCAAGATCGCGCAGAACATGCAGAGCTGCGCCTCGCCCGGGCTTTATTTCGAGGTCAGCCCGACGCAGGGAATCGCGGACGCCATGACGGCGCTGTTTCAGAAAGCCGTGCAGTCGGCCCGCCTCACCAAGTGATCGGACGACGATGCGCGTGCGATGCGCGCCGCGCGCGTCGTCGACCGGCGCGATACGCTATCTTTTCTTGACAGCCTTTAACCGCGGGCGTACGGCCACTTTGTTCGAAGGCTCTTCGAACAACTCATGTCAGGACAAAATGGACAGCTACCCTAGTCGCGCCACGACGATCGGCATGCCGGTCTTCGGGGCGTCCAGCCACATCAAGCACGTCGTTCTCGGACGATCGCTCCGGCTGAACGGGAGTCGGGTCTAAGCACCCGCCGCTCGCTCACCTCCGCGGTCAATCGGGACCGGACGGGAGGTGAGCCATGAAGCTCGCACGCACGCCATTTGTCGTCGTCCGCAACGACGATTCCCGCCGTGAGGTCCGCCACCCGCGGCGGCCAACACACGCCCGCGCCCCAGCATTCACGATCGTTCCCCGGCCCGTGCCGCTGCGGCTCGCCGCCGCATGGCACCTCGATCCGCGGACGCAGCGGCTCGTCTGCGCGTGGTCGATGGAGGCCGATGTCGCCGACGAGCCGATAAGTCGCAGCCCCTGCTATGGCCGGCGCGGCGGCGCGGCGGCCACCGTCACACAGCGGATACATAATCGTGGGGTGTTGCCCGCGATCAATGCCGGGCGCGCTCGCCGCGCGCCCGATCGCGGTCGTTAACACTGCAGCCGGAGCCCCGGACAAATGCGCGGCGCCATTCCAATTTCCGTTACACAGGCCGACCGGCGCTTCACGCGATGGGACGCACTGGCCGTGCTGATCACCTTGGCCATGCTCGTCTTCATCTCCGAAGCGAGCCGGCATCTGCTGCAGCCGCTGGCCGAGCTGCAGACCGCACCGCTGTCGCTGGCCCCGGAAAATCTGCCGGAATACGCGGCGCGCACGACCTTGCGCATGCTGGTCGCGCTGGTCCTGTCGCTGGTCTTCACCTTCACCTACGCGACCTTGGCGGCCAAGAGCCGCCGCGCCGAGGTCATCCTGGTGCCGCTGCTCGACATCCTGCAGTCGGTGCCGATCCTCGGCTTCATCTCGGTGACGGTCGTCTTCTTCATGTCGCTCGCGCCCGGCCGCGTACTCGGCGCGGAGTTCGCGGCGGTGTTCGCGATCTTCACCAGCCAGGCCTGGAACATGGCCTTCTCGTTCTACCAGTCGCTGCGCACCGTGCCGGTCGAGCTCACCGAAGCCTCGCGCGTGTTCCGCCTGTCGCGGTGGATGCAGTTCTGGCGCGTCGAGGTGCCTTTCGGCATGCCGCAGCTCATCTGGAACATGATGATGTCCATGTCCGGCAGCTGGTTCTTCGTCGTCGCGTCCGAGGCGATCAGCGTCGGCGACACCACCGTCACCTTGCCCGGCGTCGGCTCCTACATCGCGCTCGCCATCAAAGAAGAGAACCTCGCGGCGGTGACATGGGCCATCGTCGCCATGCTGGCGGTGATCCTGCTCTACGACCAGCTTCTGTTCCGGCCGCTGGTCGCCTGGGCCGACCGCTTTCGTGTCGAACAACAGGCCGGCGTCATGCCGCCACGCTCATGGGTGCTCGACGTGCTGCGCCGCTCGCGCGTGGTCGCGCTGCTGATCGCGCCGTTGGCCAGTGTCTGGCGGCGTACCTTTCAGTGGTCGCTTGCCGGCCGGAGCGATGAAAAGCCGGCGCCTGTCCGCAAGACCGGTCCTTGGGCCGACCGTCTCTGGAACGGCTTCGTCATCGTCGTGACGCTCGCGCTCCTATGGCAGGTGGCGCACTTCGTGTTCACCAGCATCGCCTGGGCCGATGCGGGCACGGCACTGCTCCTCGGTTTCTTCACGCTCGTCCGCGTCATCGTCCTTATCGCGCTGGCGACCGTAGTCTGGGTGCCGCTCGGCGTCATGGTCGGCACGCGGCCGCGGCTCGCGCAATTCATTCAACCGGTCGCCCAGTTCCTCGCGGCGTTTCCGGCCAACGTGCTGTTCCCGGTCGCGGTCTCGGCGATTGTCTACTTCAGCCTCGATCCCAATATCTGGCTGAGCCCGCTGATGATCCTCGGCACGCAGTGGTACATCCTGTTCAACGTCGTGGCCGGCGCCTCGGCGATCCCGTCGGAGATGCGCGACGTCGGCACCAACCTGCAGGTGCGCGGCTGGCTGTGGTGGAAGAAGATCGCGCTGCCGGCCGTGTTTCCCTACTACGTCACGGGCGCCATCACCGCGTCGGGCGGCTCCTGGAACGCCAGCATCGTCGCCGAAGTCGCAAGCTGGGGCTCGACCAAACTGCAAGCGAGCGGCGTCGGCGCCTACATCGCGCAAGCAACCGAGGCCGGCGACTATCCGCGCATCGTGCTCGGCATCGCCGTGATGAGTCTCTACGTGGTCCTCGTCAATCGCCTGTTCTGGCGTCCGCTCTATTGGTACGCCGAACGCAAGTTCCGGCTCGACTGAAAGGAAAGCCGCCATGAACAACGCATTGCTGCAAATCCAATCGTGCTGCCAGGCCTTCCCCAAGCCGGACGGCGAAAGCCTGCTGGTGCTCAACGACATCAATCTCACGCTGAAGGAAGGCGAGATTGTCGGCCTGCTCGGCCGCTCCGGCTCGGGCAAGTCGACCTTGCTGCGGCTGATCTCGGGCCTCGCGCAGCCGGTGTCCGGCCAGGTGCTCTATCACGGACAGCCGGTGCGCGGCCCCGCGCCCGGCATCGCCATGGTGTTTCAGACCTTCGCGCTGTTTCCGTGGCTGACGGTGCTCGAGAACGTGCAACTCGGCCTGGAAGCGCTCGGCCTGCCCGAAGCGGAGATCCGCCGGCGCGCGCTCGCCGGCATCGATCTCATCGGCCTCGACGGTTACGAGTCCGCTTATCCGCGCGAACTGTCGGGCGGCATGCGCCAACGCGTCGGCTTCGCGCGCGCCCTCGTCGTGCATCCCAACATTCTGCTGATGGACGAACCGTTCTCGGCCCTCGACGTGCTGACGGCTGAGACGTTACGCACCGACTTCCTCGATCTGTGGTTGGAAGGCCGGCTGCCGATCAAAGGCGTCGTGCTGGTCACGCACAATATCGAGGAGGCGGTGCTGATGTGCGACCGCGTGCTCGTGTTCTCGCGCAACCCGGGTCACATCATCGAAGAGATCAAGGTCGATCTGCCGCATCCGCGCAGCCGGCTCGAACCGGCCTTCCGCGATCTGGTCGAGCGCATTTACGTCGCGCTCACCGCGCGGCCGGTCGAACAGCCGCCGCGCGTCGTGGCCGGCGGCTTCCCCGGCATGGGCATCGACATGGTGTTGCCGCGGGTATCGCCCAACACGATGTCCGGCCTCATGGAGGCGGTGGCCGGCGCGCCCTATAACGGCCAGGCCGACCTGCCGGTGATCGCCAGCACTTTGCAGATGGAAGTCGACGATCTGTTTCCGGTCGCCGAGGCGCTGCAGCTCCTGCGTTTTGCCGACATCGAAGGCGGCGATATCAAGCTGACCGAGTACGGCAAGCAGTTCGCCGAGGCGGGCGTCGACGACCGCAAGAAGCTCTTTCAGGCGCAGCTTCTCGCGCACGTGCCGCTGGCGGCGCATATCAAGCGCGTGCTGACGGAACGCGCGCACCACGTCGCGCCGCGCCGCCGGTTCATCGACGAGCTGGAAGATCATATGGCGGAAGAAGATGCCGAGCGGACGATGCGCGCGGTGGTGGCCTGGGCGCGCTTCGCCGAAGCCTTCGCCTACGACGACCGCTCGCACACGTTCAGCCTCGATAATCCGAGTTGAGTGTCATTCCGGACGCCGCATAAGCGGCGATCCGGAATCCAGAAGCGAACACGGACCTCATGGCTGGATTCCGGGTTCGCTCGCAAGTGCTCGCGCCCCGGAATGACGATTGCTACTCGATCACGATCTCCGTGCGCGGGCCGAGCTGCGCCAGCAGCCGGCGCAGCGCCGGCGTCGTCAACGCGACGCAGCCGGCGGTCGGTTTGAAGCCGGGACGCGCCACATGGATGAACACGGCGCTGCCGCGCCGGGCAACACGTGGCCGCGTGTTGTGGTCGATCTCGACAATGAAGTCATAAAGTCCGTCATCGCGGGTGAGGCGGTCGGCGCTGCTGCCGGCCGGCACCTTCACGGGCCGGTTGTAATGACGATCGCCGGGATCCTCGCACCAGCCATCGTCCGGGCGGATCGGCTTCACCGGCAGGCGGGTCGCCGGGCGGGGGAATTTGTCGGCCCGCCACCACAGCCGCAGCGGGCGGAAACGACCGCGCGGGGTGCCCCCGTCGCCCTCGAACTTATTGGCCTTGATGCTGCCACGACCGAGCGCCACAGGCAGGGACAATGGTCCTGCCGTGAGCCATCCACGGCTGGGGTGACCCGGCTTGCGGCGGACGATCAAACGAGAAAATGTGCGATTTCGCATAAAATAACGCAAATTCGTGAGGGTAGGACGTAGTTCTAAAGGCCGATCACCCTTGCTCTTTTACCCCCGAATGCTCTACTTCGCGATTGACCAGCAATATCCAATATTTTAGGGGCCCAATGCCCAACAAACGGACAATCCTGATCGTCGACGACGATGCCGACATGCGCGAGGCGCTGGTCGAGCAATTGGCGTTGCACGAGGAATTCGAGCCGCAGGCCGTCGAAACGGCGACCAAGGGCGTCCAGTCCGCCAAGAACGGCCAGGTCGACCTCGTGATCATGGACGTCGGCCTGCCTGACGTCGACGGCCGTGAAGCCGTGCGCATGCTGCGCAAGTCGGGCTTCAAGGCGCCGATCATCATGCTCACGGGCCACGACACGGATTCGGACACCATCCTCGGCCTCGAATCCGGGGCCAATGACTACATCACCAAGCCGTTCCGCTTCGCCGTCCTGCTCGCCCGGATCCGGGCGCAACTGCGGCAGCATGAAGCGAGCGAAGACGCCGTCTTCAACATCGGCCCGTACAGCTTCCGCCCGTCCTCGAAGCTGCTGCTCAATCCGAAAGGCAGCAAGGTTCGGCTGACCGAAAAGGAAACGGCAATCCTGCGCTATCTCTACCGGGCCGGCCAGAAGCCGGTGTCGCGCGAGACCCTGCTGCAGGAGGTCTGGGGCTACAATTCCGGCGTCACCACCCACACGCTGGAAACGCACATCTATCGTCTGCGCCAGAAAGTGGAAAATGACGCGGCGACGCCGCAGATCCTGGTCACGGAAGCCGGCGGCTACAAGCTCGTGCCCTGATCGACCATGTCATTCCGGTGTGCGCCGCGCCCGGAATCCAGAAGCCAAACCCATACACTTCATAGTATGTCTGGCTTTCGGGTTTCGCCCGCCGCCTCGCGTCGGCGGACGCCCGGTGTGACGGAGTAAGATGGCTCTCGAAGACGACATCGCTTTTTTCGAGCAGGTTCCGACGTTTGCGGCGCTTGGCCGGCAGGCTCTGCAGGTGCTCGCCATTGGCGCCGAGGCCCGCCATCTGCAAAGCGGGTCCGTGCTGTTCTACGCGGGCGAACTCGCCGATGCCGCCTATCTGGTGCAGGAAGGCTCGCTGCTGCTGGAGCCCGGCACATTCACCGAACGCGAGGAGCACGTCGCCGGCCCGGGCGCGCTGATCGGCGAACTGGCCCTGCTGACCGACACTGTCGCGCCGGCCACCGCTATCGCCCGCGAGCCGACGACGGTCGTGCGCGTCCCACGCAATCTATTCCGTAAAACGCTCGAAGGTTATCCCGCCGCCGCCCAGCGCCTGCGCGATCTGCTCGCCGCGCGCGTCGATACCTGGACGCAGGACTTGGACAAGGTGCGCCGGGCTTTGAAGAAAGAGACGTAAGTCTCGTCCACACTTGCGTCGGCCTCGATGGGCACCACGAAGCGCGCGCTAACGCGTATCATCGTTCGTTTGGTTGAATTGCCCAATGCTCCGTTCGCCAGCGCGAAAGCGGGACCCAGGGCCAAACGGGCGAACGTTTCATGTGCCGCGCTGGATTCCCGCTTTCGCGGGAATGAGCGGCTCTAGTTCAACAGATCACAACCTGCGCTCGCGCTTTGATGCGCTGACTGCTTTGCCTCAAGCGTCAGGCGGAATTGTTGCCGGCACGCCGCCTTCGAACACCGGC
This sequence comes from Pseudolabrys taiwanensis, assembly GCF_003367395.1. Taxonomy (NCBI): domain Bacteria; kingdom Pseudomonadati; phylum Pseudomonadota; class Alphaproteobacteria; order Hyphomicrobiales; family Xanthobacteraceae; genus Pseudolabrys; species Pseudolabrys taiwanensis. The sequence goes on along the minus strand of NZ_CP031417.1, from coordinate 4,005,327 downwards.
AGCAGCCGGTGCGACCGGAAACGCCAGCGGCCGTCCGCGCCGCGTTCGCACACGGCAACGACATCCGCGATCATGATAGCGGGCAGCGACGGCAGCACTGGCCTGCCGTCCGCCGCATAGAGGCACATGACGCATTCTAACGTGGCGCGGTCGCCGTCGAGGGCGGAGAGCCGGCAATTGCTGACGAGGTGACGCGCGGTGCGCTCGCCGCGCGATTCCCGCCAACGATAGAAGCCCGCCACACCCTCTTTGCCGCGCATGACCTTGTCGCCGATGACGAACTCGCCGTCATCGACATAGAAGTCCTGTGCGTTGCGCCCCCAGTTGCGGTCGACTTCGTACCAATAGTCGACCACGAAGGCGGTCAGCGTCGTCAGCGCGGCGAGATCGGCCGGACGCGAGAGTTCTTGTGCCATCGCTGCTCTTCCTCTGCCGCGTCAGTCGCCGACCTTGATGTTCGCGGTTTCGATGATCTTCTTATTAAACGCCAGCTGCTCATGAACGAACTTGTCCAGCTCGGCGGGGGTCGATCCGACGCCTTGGACAATGAGCTCGTCGAAGCGCTTCTTGATGGCGGGATCCTGCACCGCTTTGCCAATGGCCGCGGCCAACTTGTCGACGATCGGCTTGGGCGTCTTGGCCGGCGCGAACACCGCGACCCACATCGGATATTCGAAGCCTTTCAGCGTCTCGCCGATGGTCGGGATGTTCTTCATCTGCGGCGCGCGCTCACGCGTTGACACGGCCAGCGGCACGACGCGGCCGGACTGGATGTTGCCGATCTGTGGCGCGAGCCCGTCGATCGTCAGATCGATTTCTCCCGCCAACAGCGCGGCGCTGGTCGCGCCGCTGCCGCGGTAAGGCACGTGCACCATGTCGAGACCGGCCTGCTCCTTGATGGCCTCCAGCGGGATATGCGAGGCGCCGCCGACGCCGCTCGAGCCGAAGGTGTACTTGCCGGGCTTGGCCTTCACCATGGCGATGAACTCGGGCAGCGTCTTCACGCCGAGCTTCGGATTGGTGGTGAGCACCAGCGGATAGGTCGCGACCAACGATACGGACGCGAAGTCCTTGTTCACGTCGTAGCCGGGATTGCGATGGATGTAAGGGAGCGCGGCATGGCCGGGTCCCTGGAACAGGAAGGTGTAGCCATCGGCGTCGCCTTTGGCGACGAGACGGGTGGCCACCAGTCCGCCGGCGCCGCCGACATTCTCGATCACCACCGGCTTGGGCAATTGCCGGCTGAGCCCGTCGGCCAGAATGCGCGCCATCAGATCGATGCCGCCGCCCGCGGCCGACGTGACGATGAAGCGGATGGGCCGATCCGGCCAGGCGTCCTGGGCCACAGCCGTGTGAGCCGTCGCCAGCATCAGAGCCGCCGGCACAAGGGCAGTCAAAGTCGAGCGTCGCGTGAAGCGCATCGTTTCCTCTCCCGTATTGGCCGCATTTTTTGCGGCTCTGCGGCTGACGGCATCCTTCGCCGTCCTTGACCTCTTAATTATTAATAATTAATCATTCAACATCAGGCAAGCCCCTTCCGCGCGGCCTTTGCACGCGGGCGCCTTTATCGAGGAAACGAGGAGGAGAGATGACCCAACAAAAAACGCTGGCGTGGCCGAACGGAAAACGCGTCGCCGTCGCCGTCACGGTGATGTACGAGACCTGGGCCGAAGGAAAAGCGCCGAACTACTCGGTGCAGACGACGCATCTGAAGCCCGGCACCGTCGATCTCGCCGGCCGCGCCTGGTCGACTTACGGCGCGCGCGTCGGCGTGTGGCGCGTCATCCGCACGCTCGACCGGCTGCAGATCCCGGGCACGTTCTTCACCAATGCGCGGCTTGCCGAACTTCATCCCGATACGGTGAAGCAGATCGTGAAGTCCGGCCACGACGTCGGCGGCCACAACTACACGCAAGATGCGCTGCTGGCTTACATGGAGCCGGAGGAAGAGCGCGCGACGATCAAGAAGTGCATCGACATCCTCGGCGACGTGAGCGGCAAGCGGCCGACCGGTTGGCTGAGCTCGGTGCTCGCCTTCACCGAGCATACCGTCGACTTCCTCGCCGAGCAGAAGCTGTCGTTCCACGCCGACGTCACCTACACCGACCTGCCGATCAAGCTCGACACCAAGCACGGCGCCATCGCCGCCGTTCCCAACAGCGACTTCACCGATAATCGCGTGCTGCGCTCGAGCCCCCGCGATCTGTGGGACGTCTACAAAGGCACGTTCGACTATCTCTACCAGAACGAGCCGATGTCGTTGTTGGTGCTGACGCTGCACACGCATTTCGGCGGCCGACCGATGATCACGTCGGTGTTCGAGGAGGTCATCGGCTACATCAAGCAGCATCCGGACGTGTGGTTCGCGCGCCATGAAGAGCTCGGCCAGTGGGCTCTCGCGCAGAAGGACCCGCACAGCTACCAGAGCCGCTTCTTCTGACCCGGTTGCCGTGGTGGCGACCACCGTGCTTTTATCGCCGCCACGGCTACACTTTCCGGAATGCCTCAATCGATGACGCGGGCGACGAAGAATGTTAAGCAAGACCGCCCGAAATCAAAGCCGGCGCGGCCGCCATCTGCCGAGGCCGAAGATGTCGCGCTTCCGGCGGAGACGCAGGACCCGCAACGCTTCTCGCGCACCGGCTGGCTTGCCGGCATCCTGCGCGAACGCATTCTCAACGGCACCTATAAGCCCGGCGAACGCATTCGCGAGGTGCAGCTTCGCACCGAGTTCGGTTTCTCGAACGGGCCGATCCGCGAAGCGTTACAAGCGATCGTTGCCGACGGCCTCGCCGAGCGCGCGCCGTGGCACGGCGTCCGCATCAAGACGCTGAGCGAACAGGAGCTGCTCGAACTGTTCCAGGTGCGTCTGGCGCTCCTCGAATACGCGGCCGAGCTCGCGGCGCGCAACCACTCGCCGGCACAGGCCGAGAGCGTCAAAGCGATCAAACGCGATATGGATGCCGCCTTCGACCGGCTCGACGGCACCGGCGGTCATCCGTCCTTCAACGGCCGGCTGTCGCAATGGCTGCTGACCGCGGCAGGCAACAAGGCGCTGCACGAGGTCTGGGACAAGACCATGCAGCAGACGCTGATCTACGTGAACGCGTCCTTCGTCCGCGCCCATAGCCGCAAAAGCCGCGCGCTGATCTATGACCTCATCGATGCGATCGGGGCGGGCGATGTCGCGGCGGCACGCGCCGCCGCACGGACCCTGACCTCCCAGACGATCCTCGATCTCGGCCTCAAGGGCACGGTGTAGCGCGACACGGCAGGCAGACACCGCCGCACATTCGCCGGCGTCTGGGGATAAGCGGAAAACGCCAGCAACGGCAGAGCCTTACTGGCCGAGGCGCCGCGAAATCTGCGCTCTTGATGCCACCGGGGCCCGATGGTTAATCGGGTCTTAACCTCGCACTCCGTAATGTGGCTAACCATAAGGCGGCGGGCCTCGAAACCCGCCTCGTAACCGCATGTCTCAGATGACCGCCCAGCGCGCGCCTCAACCGACCTCCGCTCAAGCGGCTGAATCGCGCTCGCCCTTCGTGCGCCTGACCGAACTGATTGCCGGTATCGAGCCGGCTATGCCCGTCATCAATCTGTCGGTGGGCGAGCCGCAGCACGGCGTGCCCGCCTTCGTCGGTCCGGTGCTTGCCAAACACATCGCCGACTTCGGCAAATATCCGGCGAACAAAGGCATCGAGCCGTTCCGCAAGGCGGTCGCCAGCTGGCTCGGCCGATATTTCAAACTGCCGCGCGCGGTCGATCCGGAAAACGAAGTGCTGGTGCTCAACGGCACGCGCGAAGGACTCTTCCTCGCGGCCATCGCCGCCACGCGCTATGTCGAAGCGCGCGCCGGCAAACCGGCGATGCTGATTCCCAATCCGTTTTATGCCGCTTACTCCGCCGGTGCGCTCGCCGCCGGCTGCGAAGCGGTGTTCATGCCGACGACGCGGGAAACCGGCTTCCTGCCCGATCTCGACGCGCTCGACGAGACGCTGCTCAAGCGCACCGTCGCGTTCTATCTGGCATCGCCGTCAAACCCGCAGGGCGCCGTCGCGAGCCTTGCTTATCTCGAGAAGCTCGCGGGTCTCGCGCGGCGTTACGGCTTCCTCGTCTTCGCCGACGAGTGCTACGGCGAGCTGTACAGCCATCAGCGGCCGGCCGGCATGCTGGAGGCCTCGGGACCCGACTTCACCAATGTCGTCGTGTTCCACTCGCTGTCGAAGCGCTCGAATCTGCCGGGCATGCGCGTCGGCTTCGCCGCCGGCGACAAGAAGTTCCTCGCCGCCTTCCTCGAATTGCGCAATGTCGCCGCGCCGCAAGTGCCGGTGCCGGCGCAACACGTTGCCGTCGCTTGCTACGAAGACGACGCGCATGTGGAAGAGAACCGTAAGCTTTACACCGCAAAGTTCGATCTCGCCGACCAAATCATCGGCGACCGCTACGGCTACAAGCGTCCAGCCGGCGGCTTCTTTCTGTGGCTCGATGTATCGAAATATGGCGGCAGCGAAATCGTGACCAAGCGGCTGTGGCAGGAGGCCGGCGTGCGCGTCGTCCCCGGGCGCTATCTCGCGCGCGACCAGGCCGACGGCTCCAATCCCGGCGCGGACTACATCCGCGTCGCCATGGTGCAGGACAAGGCAAGCACGGCCGAGGCGTTGCATCGCCTCGTCGCCGTGCTCGGCTAACGTATGAGAAGTTCGCAGGACTAAGGAATGGCTTCAGCGGATCGCAGCGTCGACGTCGTCGCTTTCGTCACGGATCACTTCCGTGAGATCGTGCGCCGTCGGCTGCGCGAGCTCGCCGGCCTAGCCCTCCTGGGTCTGGCACTGCTCGGCGCCATCGCACTGGCCACCTGGTCGGTGCAGGACCCCTCGCTCAGTCACGCAACCAAGAAGCCGATCGAGAACCTGCTCGGCTTCCCGGGCGCCATCTTCTCCGACATCGCCATGCAGCTCCTGGGGCTCGCAGCGGTGTTCCTCCTGGCCCCGGAGACGCTACTCGGCTGGCGGCTCCTGTCGCACAAGCCGCTGGGCGAACGCTGGCGCGGCCTGATGTGGATCGCGGTGACGTTCTGCGCCGCCGCCTTCGCCTCCACATTGCCCGTGACGGCTAAATGGCCGCTACCGACCGGCCTCGGCGGCGTCGCCGGCGATGCCTTCGTGCGCCTGCCGATGATGGTCTTCGGCGGCGCGGCCGAAGGCATACTCATGACCGTCCTCGCCGTCATCTACGGCGCCGCCACGTTGGTGACGATCACGCTCGCCGTCGGCTTCCGTGTGCCCGTGCGCGCCGAGGAGGACGACGACGAAGAGGAAGAGGTCGCCGAAACCGACGAGGACGAAGAGGACGACACGCCGGATCGCGCCAATCCTTGGCTGGGCATGATCGTGCACGCGCTCCTGAGCTGGAAGGCGCGCATTGGCCGTCTCATCCGCGGCGCCTCGAGCAATGCGCTGCGTGCCGCCGCCTCGGGTCCGCGGCCGCCGCGTCCCGGCGAACGGCAGGAGCCGCGCTTCGATACGCTCGGCCGCGTCGCCGCCCCCGCAACGGCGCCGACCGACGAGGAATACGAAGAAGAGGAAGTCGAGGAGGAAGAAGAAGAACAGGCGCCGCGGCGCCGCGCGGCGGCACCGGCCAAGCCGGCGGCCAAAGCGAATAAGCGCAACGGCGGCTTCACGCTGCCCTCGCACAATCTCCTCTCCGCGCCGAAGGCGTCCGAGCGCACGACGATGCCGAAGGACGTCATCGAAGCCAACGCCACGGCGCTGGAAAGCGTGTTGCAAGACTTCGGCGTGCGCGGCGAGATCATCAATGCGCGCCCCGGCCCGGTGGTCACGCTGTACGAGCTCGAGCCGGCGCCCGGCATCAAGTCGTCGCGCGTCATCGGCCTTGCCGACGACATCGCCCGCTCGATGAGCGCGGTGTCGGCACGCGTTGCCGTCGTCTCCGGCCGCAACGCTATCGGCATCGAGCTGCCGAACGCGACGCGCGAGAAGGTTTATCTGCGCGAGCTGCTCACGACCAAGGAATACAACGAGAGCGCCGCGAAGCTCCCGCTCTGCCTCGGCAAAACCATCGGCGGCGAGAGCGTCATCGTCGACCTCGCGCGCATGCCGCACTTGCTGATCGCCGGCACCACCGGCTCCGGCAAATCGGTCGCCATCAACACCATGATCCTGTCGCTGGTCTACCGGCTCAAGCCGGAGCAGTGCCGCCTGATCATGGTCGATCCGAAGATGCTCGAACTGTCGGTCTATGACGGCATCCCGCATCTGCTCACCCCGGTCGTCACCGATCCGAAGAAGGCGGTGGTCGCGCTCAAGTGGGCGGTGCGCGAGATGGAGGGCCGCTACAAGAAGATGTCGAAACTCGGCGTGCGCAACATCGACGGCTACAACGCGCGCGTCGCCGAAGCGAAGGCCAAGGGCGAGACGCTCTCGCGCACGGTGCACACCGGCTACGACAAGGAATCGGGCGAGGCCATCTACGAGAAGGAAGAGCTCGATCTCGAACCGTTGCCCTATATCGTCATCATCGTCGACGAAATGGCCGACCTGATGATGGTCGCCGGCAAGGACATCGAAGGCGCCGTGCAGCGTCTGGCGCAGATGGCGCGCGCCGCGGGCCTGCACGTCGTGCTCGCCACGCAACGTCCGTCGGTCGACGTCATCACCGGCACGATCAAAGCCAACTTCCCGACGCGCATCTCCTTCCAGGTCACGTCGAAGATCGACAGCCGCACCATCCTGGGCGAGCAGGGCGCCGAGCAACTGCTCGGCCAGGGCGACATGCTCTACATGGCCGGCGGCGGACGCATCAGCCGCGTCCACGGCCCGTTCTGCTCCGACGAAGAAGTCGAGAAGGTCGTGCGCCATCTCAAGGCGCAGGGCATGCCGGAATATCTGGAAGAAGTGACCGCCGGCGATCTCGCCGAAGAGGGCGAAGACGGTGCCGTGTTCGATTCCACCGGCATGGGCATGTCCGAAGGCGGCGATCTCTACAGCCAGGCCGTCGCCATCGTGAAGCGCGATCGCAAGGCTTCTACCTCCTACATCCAGCGCCGGCTGCAGATCGGTTACAACCGGGCCGCCACGCTGATGGAGCGCATGGAGCAGGAAGGCATCGTCGGCCAAGCCAACCATGCCGGCAAACGTGAGATTCTGATCCCCGAAGAAGGGGATTTCGAAAGGTGACGGTTGTCATTTCGAGCCGCGCATCGCGACGGCCGGAGTGACAGCGGACGACGGGTCGCGAAATAGCCACAGCGGCGCCGTATGGGCGTTGGTGATTGTATGGGTAAGGCGGAGAGCGAAATGGCGAAACCGAGGAAGGCGCGATTGGCCCGCGGCGTGGCCTGGGCAGCTTTGTGCCTGAGCCTTACGGCGGCGCCGGCCTTTGCCGAACGCGTGCCGCTGCCGAAGCCGCGTCCGGTCAAGCATATGGCGGCGGCCACACCTGTCCAGCGGACTCTTACCACAGGCTCGATCGCATCCAGGCCGTCCATCCCGCCGGAAGCGCTCGTCGCCCGCGCACAAGCGACCTCGGGCCCCGTCACCAATCCCTTCGCCGCTTTGCTGGGGCAATCCGGCGCCAGCAAAGGCGCGCTCACACCCGAGCAGAAGGCCATCGTCGACAAGGTCAATGCATATCTGTCGAGCGTGCAGACCCTGACCGGCAATTTCGTGCAGGTCGGTCCCGACGGCGGCCGCACCAAAGGCGACTTCTACATGTCGAAGCCGGGCAAGATCCGCTTCGAGTATGACGATCCGAGCCCGATCGAACTGGTGGCCGACGGTCAGTCCGTCGTGGTGCGCGATCGCAAGCTGGCGACGCAGGACGTCTATCCGCTATCGCAGACGCCATTGCGCTTCCTGCTGTCCGACCGTGTCGACCTGATGAAGGATACGAACCTCGTCGCGGTGTACTCCGACGACGTGTTCGTCACCGTCGTGGTCGAGGAACGGAACGGCCTCGTCGGCACCAGCCGGCTGATGATCATGTTCTCGGCCAAGGACATGCAGCTCAAGCAGTGGACCGTCACCGATCCGCAGGGCTACGACACCACGGTCGCGGTGTTCAATCTCGATCCCACCAAGAAGGTGGACCCGTCGATGTTCCGCATCGATTACACGCGGTATCGGAACTGATCGAACCGATCAGCAAAACTGGATGCCCCGCGAAAGCGGGGCATCCAGTATTCCAATAGCGAGTATCGTGATTACTGGATTGTCCGCTTACGCGGACGATGACCATCGATGTTATCCCGCCTTGCGCAGCGGCACTTCGCCGTTCTGCGGCCGCCAGCGGCTCCAGGGCTCCGGTGCGATCACGTCGTCGCTCATCCACACCGGCTGGATGATGTTGTGCGCGCCGAAACGGCCGATGATGGCCGGCTTGTGCAAATGCTGCGTCTCGGCATCGAACCTGACGTCGAAGCCAGACGGCGCGCGGATACTGCGGCCTGCAAGCGCCCGCCGCACCGCCTGGGTCTCGGTGGTGCCGGCGGCGGCCACCGCCTGCGTCCAGAGCTTGAAGCCGATCCAGGTCGCTTCCATCGGATCGTTGGTGGTCGCCGTTGGATCGCCGACGAAATCACGCCATTCGGCAACGAAGGCGTGGTTCTCCGGCGTGTCGAGCGTATGCAGATAGCTCCACGCCACCATGTGGCCGATCAGCCGGCGCTCGGCGAGTGCCGGCAGCTCGGCCTCGCCCAGCGACAGGCTCATCACCGGTAGAATGTCGGCGTCCAAGCCCTGGCGGGCGCGCTCGCGGAAGAAGTGCACATTGGAGTCGCCGGAGAGCGTTGCAACGACGGCGCCGTTGCGGCCGGCAAAGCGGCTGATGCGCAGCACCGTCTCGCTGAACGCGCGCTCGCCGAACGGCACATAGAGCTCGTCCACTGCATCCGGGCCGATGCCCTTGGACTGCAGGTAGTTGCGGATGATGGCGTTGGTGGTGCGCGGATAGATGTAGTCGGTGCCGATCAGGAAGAAGCGCCGACGGCCCATGCCGATGAGGTGATCGACCGCAGGCAGCGCCTGCTGCGCTGGCGTCGCACCGGTATAGACGATGTGCGACGACTGCTCCTGCCCTTCGTACTGGCTGGGATAGAACAGCAACCCGTCCTGCTGCGACAGGATCGGCAGCACCCGCTTGCGCGAGGCCGAGCTCCAGCAGCCGAAAATGGCCGCGACCTTGTGCTCGCGCAGCAGGGTTTCGGCCTGGGCGGCATAGGCGTCGTTATCGGAGCGCGGATCCATGATCGCCGCCTCCACCGGCCGCCCGAGCAGGCCGCCGGCCTGGTTGAGCTGCTCGATCAGCATCACCAGCAACTGCTGCAACGGCCGCTCGCTCGCCGTCAGCGTCCCTGACAACGAATGCAGAATGCCGACCTTGATGGAGCCGTGATCGAGGTCGGAGAAATAGCGCGTCACGGAGGCGGTGAGCGATTGCGCGCTGGCGATGAGATCGTCGGCGGTCGAGAGCACGGCATCGCCCGCCATCGTCACGTCGGTGACGACGGCACGGATGCCGGGCAGCGTCTCGCTGACGGCGGCGGCGACTTTCATCGCCTCGGTGCCGATGACGTCGAGCTGCTCGATCTGCTGCTCCATGAGCCGGGTGATGTTTTCGTTCACCGTGCCCATATCCGCGACGCTGCGGTCGACCGCGGCAATCGCCTCGGCGGTCTCGTTCACGGCATCCTGGATACCGTGAATCTGGTCGCTGATCTCCTTGGTGGCCAGTTCTGTGCGGCGCGACAGCTCCTTGACCTCGGCGGCCACCACCGCGAAGCCACGGCCGGCCTCGCCCGCGCGCGCGGCTTCAATGGTGGCGTTGAGGGCGAGCAGCGACGTCTGCCCGGCGATCGACTGGATGAGTTTGATCACCTGCTCGATACGGCCGGCGACGGCGCCGAGGTTGCGCATGGTCTCGTCGGCGCGCGCCAGCTCCGTGACGGTGCGCTTGGTGGCGGCGCGGGCCTCCTCGACGTGACGGCCGGACGTCACCGCGAGCGTCTGGACGTCGCGCGCCGCGGCGGCGACGCCGGCGACGTCTTCCGCCGCTTGCGCGGCCGTGTCCGAGGACTGCGCCACCTGCTTCGCCATCAGCCGGTTGCTCTGCGTCAGATCGACCGCCGTGCCACGGATACGCTCGCCGGCGCTGGTGAAGGCGTTGACGACATCGTCGATGGCGCGGCGGAAATTGCCGGTGAAGAACACGCGGCCGGCGTGATGCAGCCGCGCTTCGGTCTCGCGCCGGCGCTGATCGACGGCGAGCGTATCGGCGGCGATGAGCGCGCTCCGAATGCTCTCGGCGGTCGCGTTGAAGGATTGGAGGGCGCCGTCGCCGACTACCTGCGGCAGACTGGTATAGCGGTCGCCGCTGGCGATCTTGCTGATCGACGCGGTGATGTGGTGCAGCCGGTACTCCGCAAAGCAGCCGATGGCGAGCGCACCGAAGGCGCCGAAGCCAACCGCGACAAACGTCGATGCACCGAGGCTGAAGAGCCCGGCAACGATCAAGGCGACGCCGAATACCGGGATGGCGATCCACAGCGCCGGACGGGGCAATCGCAGGCGATTGTGCTGTGGCATCGGATTCCCGCAGAGGTATTAGCGAGTTCCAATTCGCCAGAAGATGGTTTCGAAATTCTTTCTCGCACGTGCAAAAACCCGCATGAAATAAGGGCAAATGCGCTCAAACTTTAGGCGGCCTTCTTAACCGTCCGGGCGAAAGCGCGGGATAGGCGAGGTTCTCACATACCGGGGTAAGCGTTCGTTCAGCGGCATCCTGATACGCCCGGCCCTGCGTCATCCGGTCGAGGAGGCCGCGCCTTTGCCACCCCAGACACATCCTGCTTTGCCGCCCCAATCGCCTTACGGCGTCGACCGGCGCATCGTCGCCCTCGACGGCATGCGCGGCCTGATGACCATCCTGGTGGTCCTGTCGCACTATTTCGCCGAGGTGCCGAGCGGCCTCACCGCGCTGATGCTCGGCCGGCTCGCCGTCGAGATGTTTTTCGTGTTGAGCGGCTTCCTGGTCGGCACGCTCATTCTCGACAAGCTGCACAACGACAACTTTTTTCTCGTGTTCTATGTCCGCCGCATCTGCCGGACGCTGCCGATCTATTTCGTTTCGGTGCTGCTCGTGTCGGCCATCCTGGGCGCATGTCACGCGGCCTGGGCGCAAGATCCGACGACATTTCCGATCTGGGGCTATCTGACTTTCACTCAGACGTTCTTCATGGCGAACACGCAAACGCTGGGCGCACATTGGCTGGCGCCGACCTGGACGCTCGCGGTGGAAGAGCACTTCTATTTGCTGGCGCCCCTGACGTTTCTTCTGGTGCCGCGGCGCCATCTCGCCAAGGTGCTGATCGCCGTCGCGATCGGCGCCGTGTTGGCCCGCGCGGCCGTGCAATTCGCGAACGTCGGCAACCCAATCGCGGTGAACGTGTTGTTGCCGGGCATTGCCGATATCCTCGTCGCCGGCTTGCTCGCCGCGCTGGCGGCGAAGTCGAAAGCAGTGCGCTCCGGCCGCTTCGATTACGCGTTTCGGGTCGCACCGGTCGTATTGCTGCTGACGGTGTCCTATCTCGGGTTTTTCGCCGGCCGCACCAACGCGATCTTCGTCATCTTCAGCCCGTTGCTCAGTGCGACCGCCTGCGCCTTGTTCCTGCTCGCGATCGTGCGCAATGCGCCGGAAGCCGCACGCTTCCGCTCGCCAGTGCTGCGCTTCTTCGGGCGAACCTCCTATGCCGTCTATCTCACGCATCTGCCGATCCTCGGCCTGATGCATGGGCTCATCCTCAACGAACGGCCGGATATAGCCAGCGTATCGCAGTGGCTGGTGACGATCGCGGCCTTGCCGGTGTGCGTGCTTGCCGGCTGGTTGCTGACCAAATGGGTCGAGGAACCGATCACCCGCTACGGCCGCACCTGGGCCTGGAGCCAGCGTCCGCGTGCGGTCCGCGGCGCAGTCGTCGCCGAACCGACGTGACGTCCGGCATAAAAAATGGCCGGGCTTGAGGCCCGGCCACTAAACCGCAACGGCGCCGGGCGCCTTACGTATTCATCGAGTCGAAGAACTCGCTGTTCGTCTTGGTGTTGCGCAGCTTGTCCAACAGGAAGTCGATGGCGTCCATCGTGCCCATCGGATTGAGGATGCGGCGCAGGACGTACATCTTCTTGAGCACATCCTTTTCCGTGAGCAGCTCTTCCTTGCGCGTGCCGGAGCGCGTGATGTCGATCGCCGGGAAGGTGCGCTTGTCCGCGACCTTGCGGTCGAGGATGAGTTCGGAGTTACCGGTGCCCTTGAACTCTTCGAAGATGACTTCGTCCATGCGGCTGCCGGTATCGATCAGCGCCGTGGCGATGATGGTCAGCGAGCCGCCTTCCTCGATGTTACGGGCGGCGCCGAAGAAGCGCTTCGGGCGCTGCAGGGCGTTGGCGTCGACACCACCGGTCAGCACCTTACCGGAGGACGGCACCACCGTGTTGTAGGCGCGGCCGAGGCGGGTGATCGAGTCGAGCAGGATCACCACGTCGCGCTGATGCTCGACCAGGCGCTTGGCCTTCTCGATGACCATCTCGGCGACCTGCACATGGCGCGAGGCCGGCTCGTCGAAGGTCGAGGAAATGACCTCGCCCTTCACCGAGCGCTGCATGTCGGTAACTTCTTCCGGCCGCTCGTCGATGAGCAGCACGATCAGATAGCACTCGGGATGGTTGGCGGTGATGGAGTGCGCGATGTTCTGCAGCAGCACCGTCTTACCGGTGCGCGGCGGCGCGACCACCAGGGCGCGCTGGCCCTTGCCGATCGGCGCGACGATGTCGATGACGCGGGCCGACAGATCCTTCTTGGTCGGATCGTCGTGCTCCATCTTCAGCCGCTCGTCGGGATAGAGCGGCGTCAGGTTGTCGAAGTTGATCTTATGACGCGCCTTATCGGGGTCTTCGAAGTTGATCGTGTTGACCTTGAGGAGCGCGAAATACCGCTCGCCTTCTTTCGGCGAACGGATGTGGCCTTCCACGGTGTCGCCGGTGCGCAGGCCGAAACGGCGGATCTGCGAGGGCGAGACGTAGATATCGTCCGGTCCGGAGAGGTAGTTCGACTCCGGCGACCGGAGAAAGCCGAAACCGTCGGGGAGGACCTCGACCACGCCCTCGCCGATGATGTCCACTTCCTGCGTCGCGAGCTGCTTCAGGATGGCGAACATCAACTCCTGCTTACGCAGGGTGGAGGCGTTCTCGACCTGGTGCTCTTCGGCGAAGGCTAGGAGTTCGGCTGGCGTCTTGGACTTAAGGTCCTGGAGCTTCATTTCCCGCATAGGGGCATTGGTCCTGTAGAGCGGAAGTGGCGGCGTCTGAAAAAAGGGAGAACTGCCGCGGCTAGATAAGGGTAGTTCGCAGGTTTGGATTGACTTGAGGGCGCGCTTTGGGAAGTCCCTAGGGCCCGATGCTGCATCCGGTCCGAAAGGCTCGGTGCCGGAACGCGATCGCATCCGCCTGCGTTCGGTGGGATGCCGTCAACATAAGTTGAGCCGCGATTTTCCGCAAGGGCCCGGCAACCGTGCCGTGAAATTTTGGTTTCCGGGCCGGGGTCAGAACGGCTTCACCACCACCAAAATGACGATCAGGATCATCAGAACCGTCGGTATCTCATTGGCAATGCGGTAGAATTTCTGGCTCCGGCGGTTACGGTCGGCGGCGAAATCGTTGGCCCAGCGCCCGAACAGCCCGTGCATGACCGACATCGCCACGACCAAGGCGATCTTGGCGTGAAGCCAGCCGGCGACGAACCAGTGGCCCTGAATCGCCAGGACGATGCCGAGCACCCAGGTCACGCCCATGGCCGGGCCCATGATGGCCTTGAGCAGCCGCCGCTCCATCACCTTGAAGGTCTCGGACTGTGCCGAACCGGGCTCGGCAGCAGCGTGGTAGACGAACAGGCGCGGCAGATAAAGCAGTCCGGCCATCCAGGAGATGACCGCGATGATGTGCAGCGCTTTGAGCCACTCGTACATGATGAGCCTCTATCCCTCCCCCGCAGGGGGAGGGTGGCCGCCGCAGGCGGCCGGGTGGGGGTGTCTTTCCCGCAGAGCCGCGTGGATGGTTTCCAGCACACCCGACAGGTTCTGATCGACATCGCTATTCCAAAAGCGGAGCACGAGAAAGCCGCCCACGGTCAACTTGTCATCACGTTCCCGATCGCTTGCCTGCATGCCATCGTAATTGTGTTGACCGCCGTCGAGTTCGACGACAAGTCGATGCTTCAAGCAAAGAAAATCGACGACATAGCCAGCCCGCGGCGCTTGCCGCCGAAAATGGAATCCGTGGCTTCGCCACGTGCGAAGGTGGTTCCACACCTTCACTTCCTGCGGCGTCATAGTTTTGCGGAGACGTCTGGCGATCTCGTTGGCCATTCCCCCACCCGGCCGCTTACAGCGGCCACCCTCCCCCTGCGGGGGAGGGATCAAGAAGCACTAACCCCTCACCCTTTTCAGCATCCGCTCGACATGAGCGATCGGCGTTGGCGGCAGAATGCCGTGGCCAAGATTGAAGATGAACGGGCCGCCGGCCAGCGCCTGCATCACCGCATCGATCTCGCGATCGAGCGCATCGCCGCCAGCCAGCAAGGCCAAAGGATCCAGATTGCCTTGCACCGGTTTGAGCGTCTGGATGTGCTCGCGCGCGTAAGTCAGCCCCTGCATCCAATCGAGACCGACCGCATCAACGCCGGTATCCTTGACGTAACGCCAGAGCTTGCTGCCGACGCCGCGCGGAAAGCCGATGATTTTCGCACCCGGCACGCGCGCGCGGACGCCATCGACGATCTTTTTCGTCGGCATCAGACACCAGCGATCGAACTCGGCTTGCGACAAGACACCGGCCCAGGTGTCGAAGAGCTGCACGCATTCGGCCCCGGCTTTGAGCTGACCCGTGAGATAGTCGATCGAAGCGTCCGCCAGGCGATCGATCAATCGCGCAAACGTATCCGGATCGCGGTAAGCGAACATCCGGGCCGGCGCCTGATCGGGTGTGCCTTCGCCGGCCACCATGTAGGTGGCGACCGTCCACGGTGCACCGCAAAAACCAATGAGGGTGGTCTTATCGTCGAGCGCGGACTTCACGCGCGTCACGGTCTCGTAGACTTTGCCGACCACCGCCTGATCGATTTCCGTCCGCAGTGTTCCCAGTCCGGCCGCGTCGGTGAGCGGCTCGAGCTTTGGTCCCTCGCCGACAAGGAACTCGACCTTCCGTCCGAGCGCCAGCGGCACCACCAGGATGTCGGAAAACAAAATCGCGGCGTCGAAGCCGAACCGACGGACCGGCTGCAGCGTTACTTCGGCCGCAAGTTCGGGATTGAAGCAGAGATCGAGAAACCCGCCGGCCTTCTCACGGACAGCGCGATACTCGGGCAGGTAGCGCCCCGCCTGTCGCATGAGCCAGACCGGCGGCACTGCCTCGCGATGACCGGAGAGCACGTTAAGAAACTTTTTACCCACATGCACGGCCGATCAGGCTCCATCTCTCTAGAATCTTAGAATCTTAGGTTTAGTGGTTATTAAACGGTTGATTTGACTCATGCTTATGGCTCAACAGCCTGTCCACCGGGCATGAAATGGCGATCAAGAATCCCGCGCTATCGGTCCGGTTACCGTCCACACTCGTACAGGGCCATTTACGGCTGATTTCGACCGCTATCCCCCGCTTTCCCCAGACCGTTGTCCACATGGGATAGGCGATCCGGCAGGCTTTGCCAAACCGTCGTCCCGCAACGAGCGATGTGGACGGTTATTGAATGAATCCGCCCCGGCGGCTTGCCTATCCCCAAAAGGCATGGCCTCCTCCCCAATAATTCACACTTCATCCGGCGCCTGTCCCTATGCCCGACACTGGCTACTTTCATCTTCATCTCGTTTCGGACGCGACCGGAGAAACCCTGATCACAGTGGCGCGCGCCGCCGCGGCGCAATACGCGAACGTGCAGCCGGTCGAGCATCTCTACCCCATGGTGCGGTCGAAGAAGCAGCTCGACCATTGCCTCGCCGAGATCAGCGAAGCACCGGGGCTCGTCCTCTATACTTTGCTCGAGGAAGACCTGATCCAGAGCCTTGAGGACAAATGCCGCGAGCTCGGCCTGCCGTGCATGTCTGTGCTGGGGCCGGTCTTGCGGCTGTTTCAATCCTATCTCGGCGCCGAGACCATTCATCGCGTCGGCGCGCAGCACGTGCTCAACGCTGAATATTTCCAGCGCATCGAGGCGCTGAACTACACGATGATGCACGACGATGGGCAGCAGGTGGAGGGGCTGGAGGAAGCCGATGTCGTGTTGATCGGCGTGTCGCGCACCTCGAAGACGCCAACGTCGATCTATCTCGCCAATCGTGGCGTCAAGACCGGAAACGTGCCGCTGGTGCCGCGCGTGCCGTTGCCGCCATCGGTGGAGAAGCTGACGCGGCCGCTGGTCGTCGGCCTCTACGCCAGTCCTGAGCGCATCGTGCAAATCCGGGAAAACCGGCTGCTCGGCCTCAAGGCGCATCGCGACGACGATCAGTACATCGACAAGACCGCGGTCACCGAAGAGCTCCAGTATTCGCGGCGGCTCTGCGCGAAGCACAACTGGCCGACCATCGACGTGACGCGCCGCTCGATCGAGGAAACCGCCGCGGCGGTGATGCGGCTCCTCAGCGAGCGTCGGCGCGCCCCGATCTCTTGAATCCGTTCCCCGTTTGGGGGTCGTCGCCCAGGTGGTGGGTGGGGGTGGTTTTTTGTCGATTGCGGCGCGATAACCCCACCCCGTCGTGCACCCGAACTCGGCCATAGCCGAGCTCGGCCCTTTAATCTGAGCGAAGTCGGATGTATCCGACTTCGGGTGCGCGACAACCTTCTCCTTCCGGGGGAGGGATCAAGAGAGAGATGTTCATGCCGCTTTGGCTTTCACGTCAGCCTTTGGTGCTCGCTTCAAAAAGCGATATTCGCGGCAAGATCCTCGCCGCCGCGGGGCTGCGCTTTGAAATACGGCCGGCGCACATCGACGAACGGGCGGTGGAAGCCGAGGCTGGCGTCAGCGATGCCGCCGCTGCGGCCCGTGTGCTCGCACGCGCCAAGGCTGACGCCATCGCGGCGACGGTGCCGGGCCGGCCGGTGCTGGGTGCCGATCAGACGCTCGCCTGCGGCGACATGCGCCTGAGCAAGCCGGTGGACGCCGCCGCTGCTGCCGAGCAATTGCGTGCATTGCGCGGGCGGACGCACGAGCTGCATTCGGCGCTCGCGCTCGTGCGCGATGGCACGCTGTTGTTTTCCTGCATCGAGACCGCACGGCTGACGATGCGCGACTTCTCCGACCGCTTCCTCGAAGAGTATCTCGATATGGCTGGCAACGCGGCGCTGACAAGCGTCGGCGCCTATCAGCTCGAGGGCATCGGTATCCATCTGTTCGAGAAGGTCGAAGGCGACTACTTCACGATCCTCGGCCTGCCGCTGTTGCAGTTCCTGGAATATCTGCGCGAGCACGGCTTCGTCGATGGGTGATCTGTGCTTTTTCCGCGCGCGCATCGTCATCCTGAGGTGCGCGTCCTTGCGCGCCTCGAAGGATGACGGGCACTGTCGGGGCCGTCGCCCTTCGAGGCTCGACCTTCGGCCGAGCACCTCGGAGTGACGGGTCGAAGCAAGACAATGAGCAACATGTTCGTCCTCGGACTCACCGGCTCCCTCGGCATGGGGAAATCGACCACGGCGAAGTTCTTCGCCGAGGAGGGCGTGCCGGTGCACGACGCCGATGCCTCCGTGCACAAGCTCTACGAGGGCGAGGCGGTGCCGCTGATCGAAGCGGCGTTTCCGGGCACGACCGCGAACGGCAAGGTCGACCGTGAGAAGCTCGCCAAGCAGGTGCTCGTCAACGCCGCCGCTATCCAGCGGCTCGAGGCGATCGTGCATCCACTCGTCGCCGAGGTGCGCGAGCGGTTCCTGCGCGAGGCCGAGCAGGCTGGCGCCGAAGTGGCGGTGCTCGACATCCCGTTGTTGTACGAAACCGGCGGCGACGCGCGGTGCGACGCGGTGGTGGTGGTGTCGGCGCCGGCCGACGTGCAACGCGCCCGGGCTTTCGAGCGCCCTGGCATGACCGAGGAAAAGTTCGCGGCCATTCTGGGCAAACAGATGCCCGACGCGGAGAAACGCGCCCGCGCCGATTTCGTCGTGGATACGTCGCAGGGCTATGAGGCGGCGCACCAGCAGGTGCGTGAAATTCTCGCGCGCATCGCTAAGATGGCGAATCGAAAGAGCTGACAGCCATGCGCGAGATCGTCCTCGACACCGAAACCACCGGCCTCGATCCCAACCAGGGCCATCGCCTGGTCGAGCTCGGCTGCGTCGAGCTGCTCAACCGTATTCCGACCGGCGCGACGTTCCACGTCTACGTCAATCCGGAGCGCGACATGCCGGCCGAGGCCTTCGCGGTGCACGGCTTGTCGGAAGAGTTTCTGCGCGGCCACAAGCGGTTCCACGAGGTCGTCGACGACTTCCTCGCCTTCATCGGCGATGCGCCGCTCGTCGCCCACAATGCGAACTTCGACTACGGCTTCATCTGCCACGAACTCAAGCGCGCCAACCGCGCGATCCTGTCGCGTGACCGGCTGGTCGATACCTTGATGCTAGCCCGCCGCAGGCATTCGGCAGGACCCTACAATCTCGACGCCCTCTGCTCGCGTTACGGCATCGATAACTCGCGTCGCACCAAGCACGGCGCTTTGCTCGACGCCGAGATTCTGGCCGAGGTCTATCTCGAGTTGATCGGCGGCCGCCAGGCTTCGCTCGGCCTTGCGGATGTCGGAGTCGAACAGCCGGTCGGCGTCGATGGCGTCATTGTCGTGCGACAGCGTCCGGTGCCTCTCACGCCCCGCGTGTCCGATGCGGAGCGCGAAGCGCACCGCGCTTTTATCGCAACGCTGGGCGAAAGCCCGATCTGGCGCGCTTATCTGCCGGAAAGTGGCGGCTGATCAGGCTGCGGCCGCGCTCGCGCCGAGGGACAGCGCCTGCGACGGACAATCCGGCACTGCGTTCATTTCGTTTGTCAGTATCCGCATCTGCTCGCGGATGCGTTGGGCCTGTTGCGTCACGCCGGCAGCGGCGTCGTTCAACTTGTTGGCCGAGCGCGAGGCTTCATTGGCCATGTTTTCGATTTTGCCAATGGCGCCGCCGATCTGCACCACGCTTGCCGCGGCGGCATTGACGTTGGCGGCAATAGCGTGGGTTGCGTCGATCTGCTGATCGACCGTATCGGCAATGACCGAGGAGAACTGGTGCAGTTCCCGGATTGTCGCTGATATCTTTTGAATCGCCGTGACCGAGCGCGTGGTCACCACCTGCATGGCGTTGATGCGTTGTTCGATCTCGTCGGTTGCGCTGGCTGTCTGCGCCGCGAGTATCTTCACTTCCTGCGCGACGACCGCGAAACCGCGGCCGGCGGCGCCGGCGCGCGCCGCCTCGATCGTGGCGTTCAACGCCAAGAGATTGGTCTGCCTGGCGATGGAACTGATGAGGTCGGTGACCTTGCCGATCTCGCCAGCGACCGCCGCGAGTTCGTCGATCGTGGCGGTGGTATGGGCCGCCTCGGTGACGGTCGCCGTTGCAACCTGAGAGGAGCGCGCCGCGTTCGAGCCGATGGCGGCAATCGTTTGCGCCAGTTCGTCGCCGGCATTTGCCGCTGATTGGACCTTTTCGGCGGTTTGTTCGGATGCCGTGACGACGGTGGCGGACTGCGTGTTGGTCTGCGCCGCCGTCTTGTCGAGGCCGTCGGCATCGTGCTGCAACTGCTGGGCGGCCTCGTAGAGCAGATCGGTCGATTCCGTGATCTCGTGCTGAAAGCGCGCGAGAAGTTGCGCCAATCGATCGGCGCGGTAGGTCGTGGCGGCGAGTTCACGTTCGCGTTCGCGCGCATTCGCCGCGAGAGCCTCCGCCGCTTCCTGCACCTGACGTTGCGCCGCATCGGCGCCCGTGAAGGCCCCGCGGATAGCGATGCTGATCCGGATCAGCATGGCGGTCTCGACGATAACGACGGCGGCGTGAAAGCCGACGCGAAACAGGTCCGCGCCGCCCGGATAGATCGCCGACGGTAGCAAAAAGTTCAGGCTCAGGTGGT
This sequence comes from Pseudolabrys taiwanensis, assembly GCF_003367395.1. Taxonomy (NCBI): domain Bacteria; kingdom Pseudomonadati; phylum Pseudomonadota; class Alphaproteobacteria; order Hyphomicrobiales; family Xanthobacteraceae; genus Pseudolabrys; species Pseudolabrys taiwanensis. Next base: position 3,985,176 of record NZ_CP031417.1, on the reverse strand, counting down.
GCAGCGCAATCAAGCCGGCGGCCACCACCAGCACCGGCCACTCGCAGAAGCCGGACAGCAGCGCCAACACCGTGAAATAGTAAAAGTGCATCTCGACCTGCCAGGGATGGCCGTCGAAGATGAAAACCAGCAGCGAGGTCTGTCCGATCAGAGCGATACAGAGCGCAATGGCGACGACGATGGTGGGCCGCTTCAGCAACATTGCCAGGACCGGCGCGGTGGCAAGCGCGGCAGCAATGAAAACATTCGGCCAGACCGGCCTGCCGATGGCGGCGGCGAACAGGCCGAGCAGCGGTACGTGCGCGAGTGCCAATACCGTCAGCGTTTGCGCCACCGCGTGTTGAAAGGCAGCAAGGCTTTTCATGTGGCCGACGCCAAAGGTGAGAACACGCCGGCGCATGCCGCGAGCAGGCGTGAATCGAGAACGAGCCAGGCGCCGGTGGCGAGAGTTTCATCGGCGTAATGATCGTCGTCGGGCATGACCACGGCAATGAACGGTACGCCGCCGAAACGCATGAACCGTCCACGATGCGCGACGGACTGTGCCACGGTGTCGGCCGCGCTCGTCCACGGTGGGAAGATGACGGCGACACTTGCGCTCGGATCGCGCGGTGCCAGACCGATCCGCGCGCCAAGGTAAAGACCGCCGAGTGAAAGGCAGGCCAAGACGCTTACATCAATGAGTTTGTGAAGGAGGCTGTATGGGCGGCTCAAGACGGACCAACACGTCATCCGGCTATTCACAGATAAGGAATTGCAGTTAATGGAGTATTGCGGGACGTCGCGTTTATCGCGATTGTTTTGCGTGCAATTGTCTATGCGTCGATCGGAAAACGAGCGCGCACAAGGCACAAAAAAATGGCCGGGACGTATCCCGGCCATGACAAACGATAGCGCTCGAGGACGTACGCGGCTTATGCCTGCGGGAACTCGCTCGGCTGCAGCTGTGCCATCTTCTGACGATACAGCGCGACGAAGTCGACCGGATCGAGCAGCAGTGGCGGGAAGCCGCCGTTGCGCACCGCCGTCGCGATGATCTCGCGCGCGAATGGGAACAACAGACGCGGGCACTCGATCAGCACGATCGCGTTCAGACTTTCCTGCGGCACATTGACGATGCGAAAGACGCCGGCGAAATCCAGTTCGAAGCCGAACATCAGGCTGCCCTGGAGCTCAGCCTTGCCTTCGAGCTTGAGCGACACCTCGATGTCAGTGTCGGAGAGCGGCTGCGCCTCGACATTGATCTGGATGCCGATTTGCGGCGGCTCGGTGCCGCCCTGCAGCGAGCGCGGCGCGTTCGGGTTTTCGAACGAAAAATCCTTGATGTACTGAGCCACAACGTTGAGCTGCGGCTGATTGTCCTGGCTCGGGCCGCCATTGGTCGTCGACATGAATTCTCCTCGCGTGGCGGCAGGGCGCCCGGACGTTTAAGGAAGGGTCGGCGCCCCCGCATGCTGCGGAATGCGCGCGGCGGTTGGCTAACATAGGGCCCTGAGGCGAACAAGGATGCGCGGTGCCCACCGCCGGGGCCGGTTAACCGGGTCGGCGCCCGGGATCGCGGTCGTCGCGCAAGGCAGGTTCGGGGACCCGGTGCCATTGCTCGGGGTCGAGGTCGACGACCCCGTCGGCGCGCGGCGGCGGATCGCGGCGGGCCCTGAAGAGGGTCGACAACAGGACGCCCAACGCCACCACGTCGGTGATAAACCCTGGAACTAACAGTAGAATCCCCGCGAGAATCACAAGGCCGCCGGTCGTGTCCGCCGCCAGGGAGGAGATACTGCCTTCGGCCATCGCCACCCGCATGCGGGCGATGTGGTTGCCGCCGGCATGGCGCAGCACCAGCGCGCCGGCGAATGACCCCGCCAGCAGCAGGATCAGCGCCCAGCCGAAGCCGATCGTCGCCGCCACGGCGCCGAAGGCCAGCAGCTCGAGCACTGGCAGCGCCAGCACAACCCAAAGCAGGACTTTCGCCACATTCATCGCGTCTTACTCACATCGGCGCTCCCGTTGCCTCAAATCGCAGAGAGCGGCTGGAATACGGCCGTAACCGTGCGTATTTCGGTACCTGGCGCCGGCAGGTGTGTGGTTGGCGTCGGTGGCCCGGATCGTCTAAGCTTCGGCAGGCCGATAGCGCCTGCATATTTGGCGCATTTGTCCTATGGATCGGCGCGGCTACCCGCTTACATAGGCATAAATAGTATGCGTGAACCCGGCCGCCACGCCGATTCCATCCGCGACCGGGCGGCGGTCCTGGCCGATCCGCTGTCACAGTAGCCGAAAGCATGCGAGACGTGTTCGACATCTACACCATCATCTTCCTGGCACTCGCAGTATTCATTTTCCTGCGTCTGCGCAGCGTGCTCGGTCAACGCACCGGCCGGGAGCGCCCGCCTTACGATCCTTATTCGCGTGAGCCCGTGCGGCCGGCGCCGGAGAATGTCGTGCCGCTGCCGAACCGGCAGGCCGAGGCCAGCACACCGAAGGTGAACGAGCCGGTCGAGCCTGCGGAGAGCGGTGTCCGCTGGAAGGGAATCGCCGAGCCCGGCTCCGCGATCGCCAACGGCCTCGATGCCGTGGTGGCGGCCGATTCTTCTTTCGAGCCGAAGAACTTCCTCACTGGTGCCCGCGCAGCTTACGAGATGATCGTCACGGCTTTTGCCGAGGGCGACCGCCGTTCGCTGAAGAATCTGTTGTCGCGGGAGGTGTATGACGGCTTCGATGGCGCCATTAGCGCCCGTGAGACACGCGGCGACAAGGTGGAGACGCGGTTCGTCTCGATCGACAAGGCCGAGATCACGGCCGCCGAGATGCGCGGCCGCAGCGCCCAGATCACCGTACGCTTCCTTTCGAAGCTGATCACCGCCACGCGCGACAAGAACGGCAACGTCATCGAAGGCAGCGCCGACAGCGTGACGGATGTCACCGACGTGTGGACTTTCGCGCGCGACGTTTCGTCGCGTGATCCCAACTGGAAACTGGTCGCCACCGAAGCGGGGCAGTGAACGGATGCTGGGGCGCAGCTCTCGTCGTGCCGTCCACCTGAGTGTCGCTTTCGGCCTTTTGGCCGCCACGAACACACTGGCGATGGCGCGAGAGTTGCCGCCCAAGATCCGCAGCGCACAGATCGACACATTGTCGTTCGACAAGCTGCCGGGCTGGAAGGACGACAATCACGCGGAGGCTTACGCCGCCTTCCTGATGAGCTGCCGGGCCATCCTCAACGGCACCAAGGCGATGCGCAAGGCGCGGCCGGTTTATGGCGGACTGTTCGACGTCTGCGAACGCGCCAAAGCCGCCGGCGCGCTCGACCGCGACAAGGCGCGCGTCTTCTTCGAACATAACTTCAAGCCCGTGCGGCTGGCGCAACCGGGCGAGACGCAGGGCTTCTTCACCGGCTACTACGAAACCGAGATGCACGGCTCGCGCGTTCCGACGGCGGAATACAGCGTGCCGCTTTATGCCGCGCCGGAAGCGACGGTGCGCAAGAAGCAGAGCAAGGTGTTCGCCAATCTCGATCGTACGCAGATCGAGGAGGGTGCGCTCAAGGGCAAAGGCCTGGAAATCTGCTGGGTGAAGAATCCGATCGACGCTTTCTTTGCGCAGATTCAGGGCTCGACGCGCGTGAAGCTCGAAGACGGCAAGCTGCTGCGCCTCAATTATGTCGCGTCGAACGGCATGAAATATTACCCGGTCGGGCGCGATCTCGTCGACCGCGGCATCATCGCCAAAGACGACATGTCGATGGACAAGATCCGCGCCTGGATGGAAGCCAATCCGGAAGAAGCCCAGGCGTTACGGCGCAAGAACAAATCCTTCGTATTCTTCACCGAGACGTCGCTGGCGGCGCATGAGGAATGCATCGGCGCACAAGGCGTGCCGCTGACGCCGTTGCGTTCGCTCGCCGTCGACAAAAAGCTGCATGTCTACGGCACGCCGATCTGGATCGATGCCGAACTGCCGATCGAGAGCGAAAAGCCCGAGACGAAATTCCAACGCCTGCTGATCGCCCAGGATACCGGCTCGGCCATCGTCGGACCGGCGCGCGCCGACATCTATTTCGGCGCCGGCGAGGAGATCGGCAGCATCGCCGGCCGCATCAAGCAGTTCGGCAACTTCGTCATGCTGGTGCCGCGCACCGTCGCGACGAAAGGCAACAATGCGCCGGACGTGCCGTTGCCGAAGGCGCGGCCGAAGGATGTCATTGCCGACGCGGGCACGGGATCGACCGCGGCCTCGGCCAAATCACGCCGGTAAGTCATGAGCACGCGCGACGGCAACAGGCGCCGACCCTTGTCGCGCGAGGAGCGGGTGTTGTGGAAGGCGGTGACACAGTCGATCGTGCCGCGCCGCCAGCCGACCGAGATCGACGACGAAAGCGAAGCCGCCCCGCCGCCCGCGTCTGCGACACGCATCAACAGTGTGAAGCCGCAACCGATCGCCGCACCGCCCCGCGTGGAGATGCGAGCGCCGCCGCCGCTGGCGCCGCTCGGCCGGCGCATGAAGCAACGCGTGGTGCGCGGCAAGGACTCGATCGACGGACGGCTCGATCTGCACGGTCTCACGCAAAGCGAGGCGCACGGCGCTTTGTTGCGTTTTTTGCGGGCGGCGGTCGCGCGCGATGCGCGTTTGGTGCTGGTGATCACCGGGAAGGGCCGGCGTGACGGCGAAGGCGAACGCGGCGTGCTCAAGCGTCAGGTGCCGCATTGGCTGGCCTTGCCGGAATTCCGCGCCCTTGTGATTGGCTTCGAAAATGCGCACATCGCTCATGGCGGCGAAGGCGCGCTCTATGTGCGGCTTCGGCGCTCGCGCGATTAGCGAACGCGGTAAAGGGTGTCAGGCGGAGAATCGACGATGACGACGCATCCCGAAAAGAACAAGGGCGGCAGCAAAACCGGCAAGCCGGACAAGCAGACGCTCGAGCGCGAGCTCGAGGAAGGGCTCGAAGATACCTTCCCCGCCTCTGATCCCGTGGCGATTACCGAGCCCGCGGCCGATCACGGCGTCACTCGCAAGAAGAAATAGGACGGCGTCGCAGCCGTCCGGTGGCATGACCGCGTCTGAGCCGCGCCACGGCGCGGCGTGACGTCCTTGCCGCCGCCGGCTGATGCGGCCGACATCGGCGACTGTCGCGCAGCGACTCGCGCAGCCGCGAGATGCCGATCCAGAGCTGCAGTAGCTCGACTTCCATGGCGTCGGCGGGATCGTGCTGTCCTGCCGAGCTGCGTCGCGCGGACCTGCCGGGTCCGGACGCGGTCTTGCCCGTCGAATTCGCCATGTGTCGCCCTCCACCTTGGAAAAAGCGGTTTCATCCGCGCGTCTCTACAACCAAGGATACTGGGCGGGACGGTGCTGTCAAATTTTATTTATCATCGATTAGTCAAACGGAGACGACGACGGCCGTCTAGGCGCACTCTTCAGCCTTCCCGATCGGGGGCACGCGCTATGATCGGCGTGGCGCTGAGCGGCAGGATCTCGACGCTGATCACCGGATCGCCGCTGCGAAGTTCGAAGTGCCGGGCGCTCGCGTTGAAAATGCAGAATTGCAGATTGCCTTTGAAGCCTGGCCCGATCTGCAGACCGTGTGAGGCCATGATGCCGGCGCGCGCGAGCGCTGTTCGCGCGCCGACGTGGCCGATGTAGTCGTAGGGAAGCTCCAGCCACTCCCTAGTGCTGACGTTCACGGACTGACCGCTGCGCAAAGTGAAGCTCTGTCCATCGCTGATGTCGACCTTCGCGCCGTCCGCGGTGACGACGAAATCGTCGAGCGTGAAATCGATCGACGCCATCTGCACATGCGTTTCGTCGAACGGCTCGATGCGGATCACGCCATCATGCACCGCGCGGACGATCTGATGATTCACCAGGATGCCGACGCCGAGCGGCCGGCCGGCGGGCTCGAACGCGGCGCGCTTGCCGCGCGAACTCGTCGGCGCCTTTGCGCGTGGAAAGGTGGAGCGCAGCCAGTAATCGGAGGAGTGGCCGGTCAGACGCGCGAGCTTGCCGGCCATCGCCCGCGAGATCGGCTGACGGCCGTTGACGATATTGTTGATCGACTGACGCGAGACGCCGGTGGCTTGGCTGACCGCGACCTGATCGAGGCCGAGCCGTTCGATTTCCGCCCGAAGATGTTCGCCCGGGGTCAGATCGCCGCCAGCGACCGCCGCGGCACCCCGGAGATCTGCGGACATAGGACGCTCCTCAGCCAAATATTTATTGCCAGATCGCGACCGCTGTAAATCTGGATTTGACACCGTAAATCTGAGTTTGACAGCGCGGTTGTGGTCGGAACAGCGCGGCCTGATAAAATACAGTGCATAATCGTATTTAAAGATCCAAAGGATTGTCAGTGCGTTAGCACCGAACCGCCGCCCGGTTACCGCCGCGCGTGACGAAAATGCCTCCGGAGCGCGGCGCGGACTCTACTAAAACGTGCAAAATCTTATGCACGAGTTGTAGCGCCGCGCGGTCCGCCGACGCTACAGAATGAAGCGGCTCAGATCCGTGTTCTTCGCCAGATCGCCGATGTACTTCTGCACGAAGGCGGCATCGACCTTGACCGTCTCGCCATTGCGGTCCGGCGCCGAGAACGAGACTTCGTCCAACACCCGCTCCATCACCGTCTGCAGGCGGCGCGCGCCGATGTTCTCGACCGAGGCATTCACCGCCACGGCGATATCGGCGATCGCATCGATGGCATCCTCGCCGAATTCGAGCGTCACGCCTTCGGTGGCCATCAGCGCGACGTATTGCTTGATCAGCGAAGCTTCCGGCTCGGTCAGGATGCGGCGGAAATCGTCACGCGTGAGCGCCTTGAGTTCGACACGGATCGGCAAGCGACCCTGCAACTCCGGTAACAGATCCGACGGCTTGGAGATGTGGAATGCACCCGACGCGATGAACAGGATATGATCCGTCTTCACCGGCCCATGCTTGGTGTTGACGGTGGTGCCTTCGATCAGCGGCAGCAAATCACGCTGCACGCCTTCGCGTGAGACATCGGCGCCGGAGCGGCCTTCGCGGCCGGCGATCTTGTCGATCTCGTCGAGAAAGACGATGCCGTTCTGCTCGACCGACCGGATCGCCTCGATCACCAACTGCTCGTCGTCGAGCAGCTTGTCCGATTCTTCGTTCACCAGGATCGGATGCGACTCCTTCACGGTGACGCGGCGCGTCTTGGTGCGGCCGCCGCCGAGCTTGCCGAAGATGTCACCGATGTTGACCGCGCCCAATTGCGCGCCCGGCATGCCGGGGATCTCGAACATCGGAATGCCGCTGGAGCCGGCCTGCACCTCGATCTCGATCTCCTTGTCGTCCAGTTCGCCCGCGCGCAGCTTCTTGCGGAAGCTTTCGCGCGTCGCCGGGCTCGCGCCGGGCCCGACCAGCGCGCTGAGAACGCGCTCTTCGGCCGACATCTCCGCGCGCGCCTGCACGTCCTTGCGTTTTCGTTCGCGCGTCAGCGACAAGCCGATCTCGACAAGATCGCGCACGATCTGCTCGACGTCGCGGCCGACATAACCGACCTCGGTGAACTTGGTGGCTTCGACCTTGAGGAACGGCGCGCCGGCGAGCTTGGCAAGCCGCCGCGAAATCTCGGTCTTGCCGACGCCGGTGGGGCCGATCATCAGGATGTTCTTCGGCAGCACCTCTTCGCGCAGCTTGTCGTCGAGTTGCAAACGGCGCCAGCGGTTACGCAGCGCAATGGCGACGGCGCGCTTGGCGTCGGCCTGACCGACGATATAGCGGTCGAGTTCGGAAACGATTTCGCGGGGGGAGAAGTCGGTCATCGGTAGACTTTCAGATGCTGGGGCCGTCGCCCTTCGAGGCTCGGGCTTCGCCCTCGCACCTCAGGGTGACGGGACGAAGGCTTTTCGCCGTCATCCTGAGGTGCGAGCGTCAGCGAGCCTCGAAGGATGGCGGCGGTGGTACTAACCTTTCAAACTTTCAATCGTGACGCTGCGGTTGGTGTAGACGCAGATGTCGGCCGCGATATCGAGCGAGCGGCGCACGATGGTTTCGGCATCGTGCTCGCTGTCGAGCAGAGCGCGCGCGGCGGCGAGCGCGTAATTGCCGCCGGAGCCGATGCCCATCACATTCTGCTCCGGCTCGAGCACGTCGCCGGTGCCGGTGAGCACCAACGACACGTTCGCGTCCGCGACGATCATCATGGCCTCCAGCCGGCGCAGATAGCGGTCGGTGCGCCAATCCTTGGCGAGCTCGACGGCAGCGCGCGTGAGCTGGCCGGGATATTGCTCGAGCTTCGCTTCCAGGCGCTCGAACAAGGTGAAGGCATCGGCTGTGGCGCCGGCGAAACCGCCGATCACGTCGCCCTTGCCGAGTTTGCGTACCTTCTTGGCGTTGGACTTGATGATGGTCTGGCCGATCGAAACCTGGCCATCGCCGCCGATCACGACCTTGCCGCCTTTGCGGACGGTGAGGATGGTGGTGCCGTGCCAGGTGGGAATTTCGTTGGATGCCATTGAGAGGACCTTCTGCGTTCCGGACATGTAAGCGTCCCCGATCGGGTATGCAAACGGCCGGTTTCGGTCCGCAGACGCGCCGGACCCGCTCCATTGACAAGGCGGATTGCGTGTCTAGATTTGCGGCATGATTACCCAGGCGCGTTACGCAGCACGGCGTTTTTCCCGCGCGGGTCTCCTGCAAGCAGGCAGGTAGCCCGGGCGACTTCTGTCGTCCCGGGTTCTTCTGACGTCTTCCCACATTCCGTCGTCACGGACGCTCGCGAAGCCCATGCGAGCCGGGGGGAACCGCGTCCATCACAAAAGTTCATCGGCGCGTCCGTCGCGCTCCTCGCACAACACGTACAAAGAAAGGCAGACAAATCATGACACTCACACGGAAGGAATTACCGCCGATCACATTGAGCGGCATCGATTGCGAACGTCTCGACCGTCTCGCGAGCGCGGCGACCGCGACGTTTCCGCGCACGGCGGAATTCCTCGCGCGCGAGGTCGCACGCGCGACGATCGTGCCGTCCGGTTTCCTGTTGCATGGCGTCGTCACCATGGGCTCGCAGGTCGAGTTCAAGGATGACACGACCGATCAGACGCGCACCGTTACGCTGGTCTATCCGGAGGACGCCGATCTCGCGGAAGGCAAGCTGTCGGTGTTGTCGCCGGTCGGCGCCGCGTTGATCGGCTTGTCGGTCGGTCAGTCGATCGAATGGCAGACGCCGGGCGGCGGATGGCGCTCGCTGACGGTGCTTGGCGTTCGTTCCTGACGGTTACGGCACGTGTGCCGTGACGATCGGCGCGATGCGCTCAGCGACGATGCGATTGCCGGCTTCGTTGAGATGTACGGTGTCGAGAAACAGTGGCTGGGCGGCCTGCTGGAAGGTGTCCGACAGATCGAACACGCGTCCGGGCGGACCGGACGCGACGGCGTCGCGATACATTTGCCGCGCCAGGACATCCATCCGCGGATAGATGCGCGCGAGCGTCGCGGCCATGCGTGCCTCAGCGCCTGGATGCACCGGGCGGTCGAACATCATCGGCTGCAGCGCGAAGTCGCAGACGAGCTTGGCTTCGCGGCAATAGGCGTCCGTCGCCGCGATGCCGGCGCGTAACGTGTTCTCTTTGATCGCTGCGGGCAGAACGGCGTCGTCAAGCCATTGCAGCGTTGCCGGCGCGGGGGCTGTCGCGACCGCCTGCAGCCGCACCAGCGTCTTCATCAGTTCGAACGAGACCGTGGTGCCGACCCAGGGGCCATAGCGGCTGTTGGTCGCGCTCATATAGGCCGAGAACACGTCGTTGGCGCCGGTGTAGAACAGCACCTGGTCGATCTCGTAGAGCGCGCGGAAATGCTGCAGCAACGCGAGTTCGCGTTTCAGCGTCGCGCCGCCGATGCCGAAATTGTACACGGTGACGTTGCCGTGGCCGCCGCGGCGCAGAAGGCCCTGTAAAACGACCGCAATGGTGTCGGCGTCGATCACGCGCCAGCCCCAGGCCGCCGAACCGCCGCTGACGGCCACGCGCCATTCGCCGGGTTGTTTGGGTGAGGGCATCGCGGTGCGCAGGCCGAGCGCGTTGAAGCTGATGTCGCCGTTGCGCCACGGGTGATAGAGGACGAGGCCCTCCGGCGTTGTGTAGTAGCTGGTCTCGCTGAGCAGATGCTTAGGCCACGGCTTTTGGTTCGCCAGCGTCGACGTATCTTCGAGCGGCGCCACCACATCGGCGAGCCGCACCGCGACCGCGCCGGCCTCGAGCCCGGCCAAGAGGACAAACGGAAAGGCTAGCGCCGCCGCATAGAACGTTGCGCGGCGCAGCCGCCCTTGCGTCGCGGCGGCGAACGCGATGATCAGCAGGAACACGACGAAGGCCAGGCTGATGACGGTGACGCGGAACGACAGGTCGGCGCGGCCGGTCGCCAGCGCGATGCCTTGCGGGCTGACGGCGAGGGCAGCGCAGACGAACACGGCCGCCACGCCGTACTCGATCAGCCTGCCCGGACGTGTCATCGGCCGTCCTCAATCGAGTTCGAAAGCGTCGCGGTAATCCTGCTTCAGAGCCGCGTCCTGATCGCTCTTGCGCAGCAGGCAATTGCCAATGGCGAGCAGGTCAAGATCGGTGCCCATGAAGCAACGGAAGGCGTCTTCCGGCGTACCAACGATCGGCTCGCCGCGGACGTTGAAGCTGGTGTTCACCAAGATCGGGCAGCCGGTGAGCGCCTTGAAGCGATCGATCAGCGCGTGGAAGCGCGGATTGGTCGCGGCGTGAACCGTCTGAATGCGCGCCGAATAATCGACATGCGTCACGGCTGGGATATCGGACCGCGGCACGTTGAGCTTATCGATGCCGAACAAGGCCTCTTCCGCCGCGCTCATGCCCCGCCGGTGCGGTTCGGCCACCGGCGCGACCAGCAGCATGTAGGGCGAGTCTTTATCGAGGTCGAACCAGTCGGCGACATCCTCGCGCAGCACCGCCGGCGCGAACGGCCGGAAGCTCTCGCGATATTTCACCTTGAGATTCAGCGTCTTTTGCATCGCCGGTGCCCGGGGATCGGCGAGGATGGAACGGGCGCCGAGTGCGCGCGGACCGAACTCCATGCGGCCCTGGAACCAGCCTACGGCCTGGCCGTCGCTGAGCGCGCGCGCGGTGCTGTCGATCAGCGCGTCATCGCTTGCGATGCTGAAGCGGGCGCCGGCATCGGTGAGCCGTCTTTCGACCTCGGCCTGCGCGAAGGCGGGGCCGAGATAGGCACCGCGCATGCCGTCGGGTCCATTGGTCGATACGCGCGGCAACTTCTCGTGCTGATGACAGGCAGCCAAGGCCGCGCCTATGGCGCCGCCGGCATCGCCCGCCGCTGGCTGAATCCAGATGTCGTCGACGATGCCGTCGCGTAGCACTTTGCCGTTGGCGACGCAGTTGAGCGCGACCCCGCCTGCAAGACACAGGTGGCGCATTCCGGTCTCGGCGACGAGGCCGCGTGCCAGCCGCAGCACGACCTCCTCGGTGACGGCCTGGATCGATGCGGCGAGATCCATCTCGCGTTGCGTGAGCCACACTTCCGGCCGGCGCGGCGGGGCGCCGAACAGCGCATCGAAACGCGGGTTGGTCATGGTCAGCCCGGTGCAATAATCGAAGTAATCGAGATTGAGCCGGAACGAGCCGTCGGCTTTGAGGTCGATGAGATTGTCGAAGATCGTCCGCGCGTATTTCGGTTCGCCGTAGGGCGCGAGGCCCATCACCTTGTACTCGCCGGAATTGACCTTGAAGCCGGTGTAGTAGGTGAAGGCGGAATACAGCAGACCAAGCGAATGCGGAAAGTGGATTTCCTTCGTGATCGTGAGGCCGCTGCCGTGGCCCAGGCCCGCCGACGTCGTCGCCCATTCGCCGACGCCGTCCATCGTGAGCACGGCGGCCTGTTCGAACGGCGACGGATAGAAGGCCGAAGCGGCGTGACTGAAGTGGTGTTCGGCGAACAGCAGCCTTTCGGCTTCGCCGAGCGCTGGATCGATGGCGCGCAGCTCCTTCAGCAGCATGTCCTTCTGAAACAGCTTCTCGCTCAGCCAGACCGGCATCGCCGTTCTGAACGAGCGGAAGCCGCGCGGCGCGAAAGCGAGATAAGTCTCGAGCAGGCGTTCGAACTTCAGGAACGGCTTGTCGTAAAACGCGATGCGATCGATATCGCGCGGCTGCAATCCGGCATCGGCGAGGCACCAGCGGATGGCTTGTGCCGGAAAGCCGGGATCGTGCTTCTTGCGTGTGAAGCGCTCTTCCTGCGCGGCGTTGACGATGACGCCGTCGTGCACCAGCGCGGCGGCGCTGTCATGGTAGAACGCGGAAATGCCGAGCACATTCATGCCGGCGCCGCGCTCAGAACAGCGTATAGATGAAAGGCGCGACGGCGGAGCCTTTCGTCAGCACGATGAGGCCGCCGAATGCCACCATCATGACGATGATCGGCATGAGCCAGAATTTCTTGCGGCTGCGGATGAAGTCCCAGAGCTCCGCCACGAACGACATTGCCACCCTCTAAAACTGCTTGTTCATCGATTGCGGCGCCGGGCCCGGCGGGTCCCGGACGATCCAGTAGGAGGCCGCGTCGGGGTCGCGCTTGAGGCGCAGCAGGTCCTTGCCCAGCGCGCGCAGCAACAAGGCCATCGGCAGAATGGCGCCGTAGAACATCAGCGCCATGATCAGCGGATTGACGATGTGGTGCAGCAGCAGGCCGAGCTTGAACCAGATCCGGTTCAGCGGCTGCAGCCAGCGTGGCGCCAGCATCGCCACAGCGGCGAAAGCGGCGGCGATGGCGAGCGCCCAGAGGCGCGGCGGGCCGCCGCGGATGAGCGGCAGCAGGGCCACCACGCCGAAAAACCCTGCGAAGACGAGGCCGAAAGAGCGGTCCGAACTCGCGGTCACTTTGCGATGTGCGACGGTCGGTTCGCTCGCGGCCATGCATCCCACCCCGGCATTTCCCCGGAGCAAATAGAGATGGTAGCCGACAGATAAGTCAACCCAGGGATGTGGTATTACGTTCCTCCCGTCGGCGCCTTGGCGGACGGTTAAGGGCGACCGCCGGCTTGTGTGGCCAACGCCGGTAGCCCCTGATAAAAGGCGCCGGACTCGAAGGATTTCAGGGCTTTGCCAAGGGACTGGCTATGCGCAAAGGCGCCGTGAAACGGAAGACCAAGGAAACTGACATCGACGTCGCGATCGACCTCGATGGAACCGGCTGTTCGCAGATCGCGACCGGCATCGGGTTTCTCGATCACATGCTCGATCTGCTGGCGCGTCATTCGCGCATCGACATGACCATCAAGGCGGTGGGCGACCTGCACATCGACCAGCACCACACCACCGAGGACGTCGGCATCGCGCTCGGCCAGGCGGTGAAGCAGGCGCTCGGCGACATGAAAGGCATTACTCGCTACGCCGACGTGCATCTGCCGATGGACGAGACGCTCAGCCGGGTGGCGCTCGATATTTCGGGCCGGCCGTTTCTGGTGTTCAAGGCGACGTTCGGCCGGGAGAAGGTCGGCAACTTCGACACCGAGCTGGTGCGCGAGTGGTTCCAGGCTTTCGCGATGAATGCCGGTATCACGCTGCACGTCGAGACTTTGTATGGCGCCAACGATCACCATATTGCGGAGTCGTGCTTCAAGGGGCTGGCGCGGGCCCTGCGCGCAGCCGTGGCGATCGATCCCCGCGCCAAGGACGAGGTGCCGTCCACCAAGGGTTCGCTGGGCGGGTAAGTGTTTCGCTCTCCCCCTTGTGGGGAGGGCGGCGAGCGACCGCAGGTCGCGAGCGGGCGGGGGTGGTTGCGTTATTGGATGAGTGACCCTTCATAAGGCCGATCCCACCCCGCTTGCCCCGCTGTCATTCGGCAAGCGACCCTCCCCACAAGGGGAGCGTAAAGAGAGTAGCAATGCCCACATACACCGTGCACGCCCCGCCGCCGAAAAGCGGTGACACGACGAGCGCTCCCGAGCGCTTTCGCTTCGTGCGCGACGGCTTCCATTTCTGGGCGTTTTTGCTGACGCCGCTGTGGCTGCTGGTGCACCGGCTGTGGCTGGCGCTCGTCATCTATGTCGTGCTCTACGCTGCGCTCGGCTTCGGGCTTGCCTCCTTGCGCATTTCTCCGAGCGTGCAGTTGCTCGTCGGCGTGTTGATCGCGCTTGCGATGGGTTTCGAGGCATCGAGCATCCGGCGCTGGACCTTGTCGCGGCGCGGCTGGCGGCAACTCGGCTTCGTGGTCGGCGACGACGAGGAAATGGCCGAGCGGCGCTTCTACGCCGAGTGGGCCAAGCGCCCGAACGACGCGCCGCCGGCGCCGGTATCGCCGGAACCGACTTACACGTCGACGGTGCGCCATGAGCCGCCGGGCGGCCATGACGTGATCGGTTTGTTTCCCGAGCCGGAGCGGCCGCGATGACTGTCGCTATCGTCGATTACGGGTCGGGCAATCTGCACTCGGCCGCCAAGGCCTTCGAGCGTGCCGCCCGTGACAGCGGCCACACGCAGCCGATCGCGGTGACCAGCGATCCGGCCATCGTGGCGAGGGCCGACCGTATCGTGCTGCCCGGCGTCGGTGCTTTCGCCGACTGCCGCAGCGGGCTCGATGCCATTCCGGGCATGGTCGAAGCGCTCAACGAAACCGTGCTGCAGCGCGGACGGCCGTTCTTCGGCATCTGCGTCGGCATGCAGCTCATGGCCGAGCGCGGACGCGAATATCAGGTGACGCCGGGTCTCGGTTGGATTGCCGGCGAGGTCGATCGCATCGCGCCGAGCGATGCGAGCCTCAAGATTCCGCATATGGGCTGGAATACGCTCAACATGCTGAAAGCCCATCCGCTGCTCGACGACATTCCGCTCGGGCCCGACGGGCTGCACGCCTACTTCGTGCACTCCTATCAACTGAACGCAGCCAAGCGCGACGACCTGGTGGCGCAGGCCGATTACGGCGGCCCGCTCACCGCCATCGTTGGCCGCGACAACATGGTCGGCACGCAATTCCATCCCGAGAAGAGTCAGAAGCTCGGCTTGCGGCTGATCGCGAATTTCTTGAAGTGGATGCCATGATTCTCTTTCCCGCTATCGACCTCAAAGAAGGCCTCGCCGTGCGTTTGCAGCAAGGCGACATGGCGCGCGCGACGGTGTTTCATCGCGATCCCGCCGCGCAGGCCCGCGCCTTCGAACAGCAGGGCTTCGAATATTTGCACATCGTCGATCTTGATGGCGCCTTCGCCGGCAAGCCGGTGAACGCCGGCGCGGTCGATCGCATCCTCGAGACCATCGGCATTCCGGTGCAGCTCGGCGGCGGCGTGCGCGACATGGCGACGGTCGAAGGCTGGCTCGGCAAAGGCGTCACGCGCGTGATCATTGGCACCGCGGCGGTGCGCGATCCGGCGTTCGTCAAACAGGCGGCGAAGGAATTTCCGGGCCGCGTCGCTGTCGGGCTCGACGCCCGCGACGGCAAGGTGGCGGTGCAAGGCTGGGCAGAGGCGTCCGAACTGTCGGTGCTCGACATTGCGCGGCGCTTTGAAGACGCGGGCGTTGCCGCGATCGTCTACACCGACATCGCCCGCGACGGCATGCTCCAAGGGCTCAATCTCGACGCCACCATCGCGCTGGCCGAAGCGATCTCGATTCCGGTGGTCGCATCCGGTGGGCTGGCCTCGATCGACGACATCAAGGCGATGCTCGAGCCGCGCGCGAAGAAGCTCGAAGGCGCCATCGCCGGCCGCGCGCTCTACGACGGCCGGCTCGATGCCGCGGAAGCGCTCACGCTCATCCGCAATGCGCGCAAGGCGGCCTAATGTTCAAAGTTCGCGTCATTCCCTGTCTCGACGTCAAGGACGGCCGTGTCGTGAAGGGCGTCAAGTTCGTCGATTTGCGCGATGCCGGCGACCCGGTCGAAGCGGCGATCGCCTATGACGCCGCCGGCGCCGACGAGCTGTGCTTCCTCGACATCACCGCGAGCCACGAGAACCGCGACACCATTTTCGATGTGGTGACGCGGACCGCCGAAGCCTGCTTCATGCCGCTCACCGTCGGCGGCGGCGTGCGCACGGTCGATGATATCCGCAAGCTGCTCACCTGCGGCGCCGACAAGGTGTCGATCAACACCGCGGCGGTGAACCGGCGCGCTTTCGTCAAGGAAGCGGCGGAGAAGTTCGGCGACCAGTGCATCGTCGTGGCGATCGACGCTAAGAAAGTGTCGAAGCCCGGCGAGACGGATCGCTGGGAGATCTTCACCCATGGCGGCCGTAATCCCACCGGGCTCGACGCGATCGCATACGCCAAGGAAGTCGTATCGCTCGGCGCCGGCGAAATCCTGCTGACGTCGATGGACCGCGACGGCACCCGCGTCGGCTACGACATCGCGCTCACGCGCGCCATCGCCGATGCCGTGACGGTGCCGGTCATCGCCTCGGGCGGCGTCGGCAATCTGCAGCATATGGTCGAAGGTATTCGCGATGGCCATGCCACCGCGGTGCTTGCGGCCTCGATCTTCCATTTCGGCGAGCACTCGGTGCGCGAAGCCAAGGAATTCATGGACAAAGCCGGCCTGCCGATGCGGCTGGATGCGTGAGCCGCCCTCGTCCTGAGGAGCCGGCGAAGCCGGCGTCTCGAAGGACGGGGCGGCCCATGGTTCGAGACGCCGCGCTGCGCGCGGCTCCTCACCATGAGGCCGAGCAAATGCCGCGGAATGACGCTTGAATGGATCAGTGCTAAGAAACGCCTCGAAAAGGCTGACCCTCATGACCTTCACCCTCGCCGACCTCGAAAAACGCATTTCCGAGCGAATCCACACCACCGCGGCGGAATCCTACACGCGCAGTCTGATCGACAAGGGCATCGCCCACTGCGCCAAGAAGATGGGTGAAGAGGCCTTCGAGACCGCCATCGCGGCGGTCCAGGAGGACAAGGGCCGCTTTGTTTCCGAGGCGGCCGATCTTATCTACCACCTGATGGTGCTGATGGAGGCGCGCGGCGTGGTGCTTAAGGACGTCGAAGCCGAACTGGAACGGCGGACCGCGCAATCGGGTCACGCTGAAAAAGCATCGCGCAAGGGGTGAGGCGAGCGGGTTCGATGGAGCAGCGGACCGAGGAAATCCTGTCGCCCTACCGCGTGTATTCGCGCGATCAGTGGGCCGCCTTGCGTGAAGACGCACCGATGACCTTGACCTCGGAAGAGGTCATGCGGCTGCGTTCGATGCACGATCGTCTCGACATCAAGGAAGTCGAGGAGATTTACCTGCCGCTGTCGCGGCTGTTGTCGCTGTACGTGGCGGCGACGCAGCGTCTGTTCCGCGCGCAGCAGAACTTCCTCGGCACCGAAGACACCAAGATGCCGTATGTGATCGGCGTCGCGGGTTCGGTGGCGGTCGGCAAATCGACCACCGCGCGCGTGCTCCAAGCGCTGTTGGCGCGCTGGCCGAACGTGCCGAAGGTCGATCTCGTCACGACCGACGGCTTTCTCTATCCGAACGCGATCCTCGCGCGCGAAGACCTGATGGAGAAAAAGGGCTTTCCGGAAAGCTACGACCTGCCGGCGCTGTTGCGATTCCTCACCGAGGTGAAGGCCGGTAAGCGGCCGGCGCGCGCGCCGATCTATTCGCACTTGATTTACGACGTGGTGCCGAACCAATGGGTCGAGGTCGACCGGCCGGACATCCTCATCGTCGAGGGTCTGAACGTGCTGCAGACCGGCCGTCCGCCGAAGGACGGCAAAGCGGTGCCTTTCGTGTCGGACTTCTTCGACTTCTCGGTCTATCTCGATGCCGACGAGGAAGTGTTGAAGGCTTGGTACATCGACCGCTTTCTTACTTTGCGCGGCACGGCCTTCCGCGATCCCAAATCATACTTCCATCGCTACTCGAACTTGTCGGATGACGAGGCGATCGTGACCGCGACCTCGATCTGGGAGCGGATCAATCTCGTCAACCTGCACGAAAACATCCTGCCGACGCGCCAGCGCGCCGATCTCATCCTGACCAAAGGCGCGAGTCATCTGGTCGACTCGGTGGCGCTGCGGCGGTTGTGAGACTTAGGTAGCGCGCCGCCGCCCCCATCACCGTTCATTCCCGCGAACGCGGGAATCCAGCACTGGGTCCCCGCTTTCGCGGGGACGAACGGACAACAAAACGGTTCGGCTATAAGAGCTTACTGCCCGTTGCCTTCGACCTTGCCGCCAGCGGCTTTCAGCGCTTCCGGCTGCGGCATGGCGATCACGTTGTAGCCACTGTCGACGAAATGGATCTCGCCGGTGACACCGGCCGACAAATTCGAGCAGAGATAAAGCCCGGCGCCGCCGAGATCCTCGAGGCTCACGCCGCGGCCGAGCGGCGAATATTTCTGCTGGAAGGCGAACATGTAGCGCGCATCGCCAATGCCGGCACCGGCGAGCGTGCGGATCGGACCCGCCGAGATCGCGTTGACGCGGATGTTCTGGTGGCCGAAATCGACGGCGAGATAGCGCACTGACGACTCGAGCGCTGCCTTCGCCAGACCCATGACGTTGTAATTCGGCATGGCGCGATCGCCGCCGTTATAGGTCAGCGTCACCATCGCGCCGCCATTGGGCATCAGCGCCGCCGCGCGCTTGGCACTCTCGGCGAAGGAGAAGCAGGAGATCACCATGGTGCGCACGAAATTCTCGCGCGTGTTGTCGGCGAAGCGGCCCTTCAGTTCGTTCTTGTCCGAGAAGCCGACCGCGTGAACGAAGAAGTCGATGGTGCCCCACTTCTCCTTGACCGTCTCCCACACCGCGTCGACGCTGGCGATGTCCTCGACGTCGCAAGGCATCAGAAACGACGAGCCGACCGATTCGGCGAGCGGCTTGACACGCTTATGCAGCGCGTCGCCCTGATAGGTGAAGGCGAGTTCGGCGCCGTGTTGATGCAGTGTCTTAGCGATCCCCCAGGCGATGGAGTGGTCGTTGGCCACGCCCATGATCAGCCCGCGTTTTCCGTTCATCAGCCCAGACATTCGCAACAACCTCGGATGATGTCACCCGCGCAAAGCGGGTAACCCAGTACTCTGTTTACTCACAATCAAGACGGCCGGTGGCTACTGGACGTCCCGCTTTCGCGGGGCATGACAGCGATTACCGGTCAGTAGGAATTACGCATCCAACCGCTTGAAGATCACCGATGCGTTGGTGCCGCCGAAGCCGAAGGAGTTCGACAGCACCGCGCCGAGTTCGACGTTGTCGCGGCGCTCGCGCACGATCGGCATGTCCTCAAACACGGGGTCGAGATTCTGAATGTTCGCGCTCTCGCAGATGAAACCGTTGTTCATCATCAGCAGCGAATAGATCGCTTCCTGCACGCCGGCGGCGCCGAGCGAGTGGCCGGTCAGCGACTTGGTCGCCGAGATCGGCGGGCACTTGGCGCCGAACACTTCGCGGATCGCCTCGATCTCCTTGAGATCGCCGATCGGCGTCGCGGTGGCGTGCGGATTGATGTAGTCGATCGGCGCCTTGCAGGTCTCGAGCGCCTGTTTCATGCAGCGCATCGCGCCTTCGCCCGACGGCGCCACCATGTCGTGGCCGTCCGAGGTCGCGCCGTAGCCGGCGACTTCGGCGTAGATCTTGGCGCCGCGCGCCTTGGCGTGCTCGAGCTCTTCCAGCACCAGAACGCCGGCACCGCCGGCGATGACGAAGCCGTCGCGGTCGCGGTCGTAAGCGCGCGACGCGGTCTGCGGCGTGTCGTTGTACTTGGACGACATCGCGCCCATGGCGTCGAACAGGTTGGACATCGTCCAGCTCAGCTCTTCCGAGCCGCCGGCGAACACCATGTCCTGCTTGCCCCACTGGATGAGTTCGGCGCCGTTGCCGATGCAGTGGTTCGAGGTCGCGCACGCCGACGAGATCGAATAGTTCACGCCCTTGATCTTGAACCAGGTGGCGAGCGTGGCGGAGGGCGACGACGACATCGCCTTCGGCACGGCAAAGGGGCCGATGCGCTTGGGCGAATTGTTCTTGCGCGTGATATCGGCGGCGTCGACGATCGTCATCGTCGACGGACCGCCGGCGCCCATGACGATGCCGGTGCGCGGATTGGAAATGTCTTTTTCTTCGACGCCGGAATCGCGGATGGCTTGTTCCATCGCGACGTGATTCCAAGCCGAACCTTGGCTGAGGAAGCGCATGGCGCGGCGATCGACCGATCCCGACGGATCCAAGGTCGGCATGCCTTGCACCTGGCAACGGAAGCCGTGCTTGGCGAATTCTTCGGCGTGCGTGATGCCGGACTTTGCCTCGCGCAAGCTGGCCAGCACTTCCTGCGTATTGTTGCCGATGGAAGAGACGATACCCATTCCGGTGACGACGACGCGCCGCATGGTCACAATACCTTCATTTCCGTCGGGGATTTAGAGCGATTGCTCCACAGATTGACCGGCCAAGACGGTTTCGCAAGACCCTTGCCGCAAAACGGGTAGGTCAGGCAAGCCGGCCGTGGAGCCGCGCGGTCAGCCGCCGCTCGGCTGCAGCGCGTCGTCCTGCTTGAACAGGCCGACTTTGAGATCGCTGGCGCGATAGATCACGGTGCCATCGGCCGACAGCCAGCCATCGGCAATGCCGAGCACCAGCTTCGAGCGCATCACGCGCTTGAAGTCGACGCCATAGACGACCTTCTTCACGCTCGGCAGCACCTGGCCGGAAAACTTCAGTTCGCCAAGTCCAAGCGCGCGGCCCTTACCGGGTGCGCCGAGCCAGCCGAGAAAGAAGCCGACCATCTGCCACAGCGCGTCGAGGCCGAGGCAGCCCGGCATCACCGGATCGCCTTTGAAATGACAAAGGAAAAACCAGAGGTCCGGCTTCACGTCGAGCTCGGCGCGCACCATGCCCTTGCCGTGCTCGCCGCCCTGCTCCGAAATCTCGGAAATCCGGTCGAACATCAGCATGGGGGGAAGCGGAAGTTGGGCGTTGCCCGGTCCAAACAGTTCCCCGCGGCCGCAAGCAAGCAAGTCCTCGTAGCCGAAGCTGTGACGTCGATTGTCCATCAATGAAGCTTCCCCTTGTGGGGACCTTGGCTGGATTTCCATGGCCGAACTCCTAACACACCCCGTCTAGCGGGCAAAGATGGCGGCAAGGGGGGTACCGGACGGTTTTCCTCACCGGCGGCTGCGACACGGAGTCCGGCGCGCAACTGCGAAGGAGTTGCATCTAGGAGCACACTTCGTATATGTTGCGGATGAAACGGTTTTCTGCCGGTTTGTTTTGGCCGGATGACTGGGCGTCGACATGACCGAAATGCGTACCATGGTGTTCCCGAAGCTTCCCGACATGCGGGCCGATGATCATGGCGACCGCACGGGCTGTCCATGGCACGACGTGAAGTCGATGCTGCGGCAGGTCGGGCTGCGTCCGACGCGCCAGCGCATGGCGCTCGGTTGGATCCTGTTCGGCAAGGGCGACCGCCATCTCACGGCGGAAATGCTCTACGAGGAGGCCACGCGCGCCAAGGTGCCGGTGTCCCTGGCGACCATCTACAATACGCTGCATCAGTTCACCGAGGTCGGTTTGCTGCGTCAGGTCGCGGTCGACGGTTCCAAGGCCTATTTCGACACCAACGCGTCGGCGCATCATCACTTCTATGTCGAAGGTGAGGATGCGGTGCTCGATATTCCGGGCGAGGACGTGATCGTCGGCAATACGCCGACCCCGCCGGAAGGCTACGAGATCGCGCGCGTCGACGTGGTCGTGCGTCTGCGCAAGAAGAGCTGATTGTCAGCGGTTATTTGTGTGTGATGGCCGGGCATGTCCCGGCCATTTTCTTTTTGTCGTGGCACACGACCCGTCATCCTGAGGTGCGAGCGCAGCGAGCCTCGAAAGGGCGACGGGACTATTACTCGACCTTTTCGTTCGGGTAGGCGCCCCAGAGGCGTTCTTGCTGGATATAGCCGCTGAAGTTCTTGCCTGAGAATTGGCACCAGGCGCCGTCGCAGGACTTGAGCGAACCGAGCACGCCGGATTGCAGCCGCGCCACGACCGCGGATGTGGTGTCGGCCTTGTCGTAAAGCGGCACCAGTTCCGCATTGAGCTTCGGCACCACGACGGCCGTCCGTTTGCCCGACAGCAGCGAGTGATAGACCCAGCCCTCGGCGCCTTCCCAGTCGCGAATGCGCCGCCAGTTCTCGAACTCGGCGGTAATTTCGACCGGCATGCCGGCCCGGGTGTAGACCCAGCGGACGTCCTGATCCTTGTTCGGACCCCCGCGGACATTGACGCGGTCCGATTTGAGGCTGACGAAGCGCGGAATCGGCAGGCCGCTCACCGTGCCGGTCGGGACGTCGCCGGCGGCCACGGCGGACGACATGGCGGCCGCCAGAACGACAACGCTCAAAAGGGCGCCGCCGAGGCTCCGGATCGCGGCCCCAAAACTTTGTGTTGCGACAGCCATCTGATAGGAAAAGTACGGATTTCGTTGCCTGCAGGAGCGCCCGTACACTGTGGGCGAGCAGGGTTAAAGAGGACTGAATCGGCGCGTTTCTTTGACAGCCGATATTGGTGCCGTCGCGGTAAGGGGATCATGGCGAAGGGTAAGAAACCGCTGGTCGTCGTCACGCGTAAGTTGCCTGACAACGTCGAACTGCGCATGCGGGAACTTTTTGATGCGCGCCTCAACACCGACGACAAGCCGCTGACGCAAGCGGAACTCGCCGAAGCGGTGAAGAGCGCCGATGTGCTGGTGCCGACGATCACCGATCAGATCGACGCGTCGGTGCTGTCCAAGGCCGGCGAGCAGCTCAAGCTCATTGCCAACTTCGGCAACGGCGTCGACAACATCGATGTCGCGACTGCCGTGCAGCGCGGCATCACCGTCACCAACACGCCCGGTGTGTTGACCGAAGATACGGCCGACATGACCATGGCTCTGATCCTCGCGGTGCCGCGCCGTCTCGTCGAAGGCTCGCACGTGCTGACGTCGGAAAAGGACTGGGCGGGCTGGTCGCCGACCTGGATGATGGGCCATCGCATCTGGGGCAAACGCCTCGGCATCATCGGCATGGGCCGCATCGGCCAGGCCGTGGCGCGGCGCGCCCGCGCCTTCGGTCTGCAGATCCACTATCACAACCGTCGCAAGGTCGCGCCGAAGATCGAGGAAGAGCTCGACGCGACGTATTGGGAGAGCCTCGACCAGATGCTCGCCCGCATGGACATCGTGTCGGTCAACTGCCCGCACACGCCGGCGACGTATCATTTGTTGTCGGCGCGGCGGCTGAAGCTGCTGCGGCCGCAGGCTTATGTCGTCAACACCGCGCGCGGCGAAGTAGTCGATGAAAACGCGCTCGCGCGCATGCTGGAGTCCGGCGATCTCGCCGGCGCCGGCCTGGACGTGTTCGAGCACGAGCCCGCGGTGAATCCGAAGCTGGTGAAGCTCGCGCGTCAGGGCAAAGTCGTGCTGCTGCCGCACATGGGTTCGGCAACGCTCGAGGGCCGCATCGACATGGGCGAGAAGGTGATCATCAACATCCGCACGTTCATGGACGGCCATCGTCCGCCGGATCGCGTGCTGCCGTCGATGCTGTGATCGTCATTTCTGGGGGGCGCAAAAGGGGGCGACTCCCGGGATGACAGGTCATGGCCACGGATCTCACCTATCCGCCGCTCGATTGTCTCAAGCCCATTGCTGAGGCCGTCTGGATCGTCGACGGGCCCGTGATCCGCTTCGGTCCGAAGCCGTTCGCCATGCCGTTCCCGACGCGCATGACGGTGCTACGGCTTGCGGAGGGGCTTTTCGTTCATTCGCCGACGCGGCTGACGGCCGAGCTCAAGGCGCAGGTCGACAGGATCGGCGCCGTGCGCTGGATCGTCGGTCCCAATCGCATTCACTATTGGTGGATACCCGACTGGCATGCGGCGTTTCCGGCCGCCGAGGTCTATCTCGCCCCGCGCATCAAGGAGCAGGCGGGAGAGCGTATCGACTTCTCGTGCCGTCTGCTTGAACGGCGTGACGGTTATCCGTGGGACCGTGAGGTCAGGACGCTGACGGTTGCCGGACGCTATATGACCGAGGTCGAGTTCTTTCACCGCAACAGCCGCACGCTGATCCTGACGGACCTCATCGAGAGCTTCGAACCGGCGAAGTTGTCGTTTTTCATGCGTCTGATGACGCGCCTCGGCCATGTCCAACATCCGGACGGCCAGATGCCGCGCGACATGCGCCTGACCTTCGATCGTTCTGTTTTGAAGATGGCCGTCGAGCAGATGCTTGCATGGCAGCCGGAACGCATCGTCATCGCGCATGGCCGATGGCTCGAACGCGACGGCACGGCCGAACTACGGCGGGCGTTCCGGTGGCTGCTCGACTAGATCGAATGCGATCAACGGTCAGGCGTGAATGGACAAATCCGTGATGGTCGGCGTTCTGCCGCTCAACGGATTGTCCGGGTCCCACGCGTAGTCGAGCGTTTCGAAGCGCATCGAACGCGCATCGATCATCAACAGCCGGCCGACGAGGCCTTCGCCGAAACCGACGATCTCGCGGATCACTTCCAGCGCCATCAGCGAGCCGAGCACGCCGGGCATCGCGCCCAGCACGCCGGCTTCGGCGCAAGCGGGAACCATGCCCGCCGGCGGCGGTTCGGGAAACAGACAACGATAGGTCGGATTGGGCGTGCCGTCGGCTTGGCGTTCGTGCGCGCGGATCGACGTCAGCGAGCCGTCGAATGTGCCGAGCGCAGCGGTGATCAACGGCTTCTTGGCGAAGTAGCACGCGTCGGCGACGAGATAGCGCGTGGCGAAATTGTCCGAGCCGTCGGCGACGATGTCGTAGCGCGATATCAGGTCGAGCGCGTTGGCGGCGGTAAGCCGCGTTTGATGCGTCTCGACCTTCACATGCGGATTGAGCCGCGTGACCGCATCCGCCGCGCGATCCGCTTTCGGCGCGCCGATATCGTCCGTGCTGAAGATGACCTGGCGCTGCAGGTTCGACAGCGACACCGCGTCGTCGTCGATCACGCCCAGCGTGCCGACGCCGGCCGCGGCGAGATAGAGCAAGACCGGCGCGCCAAGACCGCCGGCGCCCACGACCAGCACGCGGGCGGCTTTCAGCTTGGCCTGGCCGGGGCCGCCGACGTCGCGCAGAACAATGTGGCGCGCATAGCGTTCGAGTTCTTGGGGGTCGAGCATCGCCGTAAACCTAACTCAAGCTTGAGGAAATTGGGAATCTTTCGCCCGTTCACGCTAATCCGTCGGCTGCCTTGCGCCGCAGGGGCCATGGGCTAAGCTGTCCTGCTGGATATGGTTAGGGTGGCGTTAAAGACCATGCAGGGGGCCGCATTCACGGTCATCGTCGGTCTCGTGCTCGCGGCTGGCGCTGCGGTCGCGGGCGAACCTGCGCCACGGCTGCCAACGCCGCGGCCGCAGATCGGTCAGGCCGAGAGCAAGCCCGCGCCGAAGGATGGCTTCGCGACGGCCTCGTTGCCTAAGGCCGACACCATCAAGCCTGAGACCGCCAAGGTGGGAGCGAACGCGCCGGTCTTCGCGGGCATTCCTTTTGACGAACGCATCAAGATCCAGGCGGCGCTGTTCTGGTCGGGCGACTATGCCGGCGCGACGAATGGCGAAGACCCGATGTTGGCCGCGGTGAAGAACTATCAGAAGCGCGCCAAGGGCAACGTCACCGGCGTGCTGACACCGGTCGAACGGGCCGCGCTCGTCGCCGCCGCGCAGAATTACGAGAAAGAGTTCGGCTGGAGCGTGGTGGTCGATCCCGCGACCGGCATCCGTATCGGCCTGCCGACCAAGATGGTGCCGCAGGCGCGCGATGCCGCGCGCGGCACGCGCTGGTCATCGGCCTATGGCGAGGTGCAGGTCGAGACCTTCCGCATCAAGGATCCGAACTTGAAACTCGCCGCGGTGTTCGAGCAGGAGAAGCGTGAGCCGGCGACGCGCCGGGTCGAATACAGCGTGCTCAACGACGACGGCTTCTTCATCAGCGGCATCCAGGGCCTGAAGAAGTTCTCGGTGCGCGCCAAGATCCGCGACGGCGAAGTGCGCGGGTTCACCTTGTCGTTCGATCAGATGATGGAGACCATCGTCTCGCCGATGATGGTGGCAATGGCGAGTGCGTTCTCGCCGTTCCCCGAGCGCAGCGCGCCTTTCGCCGCGCTGGCGAAGTCGGTCGAGTACGGCAACGGCGTCGTCGTCAGCGAACGCGGCCACATCGTCACCGATCGCCGGTTGACCGAAGGCTGCCAAGTGATCGTCGCCGCGGGCCTCGGCGACGCCGAGCGGGTGGCGGACGACAAGGACAAAGGCCTCGCCCTGCTGCGAGTCTACGGCCCGCGCAAGTTATCGCCGGTTTCGCTCGCCGGCGCTCCGCCGAAGTCCGGCGACATGACGCTGATCGGCATTCCCGATCCGAAGGAGCAGGGCGGCACCAAGGCTTTGACCGAGGTGAAAGCGCGATTGGCCGACGAAGCGACCATTGAGCTGCAGCAGCCGGTGCCGATGGCCGGATTCTCCGGCGCCGCGGCCATCGATGCGCAAGGCCACTTCCTTGGTGTGACGGAGATGCGCAACTTCGTGCTGGCGAGCACCGAGCCGGCCGCGCCGCCGGTGCATCTCGTCAGCGCGGACACGATCCGCGCGTTTCTCAACGCGCGTAATGTCGAAGTCGCTTCGACAACCGGCCCCGACGCCAAGGCGTCGGTCGTGCGCATTATCTGCGTAAGGAAGTAGCGCCTCTCCGCCTTACCCTGAGGCGTGCTCACGTCAGTGAGCGCGTCTCGAAGGATGGGGCGGCCTCATGCTCCGAGGCGGCTGCTTCGCGGCGCTCCTCAGCATGAGGGCCGAGAAAGGCTGCGCCGCGTCCGGGCGCGCCTTACTTGTTCTTCCAATCCGGCTTACGCTTCTCGACGAAGGCCTTCATGCCTTCCTTCTGATCCTCGGTCGCGAACAGCGAATGGAAGATGCGCCGTTCGAAGCGCACGCCTTCGGCCAAGGACGACTCGAACGCGGCGTTGACCGATTCCTTGCCGGCCAGCACCGATGGCAGCGACATGCCGGCGATCGTCTCGGCAACCTTCATCGCTTCGTCCATCAGGCTCGCGGCCGGCACGACGCGCGCGACGAGGCCGGCACGCTCGGCTTCCGCCGCATCCATGTTGCGGCCGGTGAGCACGAGGTCCATCGCCTTGGCCTTGCCGACCGCGCGTGTCAGGCGTTGCGTGCCGCCGATGCCGGGAATGACGCCGAGCTTGATTTCCGGCTGACCGAACTTGGCGGTGTCGGCGGCGATGATGATGTCGCATTGCATGGCGATCTCGCAGCCGCCGCCGAGCGCGAAGCCGGCGACCGCCGCGACGACCGGCTTCCGCGCCTGCGCGATGCCGTGCCAATCGGCCGCGAAGTTGCCGCCATAGGCGTCGATGAAGCTCTTGTCCGCCATCTCCTTGATGTCGGCGCCGGCGGCGAAAGCCTTCTCGCTGCCGGTGAGCAGCATGCAGCCGACAGCGTCATCGGCGTCGAACGCCTGCACCGCTTGCGTCAGCTCCGCCATTAGCGCCTGATTGAGCGCGTTCAGCGCCTGCGGACGGTTGAGCCGGATGATGCCGACGCGGCCTTTGGTTTCGACGAGGATGTTTTGATAGCTCATGATTGGCTCCGGACTCTCCAAACAGTCATTGCCGGGCTTGACCCGGCAATCCATGAAACATGCGTTCCTATACGATCGTACGGTCGAACCTGTTGCACCTCATCATGGATGCCCGGGTCAAGTCTTACGGCCGGGCCGGCCAGAGGCCGGACCCGGTTGCCCGGGCATGACCGTGGGGAGAGCCTCATTTCTGGCATGACGGACAATAGAAGGTCGAGCGCCCGGCCTGCACGATGCGTTTGACCGTGCCCCCGCAGCCGCCAGGGCAGGGCTGACCTTCGCGGTCATAGACCAGGAAATTGTGTTGGAAGTCGCCGAGCGAACCGTCGGCGCGGCGGTGATCGCGCAAGGAGGAGCCGCCGGCCTTGATGGCGTCCTGCAACACCGCCTTGATCGCCGGCACGAGCGCTTCGGCGCGCGCATTGGGCTTGCCGTGGCGGTCGGCGATCGTGGAAGCGCGCCGTTTGGGCGAGAGCCGCGCGCGAAACAGCGCCTCGCAGACATAGATATTGCCGAGACCGGCGACCACGCGCTGATCGAGCAGCGCCGCTTTGAGTGACGTCTTTTTGCCGGCGCAGGCCTTCGCCAGCATCGCCGCATCGAATGCGTTGCCGAGCGGCTCGGGTCCGATGCCGCGCAGCAAAGGCTCCTGGTCGAGCTTGGCGCGCGGCACGAGCTTCATCGAGCCGAAGCGGCGCGGGTCGTTGAAGGTCACGATCTCGCCGTTCGAGAGATGAAACACGACATGGTCGTGCGCCGTGCTCTTCGACGTCTCGTGATAGTAGATGCCCGGCCGCGACTCATGACCGACGCGGAACGAGCCCGACATGCCGAGATGCATGACCAGCACGTCGCCGGACGACAGATCGGCGATGAGATACTTCGCGCGGCGGCCGAGACCCTCGACCGTCTGCCCCTCGATGCGCTGCTCGAAGTCCTTGGCGATCGGCCAGCGCAGGCCGCGATGGCGCACGTCGACCTTGTCGATGCGCGCGCCTTCCATGGCGGGCGCGAGACCGCGGCGGACGGTTTCGACTTCGGGGAGCTCGGGCATTAGGTGTTGCGCGCCGTCATTTCGGTGGGCTCGCCGAAGGTGATCCGGTTGTTGAACGGGTCGACGACGGTCACCTCGGTCATGCCCCATTCCTGCTCGTCCAGGCCGGGGCGGTTGTAACGGTACTTCTTTTCGTTCAGTTCGCGGTGCAGCTCGGCTACCCCGCTCACGGGCACGTAGGCGATGGAGCCGGGCGTACCGTCACCATGGTGCTCGCTGAGGCGCAGCGTAAAACCGCCGCGAGAGACCTGCATGTAAACCGGCGCCTCGGGTTCGAAACGGTGCTCCCAGTCGATCTTGCAACCGAGAAAGTCGAGATAGAACTCGCGCGCCTTCTCGAGCGAAAAAATCCGAAACGTCGGAATAGCGGCTTTGAACGCGATTGACATCTGGACCCCTTCCGTACCGCTCGTTAAGGCATCGCGGCGACCTTTCTAGCGCCCGCCGCCCGCCCGCGCTATGGTCCGGGCCGCAAAGGACAATTGGCGATGCCCACGACCCGCGAAGAGACCCATTTCGGCTACGAGAACATCCCCCTGGAGGAAAAGCAGGGGCGGGTGGACGACGTCTTCCATTCGGTGGCGCGCCGCTACGACCTGATGAACGACCTGATGTCCGGCGGATTGCACCGGCCGTGGAAGGACGCCCTGGTCACCGCGGTGAACCCGCCGAAATCGGATCGTGCGTTCCGGCTGCTCGATCTCGCGGGGGGTACGGGCGACGTCGCTTTCCGCGTCGTGGACGCGGGCGGCGACGGCACGCGGGTGACGGTGTGCGACATCAATGCGGAGATGCTGGCAGTCGGCCGCGAGCGCGCGGAGAAGCGCGGCTATGACCATGCGGTGACCTTCGAGCAGGGCAATGCCGAAGAGCTGCCTTATGCCGACAAGACCTTCGACTGCGTCACCATCGCCTTCGGCATTCGCAACGTGCCGCGTATCGAGCGCGCGCTGGCGGAAGTCTATCGCGTGCTCAAGACGGGCGGGCGCTTTCTCTGCCTTGAATTCTCCGCGGTCGATGTGCCGGGTCTCGACAAGATCTACGAGCTCTATTCGTTCAACGTGATCCCGCGCGTCGGCCAGGCTGTCACCGGCGATCGCGAGGCCTATCAGTACCTCGTCGAATCCATTCGCAAGTTTCCCAAGCCGCGGCGCTTCGCCGCGATGATCGAAGCAGCCGGCTTCCGCCGCGTCTCGTTCACGCAGATGACCGGCGGCGTCGTCGCGCTGCACTCGGGCTGGAAATTGTGATCGCGGCCTTCTCTCATCTCATCCGCCTGTCTCGCGCCGGCTATGTGTTCGCGCGCGAGGGCGTGCTCGCGCTCGTCGACACGCGGCCTTTGCCGCTGCCCGCGCGCACGGCGATCGCGCTCGCGCGGCTCATCGAGCGGCCCGGCGCCAAGGATGGCGGTGCCCGTCTCGCCGCGGCGCTCGGACGGCTCGGCCCCACTTACGTCAAGCTCGGGCAGTTTCTGGCGACGCGGCCCGACGTCGTGGGCCCCGCGATCGCGCGCGATCTGCAAAGCCTGCAAGACAAGATGCCGGCGTTTCCGCAAGCCGAAGCGGAAGCCGTGGTTGCCGCGGCGTTCGAGAAGCCGCTCAACGCCGTCTATGCCAACTTCGGACCGGCGGTGGCGGCGGCTTCGATCGCGCAGGTGCATCCGGCGCAGGTCGAGAAGGATGGCGTGCGCCAGCAGGTCGCGGTGAAGATCCTGCGGCCCGGCGTCGAGCGGCGTTTCAAGGTCGACCTCGACGCTTTCTTCTTCGCGGCGCGGCGCGCCGAGGCGATGTCGCCGGAAGCCGAACGCCTGCGTCTGGTCGAAGTCGTCAACACG
This sequence comes from Pseudolabrys taiwanensis, assembly GCF_003367395.1. Classification (NCBI taxonomy): domain Bacteria; kingdom Pseudomonadati; phylum Pseudomonadota; class Alphaproteobacteria; order Hyphomicrobiales; family Xanthobacteraceae; genus Pseudolabrys; species Pseudolabrys taiwanensis. The sequence continues at coordinate 3,954,717 of NZ_CP031417.1, read as the reverse complement.
CTCGACCGTTCGGTGGCACTGGAGATGGATTTCCGCCTGGAGGCGGCGGCGCTGTCGGAGATGGCCGAGAACACGCGCGAGGATGTCGATTTCCGCGTGCCGCACATCGATTGGGATCGCACGGCGCGCGAAGTGCTGACGCTCGAATGGATCGACGGCACGAAGCTCAACGATCGCGCCGCGCTCGAGGCCAAGGGCTTCGATCTGCCGGCGCTCGGCCGCAACGTGATCCAGAGCTTCCTGCGCCATGCGTTGCGCGACGGCTTCTTCCACGCCGACATGCATCCCGGTAATCTGTTCGTCGATGACGATGGCCGGTTGATCGCGGTCGACTTCGGCATCATGGGCCGGCTCGGCGTCAAGGAGCGCCGCTTCCTCGCCGAGATCCTGTTCGGGTTCATCACGCGCGACTATCGCCGGGTCGCGCAGGTGCATTTCGATGCCGGCTACGTGCCGCGGCATCATTCGGTCGATGCCTTCGCGCAGGCGATCCGCGCCATCGGCGAGCCGATCCATAACCGCACCGCCGAAGATATCTCGATGGCGAAGCTGCTGACGCTGCTGTTCGAGGTGACCGGCATTTTCGATATGCGCACGCGGCCCGAGCTGATCCTGCTGCAGAAGACCATGGTCGTGGTCGAAGGCGTCGCGCGTTCGCTCGATCCCAAGCTCGACATGTGGAAGACGGCCGATCCGGTGGTGCGCGAGTGGATCGCGCGCAATCTGGGGCCGGTGGGCATCGCCGAAGGCGCGGCGCGCGGCGCCGGCGAGATCGGCCGTTTCGTCGCGCAGGTGCCGTCGCTGCTGACGCGCGCCGGCTTCATGCTCGATCAGCTCGACGACATCACGCGCAACGGTCTCGTGCTGGCGCCGGAGACGGTCGAGGCCATCGGCCGGGCCGAGCAGCGCCGCAACCGTTGGACGGCCGCGGCGCTGTGGGTCATCGCGCTGCTGTTGTTCTGGATCGCGTGGCTGTTGGTGTAGGCGCGACAGCCTTAATCGGTTGCCTGCTGGACCCACACCCCGCTCACTCCTGCGCGAGTGGAACGGTTCTACCGGATGCCGTGCGGATCAGAGCGCGACAAGGGTCTTGAAGCCGCCGAAGATCATGCGCTTGCCGTCGAATGGCATATCGCCCTGCATGTCGGCTTTGAGGCGCTCGTCGCTCATCACCTTCTTCAGCACGCTGTCCCGCTGCTTGCGCGAGCGATAGACGATCCATGAGAACATCACCGTTTCGCCGGCCTTCAGCTTGACGCTACGCGGAAACGACGTCCACTTGCCTTTCTTGACGTCGTCGGCGACGCATTCGCGGAATTCGAGCGCGCCGTGTTCCAGCCAGATCTTGCCGGCCTTGCGCGCCATCTTGCGATAAGCCGCGATCTTCTTCTTCGGAACCGGCACCACGAATCCGTCCACGTAGGTCATGCGCTCCTCCGTTATTCGCCTTTGAAGGCCTTTTTGATGGCCGCCATGTCGAACTTCTTCATCGGCATGAAGGCGTTCATAACACGCGCGGCGGCGGCGCGATCCGGTCCGGTCAATATGTCGCCCATGAAGTCGGGAAACACCTGCCACGACAGGCCGAACTTGTCCTTGAGCCAGCCGCATTGGCTTTCCTGACCGCCGTCGGCGGTCAGCGCGCTCCAATAGTAGTCGATTTCCTCCTGCGTCTCGCAGGGGATCTGCAGCGAGATCGCTTCGTTGAATTTGAACATCGGCCCGGCATTGAGCGCCATGAACGCCATGCCTTCGAGTTCGAACTCGACCGTCAGCACGGAATTGGCCGGCTTGGCGTGAATGTCCTGCCCGGCGTCGGGGTAATAAGCGGTGCGGCCGAGCTTCGCGTTCTTGAACACGGAGCAATAGAATTTCGCCGCTTCTTCCGCCTGCTTGTCGAACCAAAGACAGGTCGCGAGTTTTCGTTTGGCTAAGGCCACTATTTCCTCCTTGTGCATTTCGTGAGATCGGCAGCGCTCAGCGGCCGTAGTCGAGTTTCGGATACCAATGCGGCTTGCGGCCTTCCGGCGTGCAGTCGAGCACGGTCCAGAGCGGCATCAGGTCCGGCGCGCCGCGCGAGTCCTGACCCGGATCGGCGGTGGAGCCGTCCATTTCGCCGCTCCAGAAATGACGCAGCGTGCCGTCGCGCCGGGTGAAGACATGCAGACCGGGCCACTCCTCGCCGTTCGGACCGAGGGCGTTGAAGTCGCGGCTGAACTCGCCGGACGGATCCGAATAGAACTGGAGGTCGCGCCACCCGCGCTCGCTCTTGAAGTGCCGCAGGCGCTCGATCGGCGAGCGCGCCGTCACCGCCAGCGCGACATTCTGCATGATGTCCTGCGCCTCGCCCTCGAAAGACGACAGCAGCGACGTGCACATCGGGCACGGCCGCTCGCGCTGCGGGCCGTACATATAGGTGTAGATGACGAGCGTCTGCTTGTCGCCGAAGAGATCGGCGAAGCCGACCGGTCCTTTTTCACCGATGAAGCGATAGTCCTTCACCGCGCCGCCGGGCGGTAACGCCCGGCGCTGTTCGGCAACCCGCTCGATGTGCCGCCGCAATTCGATCTCCTCGGCCAGCAGCGCTGTACGGGCCTTGCGGTATTCGGCGCTCTCGTTCGGAATGCGGACGTTGCAATTGTCCGCGAGCTCTTGCGCGGATGGCAGCGTCGTATGTTTGTCGAGCATCGTTCCTCCTTCGGGCTCGCGCGCTGATGCGAGCGTGGGTGCGGCGCGCTTAGTGCTGCGGAACAACCACCATCCAGCCGACGCCGAATTTGTCGGCCAACATGCCGAAGCTGGAGGAGAAGAAGGTCTTCATCAGCGGCTGAAGCACCGTGCCGCCTTCGCTCAGCGCCTTGAATTTCTGTTGAGCGTCGGCGTCATCCTTGACCGAGAGCGCGAGCGAAATGCCTTTGAAATCCGCCTTGCCGCTCGCCATGCCGTCGGTCGCCATGATGACGGCGTCGCCGACCTTGAAGCTCGAATGCATGATCTTGTTGGCGTCAGGCATCGGGCCGGCGCAGCCCTCGCCGGGGCTGTCCATCGGCGGCGCTTCCTTGAAACGCATCATGACCTCGACCTGCGCACCGATCGCTTTCTTGTAGAAGTCGAGCGCTTCCTCGCAGCGGCCTTCGAAGCTCAGATACGGCTGAACGTTCATGTCTCTCTCCCTCGCGTGTCGGTGGGCGTTGCGCCCGTCGTTTCATGTGGACGGCTGCGGCCGGGGCGGCCGGAACCTCATTGACAAAAACGTTGATATCAACATATTTGAGTCATGTCAAAACCCGACCCCGTGTCCTTTGCGAGCACCATTCTGGTGCGGGACGCGTGTCTGTGCCTGCACGCACAACGCGCGGCGCGGGCGTTGGCGCGTCATTTCGACGACGTGCTGCGGCCGGTGGGCATCACCAGCGGGCAATTTTCGCTGCTGATGTCGCTCAACCGCCCGGAGCCGCCGAGCATCGGCAGCGTGGCGCAGTTGCTGGCGATGGACCGCACGACGCTCACCGCCAATCTCAAGCCGCTGGAGCGGCGGGGGTTGGTCAAGGTCGCCGTCGACCCGGAAGATCGCCGCAGCCGCCGTCTGGCGTTGACCCCGGAAGGCCGCAATGTGCTCGCCGAGGCCTTCCCGTTGTGGAAGGGCACCCACGCGGCCATCGAACAGAAGATCGCCGAGAGCGGCCCGGACCTCGTCCGCACGGCCTTGCGGGCGCTGTCCTAGCTGGCAAAAATAATTCAAAAGTCGTGAGCGAGGCGCCTGACTCGATTACGACAAGAGAGGCATGGAGCCCCCCGCACGCCGTCGCGAAGGTCTCCGGCCTGAAAACGTCCTGATGAAATCGAACCGCGCTTGGCTGCGCTTATTTGAGCTTAATCCGGCCTGCCTTAACAAGGCGAACCAGGTCTGCATGTGCCCGATATCGCCGTAGATTATTGTGGTCGCGGTCCTCGTCCATTGGCCACTCATCGGTGGGCCAACCCGTAGTATGTGCGAGGCGACGTCCGAGCGCGCCCCATACGCCAGCGATTTCCTGACGACTGAGCCCAGTCCGGTCTGCAAGCTCAATTACGTTCACCCAGTTCGGATAGGCATCGACGATTGTTCGCCAAACTTTGCTTTGATTTTGAGATAGCGGAATACGGCTGAAAGCATATTCGATTATCTCGGAGCTAAGAGCCGCAGCCTCCGATTCACCCTTCGCGGTCTTCGCAGGAATTTGGCTCGAGGCGGCGTCGGGCTTTGCGGCCGACTCGTCCCCGAAAAGGTGGGCTACCTCTTTGTATTCCTGTGCAGTTCCAACGAATACCTTCATGACGGCAACTCTCCCGTTGAGCTTCTTAAATAAAGACTAGACTTTGTTCAAAAAATGTCAAGTAAGCTTGTAATAAGCTGAAGCTAACTCTTCGAGCAAATTGATTGCATTGATTGCATCGCAATCATTCCAGTGCTATGGGTTCGCCATCCGGGAGTTTTCCGATGGCGTCGCTCACTGTCCGCCAGCTCGACGAGAGGCTCAAGAAGCTGCTGCGGCTGCGTGCCGCGCGCCACGGCCGTTCGATGGAGGACGAAGTCCGCACCATCCTGCGCGAGGCCGCGGACGCGACCGGCCATGAAGCGCTCGATCTCATCGTCCCGCCTAATCCGCCAAAGGAGGGGGCCGAGCAACGGTCCGTCATCGAGGCCGACGTCCGCCACGTGCTGCTGATCATCGGCGGTGGCATCGCGGCGTACAAGTCGCTCGATCTCATCCGGCGGTTGCGCGAGCGGCGCATCGCCGTGCGCTGCATTCTCACTAAGGCGGCCGAGCAATTCATCACGCCGCTGTCTGCCGGCGCGCTGACCGGCGAGCGCGTGTTCACCGATCTGTTCGACCAGACCTCCGAATTCGACGTCGGTCACATTCGGTTGGCGCGCGAAGCGGATCTCATCGTCGTCGCGCCGGCGACCGCCGATCTCATGGCGAAGATTTGCGGCGGCCACGCCGATGATCTCGCCAGCGCGGTGTTGCTCGCGGCGGGCACGAATGTGCTGCTCGCGCCGGCGATGAATCCGCATATGTGGGCGAACAAGGCGACGCAGCGCAATCTGGCGCAGCTCAAGGCCGATGGCTTTGCTTTCGTCGGACCCAACGAAGGCGAGATGGCGGAATCCGGCGAGCGCGGCTTGGGCCGCATGGCCGAGCCGCTCGAAATCGCCGCCGCTGCCGATAATCTCTTGTCGCTCGAAGCAGCACAGCCGCTCAAAGGCGTGCGTGTTCTCATCACCTCCGGCCCGACACACGAGCCGATCGATCCGGTGCGCTACATCGCCAACCGTTCTTCCGGCAAACAAGGGCACGCCATCGCCGCCGCCGCCGCCCGCGCCGGCGCCGAGGTGACGTTGGTGAGCGGGCCGGTGAACGTGCTCGATCCGACGGGCGTGAAGATCGTCAAGGTGGAGAGCGCGCGCGACATGCTCGCGGCTGTCGAGCAGGCGCTGCCCGTCGATGTCGCGATCTTCGCGGCGGCAGTGGCCGATTGGCGTGTCGCCAATGCGGGCGAGCAGAAGATCAAGAAAAAGGCGGGTCAATCGACGCCCGAACTGGCCTTGGTCGAAAATCCCGACATTCTGTCGACCATCGCGCACCGTACGCAGCAGCGTCCGCCGCTCGTCATCGGTTTTGCCGCCGAGACCGAGAATGTCGTCGCCAACGCCAAGGACAAACTGGCGCGCAAGGGCTGCGATTGGATCCTCGCCAACGATGTGTCGCCGGCGACCGGCATCATGGGCGGCGACCGCAACACCATTCAGCTTGTCACCGGTGCGGGCGTGGAAGCCTGGCCGACGCAATCGAAAGAAGAAGTGGCCGCGATGTTGATCGATCGCATCGCGGCTGCGCGCAATGGAGCGAAAAAGTGAGCACGTCCGAAATCCGCGTGATGCGATTGCCGCATGGTTACGATCTGCCGTTGCCCGCCTATCAGACCGCGCACGCGGCCGGTGCCGATCTGCTCGCCGCTGTGCCGGACGATGCGCCGTTGACGATCGCGCCGGGTTCGCGCGCCCTGGTGCCGACCGGCATCGCTATTGCGCTGCCCGTCGGGACGGAAGCGCAGGTGCGGCCGCGCTCGGGCCTTGCCGTGAAACACGGCCTGACCGTGCTCAATGCGCCGGGAACGATCGATGCCGATTATCGTGGTGAAGTGCAGGTGTTGCTCGTCAATCACGGCGGCGATCCGGTCGTCGTCACGCGCGGCATGCGCATCGCGCAAATGATCGTCGCGCCGGTTTTGCAGATGGTGCTGCGCGAAGTGGCGTCGCTCGACGAGACGGCGCGCGGCGCCGGCGGTTTTGGTTCTACCGGAGGTTGAGGAAATTTTTTAAAATTGAACGCTGGACGTGAGACTAGCTGTAATCTATTACCTCTAGCATCGTTGCAAGTGCGACTGGTGCTGTCCAATGCCGCTCGTTTCTCGCAAGGGCATTCTTGCGATAGCTGCTGTCATCGACGTTGCCATTAACGCCCGCGGCCGGCCGGTGTCGGCGAAGGCCTTGGCGGCGCGTCACAAGCTTCCACCGCGCCATCTCGAGCCGGTGCTGCAGGCATTGGTGCGTGAGGGCATCCTCAAGGGCATCCGTGGGCCGCATGGCGGCTACGAGATCGCGCGCGAGCAGAGCCGCATCACCGTCGACGAAATTCTGCGCGCCGCGAGCCGCGCCGAAGAGGCGGAAGATCCACCGCTGCCGCCGTCGTCGATCGTCAGCGAGGTGGTGCAGCCGGCGCTCATCGAAGCCGAGCGCACATTCTCGGCCGCGCTCGGCAAGATCAACGTCGAAGACATGGCCAAGCGCGCTGCTCCGGCGAAGTAATTTCGCGTCGCGCGCCGCTTCTTTACCCGTTCACGGTCTGGACTCTTTCGGCAGGAGTCCCCCGGGCGCTAAAGTCTTGTGATTCGCGAATGGTGTGGCGGACACCGCTCGCAATTCCTGGGGCAGGCCCGAATATGCCGGAGATAATCCGGACGGCGAACGAGAGGCTGCGTTCTCGTCCGTGGCGAGGCGGATTCTTAACCGCCTTCGCAACCATAAACCTTTGTGGGACGTTCCTGACGCCGGCGCGCGCCAGCGTCGGCCCTGCGCTTGCGGTGATCGAGCCGCTGCGCTCGCTCGCCGGTGCCTTTGGCAGCCAGGAGATGGCGACGCTCACCTTGACCCTGGGCCTGGGCTGCTTCGCCGTTCTCTCCACCGTGGCGCTGATGCGTGCGCGCCGTCGCAACAGCTTGCTCGAGAGCGTGTCGCGCGACGAAGCGATGGCGCTGCACTCCGAGATCGATCGGCTCAAGGCCATGCTGATGGCCGAACCGCAGGTGTTGGTCGCCTGGGCTGCCGCGGCCGATGCGCCGGACATTCTCGGCGAGACGTCGATCGTCGTGCCCGGCGGTGTGCCCGAGCGCGTCCTTGCGTTTGGCACATGGCTCGAGCCGGCGGCGGCGCAGCAGATGGAGCACGCGGTCGAACGGCTGCGCAGCGAGGGCCATGGCTTCGTCATGAATCTGACGACGCGGATCGGCCGTCCCATCGAAGCGGAAGGCCGCGCCGTCGGCGGCAGCGCCATCCTGCGTCTGCGCGACGTCAGTGGCTTCGAGCGCGATTTGATTGAACTTGCCGCCCGTCACGAAAAGCTGTCGAGCGACGTCGCAACGATGCGGGAGCTGCTCGACTCGCTGCCCGCCCCGGTATGGGCACGCGACCAGCACGGCCAGTTGGTGTTCGTGAACGAGGCTTATGCGCGCGCCGTCGAGGCCACCGATCCGACCGACGCCGTTTCGCGCTCGCTGGAATTGCTCGATCGCAACGCGCGCGCCGAGGTCGTGCGCGCCCGCGCGGCCAACGAAACGTATGCAGGGCGCGTCCCGGCGATCGCGGCCGGCGAACGCCGCATCTTCGACGTGGTCGATGCGCCGGCCGGCAAAGGCAGCGTCGGCATGGCGCTCGACCGCACCGAGGCCGAAGGCATGCGCGGCGAACTCGCGCGCATGGTGGAGGCGCATCGCCGCGTGCTCGATCAGCTCGCGACCGGCGTCGCCATCTTCAATGTCGATCGCAAACTGATCTTCTACAACGCCGCCTTCCGCTCGCTGTTCGAGCTCAATGCCGGCTTCCTCGATCAGAACCCAACCGATTCGGCCGTTCTCGACACCTTGCGCGCGAACCGCAAGCTGCCGGAGCAGCAGAATTTCCGGGAATGGAAGCAGCAGCTTTACGAAGCCTATCGCGCCGTCGAGCCGCAGGAGCATATGTGGCACCTGCCCGATAACCGCACGATGCGCGTCGTCACCACGCCCAATCCCGAAGGCGGCGTCACTTATCTCTACGATGACGTGACCGAAGGCCTCGATATGCACCGGCGCTACGACGCGCTCATCAAGGTGCAGAGCGAGACGCTCGACCATCTTGCCGAGGCGGTGGCGGTGTTCGGCTCGGACGGCCGCGTGCGCCTGCACAATCCGGCCTTCCAGCGCATGTGGAAGCTGACGCCGGAGGCGCTCGATCAGCACCCGCACGTCGAGGCGGTGACCGCCTGGTGTCAGGTGCAGCACGACGACAATCTCATCTGGCGCAATCTGCGCGGGGCGGTGACGGCCATCGACGGCCGCGAGCCCCTGGTGGCGCGCATCGAGCGTCGCGACGGCATGATGATCGATGTGACCACGATGCCGCTGCCGGACGGCGCCACGTTGGTTACCTTCCAGGACGTGTCCGACACGGTGAATGTCGAGCGCGCGCTACGCGAGCGCAACGAAGCGCTAGTGGCCGCCGACTCGATCAAGATCGATTTCGTGCACCACGTGTCGTACGAACTGCGCTCGCCGCTGACCAACATCATCGGCTTCGCGCACATCCTCGGCGACGCGGCCTTCGGCCCGCTCACCGAAAAGCAGCGCGAATATCTCGGTTACATCACCACTTCGACCAACGCGCTGCTCGCGATCATCAACAACATCCTCGACCTTGCCACCATCGATGCGGGCGCAATGACGCTCAATCTCGGCGAGGTCGATATCCGCGCCAGCATGGTGGCGGCCGCCGAAGGCGTGCAGGACCGGCTCGTCAAGAGCAACATCACGCTCGACATCCGCGCGCTGCCCACGATCGGATCGTTCACCGCCGACGAGCGGCGGCTGCGGCAGATCCTGTTCAATCTCCTGTCCAATGCGGTCGGCTTCTCGCCGGAGGGTGAGACGATCACCTTCGCCGCCGAGCGGCGTCCGGACGCGGTGGTGTTCTCCGTGATCGATCACGGGCCCGGCATTCCGCCGGAGGACAAGGAGAGGGTGTTCAAGTGGTTCGAGACCGATCCGCGCGGGTCGGAGCATCGCGGCCCGGGCCTGGGGCTGTCACTGGTGCGGTCGTTCGTCGAGCTGCATGGCGGCACGGTCACGATCGACTCCGTGCTCGGTCAAGGCACGACAGTGACCTGCGTCTTTCCGGTGGCGCAGCAGGCCAAGCAGTCGGCGGCATAATTCAGACGCTCATAGCAAGATGGCCGGGCGTGAGCCCGGCCATCAATGCGCTTTAGCTGAAAGCGACCGTCGGCATCAGCGATAGCTACGGCGGTGATGGTGACGGCGGTAGGGGCGGTCCGGACCGGGCTCGTTGTAGCTCACCCGATCACCCACATACTGACCGTTCACGCAGCGGCCGTGGTTGAGATCGAACAGCGCCTGGAAGCCGCTGCACGGCTGCATCCAACCGCCGATGAAGGCGACGGTGCCCATGGCCGCGACGCCGCCAACGGCGGCTGCGCCGACAGCGCTGGTCGGCAGCGCGGCGCCGGCCGCGCCCCAACCCGTGTACCAGCCGTTATAGGCGCCGAGCGCGACGGCAGTGCCGGCCGCGGTGCCAAGAACCCACGGCGCGGCCGCACGGGCGTCAGCGGAGGCGTAATCGTTGTGGCCGTACGGCTGCGCCAGGGCGGGCGTGGCAAATGCCGCCGCGGCCGCGAGCGGAAGGGCGAAAAGTGCTTTGCGCATACTAGAACTCCTTGATGATCTGCAAAGGCGTGATCGTTTTGCAAACGTCCACGAGCGGAAGGTGTTCCTGTCCAGACGGGGCGAAACCGTGACATTCCCGTGGCAATATCGGCGACGCAGGGGTGATATGTCCGTGACAGGACCCTCGACGACAACGCGCTGACAGCCCGCGTGATTCACTGGCGGTGCGATTGCGCTCAAATGCGAACGCGGCGTCCCGCGCGATGACGATCGCGTGAGCCAGCGCGGGGCTTGCGCGAATTCACATTCACCCGTGTGCAAATTTGAACGGCGATGCGGGCGGCTGCCCATCGGTGTGTGGGGGCCGTTTGGGGCGTAAAGCGTCGCGGTTGGGGCAATCCGGCGCGCCTTCCGCCACACGCAATCGGCGCTTGATCCGTGCGGCGGGACAGGCGAAATAGCCCCGCCCTGCGGCACTTTTGCCGCGGCTTGAAAAGAAGAAGACGATGGCAAAGCACAAGATCTTGATCGCCGGTGCCGGCCTCGGCGGTTTGGCGGCCGCTTCCTTTCTCATGAAAGAAGGCCACGACGTCGAAGTCTACGAGCAAGCGCCGAAGTTGGAGGAAGTCGGGGCTGGCATCCAGATCTCGGCCAACGCCATGCACGCGTTGCGCTCGCTGGGGCTCGAGGAGGCGATCACCAAGGTCGGCGTGCGTCCCGAGGCTTACGAATTCCGCCTGCACGACACCGGCGAGCTGATCCAACGCTTCGCGCTTTCGGCGGAGCACGAGCGCCTGCACGGCGCGCCCTACACGCAGCTTCATCGCGCCGATTTCCACGGCATCCTCGCCGATCGTGCCCGCGCCTTCAAACCGGATGTGGTGCAGCTCAACAAGCGCGCCACGGGCTTCACCGAAACGGCGGACGGCGTGACGCTGAATTTCGCCGACGGCTCGTCGGCCAAGGGCGACATACTGCTCGGCGCGGATGGGCTGAAATCCGTGGTGCGCAAGCAGATCGTCGGCGAAGTGCCGGCGACTTATACCGGCGACGCCGCCTGGCGCATCATCGTCCCGGTCGAGCGTCTGCCGAAGGATTTCCTGCCGCAGGTGATGTCGGTGTTCATGGGCCCGGGCGGCCACATCGTCTGCTATTACCTGCGCGGCGGCGCGCTGTTGAACTTCGTCGGCATCGTCGAAACCGACGAAGTGTCGGACGAGTCGTGGACGCTCAAGATGCCGTGGGAGCAGTTGAAGGCCGATTATGCCGGCTGGCATCCGGCGATCCAGACCATCATCGACAAGGCCGACAAGGACAAGTGCTACCGCTGGTCGCTGCACAACCGGCTGCCGATCAAGAACTGGAGCACCGAGCGCACCACGCTGCTCGGCGATTCCGCGCATGCGACCTTGCCCTATCTCGCGCAGGGCGCGGTGATGGCGATCGAGGACGGCGCCGTGCTGGCGCGCGCGCTCAACATGGAGAGCGACATCGCCGCGGCGCTGCAGCTCTATCAGCGCAACCGCATCGAACGCACGTCGCGCATCGTCCTGCAGTCGAGCGACAACCGCCGGCTTTTCCACCTGCATTCGGAAGCCGCGATCCGCGCCGAATTCGCCAAGCGCGACGAGGGCAAGGACCGCAACAAGTGGCTCTACTCCTATAATCCGCTGACGGTGGAACTGACCTGAGGGCGACCGGCTGGCCCCCGGCCGCCGGTGCCGTCTATAAGGGCGCAGGGCCCTTAAGACGGATGATTCGATGCCCTCGACGAGCGGCAGCTACAGCTTCACGGTCGAGGTCGCCGACGAGCAGGCGACCTATCGGCTGATGGCCGATATCGCCGGCGCCATCGAGGCCGGCGATCTCATCACGCTGTCGGGCGACCTCGGCGCGGGCAAGACGACGTTTGCCCGCGCGCTCATCCGCTATCTCGCCGACAATCCGACCATCGAGGTGCCGAGCCCGACCTTCACCTTGATGCAGGCCTATACGCTGCCGCGCTTCAACCTGGTCCACGCCGACCTCTATCGTCTGTCCGGACCGGATGAACTGACCGAGCTCGGCTTCGAGGAGTTCGGCGACAACGCGGTGACGCTGCTGGAGTGGCCCGACCGTGCCGGCAGCCAGCTCGCGGCCGATCGTTTCGACATCGCCTTTACGCTGGACCCCGACAAGGCGCGCAGCTTCCGCCATGTGCATGTCACCGGCTACGGCAGCTGCGCCGCGCGCGCGGAGCGCATCGACACCGTCCGGCGCTTTCTGATCGGCAACGGCTTCGGCGTTGCAAGCCGCATTCGTATTCAGGGCGATGCCTCCACGCGCTCCTACGAGCGGCTGGTGCGCGACGGCGCCAGTTATATCCTGATGAATTCGCCCAAGCGTCCGGACGGACCGCCGGTGCGCGACGGCAAGCCCTACAGCGCCATTGCCCATCTTGCCGAAACCGTGACGCCGTTCATGGCGATCGCGCGGGCGCTCCACGAACGCGGCTTCTCGGCGCCGAAGATCTTCGCCGCCGACAGCGGCGACGGCCTGATCGTGCTCGAAGATCTCGGCAACGAATTGGTGGTCGACGGCGAGCCGCCGGTGCCGATCGAGGCGCGTTACGGCGTGGCAACGGACGTGCTTTCAGCGCTGCATGCGATGAAGCTGCCCGACACTTTGCCGGTGTCGCCGGGCGTGATCTACACCGTTCCGCCTTACGATATCGGCGCGATGCTGATCGAAGTCGAATTGTTGCTCGACTGGTATCTGCCGAAGCTTCAGGCGCCGGCCGCACCTGAGCAGCGCGCGGAATATGTGGCCCTCTGGCGCGAGGCGCTCCAGCCCGCGATCGAAGCGGCGCCGACCTGGGTGTTGCGCGACTATCATTCGCCCAATCTCCTGTGGCTGCCGGAACGCGAAGGCATTAAACGCATCGGCCTTTTGGATTTTCAGGACGCGGTGATGGGCCCGCCGGCTTACGACGTCGCGTCGTTGCTGCAGGACGCGCGCGTCGACGTGTCGGAGAAGCTCGAGCTGACTTTGCTCACGCGCTACCTGCGTGCGCGGCACGCGGCCGATCCGGGCTTCGACGCGGGCGCCTTCGCGCGGCTTTATGCCACGATGGCGGCGCAACGCGCCTCGAAGATTCTGGGTATCTTCGCGCGCCTGGAGAAGCGCGACCACAAGCCGCAATATTTGCGTCATCTGCCGCGCGTATGGGGCTATCTGCAGCGATCGCTGGCGCACCCCGCGCTGGGGCCGCTCCAGGCCTGGTACCGGGCCAATGTGCCATCGCTGAATTCGCTTTGAGCCGCATGAACACGATTCCGCAAACCGCCATGGTGCTCGCCGCCGGTCTCGGCACGCGCATGCGTCCGCTGACCGACACCATGCCGAAGCCGCTGGTGAAGGTCGCCGGCAAGGCGCTGCTCGATCACGTGCTCGACCGCCTCGCCGAGGCCGGCGTCGAACGCGCCGTGGTCAACATGCATTATCTCGGCGAACAGATCGAAGCGCATGTGAAGGGCCGGGCGAAACCGGCAATCGTCCTGTCGGACGAGCGCGGCCTTTTGCTCGGCACCGGCGGCGGCGTGGTCAAGGCATTGCCTCTGCTCGGGCCGGCACCGTTCTTCCACATCAATTCCGACACCATCTGGATCGACGGCGTGCGGCCGAATCTCGTGCGCCTCGCCGAAGCCTTCGATCCTGACGCGATGGACGCGCTGCTGCTGCTGGCATCGACGACGGGGAGCATCGGCTATAGCGGCCGCGGCGACTTCATCATGCAAGGCGACGGCCGGCTGCGGCGGCGTAGCGAGCGCGAAGTGGCGCCGTTCGTCTATGCCGGCGCCGCCATCCTGTCGCCGGCTTTGTTCAAGGATGCGCCGCAGGGCGAATTCTCGCTCACCGATCTGTTCGACCGCGCCGCCGAAGCGGGCCGCCTGCACGGCCTGCGGCTGGAAGGCCTGTGGATGCATGTCGGCACGCCGGACGCCGTCGGCGAGGCGGAAAAGGCGATCATCGCCAGCGCGCAGTGATTGTCGTCCCGGCCAAGCGAGCGGTAGCGACCGCGAGCCGGAGCCCATAACCACCACGCTCTCGACTCAAACTGAGGACAGTGGGTATGGGTCCCGGGCCTCCCTCGCGAGCGCTCGGCCGCCCGGGACGACAGGGTATATGCTTTCGTCATGGCGACTCGTCCCAACGTCTTCAACATCCCCGCCTCGGCGCCGTTTCTCACGGTGCTGATCGACGCGTTGCGCGCGGGCAAGCTCGTGCCCGGCTTTCCGGCCTCGCGCGAACCGTTGGAATTGGCGCGGGCGACGCTCTATCTGCCGACGCGGCGCGCCTGCCGCCTCGCGCGCGATGTTTTCCTCGACCGTCTCGACGGCGACGCGGCGATCCTGCCACGCATCGTGCCGCTCGGCGATCTCGACGAGGACGAGATCGCCTTCGCGCAGGCCGCGACCGCTGAATTGGCGGAAACGGCGCTCAGCCTGCCGCCGGCGATCGAGCCGCTGGAGCGGCGGCTGTTGCTCGCCGAGTTGATCCTGAAGTGGGCGAATTCGCCGGAGGTGCGCAGCGCCGCCGGCTCGCCGCTCGTCGCCAACACACCGTCGGCGGCGCTGGGACTCGCCGACGATCTCGCGCGGCTGATGGACGACATGACGACGCGTCAGGTGTCGTGGGACAAGCTCGACACCTTGGTGCCGGACGATCTCGACTCGTATTGGCAGCTCTCGCTGCGCTTTTTGAAGATCGCGCGCGAGGTCTGGCCGGCGATCCGTGCCGAGCGCGGCGCCATCGAGTCCGCCGAGCGGCGCGATCTGTTGATCGAGGCGGAAGCGCAGCGCCTCGCCGGCAGCAATGCGCCGGTGATCGCCGCGGGGTCGACCGGCTCGATGCCGGCGACCGCTAAGCTGCTCGCCACCATCGCCTCGCTGCCGCATGGCGCGGTCGTGCTGCCCGGCCTCGACATGCATCTCGACGAGACATCGTGGCAGCGCATTTCCGGCGACGGCGGCGACAAGACGCATGACGGCGCGCCGTCGGCCGGCCATGCGCAGTTCGCGCTGCAAGCGTTGCTGCAGCGGATGAACATCACGCGCGCCGAGGTGACGCAGCTTGGCGCGGGCGGCGGTCGTGAGGCGTTGGCATCGGAAGCCTTGCGGCCGGCGGCGACGACCGAGCATTGGCAGCTTTCGCGCAAGGCCGATGACTTCAACAGCGCGATCGATTCCGCGCTCGGTACCGTGGCGCTGATCGAAGCCGCCAATGCCGAGGAGGAAACGCTCGCCATAGCGGTGGCAATCCGCGAGACGCTCGAGCCGCCACAGAAGACCGTGGCACTGGTGACGCCGGACCGTGCTTTGGCGCGGCGCGTGCTCGCCGCGCTCGAGCGCTGGCGCATCGCGGTCGACGACTCCGGCGGCGACAGCCTTGCCGACACGGCGGCGGGACGTTTCGCGCGGCTCGCCGCGGCGGCGGCAATCAAAGGCCTTGAACCGGTCACGCTGCTCGCGCTGCTCAAGCATCCGTTGTTGCGGCTCGGTGCAGAACCGGGCGCGCATGACCTGGCCACTGCCGCGCTCGAGCGCGCGCTGTTGCGCGGGCCGCGGCCGAAACCCGGCACGCCGGCGCTTAAAGCTGCGCTCGCGCATTTCCGCGCCAACCGTCACGACATGCACAGAAGCGATCCGCGCTGGCTGCTCGATGAGGATGCGCTCGATGCCGCCGCCGAACTCATCGAGCGGCTCGCCGCCGCGCTCGCGCCGCTCGAGACGCTGACGCGCGAACATCCGCTGGCGACCTTGGCCACGGGCCATCGCCAGGCGATTGTCGCGCTCGCCGGCGAGGAGGCGTTCGACGGCGTCGATGGCCGTGCGTTAGTCGATGCGCTGGACGACCTGATTGCCAGCCCGTCGGCGCAGAGCCTCGCCATCGCGCGCGGCGATTATCCGGATGTGTTCCAGGCCGCCATCGGCGACCGCGTCGTGCGCCGGCCGGAAACGCGCGACGTGCGCGTGCACATCTACGGCCCGCTGGAAGCGCGTTTGCAGACGGTCGACCGCGTCATCCTCGGCGGCCTCAACGAGGCGACGTGGCCGCCGGAGACGCGCAGCGATCCGTGGCTGTCGCGGCCGATGCGGCGCGATCTCGGGCTCGATCCGCCGGAGCGGCGCATCGGCCTGTCCGCGCACGACTTCGCCCAGGCGCTCGGCATGAACGAAGTGATCCTGACGCGCGCGCAGAAGCTTGCCGGCGCGCCGACGGTGACCTCGCGTTTCGTGCAGCGCATCGGCGCGCTCGCCGGCGAAGCGCGGTGGCAAAGAGTGATCGCGCGCGGCGATCAATATCTCGAGCTTGTCCGCGCGCTCGATCAACCCGCTCAGGTGAAGGCCGTCGCGCGGCCGGAGCCGAAGCCTCCCTTGGAGGCGCGGCCGACGCGCCTGTCGGTCACCGCCATCGAGGATTGGCTGCGCGACCCTTATACGATCTATGCCCGTTACATTCTGCGGCTGATGCCGCTCGACGCGGTCGACACGCCGCCGGGAGCGCGCGACCGCGGCACCATCATTCACGGCGCCATCGGCGATTACACGCGGATCTTCGCCGACGGCGCGCCGGCCGATCCGATGAAGGAACTGACGGCGCTCGGCGACGAGCGGTTCAAGCCGCTCGCCGATTATCCGGAGGCGCGTGCTTTCTGGTGGCCGCGCTACGAGCGCATCGCGCAATGGTTCGCGCAATGGGACGGCGCGCGACGTGCGAGCATCGCCTCGCTTTATGCCGAGATCAAAGGCGAGCTGAAGTTCGAAATCGGCGATCGCACCTTTACGCTCTCGGCCGTCGCCGACCGCATCGAAAAGCGCACCGACGGCACTTACGCCATCGTCGATTACAAGACCGGGCAGGCGCGCACCGAAAAGCAGGTACGCACCGGCCTCGCGCCGCAATTGACGCTGGAAGCGGCGATCCTGCGCGCAGGCGGGTTCAAGGACGTGGCGCCTGGTTCGGTATCCGCGATCACCTATGTGACGCTGAAGGGCGGCGAGCCGGCCGGCAAGGAACAGCCGATCGACTTCAAGGAGGGCACGCCCGACACGCAGGCCGAGCACGCCCTGGCGAAGCTCAAGGCGCTCGCCACCACCTTCGAGAACAAGGATGCGCCTTATCTCTCGCTCGTGCATCCGATGTGGCGCACGCATTACGGCGACTACGATCATCTCGCGCGCGTGAAGGAATGGTCGCTCACCGGCGGCGCGGACGAGGGGGAGGGGTGATGGCGTATGACGTTTCGGCGCGATCTCCCCTCCCCCCGCGCGCTCTTGCGCGTGGTGGGGAGGGGTCGGGGGTGGGGGGCGCAATGCTCGCCGCTCGCCGTGGTTCGCCCCCCACCCCACCCGCCTTCGCTGACGCTTCGGCGGGCGACCCTCCCCACCGCTTCGCGGGGGGAGGGATGGGGGCCGTGCCATGACATCTTCCCGCACCATTCCGCCCGATGTGCGCCGCGTGCAGATCGAAGCGGCCGATCCGGACATCTCGGCCTTCGTCTCGGCCAACGCCGGCTCGGGCAAGACGCACGTGCTGGCGCAGCGCGTCATCAACCTGCTGCTGCGCGGCTGCGATCCGGCCAAGATCCTCTGCATCACCTTCACCAAGGCGGCGGCGGCCAACATGGCCAACCGCGTGTTCGACACGCTTGCCGAATGGACGACGCTCGACGATGCCGCGCTCGACAAGCGCATCGAGCAATCGACCGGCAAGAAGCCCGGCCCGAGCGAACGCGCGCGGGCGCGGCGGCTGTTCGCCTCGGCGCTGGAGACGCCGGGCGGGCTGAAGGTGCAGACCATCCACGCCTTCTGCACGCGGCTGCTGCATCAGTTTCCGTTCGAGGCCAATGTTGCCGCGCGCTTCACCGTGCTCGATGAAGCCTCGACCACGCAGTTGCTCGACCAGCTGACGCTCGACGTTCTGCAGGAGGCCGCCGCCGACCCGGGCAGTGCGCTCGGCAAGGCATTGGCCACCGCGATCGTCGTCGCCGCGGATCAGACCTTCAAGGACGTCATCACCGACGCCATCAGAGAGCGCGATGCGCTGGCCGCCTGGATCGGCAAAGCCGGCAGCGTGGCGGCGGCGATCGACGAGCTGTCGGCGAGCTTCGGGCTCGATCCCGCCGACACGCGCGAGAGCATCGAAGCCGAATTCTTCGACGCCTCGCATGTTCCGCCCGGCGACTGGCCCGGGCTGATCGACATGCTCGCCTTGGGTTCGGCCAACGACAAGAAACACATTGCCGCGCTTCAGGCGGCGCGCGTTGCCGTCGGCCGCGATCGCATCGAGCAATATCTGAAAGTGTTCTGCACGAGCGAGCTCGAGCCGCGCAAGAACATCATCACCAAGGCTTTGGCGAACGACTATCCGCACTGGCTCGAGCGGCTTCAGGCGGAACAGGGCCGCGTCTGCGCCCTGCTGGCGCGCGAACGGGCACTCGGCGCGCGCGACCGCACCAGCGCGCTCGTCACCATCGCGGCCGAGGTCATCAATCGCTACAGCAAAGAGAAGAACCGCCGCGCGCTGCTAGATTACGACGATCTCATCGACAAGACGCTGCCCTTGTTGTCCGACGGCGCGTCGGCGTGGGTGCACTACAAGCTCGATCTCGGCATCGACCACATGCTGATCGACGAGGCGCAGGACACGAGCCCGCAGCAATGGCAGATCATCCAACTGCTGGCGTCCGAATTCTCGCCGGGCGGTGCGCGCGACAACGTCAAGCGCACGGTGTTCGCCGTCGGCGACGAGAAGCAGTCGATCTTTTCTTTCCAGGGCGCGCGGCCGCGTGAGTTCGACGCCATGCGGCGGCTGTTCGAGCGTCAGTTCGACAACCCGGCGCAGGGCTGGCGCTATCTGCGCTTTCATCGTTCGTTCCGTTCCGGCCAGAGCGTGCTGGGCTCGGTCGACCAGGTGTTCAAGGCGCGCGAAGTCTACGCCAGCATCACCACCGACGAAGTCGGCATTCCCGAGCATCAGGCGTTGCCGGATGCCGCGCCGGGCTTCGTCGAGTTGTGGCCGCTGATCCAGGCCGCCGACCGGCGCGAGATCGAAGGCTGGGACGCGCCGTTCGACACCGAAAGCGAAGAGAGCCCGCGCGTGCGGCTCGCGCGCAAGATCGCCACCAATGTGAAGCGCTGGACGGCGCAAGGCCTCAAGGCCGGTGACGTGCTGATCCTGGTGCGGCAGCGCGGGCCTTTGTTCGAGGCGATCATCCGCGCGCTGAAGGAAGCGCGCGTGCCGGTCGCCGGCGCCGACCGGCTGGTGCTGACCGAGCATATCGCGGTGATGGATCTCCTGGCGCTCGCCGACTGCCTGCTGCTGCCGGACGACGATCTCGCGCTCGCGAGTGTGTTGAAGAGTCCGCTGTTCGGCTTATCGGAAGAGCAGCTGTTCGCGCTCGCCTGGAATCGCGACGGCGCGCTGCGCGCCGCCCTGCGCGACAATGCGGATTTCGCCGAGACCGAACGCGCGCTAGCGGACATGGCGCGCGCCGCCCGCCACAATACGCCGTTCGGCTTCTTTGCTTACGTGCTCGGCGCGCGCGGCGGCCGCAAACAATTCCTGGCGCGGCTCGGGCTCGAAGCGAACGACGCGCTCGATGAATTCCTCAATCTCGCGCTCGATTACGAGGCGCGCGATACGCCCTCGCTGCAAGGATTCGTCGACTGGCTGCGCAAGGCACAGAGCGAAGTGCGCCGCGACATGGAGATGGCGCGCGACGAAGTGCGGGTGATGACCGTGCACGGCGCCAAGGGCCTCGAGGCCAACACCGTCATACTCGCCGACACCACATCGGCGCCGACCGGGCCGCGCGATCCGCGCCTGCTGCATCTGCCCGGCGGCCCCGTGGTCTGGGGCACGGCGCGATCCGACGATGTCGGTGCGATGAGCGAGGCGCGCGAGCGCGTGCGCACCGACGCGCGCGACGAATATCGGCGCCTGTTGTACGTGGCGATGACGCGCGCGGCCGAGCGGCTGATCGTGTGCGGCACGCAAGGGCGCACCAAGATTCCCGATGGCTGCTGGTACAGCCTCGTCTGCGATGCGTTGGAATTGGACTGCACGACCGAGCCTGCGGACGATGGCGACGGCGAGGTGCTGCGCTATCGCAAAGGCGAGGCGCAGCCTGCTGCGGCCCAGCCGCGCGAAGAGATGCAGCAGCCGGGTCTGACATTGGTGCCGGCATGGCTGTCGCAGGCGGCGAAACCGGAGCCGGTCGCGGTCCGTACGGTGACACCGTCGACGGTGGAAGAGGCGGTTACGCGCAAGCCCGGCGCCACCGCCGATACGCTTGCGCTAGTGCGCGGGCGGCTGACGCACCGGCTGATGCAGGCGCTGCCAGACATCCCGGCTGCGCGCCGCGCGCCGGCCGCCGCGGATTATCTGGCGCGCGCCGGCACGGAGTTGCCCGCAGGCGAGCGCGATGCGCTCGCCGCGCAAGTGATGCGGGTGCTCGAGCATCCGCGTCTGGCGGCTTTGTACGGGCCGGAAAGCCGGGCCGAAGTTCCGATCGTCGGCCGGCTCGTTCTGAACGGCGAGACGATCCAGGTAAGCGGCCAGATCGATCGTCTTGCGATCACCGAAGACACGGTTTTTATTGGCGATTTCAAAACGAATCGGCCGCCCCCGACGCGAATCGACGAGGTGCCGCGGCCTTACATCACCCAGCTCGCGCTCTATCGCGCCGTGCTGATGAAGTTATACCCGGACAAGGCCGTGCGGGCCGCGCTGATCTGGACGGAAGTGCCTGATCTGATGGAGCTTTCCACGGAGACGCTGGAAGCCGCATTGGCGCAGGTCAAGCCCGCGTGAGGGCCGCTTGACGGTAGGGGGGGCGCTCCATAGGTTTCGACTCCAATTCCTAGACGCTTTATGCGCCGCGACACACAACACGAGGTATTCCCATGGCCGTCGGCAAAGTCTCAGATGCCACCTTCGAAGCTGACGTGCTGAAGTCGGCTGAGCCGGTCGTGGTCGACTTCTGGGCCGAATGGTGCGGCCCGTGCCGCATGATCGCTCCGGCGCTGGAAGAGATCGCCGGTGCGCTCGGCGACAAGGTCAAGATCGTCAAGCTCAACGTCGACGAGAATCCGAACACCGCCGCCAAGTACGGCATCATGTCGATCCCGACACTGATGATGTTCAAGAACGGCGAGATCGCATCGCGCCAGGTCGGCGCCGCGCCGAAGCAGAAGCTGCAGCAGTGGATTTCCGGCGGCGTCTGAGGGCGTTACCGCCAAAACTTTCGAAGCGGCCGGCCGAAAGCCGGCCGTTTTGCTTTTGCAGGGTGTCGCGCTTTTTCTTCACCTCCCCTGGAGGTGGGAGGGCGAAGTGCGCAGGCGTCAAACGCCGACATGCGAACGAATTCGGCCGACACTTTCTCAACCGAAGCCGTTGTCGCGCGTTAACGAGGGTCATGACCCGCGCGCTCCGCCAACCTTTCGCTCCGATGGAAGCCTTGTCCGTGGCCGAGATCCCGGCGGGCAAGCAATGGCAGTACGAGCCGAAATGGGACGGCTTTCGTTGCCTGGTGTTTCGCGACGGCGACAAAGTCGCGCTGCAATCGAAATCCGGCCAGCCGCTCACCCGCTATTTTCCCGAGATCGTTGCCGCGGCCGCCGCGCTGAAGGCCAAGCGCTTCGTGCTCGACGGTGAGATCGTGGTGCCGCAGGGGCGCGTCTTCTCCTTCGACGATCTGCTGCAGCGCATCCATCCGGCGGCGAGCCGCGTGCGGCGTCTGGCGGAAGAGACGCCGGCGCTGCTGATCGTGTTCGATCTGCTGCTCGACGCGGACGGCGATGTGTTGACGAAGGACGTGTTGCCGGATCGCCGGGCGCGGTTGGAAGACTTCGCCAAGAAGTACTTCCGCGGGCAACGGAGCATCCGGCTATCGCCGGCGACGACGAAGCTCGCCGACGCGCGGAAATGGCTCAAGCAGGTCGGCGGCACGCTCGACGGCATTATCGCCAAGCGGCGCGATGTGCCTTACGAGAGCGGCAACCGCCATGGCATGCAGAAGATCAAGAATTTCCGTTCGGCCGACTGCGTGGTCGGCGGCTTCCGCTACAACGAAGGCAAGAAGACCGTCGGCTCGCTGCTGCTCGGACTCTATGACGACAAGGGTTTGCTCAACCATGTCGGCTTCACGTCGTCGTTGAAAAACGAAGAGAAGAAGGCCCTCACCGACAGACTGGAGAAGCTGATCGCGCCGCCGGGTTTCACCGGCGACAAGCCCGGTGGCCCGAGCCGCTGGTCCACCAAGCGCTCGTCGCAATGGCAGCCTTTGAAGCCGAAGCTGGTGGTGGAGGTTTGCTACGATCACTTCAGCGGCGGCCGTTTCCGTCATGGCACGCGGCTCGTGCGCTGGCGGCCCGACAAGGCGCCGAAGCAATGCACCATGGATCAGGTGCTGCAGAAGAAGGCGGATCTGATGAAGTTGTTGAAGTGAGGTGTCCCTCCCCTGAAAGGGGAGGGTCCGGCGCGTTAGCGCCGGGGGTGGGGTCACATCACAATCAAATGCAGCCCCCACCCGGCTCGCTTCGCTCGCCACCCTCCCCCGCGAGCGGGGGAGGGATAAGAAGAACTACGACGGCAAGGTTCCATTCTCGCGCAGCACATCGCCGGCGAGATACAGCGAACCCGTGATCAAGATGCGCGGCGGCGGCTCGAGATCAAGCTTGCGCACGGCGTCCAACGCTTCGCTGAGATTGTCGCGGCTGGTGGCGGGCAGGCCGATATTGCGCGCGCAGTCGGCGACCGCCTCCGCGGTCAGCGGCTTGTCGGCGCCCGGGATCGGCACCGCGATCATGCGGCGCGCGAGCCCGGTGAAATTGCGCAGGAAGCCTTCGCAGTCCTTGGTCGCGAGCATGCCGACGATCAGCACCAGCGGCCGCGACACGCGCTCTTCGAGATCGGCGAGCGCCGCGGCGATGGCGCGGCCACCATCCGGATTGTGCCCGCCGTCGAGCCACAATTCGCTGCCCGGAGGCGCGAGGTCGACGAGCTTGCCCTGCGCGAGCCGCTGCATGCGCGCCGGCCAATCGGCTTTCACCAGCCCCGCCTCGTAAGCGGCCGCGGGAATCTTCAGCGACGGGATCGCGCGCAAAGTGGCGATCGCGAGGCCCGCGTTCTCGAATTGATGCCGGCCGTAAAGCTTCGGCGCCGGCAGATCGAGCAGGCCATTGTCGTCCTGATAAACGAGGCGGCCGCGTTCCTCGGTGGCGGTGAAATCCTCGCCGGAAATCTTGAGCGGCGCCTTGAGCCGCGCCGCCTGGCGCTCGATCACACGCAACACATCGCCATGCTGCGCGGCGATTATGGCCGGGACATTCCGCTTGAGGATGCCGGCCTTCTCGGCGGCGATCTTCTCCAGCGTGTCGCCGAGGAAGTCGACGTGGTCCATCGATATGCGCGTGATGACGGTGGCGAGCGGCGCGTCGATGACGTTGGTCGCATCGAGCCGGCCGCCGAGTCCGACTTCGAGCAGGAGCACGTCGGCCGGATGGCGCGAGAACAGCAGCAGGCCGGCGGCCGTCGTGATCTCGAACACGGTGATCGGCGCGTCCTTGTTGGCGCGCTCGCATTCCTCCATCGCCCCGGCGAGTTCGTCATTGGAGACGAGCGCGCCATTCAGCCGGAAGCGCTCGTTGAAGCGCGCCAGATGCGGCGAGGTGTAGACGTGCACGCGCTTGCCGGCGGCTTCCAGGATGGCGCGCAGGAAGGCGACGGTCGAGCCTTTGCCGTTGGTGCCGGCGACGTGGATCACCGGTGGCAGTTTCTTCTCGGGATGTCCAAGCGCGGCCAAAAGCTGCTGCAAGCGATCGAGCGAGAGATCGATGCGCTTGGGATGCAGCGCGGTCAGCCGCGCGAGGATGGAGTCGATGGGGGTCATCTAGATCTTTCTGTCATGCCCGCGAAAGCGGGCATCCAGTAAGCACAGGCGTCGCAATCATAGGACACCGGGAGTACTGGATCATCCGCTTTCGCGGATGATGACGTCCGTGTGCGATCACGCGTGCGCGGGGATCGGCAAAAGCTCCTGCGCCGGCGCGGCCGGCGCCTTGGTCATGAGGCGGCACAAGCGGGCCAGCGTCTCGCGGAGTTGGTGACGGTGCACGACCATGTCAACCATGCCATGCGCGGCGAGATATTCGGCGCGCTGGAAGCCTTCCGGCAGCTTCTCGCGGATGGTCTGCTCGATCACGCGCGGCCCGGCGAAGCCGATGAGCGCGCCCGGCTCCGCAATATGCACATCGCCGAGCATGGCGTAGGAGGCCGTGACGCCGCCGGTGGTCGGATTGGTGAGCACGACGATGTAGGGCTTCTTGGCCTCGCGCAGCATCTGCACGCCCACGGTGGTGCGCGGCAACTGCATCAGCGACAGGATGCCTTCCTGCATGCGCGCGCCGCCCGAAGCCGCGAACAGGATATACGGCGTCTGTCGGCGCACCGCGGTCTCGAAACCGGCGATGATCGCTTCGCCCGCGGCCATGCCGAGCGAGCCGCCCATGAAGTCGAAGTCCTGCACGCCGATGGTGACCGTCTGGCCTTCGAGTTTGCCGACGCCGACCTTCACCGCGTCCTGATAGCCGGTCTTGGTGCGGGCATCCTTGAGGCGATCGACGTAGCGGCGCTCGTCGCGGAATTTGAGCGGGTCGAGCTGCACATCCGGCAGCGGGATGTCCTCGAACTCGCCGCTGTCGAACATGCCCTTGAGCCGCGACGGCGCCGAGATGCGCATGTGGTAGTTCGACGCGGGAATGACGAACTGGTTGGCCTCGACGTCCTTGTAGAAGACGAGCTGGCCGGTCTCCGGGCACTTGATCCAGAGATTTTCGGGCGTCTCGCGGCGCAGGAAGCTGCGAATCTTCGGCCGGACGACGTTGGAGATCCAGTTCATCGGAATCCTTTAACTTTCAAAGGCTTGGCCGGCCGCAGCCCGGCCGTCACCCCCGCTATAGCGCGGAAACCGGCCCGTATATAGCCACCCCGGGCGGCGGAGTCATGACGCGGTTACGCTGTCCGGCAGAGTAGCCTAACCCCGTTATCCGGAGGTGGCCGGCGCAGCCGGCCCTCGAAGGATACGGCCCCGGAATCACCGTCCGTCGCCCTTCGAGGCTCGCTTCGCTCGCACCTCAGGGTGACGGCCTCACTTCTTGCGCGACCGGCGGCCGCCTTTGGCGGCGAGGCGCGAGATCTGCCGGGTCGAGGGCATACGCTTGTCGGTTTCCTGCTCGTGACGGGCGAGGTTCTCGATCACGGCCAGCAACACCGTGCGGGCGGCGGCGATGTCGGCGGTCTTCACGCCTTCGACGGCGATGCGGTTGACCTCCTCGGCCTGCGGCACCAGGCGCTCCTTTAGCGCGCGGCCGGTGGGCGTGAGGAAGACGTAGACCTTCTTGCGATCATTGCCGAGTTGACGCCGTTCGACATAGCCGAGCTTCTCCATCGTCTTGAGCGCGGAGAAGGTGGTGGGCTCCATCACGCCGGCCTGATCGCTCAACTCGCGTTGCGTCAGGCCGTCGCCTTCCCACAGGATGCGCAGGAACGACCAATGGCCGAACGACACGTCGTGCTCGGCCAGGCGCACGCTGAGCGCGCGCACGAGGGAGCGCGCGGCATCGCGCACCAAGTGCGCCAGGCGATCGTCCGGCACGGCCTCGCGCCAGTGGCGGAGGATGGTCTCCATGCCGGAAGTCGGCGGCGTACTCATGCGCGGTCCCGCGGCAAGCCGGTTTGATGCGACAGCGCGATGTCGGTGCCGTTGCGCGCCGAGCGCAACATGGCGAGACAAACTTCGAGGGTCGCCATCGCCCAGCGGCCGTCATGCAGCGGCGCGCGCTTGTTCACGACCGCCTCATAGAGCTCATCGATCACTTCGACGCGCGGTACCGGCGGCGGCGGCAGCTCGTCGAGCCGGCCGATGCCCTGCTGATACACCATCACGCCATCCGGCGTCGGACGCAGCTCGCCGCGCTCGCAGCTCACCAGCACGAGGCCGAAATGCTGATGATGCTGCGGCGGTGCGCTGGAGGCCGGCTGATAGCCGGAACCACCATAATTGCGGGCATTTTTCGCCGCCGCTTCGACATCGGGATCGTCGTAGCGCTGCAGCACGCGCGGCCCCTGTGCCTTCTTCTGTTGGCCCATCTCGCCGACCCAGCCTTGGAATTCGTCGGAATCGAAATGGCCGTAGCCGTCGTAGGTGAGCGAGGCGAAGACACCGTCTTCGAACGTCAACAAGGCTGAGAAGGCGCCTTCGGTCGGCCGCGTCGGATCCCATGCGCCGGTCTGCGCGCGCACGGCCTTGGCGCGGCCGCCGCCGAGCAGACGCACGACATCGACTTGGTGCGGTGCCTGAGAGAACAGCGCGCCTCCGCCCTTGGCCGTATCGAGCTCTTCCGGCCGGCGCGGCCGGTAAAGGAAGTCGGTGTAGTTGAGCGCGGTGATCATGCGCACGCGGCCGAACGCGCCGCTGTCGATCAGCTTGCGGCAATGCAGGATCGGCGCGTTGAACGAGTGGCTGTGGCCGACGATGAGATGAACGCCGGCCGCGCGCGCCGCTTCGATCATCTCTGTCGATTCGGCGAGCGAGATCGCAATCGGCTTCTCGACGAGAATGTGTTTGCCGTGTGCTGCCGCGCTCTTCACATGCGCGGCATGAAGCTGATGCGGCGTCGCGACGTAAACGACCTCGACATCCGGATCGGCGCAGAGCGCTTCAACATCCTCATAGCTGCGCGCCTCGAACTCGGCGGCGAAGCGCTCGCGCGCCTCGGGTCGGGGATCGGCCGCCGCGACCAGCTTGATGCGCCGGTCGCGGGCCAAGGTTGGCAACATCACCGTGAAGGCCCGGCCGAGACCTGCAACCCCCAGGCGCAATTGGCGTTTCTCGTTCACGCTTCAACCCCGCTCGACAAGGGCGTTTCCTTTCACTAGTCTTATTCTTAGATATCTAAGAATAAGCACGCGGCGACGGCTTTGGCCAGCCACGGCTCGCAAGGGAGAAATGCCGCCATGACTCCGGAAGAAAACGATTTGCTCTGCCGTGTCGAGGGGGATGCCCCGATGGGGCAGATCATGCGCCGCCATTGGGTGGCCGCCTGCCTGTCCGAGGAACTAACCGCCGACGGTAAGCCGATCCGCGCGCGGGTCCTCGGGGAGGACCTGGTGGTGTTCCGCGATTCGAAAGGCCGCGTCGGCGTGCTCGACGAGTACTGCTCGCACCGCCGCGCCTCGCTGGTCTACGGACGCAACGAAGAATGCGGCCTGCGCTGCCTCTATCACGGCTGGAAGTTCGACGTGGAAGGCAATGTTGTCGACATGGCT
Source organism: Pseudolabrys taiwanensis (assembly GCF_003367395.1). Lineage (NCBI taxonomy): Bacteria > Pseudomonadati > Pseudomonadota > Alphaproteobacteria > Hyphomicrobiales > Xanthobacteraceae > Pseudolabrys > Pseudolabrys taiwanensis. The sequence goes on along the minus strand of NZ_CP031417.1, from coordinate 3,927,366 downwards.
TCGGAGCCGGTCGACAAAGCCGACCCGTGCCGCGTGAAGCAGAAGTCCTATCCGGCGCGCGAAGCGGGCGGCTTCGTCTGGACCTATATGGGCCCACCGGAGGAAATGCCTGTGTTCGAGGCGCCGGCTTTTGCGCCGACGCCGGATGCGCGCGTGAGCGCCACCAAGGTGCGCGTGCGCTGCAATTGGGCGCAGATCCTGGAAGGGCAGATCGACTCGGCGCATTCGTCCAGCCTGCATTCGTCGGACATGGTGCCGGCGCAAGTCGATGGCGCCCAAGCCACCGATGTGAACTGGCTGCGGCCGTCCACCGACAAGGCGCCGCGTTTCCAGATCGAGCGCACCAGCTACGGCTTCCGCTATGCCGCGATCCGCCGCCCGATCATGAACGAGGCGACGCACGATTACATCCGCACCACGGTCTATGTCGCGCCCTTCACGGCGCTGATCCCGCCCAACAACGTGCACAACGTCGCGACGCTTCTCACGCCCGAGGACGACGAGACGACGATGTTCTACTTCATCGCCTGGAACGGCCCCGACAAGCCGGGCGTGCCGCCCGACGTCTGGCGCAAGTTCAACAGGCTGGAGTGGGGCGTCGACGTCGATCAGAACTTCGACAACCTGCGCAATCGCGCCAACGATTACGGCCAGGATCGCGTGCTGATGAAGGAGGGCAACTTCACCGGCATCGCCGGCATTCCCAATCAGGACATCGCGATGTGGGAATCCATGGGCAAGATCGGCAAGCGATCCTCCGAACGCATGGGCGCGAGCGACGTCGCCGTCGGCGCATTCCGCCGTCTGATGGTGGATGCCGCGCGCACGATGAAGGAAACCGGCAAAGCCATCGGCACGCAGGCGCCGCGCATCCCGCACGCGTCGATCAGCTCGTTCGAGGGCGTGGTGCCGAAGACAACGAATTGGCGTTCACTGGGAGGAGGAAGCGAAACGGCGCCGGCGCGCGCTCCGCAATCCGTTACGGCATAACGAGCGACGGATTGAGGCGCGCCTGCCGCATGCACGGCCTGCTGTCTCTCCCCTGTGGGGAGAGGGTGGGGGTGAGGGGCTTCTGAAGCTCGAACTTTGTAACCCCTCACCCGGCTCACTTCGTGAGCCGACCTCTCCTATGGGGGAGGTGAAGAGTGCATGTGGCGCCGCAAGACGACACATGCTTAACGATAAACAAAAAGCTCAACAGGGAGGAATAGAATGAATCAGAAGCGTTGGGCCGGCATGATCGCCGGCGTCGCGATGCTGGCTGCCATGCAGGCGGCATCGGCCGAGGACACGGTGAAGCTCGCCGTCGGTCAGCGCGGCAACTGGGACACGTCGGTATCTGAGATCGGTCAGCGCGCCGGTATCTTCAAGAAGCACGGTCTCGTGCTCGAGATGGTTTACACCAACGGCTCGGGCGAGACGCAGCAGGCGGTGATTTCCGGCAGTGTCGACCTCGGCATCGCCGGCGGCATCATGGGCGCGCTCAGCGCTTATGCGAAGGGGGCGCCGTTGCGCATCCTGAGTGCCGAGACCACCGGCGCCGGCGACCTCTATTGGTATGTGAAGGCGGATTCGCCGATCAAATCGATCAAGGACGTCGACGGTCACACGATCGCCTATTCGACACATGGCTCGTCGACCAACGGAGTCGTGCTGGCCTTCATCAAGCAGTACAAGCTCGATAAAGCCAAGCCGGTGGCGATGGGCGGTCCGGCGGCCAACATCACCGCGGTGATGTCGGGCCAGGTCGACGTCGGCTGGGCGGCGCCGCCGTTCGGGCTTGATCAGCTCGACAAGGGCGACATCCGCATGATTGCCACCGGCAATGATGCCGATGTGTTCAAGGGCCAGACCGTGCGCGTCAATCTTGTCAACGCCAATTACCTGAAGGAGCACCAGGACATCGTGAACCGTTACATGAAGGCGTACCGCGAGACGGTCGCGTTCATGTACAAGGATCCGAAGGCACTCGAGATTTATTCCGATTGGCTCAAGATCAGTGTCGCCAAGGCCAAGCGCACGCGCGACGACTTCTTCAAGCCGCCGGCGATCGAGCCGGACAAGATCGTCGGCCTCGATCAGATCGTGAAGGATGCGGTGGAACTGAAGTTCACCGCCGCGCCGCTCACCAAGGATCAACTCGCCGACTTGATCCGCATTCCGCCGCAGTAAAAGTAGTGAATGAAAGAAGTGGGCCCCGGGCTCGCTTCACCTCTCCCATAGGGAGAGGTCGACCGCCGAAGCTTTAGCGAAGGCGGGCGGGTGAGGGGTTACAATATTCGAGAGGCAGGAACCCCCTCACCCCAACCCTCTCCCCACAGGGGAGAGGGAGCCGGCCGTGCATGCGGCCATTCTGAATTCAAATCAGCAGCTACTCCGCCGCCGCCTTGGCGCCACGCACGCCTTGCGACAGATCGGCGACGAGGTCCGCGACCGCCTTGACCGTCAGCGGCGTGGCCTTGCCATCCTTGTCGAGGCTGGCGCGCAGCACATCGACCAGTGCCGAGCCGACCACGACGCCATCGGCGCCTTGCGCGATCATGCGCGCTTGTTCAGCCGTACGCACGCCGAAGCCGACCGCGACCGGCAGCGTGGTATGGCGCTTGATGCGCGTCACCGCGGCGGCGACCTTGGTCGCATCCGGCGCGGCCGAACCGGTGATGCCGGTGATCGACACGTAATAGACGAAGCCCGACGTGTTGTTCAGCACCGCCGGCAGGCGCTTGTCGTCGGTGGTCGGCGTCGCGAGGCGGATGAAATTGACCCCCGCTTTCAGAGCCGGGATGCAGAGCTCTTCGTCTTCTTCCGGCGGCAGGTCGACGACGATGAGGCCATCGACACCGGCGGCCTTGGCATCGACCAGGAAGCGATCGACGCCGTAGATGTAGATCGGATTGTAGTAGCCCATCAGCACGATCGGCGTGTCGTCGTCCTCGGTGCGAAAGTCGCGCACCATGGCGAGCGTCTTGCTCAGCGTCTGCCCGGCCGCGAGCGCGCGCACGCCGGCGGCTTGGATCGCCGGGCCGTCGGCCATCGGATCGGTGAACGGCATGCCGAGCTCGATCAGGTCGGCGCCGGCCTTCGGCAACGCCTTGATGACGGCGAGCGAGGTCGCCGTGTCCGGATCGCCGGACATGGTGAAGGTCACCAGCGCGGCGCGTCCTTCCGCCTTCAGCGCGGCGAAACGTTTTTCGATACGGGTGGTCATCAGTGGCTCCGCGTGTAGGCCGTCGCCCTGAGGTGCGAGGCCGCAAAGCGGCCGAGCCTCGAAGGGTGGTGGCCGTCGTCCCTCGAGGTGCGCAAGGGCGCACACCTCAGGACGACGGTGACAGGTGTGAGTTCGCTGCGCGAGCGACCTCTCCCCGACGGGGAGAGGTTTCCATGCGGCTTCGCCGTCATCAGCCTCTGGCCTCGAGCCAGGCTTCGACGCTGGCGAGGTCCTTGTCGCCGCGGCCGGAGAGATTGACCACCATCAGGTGATCCTGCGGTTTCGTCGGCGCGATCTCCAGCACCTTGGCGAGCGCATGCGCCGGCTCGAGCGCCGGGATGATGCCTTCGAGCCGGCTGCAAAGCTGGAACGCCGCGACGGCTTCAACGTCGGTCGCGGACAAAAATTGCACGCGACCCATGTCGTTGAGCCACGCGTGTTCGGGGCCGATGCCGGGATAATCGAGGCCGGCGGAGATGGAGTGCGCCTCCATGATCTGGCCGTCCGAGTCCATCAGCAGATAGGTGCGGTTGCCGTGCAGCACGCCAGGGCGGCCGCCGGCGATCGACGCCGCGTGCTGGCCCGACGGAATGCCGTGACCGGCCGCTTCGACGCCGTAGATCTCGATGCCGCGGTCGTCGAGGAAGGGATGGAACAGACCCATCGCGTTGGAGCCGCCGCCGATGCAGGCGACGAGCGAATCCGGCAGGCGCCCTTCGGCGGCCTGCATCTGCGTGCGCGTCTCGTTGCCGATGATGCACTGGAAGTCGCGCACCATCGCGGGATAAGGATGCGGGCCGGCGACGGTGCCGATGCAATAGAACGTGTCGGCGACATTGGTGACCCAGTCGCGCAGCGCTTCGTTCATCGCGTCCTTGAGCGTCTTCGAGCCCGAGGTGACCGCGCGCACTTCGGCGCCGAGCATCTTCATGCGCAGCACGTTCGGCTTCTGCCGTTCGACGTCGACCGCGCCCATATAGACGATGCAGGGCAGGCCGAATTTGGCGCAGAGCGTCGCGGTGGCGACGCCGTGCATGCCGGCGCCGGTTTCGGCAATGATGCGGGTCTTGCCCATGCGCTTGGCCAGCATGATCTGGCCGAGCACGTTGTTCACCTTGTGCGCGCCGGTGTGGTTCAGCTCTTCGCGCTTGAAGTAGATCTTGGCGCCGCCGCCCGAAAGGCCGGAGGCCGTCTTTCTTAAATGTTCGGTCAGGCGCTCCGCGAAATAAAGCGGGGAGGGCCGGCCGACGTAAGTCGCGAGATGACCGTCCATCTCCTTCTTGTAGGCGGGATCGGCCTTGGCCTCGTTATAGGCGCGCTCGAGATCGAGGATGAGCGGCATCAAGGTCTCGGCGACGAAGCGGCCGCCATAAATGCCGAAATGCCCGCGCTCGTCGGGTCCGGTGCGGAACGAGTTGATCTGCTGAACGCTCATACGCTTTTCAATCTCTCATTTGCTCGGGCTTCGTGCGGCCTGCGCGGCGCCCAGTTCGAGCGGTGGCGACGACAGCGCCGCATCGGCCGCGCGCGCGGCGCGGATAAAGGCGCGGATTTTGCCGACATCCTTGATGCCGGGCGAACGTTCGACGCCGGAGGATACATCGACGCCGGGCGCGCGCGTAACGCGCAGCGCTTCCGCCACGTTCTCGGCATCCAGTCCGCCCGACAGCATATAGGGAATCTTCAGGCCGAGTCCCTTGAGAAGCGTCCAGTCGAAGGTTTGGCCGAGGCCGCCCGGCCGGGTCGCCGTCTCCGGCGGCCGCGCGTCGAACAACAGGCGGTCGGCGACGGCGGCGTACTCGCGGATCGGCGACAGGTCGGCGCGCTCGCCGATCGGCAGCGCCTTCATCACGGGGATACCAAAGCGCGAGCGGATGACCGCGACGCGCTCGGGCGTTTCCTTGCCGTGAAGTTGCAGGATGTCGGGCTTGAGCGCCTCGACGATCATCGCCAGCGTTTCGTTGGTGGCGTTGACCGTCAGGGCCACCTTGGCCACGCGGCCCTTGACCCGCGCCGCCAGCGAGCGCGCGAGTTGCGGCCCGATATGACGCGGGCTCGGCGGGAAGAACACGAAGCCGACCATGTCGGCGCCCGATTCAAGCGACGCATCGAGCGCTTCGGGCGTGCTGAGACCGCAGATTTTGACCGTTAGTGCCATGCTGGCCGGGGTTCTAGCGTCTTATCCCGCCGCTCGCAAAGCGCGAATGGCGCCGTCTCAGGCCGCCGGCGGCGGGATCACCGGATAGCGGCTGGCGGCAGGCGCGGCGGTCTCGCGGCGGCGCAAGGCCTCGAGCTCCTGGTGCAGCGCGCGCACGTCGGCATCGAGCCGGTGAGCGACGCGCCGCCATTTGGCCTGCCGCAGCCAGGCGGCGGCGCCGCCGATGACGACGCCGAAGATGACCAGCACGAAAACCAGGATGAAGAGCGGCAGGGTGGCGGCGAATGCCGGGTTCGCGGACGAGAACGGATCGAAAGACACGGTCACGAACTGGCGGTTCGCGACCGCGAAGGCGATGAGGATCAACGCCAGCGGCACGACGATGATGGCAGTGACGATCTTACGGAACATGGGCGTTCTTGCCAGTCGCCGGCGCTAAGCCGAACGTGCGCGATGGATTGCGGCGCACTCTAAAGACGTTGACGGCCGGAACAAGGCCGGCCGCGGCATCAGCTCAAGGTGCTGCAGCTCGAGGTGCCGCGCCGCGCCGCCCGGGACACGCGCCCCGGCGTCACTCCGCCGCCGATTCGGCGGCGCCGTCGAGCTTGTTCAGCCGCTCGCGCATTTCCTTGCCGGTCTTGAAGAACGGAACCGACTTCTGTTCGACCGAGACATGGGCGCCGGTGCGCGGGTTCCGTCCGGTGCGGGCCGGGCGGTGCTTGACCGAGAACGCGCCGAAACCGCGCAGCTCGACGCGATCGCCGCGGGCCATGGCCGCCGTGATCTCGCCGAGGATGGCGTTGACGATATTCTCGACGTCGCGCTGATACAGGTGCGGGTTTTGCGCCGCGATCCGCTGCACGAGCTCTGACTTGATCATAGACACCGGCTTATCCCATCAGTTGGAAGTCGGAGGGTGCCAAAGCGCTAAGAGCCCGTCAAGATTGAGTCTTTCGACCGCCTCGCTGCCGCCCCATTGTTCGATGGCGCGCGCCACGGCATTCAGCCCCACGTTGTCGAGGCTCCAGGCCGCCAGATGCAGGAACGAGAAGTCGCTGAAGCGCGGCGTGAGCGCGTAGTCCCGTACCGGCGTCGAGACGGGAATGTTCTTGGCCTGCGCCAGCCAGGCGCGCGCCGCCTTCTCGTTGCCGAGCGCATCGACCAGCTTGAGGCCGACGGCCTGACGTCCGGTGAAGACGCGGCCGTCGGAGACGCTGGCGAGCTGGGCGTCGTCCATCTTGCGGCGGTCTTTCACCAGTCCTTTGAACCAGTCGTAGGAATCGCTGACGATCGCGGCGATGGCGGCGCGTGCTTCGGGGCTCGTCGGCTCGAAGCCGTTGGGCGCCGCCTTCAACGGCGAGGATTTGACCTCTTCCATCTTGATGCCGATCGTCTTCATGACGTCGGTGAAGTTCGGATACTGGAACAGCACGCCGATCGAGCCGACCAGCGAGGTGTCCTGGGCGATGATGTGCTCGGCCGACAGCGCGGCGATATAGGCGCCCGAGGCGGCGAGCCCGTCGACCACGACCACCATCGGCTTGCGGGCCTGCAGGTCGCGTAACGCGTCATAGAGTTGTTCGGAGCCCGCCGTCGTGCCGCCGGGGCTGTCGATGTGCACGATCACCGCGCGGGCGTTCGAGCGCGACAAGCGCGTCAGGGCTTCCACGCGCTCCTGGTTGTTGCGGATCAATCCCTGGATCTTGATGCGTGCGACGTAGTTCGGATTGGCGCCGATGCGCGTGGCCGGCAGCGCCAGCAGCGCGACGCCGACGATGGCGATGAGCGCGATCAGCACCGCGCCGACGCGCCAGAAGGTGAGCTTACGCCGCAGGCGGCGGCGATCGACGATGGCATCGGCATCGAGCGACATGGCGTGATCCTTTTCTAACCCGTCATTCCGGGGCGGCCCGAAGGGACGAACCCGGAATCCATACGCCGCGGCGCTGCGGCGTATGGATTCCGGGCCCGCTCGCCATGGCGCGTAAGCACGCTTATGGCTCGCGTCCCGGAATGACAGCAACCATAGCTTTCTCCGCCATTCTTGGCACGATCATGTCGCAATAAAAAACCCCCGGGGCATGGCCCCGGGGGTTCTTGGTTTCGAGCCGGTAACCGGCAAAGGCGGGATCAGTCTTCCGCCTTCTCGCTCTCGCGCTGCTTGAGCGCTGCGCCGAGAATGTCGCCCAGCGAGGCACCCGAATCGGCGGAGCCGTACTGCGCGAGGGCTTCCTTCTCCTCGGCCACTTCGAGGGCCTTCACGGAGACGGCGACCTTGTGCGTCTTGCGGTCGAACTGGGTGACGCGCGCGTCCACCTTCTGGCCGACGGCGAAGCGCTCGGGGCGCTGCTCGCTGCGGTCACGCGCAAGCTCGTTGCGCTTGATGAAGGCGGTGAGGTCGGTATCGACGATCTTCACCTCGATGCCACCCTCGTTGACGGCGGTGACTTCGCAGGTGACGACCGAGCCCTTCTTCATCTCGCCGGCCGCGCCGGTCGACATGACGTCGCCCGCGAGCTGCTTGATGCCGAGCGAAATGCGCTCCTTCTCGACGTCGACGTCGAGAACCTGCGCCTTCACCATGTCGCCCTTCTTGTAGTCGTCGATCACCTGCTCGCCCGGACGCTTCCAGTCCAGATCCGAGAGGTGGACCATGCCGTCGACGTCGCCGTCGAGGCCGAGGAACAGGCCGAACTCGGTCTTGTTCTTGACCTCGCCTTCGACCACCGAACCCGGCGGGTGCTTCTCGACGAAGAGCTCCCACGGATTACGCATGGTCTGCTTGAGGCCGAGCGAGATGCGGCGCTTGACCGGATCGACCTCGAGGATCTGCACTTCCACTTCCTGCGAGGTGGAGACGATCTTGCCCGGATGGACGTTCTTCTTCGTCCAGGACATCTCGGAGACGTGGATGAGGCCTTCGATGCCCGGCTCCAGCTCCACGAAGGCGCCGTAGTCGGTGATGTTGGTGACGCGGCCCTTGAACTTGGCGCCGACCGGATACTTGGCCTCGATGCCCTGCCACGGATCCTCGAGCAGCTGCTTCATGCCGAGCGAGATGCGGTGGGTCTCGTGGTTGATCTTGATGATCTTGACCTTCACCGTCTGACCGATGTTGAGCACTTCGGTCGGATGGTTGACGCGGCGCCACGCGATGTCGGTGACGTGCAGCAGGCCGTCGATGCCGCCGAGATCAACGAACGCACCGTAATCGGTGATGTTCTTGACCACGCCGTCGATGACCTGACCCTCTTCGAGGTTCTGCACCAACTCCTGACGCTGCTCGGCGCGGGTCTCTTCGAGAACCGTGCGGCGCGACACGACGATGTTGCCGCGGCGGCGATCCATCTTCAGGATCTGGAACTGCTGCGGCACGTTCATCAGCGGGGTGACGTCGCGGATCGGGCGGATGTCCACCTGCGAGCGCGGCAGGAAGGCCACGGCGCCGTCGAGGTCGACGGTGAAGCCGCCCTTGACCTGGTTGAAGATGATGCCCTGCACCTTCTGCTGATCGTTGAAGGCCTTCTCGAGCTTGCCCCAGCTTTCTTCGCGGCGCGCTTTGTCGCGCGACAGGACGGCTTCGCCGAGCGCGTTCTCGACGCGCTCCAGGTAAACCTCGACTTCGTCGCCGATCTTGATATCGGCCTGGCGGCCCGGGGCCGCGAATTCACGGAGCGCGACGCGCCCTTCGGTCTTGGCGCCGACGTCGATGACGGCGAGGTCCTTTTCGATGCCGACGACCTTGCCCTTAACAACAGTCCCTTCCTGGGGGCTGCCCTGGGTGAAGGACTCTTCGAGCATCGCGGCGAAATCTTCACGCGTCGCAGTAGCTGTAGCCATGTAGTCTCCTAAAAGCCGGCGCCGGCAGGTTTGAATGGCGTTCGACAATGCGGGCCGATGGCCTTGGCAACGCCAACGGCGGCCCCAGGAATCCCGGTGGGCCGGCGCAAAGTCCGTGCTGTCGAACGATTGGGTTTACGGGCAAGCCTTACGCAGAGGCTCGAGCGGGGCTTTTGTCCTCCAACACGAGGGGCGTTAATCGCGCCCTCGGCCCGCCCGGCTGGCCTCGACGATGTCGATGGCGGCCCGGATGGCTGTGGATATATCCATATTGGTGGTGTCGAGCAAGTGTGCATCCGCCGCTTGTTTCAGGGGGGCGGCGGCACGCCCCATGTCGCGTTCGTCGCGCTTGCGGATGTCCGCGAGCACCGCGGCCTCGTCCATCGGTGCGCCGCTGGCGGCGAATTCGAGCGCCCGGCGATGGGCGCGCACCTCCGGCGAGGCGGTGACGAAGATCTTCACGTCGGCGTCGGGGCAGATGACGGTGCCGATGTCGCGGCCGTCCAGAACCGCGCCGGGCGGGGTGGCGGCGAAATCGCGCTGGAAGGCGACGAGGGCGGCGCGGAGTTCCGGGATGGCCGAGACGACCGAGGCGACCTCACCCACGGCCTGCGCCTTGAGCGCGGCCGGTTCGAACCGGGCGGGGTCGAGAGCGGCGGCGGCGGCAACGGCGGCGGTCTTGTCGTCCGCTGGCCGACCGTCATCGAGCAGCGCTTTGGCCACGGCGCGGTAGATCAGGCCGGTGTCGAGATGGCGCAGGCCGTAATGGGCTGCGAGCTTCTTACCGAGGGTGCCTTTGCCCGAGGCGGCGGGGCCGTCGATTGCGATGATCATGGCGCCTCTTTTGCCGCGATTTTTCCAATTGTCTCGATAAGATTATCTTATTGCGACGCACAAAAGTTCTGAGTCGACTTATCATTGTGCGAAGCAATATGCTGGCTTTTGCGCCGCAACAAAAAGATGTTGCATACGCGTTTCACAACTTGAAATAAGGAATGGGCAGACTCATGCTTGGAATTGGCGAAAAACTCCCCTCGTTCTCGGTGACTGGCGTGAAGCCCGGCTTCAATGCTCACGAGGAAGGGGGCCAGTCGGCCTTTGAGCCGCTGACCGAAGCGAGCTTCCCGGGCAAGTGGAAGGTCATCTTCTTCTATCCGAAGGACTTCACCTTCGTGTGCCCGACCGAGATCGCCGAGTTCGCCCGTCTCGGCAAGGAATTCGCCGACCGTGACGCCGTCGTGCTCGGCGGTTCGACCGACAACGAATTCGTCAAGCTTGCCTGGCGCCGCGATCACAAGGATCTCAACAAGCTCCCGATCTGGAGCTTCGCCGACACCAACGGTTCGCTCGTCGACGGCCTCGGCGTGCGCTCGCCGGACGGTGTTGCGTTCCGCTACACCTTCATCGTCGATCCGGACAACGTCATCCAGCACGTCTACGCGACCAACCTCAACGTCGGCCGCAATCCGAAGGACACGCTCCGCGTCCTCGACGCGCTGCAGACCGACGAGCTCTGCCCGTGCAACCGCGAAGTCGGCGGCGACACGCTCAAGGCGGCCTGATCGCTTTTGTGCTAACGCGGGCGGCGTTCGCGCCGCCCGCAGTCTTCGCGTCTGTCGTTTGAAATTTCCGGAGAACGTGTCTTGCCCATCGAGAGCCTCAAAGAGCGCCTGCCTGCCTTCGCCAAAGACGCGAAGCTCAATCTCTCGTCGATGCTGTCCGATGAAACGCTGAACCCGCAGCAGCGCTACGGCCTGTTCCTGGCCTGCGCGATCGCGACGCGCAATGCCGACGTCGTGCGGGCCTTCGAGGCGCTGGCGCGTCAGCACTTGAGCCCGCAGGCGCTCGACGCCGCGCGCGCCGCCGCCACCGTGATGGCGATGAACAACATCTATTACCGCTTCGTGCATCTCGCCTCGAACAAGGCTTACGAGAGCAAGCCGGCGCGGCTGCGCATGAACGTGATCGCCAATCCCGGTGTCGACAAGGCCGATTTCGAGTTGTGGTCGCTGGCCGTGTCGGCGATCAACGGCTGCGGCAAGTGCATCGACGCGCACGACAAGGTGCTGCACGATGCCGGCGTGAGCGAGGATACGGTGCACACCGCGGTGCGTTTCGCCGCGATCATCCAGTCGGTCGCGGTCGGTCTCGAAGCCGGCGAAGCCGCGGCGTCGCTGTCGGAAGCGGCTGAGTAAACGAGAGCGCATCTCGTTTAGCTGGAGTTGCCCCACATTCCGCTCGCCCCCGCGAAAGCGGGGGCCCAGCTCTGACGTTATGAGAACCGCCGCGCTGGCTTCCCGGTTGCGCGGGAATGAGCGGGCTGGATGCTCGGCGGAACGGACTACGCCAAATCCGCGCCCAGCCCACGCATCAGCCCGGTGAAGTCCGGAAAGCTGGTGGCGATGAAGGCCGAGTCGTCGATGCGTACCGGCTGCTCGCTGGCGAGGCCCATCACCAGCGCCGACATGGCGATGCGGTGATCCATATGCGTCTTCACCTCGCCGCCGCCCTGCACGCTGCCTTTGCCGTGCACGATGAGGTCGTCGCCTTCGATCTCGACCGCGATGCCGTTGACGCGCAGCATGTCGGCGGTCGCCTCGAGGCGGTCTGACTCTTTCACGCGCAGTTCTTTGAGGCCGCGCATGCGCGTCGTGCCGTTGGCGAAGGCGGCCGCGACGCCGAGGATGAGATACTCGTCGATCATCGCCGGCGCGCGCTCCGGCGGCACCTCGACGCCCTTGAGCTGCGATGTCGTCACGCGCAGGTCGGCGACTTCCTCGGCGCCGCCGTCGCGCTTCTCGACGACCTCGATCTTCGCGCCCATCTCCTTGAGCGTGGTGAAGAGGCCGGTGCGCAGCGGGTTCATCATCACATTCTCGAACACGACGTCCGAGCCGGGCACGATCAGCGCCGCAACCATCGGGAACGCGGCGGAGGAGGGATCGGCCGGCACCGTCACGTCAGCCGGCTCCAGCTCGGGCTGGCCCTGCAGCGTGATGCGGCGGCCGAGCTCGCCGTGCGGCTTGCTGACGATCTTGGCACCGAAATGCTTGAGCAGGCGCTCGGTGTGGTCGCGCGTCGCCTCGGCTTCGATGACGGTGGTCTCGCCCGGCGCGGCGAGGCCGGCCAGCAGCACCGCCGACTTGAGCTGCGCCGACGGCACCTGCGATTCGTATTCGAGCGGCAGCGGGTCGCGCGCGCCCTGCAGGGTCAGCGGCAGACGCCCGCCTTCGGCCTGTTCGAGCACCTGCGCGCCCATTTTCTCCAGCGGATCGAGGATGCGGCGCATCGGGCGTTTGCGCAGGGAGGCGTCGCCGTCGAAGCTCGCCTTGATCGGGCAGCCGGCGACCGCGCCGATGACCAGGCGGCAGCCGGTGCCGGAATTGCCGAAGTCGAGCGGCGCCTCGGGTTCGGCAAACCCGCCGACACCGACGCCCCGGACGCGCCAGACGCCGTCTTTGTCGCGGTCCACCTTGGCGCCGAGGGCGCTCATGGCTTTGGCGGTGTTGAGCACGTCCTCGCTCTCGAGGAGGCCGGTGACGGTGCTCTCGCCCACGGCCATGGCCGCGAGGATCAGCGCGCGGTGGGAGATCGACTTGTCGCCCGGGACGCGGACGCGGCCCTGCAAGGGGCCGCCGCGGCGAGCGGTGAGGGGGGTCAAGGCAGTGGTATTCACCGGCAGGTATCCTTAAAAACCGCGCCCTCCTACCACGCAGCCGCGCGCGGCGTCATCCCGCCCGCCCTGGCGTATTCCATGTGTGACGGCCTATTGACAGGCCGCTCGCAACTAGCCAAGTGAAGCACCGATTTCGCGACATTCCGAGGAACCCTGACCCGTGGCCAAACCTGAGCTCGGTACCAAGCGCATCTGCCCCGACACGGGTCGTAAGTTCTACGACCTGAACAAGACGCCTGTGATTTCGCCCTATACCGGCAAGGTCGTCCCGATCGCGGTGGCGCCGACGCGCGGCGCGCGTCCCGAGGCGGCGAAGGCCGTGCAGGACGAGAGCGAGACGCTGGTGCCGGAGACGACGGACGCCGAATTCGTGTCGCTCGAGGACGCGGAGGCCGAGCAGCAGGGCAAGAAGAAGCCGGCGACGGCGGGCGCTCAGGTCGAGGAAGACGACGTCGAGATGGACGACGACGAGAGCCTGGACGATGCCGCCTTCATCGAAGAAGAAGAGGAAGGCGACGCCGACGTGACCGATATCATCGGCGAAGGCATCGAAAAGGAAGAAGAGACTTGATTGGCCGCGCCGGTTAGGGTACCGGCGCATACGCGGGCCGCGCGCGTTCCCTGCCGCGGCAAGAATTCGAGATTGGGGCCATAGCTCAGCTGGGAGAGCGCCTGCATGGCATGCAGGAGGTCAGCGGTTCGATCCCGCTTGGCTCCACCAACTTTGGCTCGTTTCGCGAGCTACGGCTGGCAAGCCCGATCCAACGAAGGCTTGCCCATTTCTCAACTTGAAAGCCGCTCCTCGTGGGCGGCTTTTTTATTGCGCCGGTGCTGACAGCGGCGGCGGCGACAATGCATGATGCGGGTCCCTTAACCGCCCCGAGAGACCAGCTTCATGCAAGGCAAGATCGCACTCGAAGAACATGTCGCCATCGAAGCGACGCTCAACGACTCCAAGGTCTTCGGGACGCATGTCTGGGACACGCTCGGGCCGCGCCTGATCGACGTCCAAGGGGCGCGGCTGCGCGAAATGGATCAGCACGGCATCGAGATGATGATCCTGTCGCTCAACGCGCCGGCGGTGCAGGCGATCCCGGACGTCAAGCGCGCCGTCGACGTCGCGCGGCAGGCCAACGACGCGATGGCCGCGGATGTCGGCAAGCATCCGGACCGCTTCGCCGGCTTCGCGGCGCTGGCGATGCAGGATCCGGAAGCGGCGGCCGCCGAGCTCACGCGCTGCGTCAAGGAACTCGGCTTCGTCGGCGCGCTGATCAACGGCTTCAGCAATGTCGGCAGCGCGGACAACGTCACCTACTACGACTTGCCGCAGTACCGGCCGTTCTGGCGCACGGTGGAAGCGCTCGACGTGCCATTCTATCTGCACCCGCGCAATCCGCTGCCGAGTTGGACCAAGTTCTACGAAGGCCACAACTGGATGCTCGGGCCGAACTGGGCCTTCGCCGCCGAGACCGCCTTGCACGCGCTACGCCTGATCGGCTCCGGCCTGTTCGACGAATGCCCGAACTTGAAGATCGTGCTCGGCCATCTCGGCGAAGGCATTCCGGTGCAGCTCTGGCGCATCGACGGCCGCAACGGCTGGATGAACGCGCCGCATAACTATCCGGCCAAGCACGGTGTCGCGCATTACTTCCGCAAGCATTTCTATCTGACGACGTCCGGCAACTTCCACACGCCATCGCTGATCAATGCGGTGACCGAAATGGGCGCGGACCATGTGATGTTCTCGGTCGACTGGCCGTTCGAGGATGTCGGTCAAGGCTGCGAGTGGTTCGACAAGGCGGAGATCGGTGAGGCCGAGCGCGCCAAGATCGGCCGCGACAATGCGGTGAAGCTGTTCAAGCTGAAGATTTAGAGCAGTTTGCGATTGGGTTGCCCCAATCTCCGCTCATTCCCGCGAAAGCGGGAATCCAGCAGGCCCTAACATACTTGCATCGTTGTGCTTGGTCCCCGCTTTGGCGGGGACGAGCGGCGGCTAGTGATTACCTCTTATTAAACGCCGCGGTCTGCGCCCTGGCCCAAAGCGGCTCATCCGAGCCGTTGCCCCAGGCATAGGGCCGGTAGAAATTGTGAATGCCGAAGCGCACGTTCTTCTTCATTTCACGTGCCCAGATCGGACGAACATAGACGGCGTGATAGTGCGTCGAGGTGCCGACGGCGGTTTCGTAAAGCTGTCCGTCGAGCGCCTGCTTGGCGATGCGGTTGGCCCGCGCCCATGCGCCGCGCTCGTGGATGGCCTTGCTCTTGCCGTCGCAGGCGAAGGTGAACTGGCAGGCGAGATGACGGTTCGCATTCTGATAGACGACGCCGCAGATGTCGTTGGGATAGAAGCCCGAAAAGGCCCGGTTGATGACCACCTGCGCCACGGCGATCTGGCCTTTGAGCGGCTCGCTGCGTGCCTCGAAATAAATCGCGTTGGCGAGGCAGCGTTCCGCCCGCGTCCGCGCGGTGCCTTCGAGCTTCAACCGTTCGGCCGGCGTCGGCGGCGCGACGCCCGGCGCGGGCGGCGGCAGCACGGCGATGAGATTGGGCAGCGATATCTGTCCCTCCGATGTCGCGCGCGTGGCCAGCATGCTGCTCGACGGCAGTGCGCCGGCGTCGGCGCTGGCGAGCCGATAAGACGCCGGCGACGCGCCGAACGCGACAGCGGGTTCGGGCTTGGCCGACATCATCGTGTTCGCCGATGCCATCGCAAACTCGATCGCGTCTTCGTGACGGACAGCGGCCAGTTCGGCGATCGCCGCACGTGGCGGCTTGGGCGCCGCCTGCGCGATGACGGGCGGTGCAATGCGGCCGAGCATTTCTTGCACGTCGGCGCGCGGGATCAGGACGGCGACTTCGGTCGGATAAGTTTTGAAGGATGGCAGCGAGAAGTTCTGCACGCCATCGATGACCGCATCGGGCAACTCGGCCACGGTCGCGCGTCCGTCGCGAATATAACGCGCGGCCGCTTCCACGACCGGTACGTTCATCAGATCGAGGGCGCTGATCGTCACCGCCAGCCCGGCGAAGCCGAAACAAAAACGCTTGGCAGCCTGAAAGATTTTTTCGTCGAACGTCAGCCCATACGGATCACTGTCGATACTTCGCATCAGCACTTGCAACCCCCACGATGCTGAACGAATTTTCGCTCGCGATATTAGCGAAGCTTTGAATGTTGCGACGCGCGTTTAGAAATTTTTGACCAAACAAGGCAAACGACGATGATTAATTTAACGATGTGCCATGGGTTTTTTGCGCGCTCGCGCGATGCAAGTACCGGTGTCGTGGCGCGTTCATGATTAATGCGCCGACTGTCCCGGATTGCGTCAGCACGTAAACCATGGCGCGTGGTCACGCCTGGTGCGTTAACCACCGCCACGTCGTGACGCGAACGTCCCGCGGTTGGTTTGGCTCGGGTGATGGGAGCGGCGTGGCGTTCGCTTGCCGGCCGGGGCGGGTCCCTGGCAGGCGCGCGGCGGCCCGCCAGGCCATCCGGGACGGATTTTCCCGTGTTCTTGAACCCTTAACCGGGGCGGCCCATATTAGGAACACTGGCGGGCAGGGTGCTCGCTGGATGGGGTGCCAAACGGGCCCCAAACGTCAAAGTCGCTTCAAGCGAGGGCTTTGAGACCAATGTCACGAGTTCCGTCCCTCTCCAGCCCGTTTTTGTTGGGTTTCGACGAAATCGAGCGATTGCTCGACCGCGTCGCCAAGGGCGCCGACGGCTATCCGCCCTACAACATCGAACGGCTGCCGCGTGACGGGAACAATCCTGAGCGTTTGCGCATAACACTGGCGGTCGCCGGTTTTACCAGGGATCAGCTCGACGTCTCCGTCGAGGAGAGCCAACTGGTGATCCGCGGGCGGCAGCAGGACGACAAGACCCGTCAGTACATCCACCGCGGCATTGCCGCACGCCAATTCCAGCGCACCTTCGTGCTGGCGGAAGGCATGGAGGTGCTGGGTGCTGACTTGAAGAATGGGCTGTTGTCGATCGATCTCATCCGGCCGCAGCCGGAGCGGATCGTGAGAACGATCGCCATCAATGAGTTGGAATGAACCCGCTGACGCACTCGTGAACAGGACTCGACCACGTCAAGCGTTACATCGAGGAAGGAGTCGAGGGCCATGACCAAGACCGACAAGATTGTTGAACTGGATGCCGTCCATCCCGCCCTGACGCAGGAAGCGCTTGCGCAGCTCGGCGACGGCCAACTTGCCTACGTCAAAGAAATTCGCTCCGAGGACGTCGCGGAGATGTTTCCCGAAGCGCCGACATTGCAACCGGGCATGACGCTGTTCGCGCTGCACGCCGCCGATGGCACGCCGATCATGCTGACCGATACGCGTGAAGCCGCTGTTGCCAACGCCTGGAGCCAAGAGCTCGAAACCGTGAGCGTGCACTAAGCGGATATGACCGCTGCCGTCGTGCCCGCGAAGGCGGGACGCATGACGACGAATGTCGCAAGTGACGAAAGCGCAGCCACAGTGCTGCGCTTTTTCTTTTCAGTTCTGAGGATAAGCCGCGGTGCATCGATCCCCGCCCGCGCGGGGACGACGTTTGTTCAAGCCGCCGCGCCGGTCGGCGGCATCGACAGCACGGCGTAGATCGCGTCGGCGTCGCGTGACTCACGCAGCTTGCGCGCAATGTCGCTATCGCGCAGCAGGCGCGCAACGCGCGCCAGTGCCTTGAGATGGTCGGCGCCCGCGGCTTCCGGCGCGAGCAGAAGAAACACGAGATCGACCGGCTGACTGTCCAGCGCTTCGAAATCGATGCCGCGCTCGAGCCGCGCGAACAAACCAAACAGCCGGCCGAGTTTCGGCAGCTTGCCGTGCGGTATCGCGACGCCATTGCCAACGGCGGTCGAGCCGAGCTTTTCGCGCTGAAGCAGGATCTCCAAAATCTCACGCTCGCTCTGACCGGTCAGCTCGGCGGCACGTGCCGCGAGCTCCTGCAGGGCCTGCTTCTTGTTGTTGACCTTGAGCGCGGGAATGACCGCGTTCGGTGCAACAAGATCGGTGAGCGTCAGGGACATGAGCGATGATCGTAAGAGACGGCGACGGTTTGCAAGGGGGGTTGTGGAAGGCGGCGGACCATAAGAGCGGCTCGCGACGGAAGTCAATGGGGCGGCGTTAGGCAATAGGTGCCGTTTTCCCGTGCATATTGTCGGCTACCGCTCATCCGCCACGGCGGGCTTGACTGTCCTTTTTCCGGCGTTTGTAGCGGCGCAGACGCTTTTCGATGCGATCGGCGGCCTCATCCGCGCTTTCATAAGCGCCGGCGGCCATACCCTCGGCTTCGAGGGTCGCGCCCGAGTCCAGACGTAATACGCAGTCGGTGCGGAAGCCGAAACCGTCACGTCCAATTGTGGCGTGGCCGGAATAACCACCGTTGAAATATTTCGAGGTTGCTTCTTCGACTCTTTCAGAGATGCGCTGTTGTAGCGCGGAGCCGACATTGATGTTCCGTCCCGAAACGCGCAAGGGCATGTGGCCATCTCCCTCTTGCCGGGCGGGCCTTCCGCCCGATTATGCCATCGCTAAATATTTGAGCGCAGAAACGTTCCTTGCGCAATGCGACGCAGGGTGGGTCATACCGCCGCCTGCTTTTCGCGCCGACGCTGTACCGAAGACGGAATCCGCATGGCTTCCCGATACTTGGCCACGGTTCGCCGCGCGATATCGATGCCGGCGCCGCGCAGCTTTTCCACGATTGTATCGTCGGAGAGAATGTCACTGACGGTTTCGCCGTCGATGAGCTGCCGGATGCGATGACGTACCGCCTCGGCCGAATGCGCTTCGCCGCCATCGGCCGAGGCGATGGAGGACGTGAAGAAGTATTTCAATTCGAAGATACCGCGCGACGTCGCCATGTATTTGTTGGCGGTGACACGTGACACCGTCGACTCGTGCATGCCGATGGCATCGGCAACCGTCTTCAAGTTCAGCGGCCGCAAATGCTGTACGCCTTTGGCGAAAAATCCGTCCTGCTGGCGAACGATCTCGCTTGACACTTTCAAGATCGTCTTGGCGCGTTGGTCGAGCGCGCGCACGAGCCATGTCGCCGTCTGCAGGCAATCGGCGATGTAGCTCTTGTCCTTGTCGTTCTTCGTGCCTTTGCTGACCTGCGTATAATAGCGCTGGTTGATAAGCACTTTCGGCAAGGTGTCGGAGTTCAGTTCGACTTGCCATGTGCCGTCGGGCGCGGCGCGCACCAGAACATCCGGTACGATCGGCTGTACATTGGTCGAGCCGAAGGCCAGTCCCGGTTTCGGATTGAGGCTGCGGATCTCCGCGATCATGTCGATAAGATCTTCGTCGTCGACGCCGCACACGCGCCGCAACGCCGGCAGATCGCGCTTGGCCAGAAGATCGAGATGCGCGACCAGCGCTTGCATCGCCGGATCGAAGCGATTGCGTTCCTTCAACTGCAGCGCCAGGCACTCAGTGAGATTGCGCGCGCAAGCGCCGGCTGGATCGAGCGACTGCAGAATGGCGAGAACGTCTTCGACCTCACGCAGCGAAGCGCCGAGCTTCTCGGCCACCGAGATGAGGTCGCCGGTGAGATAACCGGCCTCGTCCACCATATCGATCAAGTACTGGCCGATCATGCGGCGCGCCGGATCGGGGATCGCCAACGCCATCTGCTCGGCGAGATGAGCCGCCAGCGTCGTCTCGGCCGACACGAAGGCTTCGAGATTGTAATCGCCGTCCTCGGCGCCGCCCGAACCGGTGCCCGACCATTCCGAATAGGCCGGTGCCGGGGCCTCCGGCATTGCCGGCTTGTCGCCGCCGTCGTCCGGGAAGACGTTCTCGAGCTCGGTGCCCAGGCCCTGCTCCAGGGCGCTGCGGCTGGTCTCCAGCTCCTCGCCAATCCAGTCGGTGGCGGTGTCGTCCCGGGCCTCGACGGCGGGCTCAGGCGGCTCGGTGCCGGGAAAAGGGGTGTCGTCGTCGCTGCTGCGCTCGAGCAGCGGGTTGCGCTCGAGTTCGCCTTCCACATAGGCCACCAGATCGAGGCTGGAGAGCTGCAGCAGCTTGATGGCTTGCATCAGCTGCGGCGTCATCACCAGCGCTTGGGTCTGACGGAACTCCAGTCTTTGCGACAAAGCCATGGGGTTTCCCGGCGGAAACTGGTCCGATTCTTGCTAAGAAAAGGCTACACCAGTTCAGTCGGGTTGCGCCATGTGATTCCGCAGTGCGGGAATGCACAAATGTTGTGCATGCGGCCTGGGCTGCCGCAATTACAGGCGGAATTCCTCGCCCAGATAGAGGCGACGCACGTCCGGATTGTTGACGATGTCGTCGGGCGTGCCCTCCATCAGCACCTCGCCCGAGTAGATGATGTAGGCGCGGTCGGTCAGGCCAAGCGTCTCGCGCACGTTATGGTCGGTGATCAAGACGCCGATACCGCGATTGGTGAGGTGCCGCACGAGCTGCTGGATGTCGCCGACGGCGATGGGATCGATGCCGGCGAAGGGCTCGTCGAGCAGCATGTAGCTCGGCCGCGTCGCCAAAGCGCGCGCGATCTCGACGCGGCGGCGCTCGCCGCCTGACAGCGCGATGGTCGGTGTCTTGCGCAGCCGCGTGATGTTGAACTCTTCGAGCAGCGCGTTGAGATCCGCGTCGCGGCGGCGGCGGTCGGGCTCGACGACCTCGAGCACCGCGCGGATGTTTTCTTCGACATTGAGGCCGCGGAAGATCGACGCTTCCTGCGGCAGATAGCCGATGCCGAGACGCGCGCGCTGGTACATGGGCAGCGGCGTGACGTCGTAGCCGTCGAGCTCGATGCGGCCTTTGTCCGCCGCGATCAGCCCGGTGATCATGTAGAACACGGTGGTCTTGCCGGCGCCGTTGGGGCCGAGCAGGCCGACCGCCTCGCCGCGCCGGACATAGAGCGTGACGCCGCGCACGACCTTGCGCGTGCCGAAGCTTTTCTCGACGCCATGGGCGGCGAGATAGGCATGGCGCGCCTGCTGCTGCTGGCCGCCGCCGTCGCGGCGCGGCTGCGCGGTGGCCGGGCGCTGTTGTGGGGCCGGCTGTTGCGCCGGCCGCGCCTGCTGCGGCTGCGCATAAGCGTGACCTTGCCCCGGTTGCGGTTGCGGCTGCGGCTGCGCGTAAGCGTGGCCGTGCCCCGGCTGGGGCTGCGCGTAGCCATGCGCCTGTTGCTGCGCCGCCTGCCGCGCGAGCGCCGCCTGCTGCGTGCGCACCTCGGCCGGCGTCAGCCGCCTCCGGGCGGGCGCCGGGCGCCGGCGCTGGAACAGCGAAAGGATATTCACTGGTCTACCTCGCAGCGCATCGGCCGGTTCGGCGCTATCCCCGCGAGCCGCGAGGCATTCAAGAATAGCTGATTCCGCGACGAAGGGCGCGGGCCCCTGGCGCGCGATGTCAATTGGTGTTCCGTCCCGGCGCCGGGCGGGCCGGCTGTTGGCCCGGCGTCGCGCCCGGCTTTATGTCGGTGCTGCCCGGCAGGAACAAGCCCTGCACGCGGCCGCCATTGCCCTTGCCGGATTCGACCCGCGAAACGCCGGTCGCCATGTCGACGACGAGCTTCTCGCCCCGCAGGACATTCTGGCCCTGGGTCATGATGACATTGCCCGTGAGCGTGACGGTGTTGGTCTTCATGTCGAAGATGCCGAGCTCGCCGGTGGCGGTCTGCTCCTTTTGGGTCACCACCACCTGGCCATGCGCCTCCAGGCGCTTGATGCGCTGCTCGCCGTTCGGGCCGGGCGTTGCCGCCGTCATCGTCTTGTTGTCTGTGGCCTTGCTGCCGTCGGTGGCGTTGTCCTGCTCATAAAAGACGATGAGCCGCTTGCAGCGCAGGCCGGTATCGCCTTGCTTCACGCGCACATCACCCGTGAAAGTCGCGACCTTTTCCTTGTCGCGCACCTCGAGCGTCGCCGCCTCGATATGCACCGGCTGATCGCGGTTCTGCGAAAAGCCCTGCAATGCATTGGGCGGGCCCTTCGAGGCCTGGGATTGCGGTTGCGCCAAAGCGGCGCCCGCGGCCGACAGACTCAGCAGAAGAATAAGCGCGCGAAGCATCATTTCTTCGCGGCCTTTTTCTTGGCCTCGTCGCTGAGCAGCATGTCCATGACAACGCCGCCGTGAAACCGCACGAGATCGCCGTTGTCGACGATCTCCAGCTTGTTGGCGTTGAGCGTTCCCTGCAGCATTTCCAACTCGACCGGCTTGTCGGAGACGACATGACCCTTGCGGGTGTCGATCGTCGCCTCGCTCAGCTTTCCTTTATAGCCGTTCGTCGAGGACAGGAAGATGTCGCGCTGAAGCTGCAGAATCTCGGTCTTCGAATTGTAGAGGCCGGTTGCGGCCGTCATCAGCATCGAGGTCTTGTCTTGCATATCCATTTTCGCGCGGATGCCGCGCAGTTCTATGAAGTCGGGTTTGGTCATATCCTGCGCCGCGGCGTCCGCCGAGAGTTCGTAGGCGCGGGAGTCCTGCGTGAAGCCGGACAGGCGTGGCTTCTCCATTGTGACCTTGGTGCCCGAGACGATCAGATCGCTGATGTCGATGGGCAGCTTGGCGAGCATGCGTAAAGGATTGAGATAGGTAACCAGGAACAGCAAAGCGAGCGTTGCCACCACGGTGATCGGAATGGCAATGCGCAGGACGCGGACCAATTGGCTGTGCCGGCGCGCGGCGCGGAAGGCGCGGTCGCTGTCGCGGCTGCTCATCGTCCAATGCGAGCGCGCCGTCTGCGGGTCGGTCCGGGCTGTAATCACACGGTTCATCGTGATGGCGCGGCTGCCTGACATTCGATCGAGCATACGGGCATCGGTTTAGCGGTCCTCGACCCGAGCGCCCGCGCTTCGCTGGCTGTTCAATGCGTTGGAAGTCCCGCCCCCGCAACGCAACATGACCGATGAATATGGCCCATCGGCGGCAATGACGACGAGGCATCGGGCCGCGGCCGGTCCGAATACGCCGCCCAATCTACACCGAATGCGAGAAAATGTCCTGCTCGGCCCAGCCGGCGAGGTCGAGTCGCACCCGATCGGGCAGGAACCCGAAGCAGGCAGCCGCCAGCGCCGCGCGGCCCTCGCGCGCGAGCATGACGTCCAGTTTTTCCTTCAGCGCATGCAGGTGCAGCACGTCGGTGGCGGCATAAGCCACCTGGGCGTCCGTGAGCGCGTCGGCGCCCCAATCGGACGACTGCTGCTGCTTGGACAGGTCGACGCCGATGAGTTCGCGCGCCAGGTCCTTGAGGCCGTGCCTGTCGGTGTAGGTGCGCACGAGGCGCGAGGCGATCTTGGTGCAATAGATCGGTTCCGGCATGACGCCGAAGGTCTTGGCCAGGATGCCGAGGTCGAATCGCGCGAAATGGAACAGTTTGAGCACCGATTTGTCGGCCAGCAGGCGCTCGATATTGGGCGCGCGCGTCTGGCCGGCGCCGATCTGCACCACGTCGGCCGAGCCGTCGCCGGGCGAAAGCTGGACGACGCAGAGGCGGTCGCGGTTCGGGTCGAGACCCATGGTCTCGGTGTCGATCGCCACGGAGCCTTTGTAGGCGGAGAGGTCCGGCAGGTCGCCGCGGTGCAGGCGGATGGTCATGGGCGATGGATACTGACCGGGCGGAACAGATGCAAGCCGCCGTCCCAAAAACAAGAAGCAGCCCCGCGAGGCCGCTTTGCCGGTCGTTTAATGCCCAGGAGAGGAATGTCCCTGCCGCACTTAAAACAGAATAAAATCAATTATTTGAGACGCGTTAGGCTAAGTCCTTCGTACCGCCATGGTCGACCAAGAGCCGATCCAATTCGCCCCCAACCGCACGCCCGAGTCCTGCGGGATCCTGATATCCCCGTAATGGCCGGGCCCGGAGGCGCCACTTTCATTGTGCGCTTCATAGCCGGCCCCCGACGGGCTCCAGCCTCAGCGCTAGCCAAGCGACCTGGGACACACCGGATTGATACTGAAGGGCATCAGCCAAAGCGGCGCTGGCCGCAGGAAGGGGCTCCGGGCTGCCCCGACCCATACTCATCGCTCCGTTGACGGTTCGGCGGCGCGGTGCAGTCGCGTCAAACAAGCAGCAACTAAAGGGCGACCGGGTGACCCCGGCCTCCCTGCCAAAAGGTTTTGCCGATCCGAGACGGCCGACGGCGTGGCACTCCGGGTTTGAGCGCATGTGCAGGTCTTCAAGTTTTGCCGGTTACCGGCAAAGCTCTGCCCGCGGCAGATAAAGTCTCCCTCGGGACGTCCACCAAGTTTGAGCGAAAGGAAGCAAACTGAAGGGGGCTCGTGTCGTATCGAACAATCCTACGGGTGCAATACTCACGAAACGACATAGATAAATTGTCTGCCAAACAGCTTGACTGAGCGCTCGATGCCTTCGTTCCTCATCAAACGAAGCGACTGCATCTAGTCAGCCGTAACGAGCGCCCCGGACTCGAATCGACAACCAGACCGTTATCAGCCGCGGAGCATTGCCGGCTGACTTTGATATCATTGCGGCTTCGTCCAGTGTGACCACGTTCGTCACGTTCCACCGCGAGTATTTCTGGCGAAACTGGTGCGGCGCGAATTGTCTAACCGTGCGGCTTTCAATCCATGCATTCATATTAGCTAGTACGAACATGCACGCGGACGGCGCAAATGACACGACCTATGCCGTGGTATGGTTTGTCCTCTCCCTCGATCCAATCGACCGCGAAGACGCCTCCACATAGCGTCGCCGTTGCCGTGTTTAAGGCGGCGGTCAGAGGATCGAAACATGCAATTGGACACAATCAAAAGCCCCGGTGGATCGGGGTCCGAAGAGTTGGTCCCATCGCGCTACGCGGTGCGGGTCGGTGACATTGAAGTGCTGGTGGTCAGTGATGGCGTGCTCCCACTGCCGACGCAGATGTTGGGACACAACGCCGACCCGGCCGTGCGGTCGGCCTGGTTGAAGGAAATGTTCCTGCCGCAGAAGGCATTCGACTGGGCGCTGAATGCGGTCCTGGTACGCAGCGGCGACAAGACCATCCTCATTGACGCTGGGCTGGGATCCGACCCAGACCTCCACCTGCCGCGGGCCGGGCAGCTGATCAACCGACTGCAAGCCACCGGCATTGATCTTACGTCCGTGACCGACGTGGTGCTGACACACATGCACATGGATCACGTTGGCGGGTTGCTCGTCGAGGGCGTGAAGGATCGGCTGCGTCCGGACCTGCAGATCCATGTGGCGGCTGCCGAGGTCAAATTCTGGGAGGCGCCCGATTTCTCCCACACCGCCATGCCGCCGGGATTCCCCGACGCGCTTCGGGCGGCGGCCAAGCAGTTCACGAAGGTCTACCACAACCATCTGCGGCAGTTCGATGAGGAGCACGAGGTCGCGCCAGGTGTCGTCGTCCGTCGCACCGGCGGCCATACACCCGGGCATAGCGTGGTCCGCGTGGCGTCCGGCGGCGAAGCACTGACGTTCGCCGGCGACGCTGTGTTTGCGGTCGGGTTCGAGCAGCCTGACTGGTACAACGGCTTCGAACACGATCCGGAAGAAGCGGCGCGCGTCCGCATCCGTCTCTTGCGCGAGTTGGCCGGCACCGGCGAGATGCTGGTGGCCACTCATCTGCCGTTCCCCTCAGTCGGCCATGTGGCAGTCGACGGCGATCACTTTCGGTGGGTGCCGGTGTTCTGGGACTACTGACTGTTTGTCGCATCGCAGCCGTACGAAGGCGTGGGCTCATCGCGTTGATGAGTTCACGCCCTGCTGCGGCGCGACCTTTGATTCTGACAAGTACGGACGGAGAAAGCGCCATGGCCGCTAGACCGACAAGGATTCTGCTTCAGACGACGATTCCGACAACCGAGGATGACTGGTCGATCAAGCGGTTCAGTCGGCTTGCGGCGCTCCTGAGCAGCGCGCGCGATGAGGCGGGCAATACGCTATATGACGTGACAGTGCGGGATCGCGAACCGCCGGGGCGGCCCGATCCGATACTCTCGACGATCGATGCCGGCAACGTCGATCAGTTGTGGCTGTTCGCCGTCGACAGCGGTGACGGGCTGACGCCAGAAGACTGCGCGGCGATCTCCCGGTTCCGCGCGCGGGGCGGCGGGCTGCTGGTCACGCGCGACCACATGGACCTCGGGTCTTCCGTCTGCACACTCGGCGGCATTGGCAAGGCGCACTACTTCCACACGACCCATGCGGACCCGGATCCGGCACATCACAAGATCGACGATCCGTTCACGAGCCACATCTCCTGGCCGAACTTCCACTCCGGTGCGAACGGCGATTATCAGGCGATAGAACTTATCGGCCCGCCCCACCCAATTCTCGCGAACGAGACATCACCGACAGGGGCGATCCGCTTCCTGCCCGCTCATCCGCACGAAGGCGGGATCGGCGCGCCCGAGGGAGAAGCTGCGCGCGTGATCGTGCGAGGAACGAGCAAGGTCACCGGCGCCCGCTTCAACATCGCCGTCGCCTTCGAGGCGGGCAAGTACGGTGGTCCCGGCCTCGCGCAGAGTACCTTTCATCACTTCGCCGACTACAACTGGGACACGCGGTCGGGTTGCCCGAGCTTCGTGACCGAGCCGCCGGGAGACGGAATGCAGCGCTTTCCCGAAGCGTTGGCCGACACGCAACGCTACGCTCTCAACGTCGCGGCCTGGCTCTCGGGCCGGCGCTGACGCCGGTCCGAGGGGGGAGGACATCGTTCAATTGGCCTCGGTCACACAAGGCTGATGCCGCCATCGACGGCGAGATTGACCCCCGTAACGAAGGTGCTATCGGCCGATAATAGGAACATGGCAGCACGCGCGAGCTCTTCGGCTTCGCCCAATCGCCCCAGCGGAATCGTTTGGGCCACTTGCCGCTCGAAGTCAGGCAGAGCGTCGGCCGCGACACCAAGTTTCTTGATGATCGGCGTGGCCGTCGGCCCTGGGCTGAGCACATTCACGCGAATGCGCCTGTCCTTGAGCTCTAGTGCCCAGCTTCGGGCGAAAGCTTCCACCGCTGCCTTGCTGCCGGCATAGACCGCATGCCCCGCCAGCACCTTACGCGCGGCAATGGAACTGGTTAGCAGGATCGCGCCACCGTCGCGCAGCATTGGTACGATCTTTTGTACGCCAAAGAACGTGCCGCGCGCATTCGTGAAG
Organism: Pseudolabrys taiwanensis; assembly: GCF_003367395.1. Classification (NCBI taxonomy): domain Bacteria; kingdom Pseudomonadati; phylum Pseudomonadota; class Alphaproteobacteria; order Hyphomicrobiales; family Xanthobacteraceae; genus Pseudolabrys; species Pseudolabrys taiwanensis. The sequence continues at coordinate 3,900,384 of NZ_CP031417.1, read as the reverse complement.
AACTGCGCATCGAAATCCATGGGGCGGACCTCGGGACTGGCCTGGATGAGATTGATCCCTGCGTTCGCAACATAAATGTCGGCGCCGCCGAACCGCTCCGCCACCAGCGCGGCGACGCGATCGTGCGTCGCAAGATCGCTGACATCGCCGGAAAGACCGGTCGCACGACCGCCGAGCGCCGTGACGGCGGCTTCCACGGCATCCGCCCGACGGCCGACCACCACCACCTCGGCGCCCTCTGCGACCAACGCTTGCGCAATGGCGAAGCCAATTCCACTGTTGCCGCCAGTGATGACGGCAACCTTGTTCGAAAACCTCTTCATGCGAGTCTCCATCTGTGAGCGGCAAGCCGGCGCCTGATGGCGCTCAGACTCCACTCCCGATCGAGACTGGTCGATTGGCTCGAAGCATGGGGCGACCTAATCATTGGTTTAGCCCCATCGTGCCTCGACACGTTCGATTTGCTTACGGTTGAGTTGCGCGCCCCTTGATGTCGCCGGGCAGCACCTCCCAGGCGCGAATGAGCTCGCCGACCGAAGCAGCCTCCATCTTGCGCATGACGTTGCCCCGATGGAGTTTCACGGTCACTTCACTGATGCCAAGATCGAAGGCTATCTGTTTGTTGAGCCGTCCGCGCGCCACCTCCGCCATCACTTCCCGCTCGCGCGGCGTGAGCGTTTCAAGGCGTCTGACCGTGCTCTGCACGACCGCGGCTCTGGCTCTGTCGGCGGCATCGCGCTCGATCGCGGCAATTACCGCATCCAACAATGTCTGATCCCGGACCGGCTTGGTCAGGAAATCGACGGCGCCCGACTTCATCGCCTGCACAGTCATCGGAATATCGCCGTGGCCCGTCAAGAAGATGATCGGCTTGGTGCTCCCTTTATCCGTCAGTTGACGTTGTAGATCGAGGCCGCTTGCGCCAGGCATGCGGACATCGAGGATGAGACACCCGGGCAGGTCAAGAACATCGGCCTCGAGAAACTCCCGCGTCGAAGAAAAACACATCGGCTGCATTCCCGCCGAGAGAAGCAGCTCCTGAAGCGCCTCACGAACTGCGAGATCGTCGTCAACGATAATGACCAGCGGATCGTCCCCCTTGCGCTCAGACTTGGACGGCGTCTTTCTCCGAACCTCACCTTGCTCCGTCATCGTCATCTCCAACTGTTACGCGTAAGGCGTCACCGAGAGCTGCCAATAAAGTGGGCCCGTCAAAGGGCTTACGAAAGAAACCGCTGATGTCCTTTGCATTCGCGCGCTTCTGATCGCCGATTTCATGTCGGCCCGTGATCAGGAATACCGGCAGATCCGGCCGGGCCTTTTTCGCGAGATCGAGAAGTTCGAAGCCGTCTATGACAGGCATGCCGATATCGGTGATGAGGCAGTCGATCTCCGACAGTCCGCCGTCCAATAGCGCTTTGGCCGAGGCGAACGTGCGCACCGAATAACCGGCCGATTCGAGCAGGTTCTCCAGCGACTCCAGAAGCCTCATGTCGTCGTCGACGACGGCAACTGTTCCTTTGCCACTGTTCACCGGTCGCTCCTCTCCGCGCGGCGCGAATGAGTGACCGGAATCTGGAGCTTCTCAGCCATGCGCACGAGATCAGCGAGCGAGGCAGCCGCCATTTTCTGCATTACATTCCTTCGATGGACCTGGAGCATGACCTCGCTGATGCCCAGCTCTGCCGCTGCTTGCTTGTTGAGAAGGCCGCTGACGACCAGCGGCAGGACGTCCCGCTCGCGAGGTGTTAGCGTCTCGTAATGCTCCCGGATATTCGTCAACTCGGCGCGCTCAATCCGCGCATGCCGGTCCTGCGACAGGCAGGTGCGTACGGCCGCTAGCAAATCTTCGTCGCTGAAGGGTTTGGTCAGAAAGTCGACAGCGCCGCTCTTGATCGCGCGTACCGACGACGGGATATCGCCGTGCCCGGTAATGAAAACGATCGGTGGATGGTCGCTGCCGCCGATCTGCTTCTGCAATTCGAGGCCATTGATATCAGGCAGCTCCACGTCGAGGATAAGGCTCGCCGGCAAATCGGGCTTGTCGGCCTCCACGTATTCGCCCGCCGACCCATAGGCAACGGCGCGTATGCCGTGCGCCTCCAACAGCTCGCTCAGCGCCTCGCGGATCCGCGCATCGTCATCGACAATGTAGACAATATGGTCGCCCATCGTCATGGCGCGCTCGAAGCCCCGATCGGCAAGGTGAAAATGAAGGTCGCCCCGCCGTCGTCGTTGTCTTCGACCAGCAATTTGCCTCCATGCGATTCTACAATCGAACGGCAGATCGCCAGCCCCATTCCCATGCCACTCTCTTTTGTTGTGAAGAACGGCTCGAATATCTTCTCGGGGTTCTCTACTCCTCGTCCGCGGTCGCTCACTTCGATCTGAACAACATTGCCGTTTTTGCCCGCCCGTACACCCAGCGTCTTGGTGTCGGCGCTAGACTCCATCGCCTCCATGCCGTTGCGCATCAGGTTGATCAGAACCTGTTGAATCTGCACGCGGTCCAACGCGAGAGGTGGAATATCCGTCGCCATATCGACGTCCACACGCACGCTACGCCGCTGCGCCTCCTCGGCCAGGAGACCGCATGCGTCCATGATGATTTCGCCAACGGCCGTCGAACTCCTGACTTCCATCGATCTTTTGAAGAGCGCGCGAATTCGGTTCACGACATCAGCAGCGGCGTTCGCGTCGCGAATGATGCGCTCCACGGTCCTTTGCGCGCGTTCGAGATTCGGTGGTTCGATCGTCAGCCAGCGCTGGCACGCGTGAGAGTTTGCCACAACGGCGGCGAGCGGTTGATTGACCTCGTGCGCAATTGAGGCCGACAATTCGGCGAGGCTCGCCGCTTGACTGGCGCGCGCCATCTTTTCCTGAGCCAAGCGCAACTCTTCCTGCGTTCTGACCTCGCCGTCGATGTCCAGGCAGACGCCGTTCCATTGGACAATGTGCCCCTCGGAATCGCGCAGCGGCGTGGCGCGCGTCTCGACCCATCGCCACTTTCCATCAAAGCGCCGCAGGCGATGCCTCGCCGCATACTGCTCACCCGTCGACAGCGAGTGCGCATACTTTTCGTTGATCCTTGCCAGATCGTCGGGGTGAATCACAAAATTGAGCGTCGATTCGAGACGTGAGTTGCCCGACCCATCCATGTAATCAACATCGAACCCAAGGAATTCGCGGAGCAGCTGACTGCGATAGGTCGGTTCGCCGTCCGGCGTCGCGCAGTAGATCATCGCCGGCAGCGTTTCGACGAGTTGCCGGAGCGAGCGTTCGCTTTCGCGCAAGGCCTGCAGCGCGCGCACCTCGTCTTCGAGATCGATCGAAGCGATATACCATTGCACGATTGCACCATCTTCATCGCGCAGCGGCTGCGCGCGCGCCTCTATCCAGCGATAGACGCCATGTATGTCGCGCCGACGAAACCGGTTCACGAAAGGCTCGCCGGTCGCGAAGCCATGTGCTGCCTTCCGGTGCATTGTCGGAAAATCTTCAGGGTGAGCGAGATCCTTGGCGAGTGCATCGAAGTCCTGAATGTGCGCCAGCGGCGAACCGACCATCTCCAGATAGCGCTTGCTTGTGTACGTGATCTTGCCCGAAGGATCGAAGCTCAGGACATTGACGGGTATGGCGCTGATCATTTGCTCCAGTTGCCGCTTGCTGTTCCGCAGCTTTTCTTCGGCCCGCATCTGATCGTCGATATCGATGGAAACCTGGTACCAGCGCACGATCGCTCCGTCTTGATCGCGCAGAGGGTCGCACCGCCCCTCTATCCAACGATAGTTGCCGCCCTTCCAGCGCCGGCGATACCGCATGACGAAGGGCGCGCCGGTTTTGAGGCACTCGACCGATTTGCGCAGCACTTCGGGGGCATCTTCCGGATGAACCCGCTCTTGTGCCACCTTGGTGACGTCTTCAAAATGCGCCCCGGAGATGCCGAGATCCTCTAAAGATCGCTTGTTGACGTAGGCCAGCTTGCCGTCGGGCGTCCAACTCCAGATGTGGATTGGCAAGGCATCGACAAGCTGCTGCAGCTCGCGTTCGCTCCGCTTCAGTCCCTCCTCGGCATACATCTGATCATCAATATCGTGGCAAAGGCCGTACCATTGCACGATCTGTCCGTCGGCACCGCGCATCGGCACCGCACCGCTCGACATCCACCGGTAGATGCCATCGACGCGGCGCAGACGATATCTCATCGCAAACGGCTCGCCGGTCGCGAGGCAGCGCTCGAGCTTTTCTCTGAACTCAGCCGTGTCATCCGGATGCACGGCATCTATCAGCGCCTCTATCCCTCTCCCGTTCGGTCTCTCTGTGCCGGCAGCATCGAAGCCGAGGAAGTCCACCATGCGCTTGTTGAAGAAGATCGGCTCGCCATCCGGGGCCAGCCGCCAGAGATGGCTCGGGACCATGTCCACAAGTTGCGAGAGCTCCCGTTCGCGGCCGCGCAAGGCCTCTACCGTCTTCTTGTAGACATCGTTGTCGAGCGCGATGCCATACCATCCCGTGATCCGACCTTGGCTGTCGCGCGACGATCGCGCCGCCGTTCTGGCCCACGCATAAAGGCCGGTCGCCCGTCGAAAGCGAAACTCAATGTTGAAGTCGTCGCCGGTCTCAAGGCAGCGACGCCACTCGGCGGCAACCCGGTCATAGTCCTCCGGATGAAGCAACCGTTTCCAAGCGGTGTGCCCCTCTTTCAACGATGCGTTCAGATCGTCGAGCGTCACACCGAGAGATTTCTGAGCGAAAGGATGCAGAAAGATCCACCGCCCGGCCGGATCGAACGCCCACCCATTTCCGAACAAGCTTTCGACAACCTTGGCCGACTGCAATGGCTCGACCTCAGTTTCGGCTGACGCGCCCAACGCCGTCGTTGGCTCCGTCCCTGTCACCACGTCGTCGATATCGACACTCACGCTGTATCCCGGCTCCGAGCGTGTCTCCGTCCAACGATAGCTGCCGTCGGCCTGGAGGCGCCGATATCGTTTGACTTGAGGAACGCCTGTCCAGAATGCACGGGCGGCTGCATGCGCCGCCGTGGCTCTGTCGTCCGGATGGATGAGGTTCTCGCCTCCGCGAGAGCTCGATGCCGCAACGGTGATAGGACGCGCGCTGTTTCCCGCGGCGAGCCGAAGGTTTCCGTCAGACGCCAATGCAGCACTGGTCGTTACCACCGCGCCGATGCAGAGAGCTATGGCAAAGAACGTCGCCCATGCGCTGGCGGGAGCGTGTGTGACACCGTCGTAGCCTGTCTGGAGTGTCGCAACGAGCACCGAAGCCATCAGTCCAAAGGACATTGCCGCATGAAGCATCCAGATTGTGCCGCCGCGGGCGAATAGAAAAAGCGCGGCCAAGGGCGCCAGCAAACCGAACGGAGCCGCGGTGGTCCAAACCGCGGCGGTGCCCACAACAGCCGCCGCGCCGGCTATCACAATGCGCCTCTGGATGAGTACTGGTTCCATGATCGGCCGCTCCTGTTGGGCCGACCTTTTCTCTGCGGCCTCGCCATCCAGTCTAGCACTCGCGCCGCACGCCGGGTTTGCCGTTCACCCGCGACACTAACGTCTGCCGGAGGGCTGGCCACCCTATGGAATTCCATAGGCCCCTCGTGTGCATGGCGGTTCCGGCTGGCGCGAGATCATGAATGCCACGCCGTCCGGCGATGGGTGCTGGACCAGACCTCGGCGAGCCCTGACCTAACGGACAGCTAACGATCCGGCCGATAGACCCTGCGCCCCCCGGCGCCGCATACCCCCGCACAGCGCGCGCCTGTCGCAACGCTTAAGCGCCCTACATCTTGGCATTGCCAAAGAGATGCCTCTGTCGAATAGGCCGCAGCAGCCGAGGAGCGCATCCTTGTTGCGCTAACGCTGACGACGTTCATCGCACACAAGGACTAGATCGATGACTAAAGGCACGCTCTCCTCGGAACATGCAACGCGCCGCGATGTCGTGCTTGGCACGTTGATGGCCGCCGTCGCGTCCGGAATGCCGTCGGTCGGCCTCGCCGACATGGCGCGTACATCTCCCTCTCACACAAACACGGACACGAACACCATGGGCACGATCACGACCAAAGACGGCACGGAGATCTTTTACAAGGACTGGGGCCCGAAGACCGCCCAGCCGATCGTCTTCCACCACGGGTGGCCGCTGAGCAGTGACGATTGGGACACGCAGATGCTCTACTTCCTCAGCAAGGGCTTCCGCGTTGTCGCCCATGACCGGCGCGGCCATGGCCGCTCGGCGCAGGTGAGCGACGGCCACGACATGGACCATTATGCCGCCGATGCGTCCGCCGTGATGGAGCACCTCAATCTGAAGAACGCCGTTCACATCGGTCACTCCACCGGCGGCGGCGAAGCGACCCGCTACGTCGCCAAATATGGCCAGCCGCAGGGCCGCGTCGCAAAGCTCGTGCTCATTGGCGCCGTGCCGCCGATCATGGTGAAGACATCGGCTAATCCGGGCGGCCTGCCGCTCGAAGTGTTGGACGGCTTGCGGAAGACACTCGCGGCCAACCGTGCGCAATTCTATATCGACTTCCCGAGCGGCCCCTTCTACGGCTTCAATCGTCCCGGCGCCAAGCCGATCGTGGGCGTGATCCAGAACTGGTGGCGGCAGGGCATGGCTGGCAGCGCCAAGGCGCACTACGACGGCATCAAGGCCTTTTCGGAAACCGACTTCACCGAAGATCTGAAAGCCATCAACGTGCCGACGCTCGTCATGCATGGCGAAGACGACCAGATCGTGCCGATCGCCGACTCGGCGCTGCTCTCCGTCAAGCTCCTGAAGAAGCCCACGCTCAAGGTCTACAAGAACTATCCGCACGGCTTGTGCACGATCTATGCCGACGTGGTGAACCCGGACCTTCTCGCCTTTGTCACTGCGTAGCCGGGCGACTCGTCACGGCAGCGCGAAAGAGGTCGCCGGTCCACTGTCCCCCCGTGTGGATCGGCGGCCTCTCCTTCAGACAGCACCACAGAGAGAGAAAATACCATGCTTATGCGAGTCCTTTGCGCGACCGCGCTGACAGCTAGCCTTTCAATGGCGGCATTCACCGCTAATGCTCCGGACGATGCACGGATCACGCTCGTCTATGACCAGCCGTTGCCGAATGTCCCTGGCAAGAGCATCAGGGGCGTGCTGGTCGAATACGCCCCCGGCGGCACGTCCTCGGCGCATGTCCATCCGAGTTCTGCGTTCATCTATGCAACGGTCCTGGCGGGCGCGATCCGAAGCCAGGTCAACAATGGGCCGGTCAAGACATACCGCGAAGGCGAAAGCTTCTCGGAATTTCCGGGTGACCGCCACCGCGTGAGCGAAAACGCGAGCGCTACTGAGCCTGCGCGCCTGCTGGCGGTGTTCGTGGTCGATACCCAAGAGACCATTCTGACGCGTCCTATCAAATAGCCGACAGAGAAGCACAGGCGCGCATCAGGAGAACGGCAATGGATACGACATCGACCGCGACGCAAATCATGGCTGGCATTGAGGTTCCGGCAACGCCGATCGTCGGCCAAGCGATAGAGTACGCCCGCGAGAAATGCGAGCCTTACCTCTTCAATCACGTTGTCCGCTCCTGGTTATTTGCAGCGCGGCTCGGCCAATTGCAGAACCTAGAGCACGACACGGAAGTCGTCGCCGTTGGGAGCCTCCTGCACGACATCACGCTCAACGAGGCCTTCGCCGGGCCGCGCCGTTTCGAGGTCGAAGGCGCGGATCTCGCGCGCAGCTTCGTCACCGAGGCAGGGTTCGACAAACGTCGCGCTCAATTGATCTGGGACAGCGTCGCCCTCAACTCGACTCCCTCGATTGGCCTATACAAGGAAGCCGAGGTTGCCTTGTGCACGGCCGGCATCTGTTTTGACGTGGTAGGCCTGCAATATGGTCGCATTCCATCGGGCGAAGTCAGGAAGATTGTCGACGAGTTTCCGCGCCTCGGCATGAAGTCTCGGATGACGAATCGCTTCTGTTGCATTGCACGGTCATGCCCCGAGACCAGCTACGACAACTTCGTCCACGATTTCGGCGACCGCTTTGTCCCTGGATATCGGGCTCCCTCTTCCGTCGACCTCGTCATGAATGCGCCGTTCGACGAGTGACTGCCGCGCCCAGCCCGCCCACGGGAGACGAGACGATGTCCCAAACACAAGCAGATATTGCCTCCGCTGGATTCCTTGCGGCCCGCGCCGAACCGATCGCCGGTCTTGTCCATGACTTGGGCAATCTGATTCAGATCGCTTCAGCGGCGGTGAGCATCGTCGCACGGGATCCGACGATCCGCACCGCCGGTCTCGATTCCGTTCTCGCTGGGGCGACGACCTCGCTCGAACGGGCCGGCGCGCTCGTGCGGCGGACTATCGGCACCGCGAGCGAACGCGCCGCCGCGGTGCGAGCGGTGACGCTCGCACCCTATCTCGACGAGGTGGAGAGGTTCATCGGCCTTGCATGGGATCGCACGATCGCGCTCGACGTTCAGGTGTCTCCCGATCTGCCGGCGGTGATTTGCGATCCTCTGGCTCTACAAAACGCGTTGCTCAATCTTCTGTTCAACGCCCGCGATGCCATGCCGGGCGGAGGGATGATCTCGATACGCGCCGAGGCCGCCGCGCTCGATATCGGCCAGGTGATTGAGCTGCGCGTCGCCGATACCGGCATCGGCATGACACCGGAGACCGTCGCCCGGGCCTTCGATCCCTTCTTCACCACCAAATCCGGCGGATTAGGTGGCGTGGGCCTGTCGATGGTCGCACGATTTGTCCAGGACGCCGGCGGTCGCATTATCATTGAAAGTAAGCACGGCTTCGGCACGACGGTGATACTGCAATTGCTGGTCGCCTGACGGATCGAAGCCCGCCGCGCGGCCTTGCCAGCATTACCCCATTTCGCCCACGCAACAGGGGTGCCTCACGGCGAAAAGGCCGACCGGTTGCCTCTCGGTTCTGGTGTCACTGATAGCCGACGCCATCAATATAGTTCTGTAACAGTCGCTCCTGGTACTCTTCGTTCATGAAGAGTGCCCGGAGCGCGTCGCGAATATCGAGGACGCCGAGCGGCATCAAATCGGCGTCGAGCACCGGCATATTCTGAAGGCTCCGAGCGGTCATCTTTTGCCAGGTTGCATACAAATCGTCTTCGGGACGGCACGAAACGACACCCCGGCTCATCACGTTGGCGGCGGAGGCCTCGGTTATGCCAGCATTCGTCAAATGCCGGATGACATCGGACTTACTTAGAACTCCGGCCACCCGCCCGCTTTCATCACAGACGATAAGAAGTCCAACTTGAGGACGAGACAAGACGCGAGCCGCGGTGAGGAGCGTCGCGTTCGCTGTTACCGTCGCGAGACGCGCCGATGTCATCGGACGCAATGTTTCGATCAGCATGACCCGTCTCCCTAAGTGCTGCGCCATCGGAGCGAGTCTGCTTTCCATAGCGTGCGCCGAGAATCATCCTCAAGCATCGGGTTGGCCCCCCGATGGTGTAGGCGCATCGGGGGCCCGAGCGATTCCGAATGCGATCGCCTGATCGCGCGCGGAGATAGCGCCGTCGCCGCCAGCCATCCAATCCTGCATCGTTGCCGCGCCCAACCCGCCCGGTCTTTGCAACGCTAACCTAAGGTTTAGGTCTCTCCAGCCCATCGGCTGGCGGCGTATGGCCACTTGCACGATAGCGACGAGTTGGCTGCGCATGCGACGCCTTCGTGCTCGCTGATGAGCCCGCGCCGCGATGCAAGCGACGGGCGAAATCGACGGCCAGGAACAAACGAAGTGCGACGAAACACCCTCGCGAATGCTCACCGAGAGGAAGAGGTCATGAAGATAGTTGTTATTGGCGGAACCGGTCTCATTGGGTCCAAAGTTGTCGAGAAGCTGAAACAGAAGGGGCACGAGGCGATTGCCGCCGCGCCCAGCACTGGCGTCAACACGATTACGGGCGAAGGCCTGGCCAAAGCTCTCGCCGGTGCCAAGGTTGTCGTCGATGTCGCCAACTCACCGTCCTTCGAGGACAAGGCGGCAATGGACTTCTTCCAGACCGCCGGCAAGAACATCACCGCGGCTGAAGTGGCGGCTGGCGTCCAGCATCACGTCGCTCTTTCGGTGGTCGGCACCGAGCGGCTGCAGGACAGCGGCTATTTCCGCGCCAAGCTCGCCCAGGAGCAGCTCATCAAGAGCTCACCTACGCCGTACACGATCGTCCATGCCACGCAGTTCTTCGAGTTCATCCGCGCGATCGCACAGTTCTCGACCACGGATGGTGTCGTGCGTTTGCCGCCCGTATTGTTCCAGCCGATAGCGGCGGAGGATGTCGCTTCAGCGGTCGCGGCGGCCGCCCTTGCTGTGCCGGCAAATGACACGATCGAGATCGCGGGCCCCGGCACATTCACCTTGGACCAGGCGGTCGGGAAGGTCCTCGAATACGATCATGACACGCGTAAGGTGATCGTCGATCCGCAGGCGCCTTATTTCGGCATCAAGGTCGGCGAGGCAGCGCTCGTTCCAGGCGGCGCCCACCCACGCCTCAGCTCGACCACGCTCGACTGGTGGCTCACGCACGTCCCGCCGCCGCCCGCTCAGTAAGACGATCGTGTTCGCGACGAAGTCCATCCGTCCGGCGTGACGGCAGCTGTCGTGTCGGGCGGAATGGACCGTAAATTGACGAGCGAGATTTTGAGCCTCCCTTTCCGTCAGCCGTCGCGGGCTGGCGGCAAGGTTATCCCAGCGTTGCTCCACGGCCGCCAATGCGACGGCGAGCCTCTTCTTGGCCTCGCCATGCTCCCGGGTCTTAAGGCTTAGCTTCTCTGCGACCTTGCCGACGACCTCTTGGAGATGCGCCGGCACGCGTTTGCGGAGCCGATAGATCCCGGTCTCGGGTGATTCCGAGGTCGCGTCATCGGCAGAGGCATATGAACCACCCTGGTGCGTCACGCGGGCGGCCACAACCTACTGAACGGTCAAAAAAATTATTGATTTCAATGAGCTAGGAGCTCTTTGGTGCCCAGGAGAGGATTGTCCCTGCTGCACTCATAGCTTAATGAAATCAATTAGTTGCGGCGCGCTCGGCTAAGTCCTGTGTACCACCAGCGTGGACCAAAATCCAACCCGATTCCGCGCCCATCACACGCCAAATCCTGCGGACTGCACATCCGCGTAATGGCGGCGCGCGGACGCGGTACTTTTCAATCGCCACCCCTTAGGTGAGCCGGTCAGTACACAAGCGAAAGCGACGAGAACCAGCCTTCCGCGCGCCGGTCGCCGTTGATGCGAAGGCGATACTGTACGTTGAGATCCAGATAGGACATCGGAGCGGTGTAGTGGTCCTCTCTAAACCAAGCCCTCAGATTGAGGCCTGGCCCCGCGCCAACGGCTTGGCGGGTGGCGAGCGTCGTGTCGTATGCCGCGCCGACGGCGACGAACGGCGATAACACAACGTTGGGACTGATTGCATCCAGCCGAAAGGAGTGCCCGTAGCGAGCCTCCGCGCTGGCCAGGATCTGATGCGCCTGCGCAAAGCCGTTTATTTCAGAATAGACTTGCCAATAGCGCCAATGGTTTACGTCCCAGCGCAGGTCACCGCCTTCATTGGCCGAGTAGGCCACCCGGAACTGCCAGTCGTTGCGTGCGTACTCGCCGATCTTCAACATGCGGCCGACTTCGAGAACCAAGTTGATGTCTGTGATCGGCTTCCAGCGGGCGCCGAAAGCACCTTGGGTCGTGTTGCTTCCTGTTGGACCGCCGGTCGCGTCATAGAGCGTGGTGAACGCGCGGCCAAAAAGCTCGAAGGTCGCGCCGTCGCGGAATCCGATACCGGGCGGCCGCCAGTAAAATTCTTCCCCAAGCTGCAACGTTCGCCCTACCGAAGGGAACGAGACAGGTAGGCCTGGCACGACGCCGATCGAGCCGAAGATCAGCGCGGCCGTAGCACCCCATGTCCGACTGACCGTGGCGACGTCCCGGCGCACCTCGAACAGACGTTGTCGGTCGAGATTAATCTCGCCCCTGTCGTTGGCGTCGATCGCGCGCCGGAAATAGTTGATGGCCGCCGCGTTGTCGAACTGGCTGCGCGCGAGGTAGCCGGCGTCGAGCAAAGCCCTTCCACGCAGTTGTCCTTTCGTGTCGGCTTGCTGGAATAGCAGGAAGGCCAGAGGTCGATCGTCGACTTGTTGCGCTAGGTAAGCGAGATCGACGCTGCTTGTGTCGGCGAGTTCTCCGGCCTCGTATGCCTGCTTGAAGCGGGTACTGGCCTCTTCCTTGCGACCGAGCGCCACCAGCGCGCCAACGCCGCCCCGGATCGCCGCTGCGCGTTGTGGGCCGCGTGTCGCGTGTCGGCGCGCAACGTCGAAGGCGCGCAGCGCGTCTTCCTGACGCCCCAACGCCTGGTAGGCATAACCCTGTCGGATAGCAAAGTCGTACCCTCGGGCGGGCGACAGCGGCGCGAGGGCGGTCAGGGCCTCTCGTGGCCGCTTCTCTGCAAGGAGGACGTCGACCAGCGAGAGCCGGGCATTGCGCCTCTGCTCAGCCGTCAGTGATCGTGCATCGACGACAGCCTTGAAGTCGGCACCGGCGGCGCCGGGCCGATGCAGCCGTTGCCTCAAATAGCCGCGCTGCAACTGGAGGCTTGCCTCGTGCGGAAAGCGGGCGAGAGCGGCGGTCGCTTCGCGCTCCGCTTCTTCAAGGCGTCCGAGCCCCTGCAGCGCGTCGATCCGCAAAGCGTAGTAATTAGGCCGGGACGGATCCTGCGCTATCGCGCTCTTGGCGGCTGCGAGCGCCGCGCGATAATTGCGCCGTGCATAAGCACGATATCCTTCTTCTGCCGCTTTATACGCTGCCTGTGTACGTCCCGACTGCTGACCGGCTGCAATCTGCGTTTTGAGCGACTGTCGCAGAGTTTCGAGTTCCGCATCCGACGCCTTGTCGGCTACTGCCTTATCTGCTTGTTCCAGCGCGCCGGTGAGGTCGCCGGCCGCAGCGAGTGAGTTGATGAGCAGCCGCCGCAATTGCGGCAAGTCCGGCCGTAGCTCAATCGCTTGCCGCGCTGTATCGATGGCGCGCGCATAGTCGCGCGAGTCAAAGGCGCGATAGGCTTCGTCGGCGAGCGACCAGGCATTGCCGACAAGGGGGGCGTTTTGCGCGGATGCAGGGGCAGACGTTGCCCAACACAATGTTACCACAGCCGCTGCGGCAACAATGGTTCTGAGGCCGTAACCACTTCTCCGCAGACTTACGGAGCCACGACTGCCACGGCTGGATGACGGCTGAACCGACAATGCTTGCAACCCTGCATGAACCAACGGGACGCAAACACACCACGGACGGCAATCACAAAAGAGCGGTACGCTCCTTACGAGAATCGTGAACGAAATCTAACGTTTTAGGGTAACCCCAGCAACGTGTAATACGTTAGCCAAGACAGCGGTAAGAGCGCTTGTTGGCTGCTGCCGTCAGACGCCCGCCAAGGGGCGCCGCAAGACAAAATGCGCCACCGATCAGGATGAGTTGCGTCGTCGGTTGCCATAGAATCGACGCGAACGCGATCCAAGCAAACACAATTGCGAGGGCATCGCGGCCAACTTTCGACGGGGTTCGATGAGGCCAAGAAGCCTGACATGACGGAGTTCCGTACGTTCTCTCGGTTCCGTCATGTTGGTACAAACCGGTAACGACGGGACGTTCACGTCCCATTTCCGAGCCGGCATCCATTGGCCATCCCCTGCGCACCTGAACGGTAATGATAGTGGGCGGTTGCCAGTATCCCGTTAGCCCTAGTCGGCCATTTGAAGGCATTTGCTTTTGAACTTGTTAAGCGTACCGGCGGCAGGTTTTCGATGCCGGGCCGCTTGAGGCGTTTCCAGCCAACTGAATGAGTATGATGTGTTTAGGCCGCTTCTTATGATCGTCGCCGGGGCAGCCTTGTTCATTATGCTGGGTTTTGTGGGGGCCTATCTTGCCGGAATGGCAGGCGCTCTGCTTGGCATGCTTGCCGGGATTGCCGCGTTCTTTCTAATTAGTGCGCACATTGTTGGCCGATAACGGAGCGTTCATGATGATGGCGTCCCGGGCAGCAACCAAGCAGTCTCCGCTGTTCGTCTGCATCATCGGAACGCGGCCCGAAGTCATCAAGATGGCACCGATCATTCGGCGCTTGCGGGAAGTGCGCTGGGCTGACGTCCGGGTCGTCGCCATCGGCCAGCACCTCGAATTGCTCGATCAGGCAATCGCCGATTTCGAGCTTCAGATTGATCATCGCATCGCGGTCGAGCGACAACGTAATTCGATCATCGAGATCGCGGCGAAGATCATGGAGCGCTTCGACGTGCTCGCCGATCGCTTGTCGCCGACCTGCGTCATCGCCCAGGGCGACACTACAACGGTGATGGCGAGCGCCATGGTCGCATTCCACCGTCGGCTGGAGTTCATCCATGTCGAGGCAGGTCTGCGGACGGGAGTTCTGCGCGCTCCTTTTCCGGAAGAATTCAATCGCCGCGTCGTCGCACTTGCGGCGACGCTTCATTGCGCGCCGACGGCCCAGGCTGCGGCCAATCTGCGAGCCGAGGGCGTGCGTGAGCAAGACTGCATCGTCACTGGCAATACGGTGATCGACGCGCTTTTGTATATGGCCGGCCGCACCCTGCCGCTGCCCGCCGACTTTCCCGACGTGCCAAAGCCCATCCTCTTGACGGCGCACCGTCGCGAGAATGCCGGCGCGCCGCTTGAGCGCATGCTCGGCGCTCTGCGGGCCGTGGTCGAGCGCTACCCTGATGTCGGGCTTTACTTCCCAGTCCATCCCAATCCCGATACGCAGCGGCTCGCCGAGCGGGTGATGTCGGGCCACGAGCGAATTCGGCTGGTGCCTGCGCAAAATTATCCAACGCTCGTCGCCGCGCTGAAGGCGAGTTGGCTTGTAGTGACCGACAGCGGCGGTCTGCAAGAAGAGGCTCCGGCGCTGGGTAAACCCGTTCTCGTACTGCGGGACGTGACAGAGCGGCCGGAAGCAGTCGATTGTGGAGCGGCGCGTTTGGTTGGGACGCTCCCCGATCGCTTACATCACTCAATCGCGGAACTGCACGACAACAGCCAAGCGTATCAGGCGATGGCACAGCCGCGCTTTCCCTATGGCGATGGGCATGCGGCAGATCGCATTGTCGCCGCCATCGCGGAACGTATCCACATTCGCGATCCTTCATCGACCATTAGCGGTCAAGTACTCGGGGCGGGACCCGTCGACCCGACGACTGTATCGTCGGATGAGAATTCTATCGATTGAAAAGAGAGGCATTCCGTGTCTATCCGCTTCTTCGTCACGGTCGTCGCTTTGCTGGTGTCTCTTTGCGCGTCGACACTGGCTGCCGAGCCGCGCGCAATCAGCGTCGACCTGCAGGATCGCGGTTTCTCCACCGGGATCCAATTGCGCTCGCGTGCGTCGACGACCGTTTTCTTTTCGTTGCCAGGCCCCGAGTCCTTGTCGCAGCTCAGGCTTAAACTCCACGGTCAGATTTCCGCACCGAATCTTTTTCGCGGAAGCCTGCTCGTTACGGCCAACGGCCAGCCCGTTGACTCGATCGCGATCAAGCAGGCCGACGGCCTGCAGCCACTCGATCGCGATATCGCGATCGACCGCAAGCTGATCGCGGCTAATGGTGCGCTCAACATTCGGTTCGAAGCTGAACTACTCGCTAACGGCGATCCTTGCGCCAACGATTCCGACATCGCCAACATTATTTCAATCCTGCCAACGACTGGCATTAGCTTCAACATCAATCCCGATCAGATTCAGTCTCTCGTCGACGCCGTGAGGCTTTTGCCGCACAATGCCGAGATTGTCCTGCCCAAAAGTACTCCACTGAATCCCAGGGCCGCACAAGCGGCGCTTCATCTAGCCGTCTTGATGATCGCGGACGGGATCAATCCGCGTATTCAAAGCACACGCGACAACAGTCCGGCGGCCATCCGGCTGGAGCGCGACAAACGGGCGCCGATCGATGAGAACGCCGCAGTGCTCGTGCGGGATAACGACAAGCTCGACATCGTCATCGATCCATCGAGGGACGTCGTCGCCTTGACGAAACTCTGGCAGATGGCGCCGGGCACGATTATCGGCAATGCGGCCATCGCGTCACGCAGTCCGAACGGCGTGAAACCGGTTGGCGACAACTTTCGGGAGTTTTCATCCCTGCCGCCGGCACAGAATATCGGCCAAACTGGCGAATGGACTCTGAACTTTCCGCTTCTGGCGGAAAGCGGCCGGTTGGCGAGAAGCGTGAAGCTTCGCGTCGCAGTGGCGCCGGATTGGAGTAGCGAAGCCCCGATCTTGACCGTGTATCTGAACGGCCAACTGGTCACCGCAGCACGCTTGCGGCCGGGCGACAATGAGATCAGCTTCCCCCTGCCGAGCCAGGCGCTGAACTTCAGCAACAGCTTGCGCCTCGTCGTCGATCGCGCCACGGAGCGCGGCTATTGCGTGCGTCCTGGCGGAGGCAATGCCGTGCAGATCATGCCGGGCTCCGGTGTGACATTCGATGACGATTCGGGAAGCGGCTTCTCGGCGGTCGCCCGCGGCTTGGCGAAGGGAGGCACCGTCGTCCTACCCGACGCTGCACGCGATCCGGACGTTGCCGGCCGCTATCTTGCGTTTGCTGCGCGGTTGCTTGCTGTCTTCGGATCGACGGCGGAAGACATTGACGTCCGTTTCGGCTTATCGCCGAGCGACCTGGCGAGCCTGACCAAAACAGCGATAATCTTCGAGGTGGCCGGCTCGGAAGGATTGAAGATTCCGATCCCGTCCCGTGCTGAGAGCTTAAATCTGCCTCCTGTCGCGTCGTCGGCGCTCGCCGGCTTGTTTTCCGACCCTAACGGCAAACAGCTGCGTGTTGTTCTCTCCGAGCCGGATCAGATTCCGACGCCACCGGCTCTCTATCTTCGCGGCGGCGGCGCCAATGCATTGGTGTCCACGAGCGGTGTAGTCTGGAGCGATGCGCCATCGGTCTCCAGCCCCTTGTTCGGGACACTGCAAAATTCGGCGTCGGGTCTGCAGTCTTTGGCGGAGCGCTACGGACTGACCGTGTTGATTGTCCTCGCCGTCCTGGTCGTGATTGTGTTCGTGGCCAGAAAGGTACTCGTGCTGTACTTCCGCGGTCGCGCGAGCAGATGATCTCGCATGTCTCTCTACCTATATCTCATCGTTACGTTTCAGCACGCGCTTGAGGTGCTGACGGTCATCGTGACGGTGGTAATTCTGCTGTCCAGCCTCGATGATGCCTTCGTCGATTGCTATTATTGGTTGCGAGAGTTCTATCGGTGGTTTTGGATACGGGCGCGCTATGCCTCTCTGTCGGCAGAGGCCTTGAGGGCAAAGCCTGAGGTGCCGATCGCCATCATGGTGCCGGCATGGCAGGAGAGCGACGTCATCGCCGCGATGCTGGAGACCAGCAAGACGCTGATCCAGTATGACAGCTATCGCATATTCGTTGGCGTGTACCAGAACGATCCGCGCACGATCCAAGAGGTGGAAGACGCGGTCAAGCGATTCTCCGGCGTATCGATGTCGATCGTTCCCCGTGACGGTCCCACCAGCAAGGCGGATTGTCTTAATGTCATATTGGGAGACATTTTATCTTACGAGGAAAGGACCGGGACCCATTTCGGCGGGATCGCCATGCATGACGCCGAAGACGTCATCCATCCATACGAACTTCGGCTGTTCAATTATCTCCTCGATCGAATGGATCTGATTCAGCTACCGGTCTATTCGTTCCAGCGCAGCCTTACGGAGCTTGTGGCCGGCACCTATATGGACGAGTTCGCCGAGTGGCATTCGAAGGACCTCGTCGTACGCGAGAGCATTACGGGGACTGTACCGTCGGCAGGGGTTTCGACGTGCTTCAGCCGCCGCGCGATATCGATGCTTCGGGCCGACCGGGAGGGCGAGGTATTCTCAACCTCCAGTCTGACGGAAGATTACGACATCGCCTTTAGACTGAAGAAGCTAGGCATGCGCGAAATCTTCGTGCGGTTTCCTGTGCGTTTCACGATCGAGACCTCGAACGAAATCTCGCAGCCCATCCGCGTCGAGCGCGAGCTTCCAATCGCCACGCGGGAGTTCTTTCCGTCCGATTTCCGTGCCGCGTATCGCCAGCGCGCGCGCTGGCTGCTTGGTATAGCCTTCCAAGGCTGGTCGGAGCACGGTTGGGGTGCGACCGTTGGCGCCAAGTACTTCTTCCTGCGGGACCGCAAGGGGCTCTTGACCTCGCCGACTGCCGTTCTCGCCTATATCGTGATGTTCGGCCTTATTGCCGTGGAATTCTTGTTTTCGTTTGTGCCGCCCGCGGAGCGGGCGCCATATTGGCTTCTCGGCACGCCCACCTACGGCGTTCTTCTTTCAATCAATATTGCGTTCCTAATCAATCGCATTTTCCAGCGCATGTATTTCACGACGAGAATATACGGCTTCGGTCAGGGCGCGATGGCCGGGCCGCGCATGCTGGTGTCCAATATTCTCAATTTCTTCGCCATGCTTCGCGCCAGCTACGTGTTCATTCAGCACACTGTCACGGGAAGGTCTTTAGTGTGGGATAAGACCGCCCACATCTATCCGATCCGGAAACTATCCGACGCGCAAGCGCTGGCGGTCGATGCGACGGTGCCCGAGCCTGACCGTGACCCGGCGGCATCTTGATAAGTGTTTTCAAGTGCTATCTAGCTCCAGATGTACCTTTGTGCGAGTTCAAGTGGGCGGACCCTTGGGTCACGAAGCCGTGCAGTGGCCCGCCGAATCCTAATCCGGGATCAAGCGAAGCTGGCGATAGTCCCCGCACGTCCGACCATCAGCATCGTCACGAATTCAAGTGGCGCTCGACTCCATAGCGTCCCGGCACAAGCGAGCCGACGCAGTATGCGAGCAGTATTCCCGCTCTCCAGTCGCGGAAGACAAAACCCGATTTCCGATTTTTGCGGCGCCCGCAAACATTGTCGCCGAAGTTTATGACGCCCTACGAAATGGCCTAGCCGCTCCGATCTCATCCTGAGATGGTCGCTATCCTCATTCGGCACTTTTTCGCGGCCGGACATTCCCCGATGGTCCGACGGTTGAAGGAGGAAACGGATGAAGATTGCGAGGTTCGACGGCGGCCGTATCGGCGTCGTCATCGACGGGACCGTGCGCGACGTAACGGCCGCGGCGGGGATCGACCCCGAGGAATGGCCCCCGGTCGGCCCGGTGCGGTTGATTGCCGATTTCGACAAGCTCAAGCCGGCGCTGCTGAAGGCGGCCGCAGGCGCCAAGCCCGTCCCGCTCGATCAGGTGCGGTTCGAGACGCCGGTGCCCTGGCCGAACAAGCTCATCGCCTATCCGGTCAACTACCGCGACCACGCGACCGAGATGACGTCCGTCGGCTTCGCCAATGTGCAGGGCTTCTTCCTCAAGGCCAACTCCTCGCTGTCGGGTGCGGCCGATCCGATCAGAGCCGCCGCGCGACGCCAACTTGCTTTCGACATAGTATATGTTAAAAGAAACCCATGAAGATTGCTGAACTCTCTGTGGCGGCCGACGTCAGCATTCGCCAGATCCGCTTTCTCATCGCGGAAGGTTTCGTGCCTGCACCTGAGGGAGGACGCACTTATGCGACCTATGGCGATCCGCATGTGCGCGCGATCCGACGCTTCCAGCGCCTTAAGACACTGGGATTTCCAAATGCTGCAATCCGGTTGCTGATGAACGCGCGGGAGGGCGTGCCAATTCCCATAGCGGACGGCATCACGTTGGTGGTCGCGCCCGACATCATCGGAAATTGCTCTGATGCCGAGCGCCTCGGCGATCTGGCCAAGGTCCGTCTGAGCGAGGTGCTGACAGAGCAAAGATCGATCAAGCGTCGGCGTACGGCTGGCGCGGGGAAGGGGTAGGATGGACAGCTCCGGCGGTGACGGGCCATCGATCCGGCCCATCGGGCTAACCGACCCACTCGCGCCTTTGCTGCGTCCGGCGCCGATTCCAGTGCCGCCTCTGTTGCTTTCGGCCACCGAGATGCGCCTTCGACTGGTGCCACCTGCCGCGCGGCTGATCGTCGAGCGCCGTTTCTCCAATACGGAGACCGTTCTGATCGAGGCCGTGCTAACGCTTCCGCCGACGATCGACAGGGAGATTGTGCACGGCGTTGCGGTCGGTATTGGCGATCGGATCTGGCGGGCCCGCGCGCAGGCGCGTCGCCGCGCGGAGAACCGCTACGACACGGCGGCCGTCGACGGCCATCGCGCTATCCTCTTCGAGCAGCTCAAGGGTGATTGGCGCACGCTCTCGATCGCAGGCATCCTGCCCGGCGAGCATGTCTTGGTCCGGACAGAGAGCGTTGTCGCGCTGCCAGCAGGCATCACGGTCCTGACACTCCGTCCGGGCGCCGACCCTGACCGCGCCGTGCCGGCTCTGCCGGATCACCTGTCACCGCGCCTGACAGACATCTCCCACAGGGTGACTCTGATCGTCGAGGCTGAGCCGAATATCGATGTTCGAGTGGATGGGCACGCAATTGCACGCGATGCGGTGATTGCAGTCGGCGCGGGGCCAATTGCGGTTGCAGTGGCCGTCCCAGCAAACATTGGGCGATCGATCGCAGCCGAAGATGAAGCGGCTGAAGTGGCACTCGAAGCCACCCGAAAGATCGCGGCTTTCGGCCAGGCCCCGATCGATCCCGCGCATCGTGACGAGATTCGCACACTCGCGCTCTCTGCCAACCTGATGACGGCAGAGACCAGCCTGGTTTTCGTCGGACCGGATGGCGAAGCCAGCGGTGTCTTGCCCGTGATGCGCAAGGTTGCGCTGTTGGCTTCCAGTGGACCGTTGCGGCCGATCCCAGCGACGACGGCTCCCGAGATCCCTGCCGATACGTCCGTTGCTCCGGTTCTGCCGCCCGACGACGATCATATTGCCGGTCGGCCACGACCGGGGCGATCCGAACGATCGGTCTGGCGGTGGCCGCTCTTCGCACGTCAAACTCCTCCACTACTCGTTCGATGGCGCACTTGGCTGGCACATCGTGGCCGTGCGGCCGTTTATGAGCCCGAGCTTTCGGACTTGGGCCGATCGCTGATCCGGTCGGCGCAGACTGTTACTTGGCGCCCCGATGGCCTACTTGCGCTGCGCAGCGGCGACCCGGCGCATCTTTCGGATTCGACAGCAGAGCTGATGCGCGAGGTCGCTCGCCACACACCGGTGCGTGATGCGGCCTACGGCTTGCATCTGACACCAGAGCACATCGCGATCGCGCTGCTCGCGATCGCCGCTGGCCCGACGGAGCCCGTCGCCGTCCACGGTCTCAGCGAACTATTTCCGGAGGATCGTGGACAGCTCAAGCCGGTGATGCGGACGCTCGCGCGCCAGTTCGGCCTGCAATGCTGAGTCAAGCTGGCAGCACCGCGCCGTTCACATCCAGCCGCCGTTCGCTGGAGAACGGGCGTCGGCATCGTCCGTGGATCGAGTATTGGAAGCTATTCGATCGGCGCGTAGGGCACGCCGCGGCGCTCCAACTCCTCCCTTACGGCCATCTTCCATGCACTTTGGCCCGCGTCAAACATGCTGAGAGTCTGGCTCCAATCCTCGAGCAATTCACCGTTGCTCATGGCCGCCGCAAGGGCCCGATAGTCCGGTGCGCGGCGGACAGGTTCGAACACCGCATAGTCCGCACATTCGCCGGAGCCGTCGTCGGCTAGAATCTGCGGGAAGAATCCCGTCAATACACATGAATGTTCGGAGTAGGCTAGGGCTGTGAACGAATGGCGATCAGACGGCACATGAAGCACGGGAGCGCCCGAGAATACGATGCCGCCGAGGCAGTCGAGTTCGATGGCCTCGCAGTCGGAAACGTCGACTACCGGCGGCAGAAGCGAGCCGAGACTATTCCATGTCGCGTAGAAGATGCCGATGGCAGTTTGCTTCTGCGCGAGCCGCACGAAGTAGAGTTTCAGTGCATCGGCTGCAATCAGGTCGCTCATCCGATTTCCCCACGAAAGCTGTTTCGACGAATGCGCTGCCGGGTTTCATTAGCTGCCGCCGCGAAGGCTGTCGTCATGGCCGCGCCGGCGTATCGCGCAGTTCTACGGACGTCGTTCGATGCGCCACGCAATCGGTACATTTTCAAGTTTACAGAACATGTATCACTTGCAATTATTACCGCCGTGCTGGGGCAACTCTCTGTCGCTCGGAATTCGCCCTTCCGATGTCTGTTCGTATTTTGTGACGATTGTAACAACGCGGATCGCCCGCAGGAGATATTGCATTGACGAGCGATAATGCTGCCGGTGCACATCCCCCGGTCGTCGGGCTACCCACATCGTCTGATCCGCTTTCAGATCCGTTCAACCCGATCTGGCCCGCTGTTCCGTCACGCAGCCGCGCCAGGATGATCGCGATGTGTGCAGCGGCGGCCGTGATCACATTGCTCACACTGATTCTGCCTTATGGCTCGGCAGGTGCTGCCCTTTTATTAGACCGTCAGCCCTACAGCATCTTCCCGTATCCCTTCACGATTCAGAACATCACTTATCTGCTGCTGGCCTGGTCGCTCGCTGATCTGTTCGTGCGTTGGCGGATGACACAGCGAGAGCGCGCCTTCCTCGCCGCGAAATTTCTGCCCGAAGATTCGACGACGATGCTCGAAGTCCACGAGCTCGGGCCGATCCGCATCCGTGTCGCGCCGCTGCACGATGCAGACAGCGGCTTCCTGCCGGCGTTGATGGACATGACGATCCTGCAGCTACAGGCCAGCAAATCGGTCGAGCAGTCGATGACGCTGCTGACCAATGCGCTGAGCCTGATGAGTGATCGCGTCGATCTGCGTTACCAGATGCTGCGCTACATGGCGTGGCTGATCCCGACCATCGGCTTCCTCGGCACCGTCATCGGCTTGTCGCTGGCGCTGCATCTGATCGATCCCAAGAACATGGATCTCGGACGCGTCGTCGGCGGGCTGTCGGTGTCGTTCTACACGACGCTGGTCGCGCTTCTCGCCAGCGCCATCCTGGCTTTCGCGCAGCACAGCGTCCAGGAGCAGGAGGAACTGGCACTCAACGCCGCGGGCCAATATTGCCTCGCGAACCTGATCAACCGCGTCTACATCGATCAGGAGATGCCGGGCGCCGCGTCATGAAGCGGCGGCGGCGCCAGTCCGACACCAGCGAAGTCGCGCTGATGGCGGTGATGACGAAGGCCATGGGCGCCTTCCTCATCCTGATGGTCTTCGCCATGCAGTACTACATCCCGGACTTCACTGCGGAGCAGATCGCCGCCATCGTCAACAGGTCGATCGGGGGTGTGCGCCAGGAGCTTGCGGGCGTCGTGGACCGCATGAAGAAAGGCGATTTCACCAAGCAGGACCTCGATGCGTTGCAGCGCCAGATCGAAGTCAGCCTCGCCAAGCTCGCCCAGGCCGAAGGCGATATAGCGCGGCTGCAGACGCGGCTCGATCAGTCGGTATCGCAGCTCAAGCGGGTCGAAGCAGAGCGCGCGCGTCTCGAGTCCGAGGCGCAGGCTTTGAAGGAAGAGGTGGCGCGGCTACGGGCTTTCGATCCTGCGGTGCTGCAGGCGAAGATCGTCGCGCTGCAGGAGCAATTGAAGACCTGGGAAGACGCGACAGCCGTGTTCCTGGAGCTACGATATCCCGACTGCGGCGATGCGATCATCGATCTGAGAGTCTCGCGCAGACTCCCTGACGGCTCGAGCGTGGCCTCGCTTGTACCGGAATCCGGGGCTCAACCATTCGATCCGATCTCGCGCGGCCCTCTGCGTGAGCGCGGTTATGACGATTATGCTCGGAGGTTTGCGGATCGCGACCCGGCCGTCGGGTTGACCTTCAGCAGTGCATGGAATGCGAGACGAGTGCGCAGCGGAGAGGTTCTTGCGGTCTACGCCGCGTATCTGAATGCCGAAACCAGGAGCGCGGCGAACAATTCCGACGGCCCGAGTTTGAACCGCAGCTATTGCGCTGCCGAATTCCGTGCCCTTGCCACCAACAGCGGGACGATCTCCGCTTCGGTCCAAATCGGCAGGAGCAATCCCTTTCGTCTTCTCACTGTAATCAAGGCGACAGAGAACGGTCTCATTCAACAGCAACTGAGCGCGGACGAGCAGCGCTGGTTCCAGCAGCGGATCGACAATGCTCCCTGCGATTCTCTGACCTGCGCTCCCGACTCTGCCGTGTACCGCAAGGAGGTCGCGAAGATTCTCTCTCAGATGTACCGCGTTCGCCTCAACGCGGCGCCGTCGCAGCAGCAGGCTACGAATACGGAAGCCACGAACCGGTTGATCGACGATCTGACGGGAAGGTTCGCGGCCGGGAGTATCAACCAGTCGCAACTGACCGACTATGCGGCACTGCTCACACCCCCTAAATCGGGAAATTCCGCAGGTATCACGCCCAGCGCCGACACGCTCGACGCTTCCCGACGGCGACTGACCGCGGCGGCCGTCCCGCCGCTTCTCGCCCAGGAGTTTCTTACGCGCGCCTCACGCGGCTGGTGGAGCGCCGACGAATTGGAGCGTCGCATCCGGAGCGTCGAAAAACAGCCGACTCCCGCATCGACGCGGAACGCGCCGGCGCCCGCGGAAAATCCCGGCCGCATGATCGCGCTGCTCAGGTCGATGAGCGAGACCGGCGCCATCACCGCCGGCGTTGCCTCGCAGTGGATCGGATTGGTGATGCAGCCGCCATCGCCTGGCGCCGCTGCTCCACCCGCGACCGTCAAACGCGATGATCTGGTCGCGCAGATGAGCAGCAAGGGCTTTCCGCCGGAGTTTGCCTCGTTCATCGCCAACCGCGTGATGGCCGGCACGATCAAGCTCGACGACTATGCGAGCGCCATGAAGATCACGAAAGGAAACGCGCCCCGATGACCCGGCGAATGGTTCGTTGCGTCCAGGGGCACCCCTTCGACGCCGGCGCACACGAGACCTGCCCAATCTGCGCGTCGCGCGAGGCTAAGAGTAGTGCTGCCTCATCGTCCGACTTAGCCACCGGTGGTCAACGGCAGGAGCCACCACCGCCTGTGCAGTGGTACAAGCACCCCGGCGTGCTGGCCGCCGTCGGCGTTGCCGCGCTTGGTGCAGTCGTCTATGCGTTGCAGCCGAAGGCGGTGCCGCCCGAGCCACCAAAGCAAACTGCTCCCGAGCCGCGGCCGGCTCCCGCCCCGCCGCAACCAGCCCCGACTCCACCGGCGCCAGCTCCGCAGCCGGCCCCGCCAGCATCGCCCCCGGCCGTGCCCGAGCCTGCCCCGGCCCCCGCTCCGGTCCGGCCGCCGTCGTCCTCGCAACAATCCGGTCCGGCCGCCGATAGGGCGCTTTACACGCAGCGCATCCTGGTTGGGCTGGCGCAAAATTCGACCGATATCGCGCCGCCCTGGATCAAACGCCGAGAGCCGGCCGACCAATGGGCTGTCGGCACGCTCGACGAGGTTACCAAGAAGGCTTTCGACGCTGCGCAACCCAATGCCGACGCGACGAAGGCGCTGATGCTGCTGATGTCCGGTTACTTGGCAATGTCGAAGGACGACATGCCTGCGGCGCTCGGCCGTTTCGAAGCCGGCTATTACTTCGGCTGCGGCATCTGCGCCTACGCGCTGGCGTCGAACATGATCAACAACCCAGCTTATCAACGTCAGCGCGACCGGGCGATTCTTTGGATGGCCATCGCCGAACGGATCGGTATCGCCGAGGCGGGGCATTACGTAGCATTCTACGGCCAGGGCGCGACGGAGGTGAAGCTCATGCGTGCTCCCACACCGGCCGGAGGCATGAAAGTTGGCGCCTACACACCACGCGAAAGTTTTCTTCTTTCTTACGCCCGGATGTCCCATTATTCGCTGGAGATGGTCGATCTCGCACGCCGCGGTGATCAGACCGCGAAAAACACGCTGCAACGGATCGGGGTCGACGTTCGACAGCTCCCGCTGACGACCTACGAATTGGCGACCCAGATCTTGCGGGCCGGCAACGCCCCCCGCAAAGAAGATCTGTCCGGGTTGGTCGATATGGCCGCGAGCGGCGATGCCGCAGCTTTGAACATGCTGGGTGAGAAGTATCCGCCGAACCCGGCGTTCGAGTTCGACTTCAGCATGCAGGTCGCGATGAATCAGGCGGCCGCACTACGTGGTAAGGAGCTGGCGATGCTCACGACCGCGACGCTCGTCAGCTCGATGGGGCGTCCCGAAGTCGCCACGCCGGGCGGCGTGATGACGAACGTGGATAGCGCCATCTTCGCCTTCGCCGGACTGGCGCTCGCCAATTCGGCAAACAGCAAACCGCTGGCGGCGCAGCTCGAACGCTATTTGGCTCGATTGACTCCGGCGGAGCGCGGCGCGCTCGAACCGTACTTCAAATCGTTGACGCCGGTTTTCGGGAAGAAATGGTAACTCGCGGCGGCTCGAATAGAACCTTGGTAGCGGCATCCTTGCGATATTCTCAAGAAAATTTGACGGCAGATCGCAACGACGGCGGCACTCGCCCCTTTCCGCACCGCGCTTGTGCCGCGAGAGATGGCGATGCCGGCGCCAGTCGCCGCGTAACTTGTGGCGAGCCCTGCTTCGGCTGTCCGCAATAGATCGCTCAGAACAAACTGGAAGTGTCGGTCCTTAAGGAAAGGCCGGTCCTTGGTCTCTTGGTATGCAAAACCAACCCGATGATGCGTCGACTAACGAGGCGTGCGTGGCACCCCTAGAGCGGCTTCCTTGCCCTCATGGCCGGGAACTACGATCCTAACCTCGTGACCGTCCTTTATGGCGTTGGAAGCGGCCATGGCGATCGCTTCAAAGGCGGCCTCCTTAGAGATGTAGGAGCCGCCCAACTCGCCGTCGTGTTCCACGCTCCAACCGTCCTTTGCGCGCTTCACACTATATGCAGCGATGCTCATGGTGTTCTCCGTGACTGCCCCCTCACACACAAACCGACAGAGCCACGCGCATGTTCCCGCCGCAGCGCATTTCAGGCGTACTCAGGAACTGCACGGAAATTCGGCGGTTGACCTTCAATCAACCGTCTTCTTCCAGGCAGCCATCTTCTCCGAGGTCCCATGTCGCAAACCGTTAGCGATTTTATCGTGCAACGCCTCGCTTCGTGGGGCGTGCGCCGCATCTTCGGTTACCCGGGCGATGGCATCAACGGGGTGTTTGGCGCCTTGCAGCGCGCTAAGGGCAAGATCGAGTTCGTGCAGGCGCGGCACGAGGAAATGGCCGCCTTTATGGCGTCGGCGCATGCCAAATTCACCGGCGAACTCGGCGTCTGCATCGCCACGTCCGGGCCGGGCGCAACGCATCTCGTCACCGGGCTCTACGATGCTCGACTTGACCACATGCCGGTGCTGGCGCTCTGCGGACAGCAGGCGCGCAACGCCATAGGAGGCCACTATCAGCAGGAGGTCGATTTGCCGGCGCTGTTGCACGACGTCGCCGGTGCTTTCGTGCAGCAGGCGTCGGCACCCGCGCAGGTGCGTCACCTCATTGACCGCGCGGTGCGCATCGCCGTCGGCGAACGGCGGGTGACGGCGGTGGTGCTTCCGAACGATCTTCAGGAAATGCCCTACGAAGAGCCGCCGCGCGCGCATGGTACCTTGCATTCGGGCGTCGGCTATACAGCGCCGCGGGTCGTGCCCTTCGAAGCCGATCTGCGCCGCGCCGCGGATATCCTCAACAAGGGCAATAAGGTCGCGATGCTGGTCGGCGCCGGCGCGCTCGCCGCCACGGACGAACTGATGGCCGTTGCCGATCGGCTCGGCGCGGGCTGCGCCAAGGCGCTCCTCGGCAAGGCGGCGCTGCCGGACGATCTGCCTTGGGTAACCGGCCCGATCGGCCTGCTCGGCACCAAGCCTAGCTACGACCTGATGGCCGAGTGCGACACCCTGCTAATGGTCGGCTCCGGCTTTCCCTATGCGGAGTTCCTGCCGAAGGAAGGCCAAGCCCGGGGCGTGCAGATCGATCTCAAAGCCGACATGCTGAGCCTCCGCTATCCGATGGAGCTCAACCTCATCGGCGACAGCGTCGAGACTTTGCGCGCGCTGCTGCCGATGCTTGAGCAAAAGACCGATGGCGGCTGGCGCAAGACTATCGCCGGATGGACCACGGAGTGGTGGCAGACTTTGGAGCAGCGGGCGCTCGCAGAGGCCTCGCCGATCAACCCGCAGCGGGTGACGTGGGAGTTGTCGCCGCGGCTTCCAGGCGATGCGATCGTCACCAGCGATTCCGGATCATGCGCCAACTGGTATGCGCGGGACATTAAAGTGCGGCGCGGCATGAAATGCTCGCTTTCAGGCGGGCTGGCGTCGATGGGCGCGGCAGTGCCGTATGCCATTTCGGCAAAATTGGCCTACCCCGATCGGCCGGTGATCGCGCTGGTCGGCGATGGCGCGATGCAAATGAATAACATGGCCGAGTTGATCACCGTCGCCAAGTATTGGAAAGAGTGGCGGAATCCCGTGTGGGTTTGCGCCGTCTGGAACAACGAAGACCTTAATCAGGTTACGTGGGAGCAGCGCGTCATGGAAGGCGATCCAAAGTTCGACGCGTCGCAGAAAATCCCGAACGTACCGTACCATAGGTTCGCCGAGCTGATCGGTCTCAAAGGGATGTATATCGATGAGCCGGGCGGCGTCGCCCGCGCCTGGGAGGAGGCATTGACATCGGATCGGCCTGTAGTGCTGGAATTCAGGACTGACCCGAATGTCCCGCCGTTACCGCCCCATATTACGTTGCAGCAGGCCAAGCATTTTGCATCAGCTTTGCTGAAGATCGATCCGGATGAGAGCAGCATCATCGCCGGCGCTGCAAAGCAGCTATTCGCCGCCATCCGGCCCGGCGGAAAGTCATAAGGCAAGTCGCGAAACCGGCGCTGACGGGCCCAGCCGCCGTAGAGAGGGGCTCCTGCGCGCATCCTATGTGGCTGCCCCAAAAATGCCTCGTCGGTGCATCTGCATCATTCCGTTAGGAGACGATCCGCAGATTGCGGCCTGAGAGCATATATTCGACTTCGCTTGCTG
Source organism: Pseudolabrys taiwanensis (assembly GCF_003367395.1). Taxonomy (NCBI): domain Bacteria; kingdom Pseudomonadati; phylum Pseudomonadota; class Alphaproteobacteria; order Hyphomicrobiales; family Xanthobacteraceae; genus Pseudolabrys; species Pseudolabrys taiwanensis. The sequence goes on along the minus strand of NZ_CP031417.1, from coordinate 3,871,373 downwards.
GTCTAGGCTCGCTGAAATGAAAGCCTTGTACCTGGGTGCATCCCTCCCGCCGAAGGAGGTTCACTTGTTCGGCAGTTTCCACGCCTTCCGCCGTCGTCGGGATGCCGAGGCTACGGCCTAGTCCTGTCACCGCGCGAACAATTGCCATCGCATCCGCCCGGCTCGTTAGGTCCCGGATGAAGGAGCGATCGATCTTGATCTTGTCGAAGGGGAAGCTGCGCAGATAGCCGAGCGACGAGTAGCCCGTGCCGAAGTCGTCCATGGAAATCCGGACGCCGAGATTACGGAGTTGGTGAAGCATTCCGAGAGTGGCGTCGCTCTCATCCATTAGTACGGCTTCGGTGATTTCGAGCTCAAGCCGGGCCGCCGGCAATTCCGATGTCGAGAGCGCCGCTTCCACTGAGCGCAGAAGCGCTTGGCTCTTGAACTGGACCGGTGACATATTCACCGCCACGCTCAGCGGACGGGACCAGGCGGCAGCATCCTTGCATGCGCGCGCGAGGACCCAATCGCCAATCTGGGTGATGAGCCCGGTTTCCTCCGCAACGGGGATGAAGTCCATGGGGGCGACAAAGCCTCTGAGCGGGTGCTTCCAGCGGATCAGAGCTTCCATCTCGATAATTTCGCCGCTTTCGAGATCCTGGATGGGCTGGTAGTACAGTTCGAATTCCTGTCGGGCGAGCGCGCCCCTTAGTTCGAGCTCGAGCAGCCGCCGGGCCTGCGCCTTTGCATCCATGCCAGGCTCGAAGAACCGATAGGTGCCACGACCGTCGGCCTTGGCGCGGTACATGGCCAGGTCCGCATTCCTCAGCAGTTTCTCCGCGACGGTGCCGTCCTCTGGGGCGAAAGAAATGCCGATGCTGGTGCCGATGACGATCTGATTGCCTTGAATCTCATAAGGCGCGCTAACGACCTCGACGATGCGCCCAGCCAGGGCCGCTACATCTGAGGCGTGCAAATCCTTGCCGGACTGCACGATGGCGAACTCATCGCCGCCGACGCGGGCGACCATGTCCCCTTCTCGAAGACATCCAACAAGGCGACGAGCTACCTCATTCAAGAGGTCGTCGCCGACTAGATGGCCAAGTGTGTCATTGACCGACTTAAAGCGGTCGAGGTCCAGGCACAGAATGGCGGCGCATTCGTTCCTGTTCACCCGCGTAAGAGCAGCTTCCAGGTGCTCCCTAAACAGAACGCGATTGGGCAGGTTGGTCAGCGCGTCGTGGCGCGCCATATGAAAGATCTTTTCCTGGGCCTTCTGCCAGTCGGTGATGTCCTCCAGGGTGGCCACCCAGCCACCGTCCTTCATGGGTCCTGTAACAGCGCGAATGATGCGGCCATTATGGTGTTCAACGAGGGTGTTCAGAGGTTCGCGCTTGCGCGCGGCGCTGATAATCCGGCTGGCAAACCCCTCCGGGTCTTCGATTTTCGCGCCGGTCTTCTGCTCACTGAGAATATCGATCAAGGTAGAATGGCGTAGTGTATCGGCTGGGATTGAGGTTATCTCGACATATTTCTCATTGAAGAGCAGGACACGACCTTCGGAGTCGAACATGCATAGGCCCTGCGACATGTTCTCCAACGCCGTATCAAGTTGTCCCTTCTGCTGACGCAGTCTTTCACGCGTTCGCCAGTCGGAAAGTGCGAAGATGAGACAGAGGCCAAGGAAAAGGATGACCGCGACAGCAATCACAAGGGAGAGCGAGGCCGGTACGAGGTCCGTATTGTCTATCGAGATAGTCGGATCGTAAGCGAACGTGACGGCGGCCATGGCGGTGAAATGCGTGCCGACGATGGCGAAGGTGAACGATAAGATGGCAACGACGGATCCCATCCAATTGAGCCGATACGCAGCGACGTAGAAGGCCGCGGCGGCAAGGCAGATGCCGAGCGCCAGCGACAAGAGCACGAGTGGGTACGACCACGAAAGGTGCGCTGGAACTTCCATGGCGCCCATGCCGAGGTAATGCATTGCGGCGACGCCGGCGCCGATGAGTCCTCCGCTGGCGATGGTGGCAGGCCGACTACCTGCTTGAAGCACAAGGTATTGCCCAATGCCGGTTATGAGAGCTGCGACACCTAACGAGAGCATCGTGAGCGTCAGGCCATAACCGATGGGAAATGGTGGTTTGAATGCGAGCATCGCGATAAAGTGTGTCGCCCATATACCAAAGCCCGCCGAGATCGCGTCGAGGGAGAGCCATGCCAAGCGGCTACGGCCTTCAGATGCTTGGGCGCGACGAAACAAACCTACGGTGGTGATTGTGGCAAGGAAGCAGACGCCAATTGCCAGTGCGACGAGTTGCCAATCGTGCTGGGAAGTCAGGCAATTGATCATCTGATACATCCGGGTGATCCGCTTGCTCGGAACGAAGCCAGATAAACGGTAAATAACGCTTGATTATTGTCAATTGTCCGCCCGCGCGGTTGCTATGTTTAATGCGGGGTAAACCAGCAAGGATGGCTGCGTTCGCGCGGGGAGTTTGGGTGGCCGAAAATTGATCTATGGCGACGAGAACTCCAATCACGGCAGATATAGCGCCGAGCGAGTTTCGGACGGCATAAGCTTAAATAGTTGTATAAGTGCATAAACTTCGATGCGGTATTTTGAAGAATTGGAACCCGGTCTTCAAGAGTTCTATTTCGATTTTACCGAAGGTGTCGAAACAGAGGAGCAACTGGCGTTGGTCCCTTCTGAAGGCTGTTCGGAGGCGCAAGGTTATCTCCTTGGACGACATCGACCTGTAGACCGAGTGTGGGAGCTCTTTAGCGGTGCAGCCGTGCGATAGCCGGGCTTCGAACAGAAGTGGCGCGCGAGTGCAAGCAAGGCGGAATCGAGTCGCTCGAAGGCTTCGGCGGCGTAGAATCGTACACCCGTGTACTATCCTCGATCCGCTAGACTGCCAAACGAAGCTGGAGGACGAGGAGACGGACAATGCGCCCCTTCGTGATCGCGGTCGTCCTGACAACCGTTCCAACACTCGGGTTCGCCGCGCCGGACGATACGCAACGTGGCCAGAAACTGGCGCGGGAGCAATGCGCTCAGTGTCACAACATCAGCAAAGAACCTTCGAGCAATGTGCAGAGAGCCCCGGCATTTCGCGATATCGCGCGATCGCCATTGAATGCCAATCAGTGGGTTGTCTATTTGGCATTTGGTCACTCGCCAATGGGAGCCGCACGCATGGCTGCAATTAGCCCCGGCGATGCCGGCGACATTGCTTCCTACATCGTTACTCTACGTCCTCACTGAGGCGACGCCGCGGCCGCGCGATCATTAAGCGCGGCAGTCCTGGCGAATGCGGCCGTCTGGCCGCATTCCGCGCACTCGCCAAATCGAATGCTTCACAAGTACCTGCGCGCGCCACTGTCTCGGTGCGCCGGAAGCTCAGCGGCAGCCTGCACTTGCGACAAACGGGCAGCACGTTCCTGTCGGTGGTGGACATGATGAACTCCCATTGGGCCTCACGCATGCTCTACTCAACTTGCAGTGAAATCGATCGCGTTACGGCGCGATGCGCCAACCGTGCTCACGTCTCAAACTCTACGCCGACAACGTCCCATTCGCGCCAGATCACGCGACATTTTCGCTCGATCAAACCGTGGCCACTTAGCAACAGGATGAAGGCATTGGGTAGCGCGATCTTTGCCGTGCTAACGCGCGCGCCTCTCCAGGTGAGTTCGAGCAAAGTGCAGGGCAACGGCTCTCCATCCATTCTTGCAATATGGGCGGGGATTTCAGCCGGGCATGCGGGTAACCGCCGCACCGGAAATGCTATTACGTTCATGGACACTAGGTACCGGTCAGACCTGAAAAGCAGGTTGAGATAAGTCCTTACTGCGCGGTGGGCCGCCTCTATAAATTGCGATCAAGCCGGAACTTGTGTATTTTTGTACCCCGCTGGGAGCTTGAAACGTTACCGGCCAGGAAGCGTTGCTTCCGCATCATCGGCCGATGTCAACGGGGCGTCGGTGGCTGAGAGACGCATCGCGCCTCCCGCCGGAGACGGGAGCGATTCGATGAGCACGCCCTTCGTTTTCTATCGTGTCTTCCAAGAAGGCGACGATTGGCGGTGGGAGATCATCGAAAATTTCCGGATCGTTGCATACGGCTACGAGAAGACCTCCGTAGCCGCGCGGGTACAGGCGATGATTTTTGCTCTCCACGCAGGAACGGCCGTGGCGGAACGTTAGTTCTCGGTCTAGTCGAGAGAAGGCTGCGCAAGTGCCCCGTTATTATTTCCTGGTGCAACCGGACGGCCCTATTGATGCCGAAGGTGAGGAATTGCCCGATGACGCAGCTGCTATTTGCATGGCCGCGCTTGTGGTCAATGATATAACAAAAAACTATCCGGGTGGGGCACAAGACGTTTATGCGTCCGCGACGAAACCGGCCGTGTGGTGGAAGTGCTCGATCTCGTGAAGTGACCGTCACCGGAGGCAACGCCTCTTCAGCCGTCTTAGCCCTGCACGAGCCGAAGCTTCGGTCAAGGCCGGCACGTAGTTACGGTTGTAACGGCCACCATAGACCGCGATAAGGCGTCGGCGAACAAGAACTCGTGCCTCAAAGTGGGTCCAAATTTCTTCCAAGGGCCGTGATTTGAGTCAAAATGTTTCGGCGCGTAGACGGGCAGATTTCGTGGATGTGGCAACGAGCCTCGACAGCGCCATTCGACCGGGACCTGGAACTCGCCGTTATCGACGCGGACGGTGAACATGCGCTCGTCTTTCCTTGCCGCCACATCCTCAATGGTTGGATGAATGCCATGACAAGGGAACGGCTGGATGTTCAGCCGACCCACTGGCGGCCGTGGGATGAACGGCACCAGCCGCTCGGCTGACGCAGACCGCTTAGGGGCTTTCATACGCGCGGTTGGCGGCCTCAAGCTTGGCCTCTTCTTCCACCAATAGCCGGAGAATCGTCTCGCGCTTTTGCTGGTCGGTCTCGGCTTCTAGCAGCCGCCGAAAATGCTCAATATTAAGCTTGGCGATCGTACGGTCCATGATTCACGCCGGCGTGGTGTATCGCCTCAATCTTTACCACCATATTCTGGGATTGGAACGTTTCAGAACCACGCGCCAGCGATAGCTGCAATCGATTAAAATACGCAGATGCTCGCCGTGTCGGCATCACATACGCAGCGTTTGCAAGGAAGGCCTTCAGGCGCCCGCTTCCAGCCTGCACCTCGCCATTCTCGAGACCGACAACCTCCTCCGGCGCGCCCCGTCTAGGAACCAGGGGGAACCTTGGCGCTCCGGTCCAAGCAACACAGAATTACCGCTGCCCCATTTGTTTAGAAAGTCGCGACTCATGTTGGTTTTGGCTATCCTTGATGTCACCTAGGGAGGGCTCGGATCGCCCCACCCCCTTGCCCACTTGCCGAGCCCGGAGGCCGCCTAGTTGGCGGCCTCTTTCGTTGCCGTTGTCCTGGGACGGATACGAGACTGCGCGATGGCTACGCCGGGATACACGTAACTGGCATCAGTGGGACGCACGCGGCCGCAGGTCTATGCGCGATCGTCGGTCAGATCGTAGGCGTGTGCGCTGAGCTCCTGATGTGACCGGCATAGTGGCGGTGCTTCAACTGCCCCGGCCACCTTGGGAAAGCACATGAATTGTCGTCCCGCGCCGTTCGGCGACACGGGTCCCCATCTCACCTTGGAAAAATAGTCAGCTCCTGCATTGGTGGAAACCCACTTATCACCAGGATCAACTTGCTTGGTCATTCGCCAAAGCATGTTGAGCGTTGTCTGTGCCTTATCGAGCTGGCCCACCCAAGTGGTGATCGCTTGGAAGTCATTCCAATGCACGACCGCCAGAATCAAATCCCCCAGCGCTCTATACCCAGAGCGCCCACGGCGACCGCCTCGCCCGCGAAGCCGGGCATCTGCCGGGGAACGCTGCGAACATCTATTCCCTCACCTATGCGCAAGGTGAGGGCCAGGGCCAAAAAAGCCCAGTGGAATCAATATCGAAAAAGAAGATTGGTGCGGTCGAGAAGTGACAAAATGCGGCCCTGCAAGCACTTAGCCGAAGGTGAGGGTCAAAACGGGCCATTGAGTAGCAAAAGGAATTTCAGGCCGCACCCGCACCTCATCGGCCATGAGACGCCGTCCTCCGGCACCCATGCTGGTGACACCCGACCTGCCGACGCGAGGATGGAAGGCAGTATCCAGTGCAATCAAGCTAAACCGACTCCGACGACGGTGTCGTTACCGTTTCGAAAGTTACCAAACGCTGAATGTCGTCGGACAAGATTCCGGTCGCGGTCGCGTGTCGTACGCCGGGGATTACCTGCACATCGAATAACTCCGTGACCTCGCCTTCTAACTTAATCCATTCGACAATGTTGCCGGTGGCTAACTCGACGATCTGTATCCCACACCAAGGCTCGGCATTGCGCTTATTCAGTTCGAGGTCGAGTGCGAGCCCCGAGAAAGACCCGTCGCGCGGCAGCGACAGGCCCACAAGCGCGTAGCCATTGTGGAACGCAAGTCCGCGCAAGAATCCCGGGCAGAACGTTAGTGGAGTAAATTCACCATTCGTCAGATCAATGGTACCCAGGTAACCGGTGCCAGCATTGAGTACCCAAAGCCTGCCCTGATGCAAACGCGGGCTGTGCGGCATGGACAGGCTTTCGCTAACGATTGCGTTGCTGTGTACGTCGATCACGCAGCCTCCATTGGCGCGCCGATCGCGCCAGCCGTTGACCACATCGCTTTGGCATACTGCGGTAACATAAGCAGGCGCGCCGTCACGCATGGCCAGCCCATTCAGATGGCAACGGTCCTCGGGCGCCAGCTTGGAGATGAAGGGCGGCTTCCAGAATACGCGAAAGGAATGGGTCGGACTAAGTAGCGCCAGGCACGAATAGCTTGTGTTGACGAATACAATGCGACCATCAGCCATGACGGTCACGTCATGAATGTCGAGATCGCCGGTCGTGTGGGCGATCCGTGGCACATAATGGCGGTCTGCGCCCTCGTTAGTCCGCTGGTCCGGACCGAGAACGTTCTCTAATCGCCAGATTTGAAATAGCGTTGCCAGCAAGATGCGCTGCGGATCGGCCCATAGCCCCATAGAACGGGCAAAAAAACGCTCGTGGAATGAAATGCGTTCCTGTCTGTCAACGCCAACCAGATAAAGCCGACCACTCTGATAAGAACTGAAAGCGATACTGACATCGTTGCGCAAAAGCCAGGCCGTCAATCCGCGCGTGCAGCTAATTTTAGTGGACGGCGGCGCTTCCGGCGCAACTGTTGACTGTTGTAGCGTGTCCGCTCCTGCTGACATGGAATGGACGGGTGCCTTCTGCCCACCATCGGCACCAATCAAACATTCATCCATTGGGTCACCTTTGCGATTAGAACGATGCCGCCTAGACCGGTCTCGTCCCTGCTCGATTCTCTTCCGTCCGGCGCGGCATAATTGATGGCTGCGTCCGCGCGCGGCATCGCCGCATGTGAGCCGTAGCGATCGCGGGTGAGGTCGCCGTGAGCATTCAACTCAAATGCCGGACCCAGCGACGAAAGACCATGGTTTCATCATCGCTTTCGTCGGCGTCCAACGTAACGGGCAAGCCGACGCGGGCGTCACGCGGGCTGAAGCCGAATTTCTGCCGGAAGACGCGGCTGAAATGCGCTTCGCTGACAAAGCCGTACTGGTACGCGATTTCGCTGATGCTGCGCATTTCCCGCGGGTCGTTGAGGAGGACATGGATCGTTTCAAGGCGCCGCTTTCGAATGTAGCTGGTTACGCCTTCGGCGTGCATGAAAGCGCGATAAAGGCGCGCTTTGGAAATGCCGAGTGCCTTACAAACGCCTGAGGGGTCGAGCTTGGGCGAGGTCAGGTTCTGTTCGATGTAAGTCTCAGCGCGGTGACGGACGTCGGCCACGCGCCGGCTCAATGGCGTCGATGACGCGTCAGACGCCGTTTTCAAACACGCCGCCACCAGGTGAACCAGGGTGCGGCTAAGGGCCGGAGCATCCGCGGCCGCCATCTGCGGAAGCTGCCGTACCAGCGAGAGCATGTAATCGGCCAGCAGGCGTCCCCAGCCGCCTTCGATCAAGAGCCCGTGATGCGGCGGAATCTCCTGCACAGCCTGCCGCATTGCGCGTCGCGAAACGGCGCAGGTGATGACCTCGTGCACGGTCGTTTCCGATCTGAAATCCCGTGTCATATCGAAGACGATGATTTCACCAGGGCCAACGGTGCGCACAAGATCACCCTGATCGAGGGTAAACACCGTCGTCCCGCCCAACTGGAATGCCAACGAGACCCAGTCCTCGGCGTCGGCGCGCGCCATCTCAGGCGTGCGCGCCAGACAAACCGCGGGCAACCGCGAATGCGCGAGCACGATCTCTCCAAGGGTCCAGGCGTCGACGAGCGCGGTGAACCGGGCCGGATCGGCACCTTCCGGCAACCAGACCCGGTGTGCGTGCACGGCCGAACGCCAGGCGTTGAAACGGTCATTCTCGGGGAGATCGTTGGTGTCGAAGTGCACCGCGGGGGTCGGTGCGTTCATTGCGATTCCATGTCACTGCCAGATCACGTTGAACAATCTCGTGGACGGCGGAGCCGCGCAACCGGCTTGGAACGAATAGACAAGTCTTTGAGACTGCCAGTCAATGACGAATAGACAGGAGGCGGTAAAATTCAAAATGTGTTCGACCGGCGAATCTTGTCGTCACGGCCCCCGCCCAGCGCTCTAGGAGCCGCTGTCACGGCGCACCGAGGCGCCGACTGCTTGTGTGCCGATGCGCACGAAGGCGCGCGGGGCGAGGAAATTGCCGCTGGTCGGGAATGGACATGGGGGAATGAATGCGGTGTCGGTCGAAAGCTGAGGGGCGCGCGGGCCCCGATGCGGCGGCGCGCCGCGACAATGCGAAAATTGCTGCTGTGGGTGCGTCGTTGCGCGGCCGGATCACTCCCAATGGCCTCTATAACTATCACGCCCTGGCCGGCCACGGCTCTGATACTTTCCGTGGGCTAAACGAGGGGCGGAGTTGGCGCGCGGCACTCTTGGGCACTGTGGCGACTGGCGCGCTCTGGATGATGACGCCCCGTCCGGCCAAGGCCGGACCGGCGGCATGTACAATCGCCGGCACGACAGCCACCTGTACCGGCGATCAGTCTGGAGGCGTCAGCAGCACCACTGATTTCAACGGCGCCACTGTTGACACGCTCAACGTCAATTCGCTGACCACCAACATCACACCGGCCGCTGGCACGGCCGGCATCCTGTTTTTTCGGTATGGCGCAAGCGACACCGTCACGATCAACAGCAACGTCGCGCCGCACTCCATTTCGGCGGTCACCTTACCCGGCATCACTGCATCCGCTTATGGTGGGGTCACGATCAACAACACCGGCGACATCCATTCGATCGGCGCCGGCATCAGCGCACTCTCGCTGAACGGGGGCGCTGGCGGCACGATCACCATCATCAATAGGGGCGCCATTACGGCGTCAAGCTTTGGTATTCTCGCGAGCGGGGATGCCGGTGTCACCGTGCAGCAGACCGGCGATCTCACCTCGGGTAGCAATAGCAATGGCATCCGGGCCACGTCATCCAACGGGCCGGTCTCGGTCACCAACCTTGGCAATCTCACTGCCGGTGCCTTCGGCATCTCCGCTAAGTCGGATGTCGGTACGGTATACGTCAACAACAGTGGCAACATCACCAGCGGAGGGCTCAACGCCAGTAGCATTTATGCGCGCGGTGTCCTCGACGCGACGGTTCGTAACGATGGCAACCTCACCTCGAACTCGCCCACCGGCCGAGGCATCTTTGCTTATTCGAGCACCGGGGTCGTCACTGTCACCAGCAGCGGCACGATTTCGGGGGGCGGTGACGGCATTTATGCGCACGGAGCTCACGGTGTCACGGTGCAGCACACCGGCGATATCACCACGACCCACGCGGGCACGGGCACCGGCATCCGCGCATTTTCGGGCAGCGGTGCCGTGAACGTCGGCATTATCGGAAATATCAGCACCGATAACGACGGCATCTATGCGAGGGCTGCGGGTGGTGCGGCCACTGGCAATGTCACGGTGAGTAGCGCCGGCAATATCGCCTCGGCCCACGGGCGCGGTATTTATGCCAATGCGGCAAGCGGCACAGCAGTATCTGTGACCAGTACCGGCGCCATCGCCGCCTTTGGCGACGGCATTTTTGCGCGAAACAGCTTCAATAATGCGAGTGCCAGTGTCGCAGTGACGCACACCGGCGATATCACCTCGGCCACGGGCCGCGGCATCTATGCCAATGCGGCAAGCGGCTCCAGCGCCGTCGTCACCAGCAGCGGCAACATCACGGCACAGGGCAACGGCATCGATGCGCGCGCTACTGGCGGCGGCGGCGATGTTACGGTGACGCACACTGGCGATATCCGCTCGAATGGAGCAAGCGGCATCTATGCAAGAGCCTTTGGCACGGCCGATATAACGGTGAATGGCGGCACGATCTCCGGCGCAACGGCCGGTATCCAGACCGCCTTTAGCATGTCTAACATCACCATCAGCTCGGGCGCGACGGTGACCGGCGGCACGGCCGCGATCCTCGGCGGCGGCGGCGGCGACACCGTGAACAATTCGGGCATCATCACGGGCGATGTAGATCTTGGCAGTGGCGTCAACATCTTCAACAATCTTTCGGGCGGCCTCTTCAACAGTGGTTCGACGGTCAACGTCGGCGCCGGCAACGCGCTCACCAACAGCGGCACGCTGGCGCCGGGCGGCGTCGGCACGTTGCAAACAACAACCCTCACTGGCAATTTCGTGCAGAACGTGGGCGGGACATTTGCTGTGGACGTAAACGCCACCGGCATGACCTCCGACCGGCTCAACGTGAGCGGCACCGCACAGCTCGCCGGCACTGTGGTGCCGCACTTCCTGAACATGAGCATGAACTCGATGTCGCAGGCTTTCACCATCGTGTCTGCGGCCGGAGGCACAGCCGATAACGGCCTCACCGTGCACGACACGGCCGTGATGAAATTTCAGCTCCTTTACCCGAACCCGACCGACGTTCAACTGAACGTGCTCGCCGTTAATTTCGCGCCGCCGGGAATGACCCAAAATCAACAGATGGTAGGGGATAATCTCCAGCAGGCTTTTGTCGCCGGCGGTGGCAGTCTCGGCAGTATGTTGACATATCTCGCCGGGCTAGATCACGGCGCCTTCGTCAACGGTCTCGATCGTCTTACGCCGGAAGCCTATCTGGCGCAGAGCCAGGCCGCGCTCTGGTCAAGCTTTAGCTTCGCCAATTCGCTGTTCAGTTGCCCGCTGTCGAGCAGCCAAGCCTCGTTGATGGGCGAAGGGAATTGTTACTGGCTGCGGCCGAGCGGGCATGTCGCGACGTTCGGCGGGCATGATGGCTACTCCGGCTTCAAGGAGAGCGCTGCCGGCCTCACGGGAGGCGTGCAAGGCGAGTTTGCGCCCAACTGGTATCTCGATGCCGGTGCCGGCTACGAGCGCTCCTCGATCGACACCGACACCTCTTCTGCAAACGGAAACATTTTCCATGGCGGTGCCGCGCTCAAATACATCCGCGACAACTGGCTTGTCGCCGGCAGCGTGAGCGGCAGCCTCGCCCGCTACGACACCAGTCGTTACGGCATCCCCACCGCTGGCACGGCAGCCGGGAATGCGGATACGGGCACGCTCGATCTGCGGCTGCGTTTTGCCTATGCCTTTGGCACGCTGGCCTTCTACGTCAAGCCGCACATCGACTTCGATGCGGTGGGACTATGGCGCGGCGGTATTAATGAAAGCGGAGCAGGTGCCCTCAACCTGAATGTGCGGAGCCAGAACGACTGGGTGCTGTCTGCGGCGCCGGCGGTCGAGATCGGTACGCAATGGCAGCAAGACGGCTACACATGGCGGCCGTATGTGCAGGCCGGCGTACGGTTCCTGAACAAGGACGATTTCCGTGCGACGGCGAGCTTCGAGGGCGCGCCGGCGAGCATTGCACCCTTTACAGTCACCTCGCCGCTCGATCAGGCGCTGGCCGAGGTTTCTGCCGGCTTCGACGTCTGGAAAGGCAAGAATTTGAGTCTGCGCGTCAGTTATGACGGGCGCTTCAGCAGCCATTCCAGTAGCAACGGTGGATCGCTCGAGGCCCGCGCCGCATTTTGAGCTGAACGCGCGAGTCGCGAAAAGAGGCCAGGTCAAAAGGAAACATTTTTCCTGGCGCTTTTCGATTGTGGAAACGCACCGCACTATTGGCCGAAGGGCAAGAAGCGTGCGCGCGCCCTCACGGAAGAATACAGGCGGCTCAACCAGCAACCACGATGCGGCTATTCCTCGCAAGCGTCATTTCTCGCCCTCGTGATGGGCTGGTCCGTGCTCTTTGGATCTCTCGGCTTGATGGCCGGCGCCGCAATCAGTCAGCTCCCATCGTACAAAGTTCTATCAACAGCCCTATCAAGATTGTTCGCTTATTTATTGGTACGGCGAGACTAGGAGCAAAATACCCGCACGAGAGCGATCGGGCCTCCATGCGGGTCAACGGCGGCAGGCGCATTATTGTCCATCCGGCCCGTTGGCGTGAAAGGCGGGACGACTTGAGCTCAAACAGCTCAGGCACTCTGACAAGCCGGTCCGCCGAATGGCGCAAACATTCCCGATTGATCGCATAGAGTCGGCGAGCCATCCCCCCACGGGACGACTAACGCGGCTCAAACTGGACCTCGAGGGCGTCGGCCATCATCTCCCAATAACGGGCTAATTGTTCCCACAAGGCCCGCTGTTCTTTATCGGGCGCTCCGAACGCCCGCTCGAAGCATTGCGCAGCTTGTGCTCGGTACAGATCCGCCATCTGGCCCACTTCAGTAATCCTCCGCCACCCGCGAGGAATACCGAGTTACAGACAGGCGCGTTGATTTAACGCAAACCCGTAGCCGTGCGACCCATTGCAACTGCCACCGAATGGTCCCGATTACGGGCTCTCAGTACTTGGAAACGCTAATTACCAGCCCCAACCGCTGATCATCGGAGAAAGCGCGCCGCAGCAAGAGTTGTCCTACTGCTAACATCATCCGACATGAGCACGTGCAGCCAGGGCGGACCGCGGAGCCCCGCCTTCGCACACGTCAAGCAGATGCCTTGCGACCGCCTTGCGCGTGAAGGCTATATAATCCGGGCACTTCTGCAGCCGGCACAGACTTGCTGAACAAGAACCCTTGGGCCTGCTGGCAGCCTTGCCTTATCAGTTCATCACATTGGCTGCGGCCCTCGACGCCTTCTGCGGTAATGGTGAGCCCGAGCCCGTTGCCAAGCCCACCAATGCCCTCACAATCGCGGTACTCTCCGCTCCGACGCCATGGCGCTGGTAAAACTGCTGTCAATTTGATCTTGTCGATCTTGAAGTTGCGCAGGTGATACAAACTCGAAGAGCTCTCCCGCAAAGCGGAGGAAAGGAGCTTGTACCGCGCGCGCACATCGCCACAATCGTCGAACATAGCTGCATCAAAGGAACATGGTGTCCGGACAGAGGCCACACGCCGATGACTGAAAGCAGCCTGCAAATCGCCGTCCGTCGCGTCATTACCGGCAAGCGGATTCAACATGGCGCGCTCACACTTTGGATAGCGGAACGCCTAACGTGTGGGAGAACGTATGGACAATAGCAAACTCAACCGCGGCATCCACGACCGCGGGCGGATCAACGTCGGCGAAGATTATGAACTCCACTACTGGAGCCAGAAATTTGGGATCACCGGACTGTCTTAAGAAGATCGTGGACTGCGTCGGCGATTCGGTGAGCGCCATCGAGGCGGCGTTGAGTGAGCGTCGGGAGTTCTAGCCTGGTTAGATTAGGGCACCAGCAATTGGTGCAAATGATCGATAATTTCGGTTTTTCCACATTTCGAGCATTGAAAGTGGTGAATAGGCCTCGCTTTGTTGTAACTTCAAGTTATCTCCGATCGATCCATAGCGCCCTAACAATGCGCACAGCGTGGCGCGGCCGGCTTCCCGCTCGCCTCATAGCCGCGTCGCATAGACTGCCCGTGCGCCTTTGAACGAATGCAATCGCGAAATCCGCGGCCTACGGCATTGATCCTGCACGTTCGATCCAATGTACTTATTGAACGAAGGTTCAAAGGTGACCTCGATCGCGTCGGCGCGATCCGAGCACCTAATCAGGGGTGTCCCAGGACGCCACGGCCGAGCGGTCGTTAATGTCGTTCTATGGCTTTGGCTGCTTGGTATTCGTGATACACGTGGCCAAACGGCCGCATGCCATGCATTCAAACACGTCAAGCTCTTCGTGAGAACCTGCGCGCGCTACCCTCTCCGTGCATCGGTATGTGAGCGGCAGGTCACACCTTGGGCAAACGGCCAGCACAGCCGTGGACATGATGACCTCCGATTAATACCACTGCCAATGTTGCACTCGGCCTTCGCAAAGTCGATCTTATTAAGGCACACCGCATCAATACGCTCATGCCTCGAATTCCACACCAACAGCGTCGGGCCGCGCGACAAATAGGTTGAAGGCAATTGGCAGCACAATCTTTGGCGTGCTAGCGGTGTGGTGGCTCGTCGCTAGCGCGGCTTGTCGTCAAATCATGGCCCGTCTAAACTCCAATCATCGGTATAGCGCGCCAGAACGTCGGTAGCCGAGAGACTTGCTAGCGCTCCCGCAATAGAATCCTCGGGGTTGCATGTACCTGATAGAGCAGAAATCCAGCAGATTCGGTGCGCATGACGTTCTCGCCTGCAAGCTCTGTCATGGCCAGATGTTGCTGACGCGGCGATCGCCACATCCAAAGCTGGGCGACAAATATGAGTTGCAACGCTTTACCTGTCAGCAGTGTCACCACGAGGCAAGCAGATCCGTTGACGCCGACGGCAATGCCCTCCTCGAATACCCGAACTAACACTGCCCTCCAGTCGGCTCCTTCATCCAAAGGCGAGCACCGTCGTCGTCGACGAAAAAGGCGCGCGGCTGACCTTACTCACGTGTGAGGCATGGCTTCACCTTGGCGCTAACGTCTACGGCGACCTTCGGCTGCTCGGTCCTTGCTCACGATGATCTCCTCCAACAAGTCGGCGATGCTGCGCCGCAGCTTCGCATCTGAGATGCTGGAAAGCGCAGTTGCAATGCGCACACCTTCCTGGGTGCTTAGGGCCTCGTGGATCGCCTCCATTTCAGCGTCCCCCGCAGACGCCGCGAACTGCGGCCCTTCAAAGAAATACGACACCGCGACACCCAGCACCTCAGCCATCGCATGAAGCCGACCGGGCCCGATGCGGTTCTTGCCCGTTTCGTATTTCTGGATTTGCTGGAAGCTGAGGCCTACGGCTTGACCCAAACTCGTTTGGGTGAGCCCCTTGGTCATGCGGGCCATCCTCAGCCTCCGGCCGACCAGCACGTCCACGGCAGTTAATGAACGGTCTGCCATTACATGCCCTGGCATCGACGTTGTAGCCCATACAAGCACAATTTTAGCGGGCCTCAACCAAAAGATAGCACCTATCCAAGGGGAGAAGGGGCGCCTCGAGCCATCCATCCGACGGCATGGGAGCTCGACGGTCTCCTCACCCGCACGGTCCATCGGACAACCCCGCCTCGTGTGGATTCCGTGTTGACGAAACCCGGCAGCGCCTTGTGGACGGCGCTTGAGCTCTTTGCCTAGTGGAGTTGAGATTAACTCCACAGCCGAGGACAGCCGGCGCGGGGCCGTTCCTCAGGTCGCAGCAGCCTTCGAAATCTCTATGCAGAACTCGAGGAAGGCCTCGGTTTTGGCAGGCGCCAGTCGACGCGACGGCCGCACCGCATAAAGAGGAAAGGTTTCGTCGGGCCAGTCTGGGAAAAGCTCGACCAGGGAACCGTCCGCCATATGCCTTTCGACGCCGAAGGCGAGCACCTGGGCGATACCGGTACCAGCCAGGCAGGCCGTGATCATCGTATCCACATCGGTGAAGGTGAAACGGCCATGGTTCTTCACCGCAACGGCTTGCGCATCACGCCGGAACTCCCACTCGAACGGACGGCCCCGTTGGGGATCCACAAACTCAAGACACTCGTGCTTTTCCAGGTCACCGGGCGTGCCGGGACGGCCGCGCGATGTGAGGTAGGCCGGCGACGCCACAGTCAGGACGCGGGTTTCTAGGAGCAGCCGTGACGACATGGTCGAGCCGGACTGCGGGCCGAACCGGATCGCCACATCGATCCCGTCGGCGATAAGATCGCCGGCATCAGGATGCTGGATCAGGGTGAGTTGGAGCCCCGGATAGCGCTGGGAGAACTCCGGCAAGCGAGGGGCCAGCACATTGCGGGCAAAGATCGGATTCACGCTGGCGCGCAGCGTGCCTCGCACCTGTCCGAGTGTGCCAGCCGTGAGGTTGGCCGCCTCCTCGATGCCGAGAAGGTGCGGCGCGGCAAGTTCATAAAGCCGCTCTCCCTCGCTCGTAAGTCTCAGCGATCGTGTGCTCCGATCCAGCAGACGCACCCCAATGCGCTCCTCCAGCCGCGATACCGACCGGCTTACGCCGGACGGCGACAGGCCGAGGATCTCGCCTGCGCGCGTGAAGCTGCCGCTCTCTACGACGCTGGCGAGAACGCTAACCCCGTCAAGAAGTCGGCCGTCGAACGCCATAAATCTATTCCAGATCTTTCCGCAAAAGTGATTTGAGTCTCCCTACGCTAATGCAAAGCCCGCTCGGGCGCTATCTCCCGGGTCGGAACCTATGAAGCACGGAGATGAAGATGTTCGCCATTGCGGGAATAACGGGAAAGGTCGGTGCGGTCGCCGCGACCGCTCTGCTTAATGCAGGTCATCAGATCCGCGCCGTCGTACGGAGCGAGGAAAAGGGCGCCGCGTGGAAAGCACGCGGCTGCGAGATCGCGGTCGTTCCCGATGCTGGCGACCAAACGGCGTTGGAACGCGCCTTCGAGAGGGTTGAGGGCCTGTTCCTGATGAACCCGCCCAATTACGATTCCGACGCCGCATTCACCGACAGTCGGCATCGTGTCGCTGCCGCGGCGCGC
Source organism: Pseudolabrys taiwanensis (assembly GCF_003367395.1). NCBI lineage: Bacteria > Pseudomonadati > Pseudomonadota > Alphaproteobacteria > Hyphomicrobiales > Xanthobacteraceae > Pseudolabrys > Pseudolabrys taiwanensis. Next base: position 3,854,370 of record NZ_CP031417.1, on the reverse strand, counting down.
GCGATCTCGAAGGTCAAGCCGGCCCGTGTGGTATTGCTCTCCACGGTCGGGGCTCAGGTGCGCGAGTTCAACCTCCTCAACTGGGGTGGGATATACGAGCACGCCCTTGCGGAAACCGGCATTCCTGTCGCCTTCCTGCGCGCAGCCTGGTTCATGGAGAATGCGTCTTGGGACGTGGCGGCGGCGCGTGAGGGGCAAATCCATAGCCATCTGCAGCCGCTCGATCATGCGATAGACCGTGTGAGCGTCAAGGACATCGGTCGGGTCGCGGCAGAGCTACTGCAGGAAACATGGACAGGCACGCGCACGATCGAACTCACAGGCCCGCGCAAGTACAGCGCCAATGATGAGGCCGCCGGCTTCGCCGCTGCGCTTGGGCGTTCCGTTGAAGCGGTCGCTATCCCCCGCGAAACCTGGGAAGCGCAGTTCCGCGCGCAGGGGATGCAGCATCCGGCCGCTCGTATCCGGATGCTCGACGGCTTCAATGAGGGCTGGATCGATTTCGAGCGAAACCGGACCGAGCAGCGCACGGGCACCGTCACGTTCGAAACGGTGCTTCGCGAATTGATCACGCAGCACTGAACTCCCCTACAAGGAGACTTTGATGTCACGCATCTTCATAACTGGCTCATCCGAGGGGCTTGGCTTGATGGCCGCGCATCTTCTCGTCGAACAAGGTCATCAGGTTGTTCTCCATGCCCGCAACGGCAAGCGCGCGGAAGATGCGCGCCGGGCACTGCCGGCCGCCGACGCGGTCGTGATCGGAGATGTCTCGACGCTAGCCGGCGCGCGGCGTGTCGCCGAAGAGGCCAACGATTTAGGGCGCTTCGAGGCTGTCATCCACAATGTCGCCATAGGCTATCGCGAGCCGCGGCGCCCTGTGACCGAGGACGGCCTCCCGCATCTTTTCGCAATCGACGTTCTGGCCCCGTACGTTATCACAGCGCGCATGAGGCGACCGCAGCGGCTCGTCTACCTCAGCTCCGGAATGCACCATCGCGTCAGCGCCAACTTTCGCGATCTGCTATGGGAAAAGCGGCCGTGGGACGGATCGACGGCCTACGCGGAGAGCAAGCTCTACAATGCGATGATGGCCTCGGCGCTCGCCCGGCGCTGGCCCGATGTGCTTTGCAATGCGCTGGAGCCGGCTGGGTGCCGACGAAAATGGGCGGCCCGGCCGCGCCAGACGACATGGATCAGGCGCATCGCACCCAAGCCTGGTTGGCGGTCAGCGACGATCCGCAAGCGCGGGTGACAGGCGAGTATTTCTACCACCTTAATCGGCGCGCGCCGAACCCCGAAGCTCTGGATGAGAACCTTCAACATCAGCTCCTCGCAGCCTGCGAGAATTTGTCGAGGATCGCACTGCCCGCTTAGCGCAAGCGCAGAACGCCGCCGTTCTCCCGCAGGTCGCTCATAGTCCGCTTCTTGATCCTCTGCTCGCCCTGCCGCCGCGCTGACCCGGCAAGCGGCCGCCACGTCGCTTTACGACCCCGACCCTTAGCTACATGGGCAGGCTTGATCGAGCCTTCGAGGAAATAGCACACGGGAAACCCGAGCTCCTCGGCCATCGCATGGAGGCGCCCGGTCCCGATACGGTTCTTGCCTATCTCCTATTTCTGGGTTTGTTGAAAGGTGAGGCCGACGGCCTGACCCAAATTCGTTTGGGTGAGCTTCTTGGCCATACGGGCTATCTTCAGCCGCTGACCGACCGCCACGTCCACGGCGCTCAATGGACGGCCTGACATCACAGCCCCATGGCGTCGAGGTTGCGGCACATCCAAGTACAGTTTGGCGCGTCTCAAACAAAAAGATGACGGCTATCAGCGACTGTTTAACAGGTATGACGAACGCGACTCGACGGTCGCAGGACGGCTGGACTCACCTCCTTGCCCGCGTACGCGCGGCTCAACTAGTTCGAACTAATAAAACGTACGCCTCGCCCACTTTCTAAGGCAGCCACCCTAGTGAAGAGCGGCCTAGTCCAAAGCGACCGCTGCAGCAATGCTAGCCTTCCGACCCGGCCAGATCGGCAGGCGCGCCCTGCGAGCGAGTTTCCTGGACTGAGCTATTCACCACAACCGGATAGAGCACGTGGCAAGCGGTACATTGAAACTCATATATATCCTTATCCGACTTCGTCGGACTTTTTCGAGCTTCCCTTAGCCGAGTGGGAGCGCCACAGAGGGGACAAACTGGTGGCTCAATGATGCCGGCTTCGATCATAGGCATGCTTCCTCCTTCCGTGGAGGCCAAGGAGTATCCGTATTGGAGAGAGAAAAATCCGGCGGGTTGTCTGCTGAGAAAACGCGTTAGAACCCGCGGCGGTTCAGATCAATCCGACATGAAATGAGAGTGAGAGCCTGGAACCCGTCCCGGAGGCGATGGGCTAGTGAGTTCCTCTTTGGAACCAGAGAAAAATCGTCGCGTTATGACGCGGGGCAGTCGGGTCTAGAGGGCGGAGATGGGCGTTGATTTCGTGCCGGCGGCGATAACCGCCTCGCAATGGCGACAAATCGTCAACAGCGCCCGAGACACCGCCATCATCAGCACCGATCAGGAAGGGCGGGTCACGAGCTGGAGCACGGGCGCCGAGAGGATATTGGGCTGGTCCGAACACGAAATGCTTGGTCAACCGCTTAATCGGATATTCGTCGATGGGGACCTGCGGCAGCTCGAAAAGGAAATAGCGGACGCGACCCGTATCGGGCGCGGCGGCGGTGAGGAAGGCTGGCGCGTCCGCAAGGATGGCACGCGCTTCTGGGCCTCCGGCGAGCTTTCGCCGATCATCGAGGCGGACAGGGGGCTTGTCGGTTTCGTCAAAATCCTGCGGGACCGCACCACGCAGCGCCTGACGGAAGATGCCCTGCGCGAAGAACGCCGGGCGCTGGAGGTGCTAAACCGCACCGGCTCAGCATTAGGGGCGGAGACAGATCTTCATCGCCTCGTGCAAGTCGTAACCGATGCGGGCGTCGAACTAACCGGCGCGCAGTTCGGAGCTTTCTTCTACAATGTCGAGAACGACGCGGGCGAAAGCTACATGCTTTATACCTTGTCCGGGGTTCCCCGCGAAGCGTTCAGCAAATTTCCGATGCCGAGAAATACCGATGTGTTCGCGCCGACGTTTTCGGGGGTCGGCATTGTACGCTCGGACGACATCACGAAAGACCTGCGATACGGACGCAATGCACCGCGCAAGGGGATGCCGGAGGGTCATCTCCCGGTGCGTAGTTATCTCGCGGTCCCGGTGATGTCTCGCAATGGCGATGTGCTCGGCGGCTTGTTTTTTGGGCATGCGCAAGTCGGGATATTCACCGAACGATCCGAGCGCGGCCTGGCCGGTCTAGCCGCTGAGGCCGCTGTCGCGATCGACAATGCCCAGCTTGCGCAAGCATCGCGCAAAGAGATCGAGCACCGGAAACAAGCACAACAAGCTCTGCATGAACTCAACGCAAATCTTGAGGCACAAATAGCCGAGCGCACACGGCAACTGCAGAAACAGGAAGAGGCCTTACGTCAGTCTCAAAAAATGGAAGCAGTCGGCCAGCTTACCGGAGGCGTCGCGCACGATTTCAATAACCTACTTCAAATCATCATTGGCAATCTGGAGGCACTGCTGAGAAACTTGCCCGAGAACTCGGGCCGATTGCAGCGGGCCGCCACGCTCGCCATGAATGGCGCGCGTCGCGCGGCTTCACTGACCCAAAGGCTGCTTGCTTTCGCGCGCCGCCAACCACTTGATCCGAAACCGGTCGATCTCAACGTCCTAGTTGCCGGGATAGCGGAATTAATCACACGCACCCTGGGAGAATTGGTGTCCGTCGAAGTAGTTCGCGGCGTCGGACTGTGGCGTGTGGAGGTCGATCCTAACGAGCTTGAATCCGCCATCATCAATCTCGCGGTAAATGCGCGCGATGCTATGCCGGATGGCGGCAACCTGACGCTTGAGACCGCCAATGTGCATATCGACGAGGCCTACGCGCTCCAACACGCCGAGGTGACTCCCGGACAGTATGTCCTGATCTCGGTCTCTGATACCGGTATGGGTATGGACGCCAAGACCCTGTCGCAAGCGTTCGAACCATTCTTTACGACCAAGCCAGCGGGCCATGGTACTGGTCTGGGGCTCAGCCAAGTTTATGGCTTCGTCAAGCAGTCCGGCGGACATATCAATCTCTATTCCGAATTGGGCGAGGGATCGACCGTTAAGATTTATCTGCCACGCTGGGGTGGCTCGCATGAAGCGGCAGATATCGCCCCGCAGGAGCCTGTGCCGGAGGCTGACGTGGCGGAAGTCATCCTTGTTTTGGAGGACGATGATGATGTCCGCACTCACTCAGTAGAAAGCCTTCGAGAGCTTGGATATACCGTGATTGAGGCCCATAACGGGCCGGCCGCGCTCGAACTGATCCGCAAGCAACCGCGTCTCGATCTGCTTTTTACCGATGTCGTTCTGCCCGGCGGGATGACCGGCGCTCAGGTCGCGGCTCAAGCCGTCGCGTTACGTCCTGGATTGCAGGTCCTGTTCACCACCGGCTATGCCAGAAATGCAATCATCCACCACGGGCGGCTCGACAGAGGCGTTCATCTCATTACAAAGCCCTTCAGTTATAGAGACCTGGCGGCGAAGGTGCGCGATGTCCTCGATGGCGCGTGCCCTTCAAAGTAATGCGGCGGCAGAAAATCCGCGCCGAAAGGTTCCGGAACGGAATAATGTTTAGTTCGATGCCGTGGCGCGCGATATACTATATATCTCTATTAATTGATGGTCGGCGGAAACTGCGCTCGAGTAATAAAGTCGACGCCCGCGAGCCATAGTAGCACGAACAGCCAAAGCACGCCGGCGGCAGCGAAGGCGATCACCAAGCCACGCATGTCGCGCAATTCCATGAAGATCGCTGCGACGACCAGGACCTTGAGGCTCGCGATGGCGAGCGCGATGGGAAAGTTGAGAGCCCCGAGCGGCTGATAGGCGATGAGCAAGGTCAGCCCGAGCAGTGCCAGCAGGGCAAGCCAGGACAGCAGCAGTGCGCGTGGCGGAGCCCAGGTCATGCGCCGCTCCGTCCCGGTAGATAAATCAGGGCGTAAAGTACGACCCATACTGCGTCGACGAAATGCCAGTACAGTCCGGCGACCGTCAGCGGCGCATGGTAGTCGGCGGAATAGCGCTGCTGTCGTGCGCGGTTCGCAATCGCCAACAGGATCGCAATGCCGACCGCCACGTGGATCGCGTGCAGCCCGGTTGCTACGAAGTAGAACACGAAAAAGAGTTGCGCGCCGCGCGCGTGCGCGGCATCGAAGCTGAAGTTAAGCGCGGGAACGAGGCGCTCACGATACTCCTCGCTGTACTCTAAACCTTTCAGCGCCAGGAAAATGAGGCCCAAGCCGGCCGCGGCCGCGAGCAATACGGCGGCGCCGCGACCAAAACCAGTTTTGCCCGCCGTCACAGCCCAGGCGACGAGAAAGCTGCTGGTCAGCAAGATCGCCGTATTCGTCGTGCCAAGAACGATCTTGGTGTGACGGGCCGCGGCGTCAAAGTCCTGCGGATATCCGTAATGGTAGACGAGGTAGGCTAGGACGAGACCGCCGAAGAAGAGGATCTCGGTGGCAAGGAAGGTCCACATGCCGAGTTGCGCCGCTTCGTGCTGTTGCGGCAGCGTTGCGTAAGGAAAGGCTGGTTGCGCTTCAGGCATTTTGCGGAACCGGATCCGGTGTGTACTCGTAGGGGCCGCGCCGGACGACCGGCGTCTCGATGAAGTTGTGCTTTGGCGGTGGCGACGACGTCTGCCATTCCAACCCGGTGGCCCGCCATGGGTTCGGCCCAGCCTTGCGGCCCCAGAACAGTGACCAGCCGAGATAGAACAGCGGCAAAGCATAGGCGATGGCGAGAACCGAGGCACCGGCCGACGACAGGACGTTCCATACCTGCAGCGCTGGATCGTAGGCGTGATAGCGGCGCGGCATGCCGAGAATCCCGAGAATGAATTGCGGAAAGAACGTCATGTTGAAGCCGAAGAAGATCAGGATGGCGGCGGCGCGCGCCCAGTATTCGGGATAAAGCCGGCCGGTGATTTTGGGCCACCAGTAATGCAGGCCGCCGAAATAAGCCGTGACCATGCCGCCGACCATGATGTAGTGAAAATGGGCGATGACGAAGTAAGTGTCGGTGACCCAAACGTCGAACGCGAGCGAGGCGAGGAAGAGTCCGGTCAGCCCGCCAATCGTAAACAGACCGATAAAGCCGAGCGCATAGAGCATCGGCGCATCGAAGTGGACCCAGCCTTTGTGCAAGGTGGCCGTCCAATTGAACACCTTGATTGCCGAGGGGACGGCAACCACGAAGCTCATGAACGAGAAGACGATCCCGGCGAATACAGACTGACCGCTGACGAACATGTGGTGGCCCCAGACGAAGAAGCCGACGGCGGCGATGGCCATGCTGGCCCAGGCGACGAATTTGTAGCCGAACAACATCTTGCGCGAGAAGCAGGTGACAAGCTCTGTCACGACACCCATGCCGGGCAGGATCATGATGTAAACGGCGGGGTGCGAGTAGAACCAGAACAGGTGCTGGAACAGCAGCGGGTCACCACCGAGCTTGGGATCGAAGATGCCGACCCCGGCAAGACGTTCTATCGCCACCAACAACAGAGTGATGGCAAGGACCGGCGTCGCCAGAACGAGAATGACCGACGTCGCATAGAGCGACCACAAGAAGATGGGCAGCCGATACCAGGTCAGTCCGGGGGCCCGCAGCCGGTGAATGGTGACGATGAAATTCAGGCCGGTCAGGATGGAGGAAAAGCCGGTGATGAATACGCCGATCACGGCGAGGACTACGTGACCGTTGGAGTACATGGTCGAGAACGGCGTGTAGAACGTCCAACCGGTGTCGACACCGCCGGTGAATAGCGCATAGAGGGTGACGGCGCCGCCGATCAGAAACAGGTACCAGCTCGTAAGATTGAGGCGCGGGAAGGCGAGATCGCGCGCACCGATCATTAGCGGCACCATGAAATTGCCGAACGTCGTGGGGATCGAAGGTATCAGGAAAAACCATACCATGATCACGCCGTGCATGGTGAAGAGCCGGTTGTAGACGTCGGAGGTGACCAGATCGCCGCGTGGCGTCAACAGCTCAAGTCGAATGAGGGTGGCGGCGGCCCCGCCGAGAAAGAAGAAGAGAGTGATTGTAGCGAAGAAAAGCAGCGCCACGCGCTTGTGGTCGGTGGTGACGAACCACGATCTGAGCCGGAAGTCGGCGGTCAGGTAGTTCGGCTCGGCCGCGCTCATGGTTTTGCCTCCGCGCCGTTGGCCAGCGATTTGATATAGGCAACCAGTTTGATGAGCCCTTCTTCGTCGACGCGCCCGGCGAACGATGGCATCACCGGATCGTAGCCGGCAGCAACCTCGGCGCGTGGCTGGAGGATGGAGTCGCGGATATAGCGTTCGTCAGCGACCACGACCCTGCCATCCGCGAGCGGCACCGGACGCCCATACAATCCATCGAGATGTGGCGCGCGCACCGTACTGGTGCCCATATGGCAGCCGCTGCAGCCGAGCTCGCGGAAAAGCGCGCTTCCTTGCGCCGCAAGCGTGCCGTCGACGTCTTGTTGTGACAACCAGCGCGTATAGTCGTCCGGCTTCATGACCACGATGCGTCCGGTCATAGCGGAATGGTCGGTGCCGCAGAACTCCGCGCATAGAAGCTGGAAGACGCCCGTCCGTTCGGCTTTGAACCATAGCGATTGATAGCGGCCGGGCACGACGTCGTGTTTCACGCGAAACGCCGGGACGAAGAAGCTATGGATCACGTCCTGTGAAGCGAGCGTCAGTCGCACCGTACGGTCGACCGGAATGTGCAACTCGTTGATCTCTCGCTGGCCGCCGGGGTGTTGCGCCTTCCACATCCACTGTTTCGCTACCACGTAGATCGACAATGCATGGTCCGGCGCCTCGAATATGCGCAGATAGAGAGTCGCGCCCCAAACGAATAGACCGAGGAAGGCGACGAATGTGGCCGTGGTCCAGCCAACCTCCCAGTGCCAGCTCTTCTTGATCCGATGGCCGCGGTCGGCGTCCCTGGTGGCCCGGTAGCAGATCGCGAAAGTGAGCAACAGCGTGAACAGCAACGCTGTCACCAGCAGGCTGACCGTCAGCAAGCCAATGAACAATAAATCGACGTCGCCGCCATAAGAGGAAGCGCCTGAGTGCCAGAAGGGGATCCAATTACGCCACATCGCTGCCTTCGCCGGCGGACGGATTTATCGGGACCAGCCGGGAAGTCCGCGCTCGACGAGGATCCCTTGTGCACGTTCGATTGGGATGTGCACGGTTCGACGACCTGGATCCGCCCAGCCATATGTCGACAGCCGTACATTCTCTGACGCGCGAAACGTGGCGAGGTCTTGCGCGGGATCGACCTGTAAATGCGGAGCGGAAGCGTCGATCGACGGCGCTTGGAACACTTGGCTCGGGACTGCGCCGCCGTAGATCAACCAGAGCGCCGCGGGCGTAGCAATGAGAAAGCCGACGAGTCCGCATGCGAGCGCCGCGAGCAGACGTACATCGACATCCGAATTTTCGAATGAGGGAGCGCTATGAAGGTCGGTCATTTTGGAAAATGTCCCCGTCGCGCCTGGTGCCCCAACGCAAGGCCGGTGAACTTTGTTCCCATGGCGAGGAACGAGTGCGCGACCGCTCCGTTGTGCCGAGGGGCGAAGTATTTGTGGGCGTCGAGCAGCCGAGATGACCCAGATATTCAGCTCAGCGGCGGACGCATGGCTTCGCTTGCTGGCCGCAGGAGGACTGGCTTTGGCGGCTGGAACAACCGTAGCCGCGGTCGGTTTCGCCCGGTCCGACTACTACACCGGTGCGAATATCCATCCCATGTCGCAGCCGGTTCCCTTCAGCCACCAGCACCATGTCTCGGGTCTCGGCATAGACTGCCGCTATTGCCATACGGGCGTCGACACCGGCGCGCGTGCCGGTCTGCCGCCGACACATACTTGCATGACCTGTCACTCGCAGGTGTGGACCAACGCCCCTCTGCTCGCGCCTGTGCGGCACAGCCTCGCTGAGAACAAGCCGCTGGCGTGGCGCCGCGTCGCGCGGCTGCCCGATTACGTGTACTTCCGCCACGACATTCATATCGCGAAAGGCGTGGGTTGCGAGACCTGCCATGGCCGCATCGACGAGATGCCGCTCACCGCGAAGGCGAAGGCCTTCACGATGCAATTCTGTCTCGACTGCCATCGGGATCCGGCGCCTAACCTGCGGCCGCAGGATGCGATCACCACGATGAACTGGAAGCCAGACGCGAAGACACCGGCCGCAAGCCAACTGGCGGCCGCCTACCATCTGCGCCTCGGTGAGATCACGCATTGCACGGTGTGCCACCGATGACCCAGCGATCCGCCCCATTCGATCTCGCTGCGATCCGACACAGGTTGACCCAGGGTGGTAGCCGGCAGTGGTCGAGCGTCGAAGAACTGACCGACGACGATGAGTTTCGGCGCTGGGTGGAGGCGGAATTTCCCGCCGCTGCCACGATCCTTGCCGGCACCGGCCGTCGCACGTTTCTCAAGCTGATGGGCGCGTCGCTGATGATGGCGAGCCTCGCGGGTTGCGGCGAAGGTCGCTCTGATGCGGCGTTGCCTTACGTCAACCAGCCCGAGAACGCGCCGCCCGGTATCGCACGCCACTTCGCGACCGCGGTGACGTTCGAGGGTTACGCCCAGCCGGTGCTGGCAACGGTCTATAATGGGCGGCCGACCAAGCTCGACGGCAACCCGGAGCATCCGGCGGCGCGGGGCGCGAGCGACGCCTTCATGCAGGCGGCGCTGTTGCAGCTCTATGACCCGATGCGCTCGAAGACGCCTCTGCAAAAGGGGCAGCCGACAACATGGGCCGCTATCGAGAGCATGGTGAACACGGCCCGCGCGCAGTGGACTGCGCAAGGGGGAATGGGGCTGCGCTTTGTTGTTGGCGATATCACGTCGCCCACAATCATCCGTCAATTGCGAACGCTGATTAGCGCATTGCCGGAGGCACGGATTCACCGGTTCGAGCCGGTCGGTTGCGCCAATCGGCAAACGGCCATGCAGCTTGCTTTTGGCCGCGTGGCAGAGCCGATCTACGCGCTCGAGCAATGCGACGCGATCGTCAGTCTGGACGACGATCTGTTGGGGCCCGGCCCGTGGCAGGTGTGGCATGCGCAAGGGTGGGCTAAGCGGCGCGGCGAGGTGAAGCCGGGCGAAGGCCGGGCGCGCGTGCACGTGGCCGAGTGCGTGCCAGGGTTGACGGGCGTCGTGGCCACGACGCGCCTCGCGGCCGATCCGCCGCGCATAACGTTGCTCGCGGGGGCAATCGCGGCGCGGCTCGGCGTGATGCAAGGCCAATCTGCTACGCTGAGCGAGGCGGAGCAGCAATGGGTGACGCGTGCCGCAGAGGATCTCGACGCGCATCGCGGCCGCTCACTGTTCTCCGTCGGTGCGCATGCGCCTGCGCCCGTGCAAGCGCTGGCTTGTGCCGTCAATGAGAAGCTTGGCAATGTGGGCCGAACGGTTCGCTATCGTGAACCGATGGCGGCGCTCGAAGGCGACAGCTTCGCCGATCTGGCGCGTGACATGCAGGCAGGCGCCGTCACGACTGTCATCGTGCTCGACTGCAATCCCGCTTATGCCGCGCCCGCCGAACTGGGATTTGCGGAGGCGCTAGGCCGCGTCCCGACCACGCTCCATGCCGGCCTTTATGCGGACGAGACCGCAGCAGCTTGCGGCTGGCACGTTCCTCTCAGTCACGTGCTGGAAAGCTGGGGCGATGCGCGCGCCGTCGATGGCAGCGCGACCATCCTCCAGCCTGTCATCGGCCGGCTGTATCAATCGCGCACCGTGCCGGAAGTGCTAGCTATGCTGTCAGGCGCGGTCGGGCCGGATGCGCAAGCTCTGGTGCGCGAGACGTGGGCCGGCACCTTTGGCGACGATTTCGACGGACGTTGGCGACAGGCGCTGCACGACGGGATCGTGCAGGAAGAGCAGCCCGCGCCCCTGTCGCTGAGCGCCAGGGTCCCGGATATCGCGACTGAACCCGCGCGGGCCGAAGGCATCGACATCGTCTTTCGTCCGGACCCTTGCGTTTGGGATGGACGCTTCTCCGATGTGGCGTGGCTTCAGGAACTGCCGAAGCCGCTGACCAAGATCACTTGGGACTGTCCGGTCGCTATCAGCCCGCAGCTTGCCGATACACTCAAAGTCGGTAACGGCGACTTGGTTGAACTGGCGGCCGGCCCGCGCAAGATCGCGGGCCCTGTCTGGGTGATGCCGGGGCAGGCTGCCAATACGGCCGCTGTGTTTCTCGGCTACGGCCGCGCCGTGCACGGGAATCTCTCCCATGGCCTTGGCTATGCAGCTTCGGCACTGCGCGGTGCCGACGATCCGTGGCACGTCGAAGGGACGATCCGGCGCGTGGATGGTCACCGCAGCTTTGCGACGAGCCAACTGCATCATCGCATGGAGGGGTTCGACTTCGTCAAAGAAGTCACAGCGTCGCGACCAACCACACCGCCGCCCAAGCCGCAGCCGACTCTTTACCCGGAGAAATCGCCGGAAGGCTATGCCTGGGCCATGTCAATCGATCTCGATCGTTGCATTGGATGCAATGCTTGCATCGCCGCCTGCAATATCGAGAACAATGTTCTCGTTGTCGGGCGTGACCAGGTGGCGATGGGCCGCGAGATGTTGTGGCTGCGTGTCGACCGCTACTACAGCGGTGACATCGAAGATCCGCGCAGCTACTTCCAGCCGGTCCCGTGCATGCACTGCGAAATGGCGCCCTGCGAAATGGGCTGTCCGGTCAACGCGACGACCCACAGTCCGGAGGGCTTGAATCAGCAGATCTACAACCGCTGTATCGGCACGCGAACCTGTTCGAGCTACTGCCCTTACAAGGTCCGCCGCTTCAATTGGTTTGATTATCGCAAGATCGATCCGGCGACCGATGCCGCGCATAATCCGGACGTCACCGTGCGCTCGCGCGGCGTCATGGAGAAATGCACGTACTGCGTCCAGCGCATCGAGGCAGCGCGCGCGGCTGCGAACAAAGAGAACCGCGATATTCGCCCCGGCGAGGTAACGACTGCGTGTCAACAGGCCTGTCCGACGCAGGCGATCAGCTTCGGCAATATGAACAATGGTGACGAGGAGGTGAGCAAACGCCGGAGGAGCGGTCGTCATTATGTACTGCTCGAAGAGGTCGGCACGCGCCCGCGCACCACCTATCTCGCCCGTTGGAATGACGATCCCAGCGGGGAGGGCGCGTGATGGCAATGTCCGAAGCGCCCATTCTGCCGCGAGACCAGTCGCTTGGCGATGTCACCGATCAACTCGCGCGCATCCCGCTGCACTTTCCGACGCGGCGGCGTTGGCTCATTGCGCTGTCGCTATCAATGCTTCTCTTGACGCTGTTCGCCGTGTCGGTGGTGGTACTTTTCACCCGCGGCGTCGGCATCTGGGGCATCAATATTCCCGTCAATTGGGCCTTTGCCATCCACAATTACGTCTGGTGGCTCGGGATCGGCCACGCCGGCACGCTCATCTCGGCCCTATTGTTGTTGATGGGCCGGGAATGGCGCAACTCCCTCAACCGGTTCGCCGAAACGATGACGTTGTTCGCGGTCGTTTGCGCGGGCATCTACCCCGTTCTGCATCTCGGCCGTCCTTGGTATCTCTATTGGATGTTCCCGTATCCGGCGACCATGGGTGTTTGGCCGCAATTCCGCAGCCCGCTGGAATGGGACATTTGGGCAGTACTGACCTATCTCACCGTCTCGGTCGTTTTCTGGTACGTCGGCCTGATCCCCGATCTGGGTGCGGCGCGCGATCGTGCCAGACGCCGCGGCTGGCAAGTTTTCTTCGGCGTGTTATCGCTCGGCTGGCGCGGATCGGCGGTGCATTGGCTGCGCTGGCAACAGGCGTATCGCCTGCTCGCCGCGCTCGCTGTGCCGCTCGTTGTGTCCGTGCACAGCGAGGTGTCGCTGCTATTCGCGGCCGGCACGATTCCCGGTTGGCACTCGACGATCTTCCCCGCCTACTTTGTGCTCGGCGCGGCGTTTTCAGGCTTCGCCGTCGTTGCGATGATCGCTATCGTCATCCGCAGCCTGTTCTCCTTGAAGAATCTCGTCACCGACGATCACCTGGACATTCTCGGCAAGGTGCTGCTCGCCACCGGATTGATGACTGCCTACGGTTATGTTTTTGAGTTCTTCGATGCGTTCTATTCCGGTGAGGCGCATGAGATCCAAACGGTGCACGACCGCATCGCCGGCGCATATGCGTGGATCTATTGGGGTGCGATCGTCTTCAATTTCGTCTTTCTTCAATTGCTATGGTGGCAGTGGGCGCGGCGCTCGCCGTTAGTACTATTCCTGGTCAGCACCAGCGTAGCGATCGGCATGTGGCTCGAGCGCTACATGATCCTGGTCACCAGCCTCTATCGCGACTTCCTGGTGTCCTCCTGGGGCAGTTACACGCCGACTTTTTGGGATTGGTCGATCTATATCGGCACCTTCGGCCTGTTCATGGTGCCGTTCCTGCTCATCATCCGCCTGTTTCCCGTGATCGCGATCTCGGAGACAAAGGAGGTTTTGCACGAAGAGCAGGCGGAGGCGAGCCATGGCTGAGGCGCACGCCTACGGCCTCCTGGCCGAATTCGACACGCCCGAGGCGTTACTCGACGCCGCACGGCGCGCGCGTGAGGATGGCTATCGTGACCTCGACGCCTTTACGCCGTTTCCCGTGCATGGCTTGGCCGAAGTTCTCGATATCCGAGATACGCGGGTGCTTTGGCTCGGTCTCGCAGGGGGCGGTTTCGGGTTTGCTCTGGCGCTGCTCATGCAGATCGGAACCAATTGGAGCTACCCGCTCGATGTCGGCGGCAGGCCGGTTTATGCCCTGTCGGCCTTTGCGGTCATCGCTTTCGAACTGACGGTTTTGTTCGCCGCTCTTTTTCCGGCGATCGGTATGCTGGCGCTGAACGGCCTGCCGCGGTTGAATTATCCCGTTTTCGCCGCCTCGCGCTTCCACTTGGCGTCACGAGATCGCTTCTTCCTCTGCGTCAGGGCGGGCGATGCGCGCTTCGATCCGGAGCAAACCGCGCAATATCTCGGTCGCATTGGTGCCAGAACGGTCGAACTGGTGCCAGCATGAAGCGCGCGCTGCTCATATCGTGTCTGCTGCTCACCGGTTGCGGTCAGAACATGACGGATCAGCCGAAGAACCAGCAATACGAACCGTCGGCGTTGTTTCGCGACGGCAAATCGTTGCTGGCCCCTGTCGCCGGCACGGTAGCGCGGGAGGACGTCGCTCATGATCAAGCAACCACGCACAAGCCTCGCCTGACCGCCGCTTTACTGGCGCGCGGGCATCAGCAGTTCGACGTCTTCTGCTCCCCGTGCCATGCGCGCACCGGCGAGGGCAACGGCATGGTGGTGCAGCGAGGCATGCCGTCTCCGCCGAGTTATCACATCGATCGCTTGCGCTCGGCTGACGATCAGCACTTCTTCGACGTGATCACCAACGGCTATGGCGCCATGTATCCCTATGCCGCTCGTGTCGCGCCGCGCGACCGCTGGGCAATCGTCGCCTATATCCGTGCGTTGCAGTTGAGCCAGAACGCCAAGCTCGACGACGTTCCTGAGCAGGAGAGGGCGAAGCTCTTGGCGGAGGCGCCGCCATGATGTCCGTCGATCGCCGGCTAATCATCGCGGGCATTCTCGGTCTAGCCGGCTGCGTCGTCGCGGCCTGGCTCGACGTGCACGCCTTGATGCTCGGCTGGTTGTGCGTCGCAGCCACGTTGAGCGGCATCGCCGTCGGAGCGATGGCTGTGCTGATGCTGACGTACCTCGTACGCGGCCCGTGGACCGAGGGGCTGCACGCGCCGCTCGTGGCCACGTCGATGACGATCCCGGCTGTCGCGGTGCTGTTCGTTCCCGTGCTCGTTGGTGTGCCTTGGCTTTACCCGTGGGTGGGCAAGGGCGTTGTCGATCCCGGAAGCTTCAAGGCGATTTACCTGACGCCATGGTTCTTCATCGCCCGCACTGTGTTCTACTTCGGGGTCTGGACGGTCCTCTCGTGGTGGACGCGGGCGGCATGGGGTTCGCCGCGACGGATGGTCGCCAGTGCCGCGGCGGGGTTGATTATTTATGCACTGACGGCGTCGTTCGCAGGAATCGACTGGCTCGAGACGCTGACGCCCGAGTTTCATTCCTCGCTCTACGGCCTGTTGGTCCTGACATTCCAATTGCTGGCCGGATACGCGTTTGTGTTGGTCATTGGTCTATCCCGGCGCCGTGCGGAGACTGATAGCTACGGTGCGACTTTGCTCGCGGTGTTGTTGTTGTGGGCTTACAATCACGCGATGCAATACATTATCGTCTGGTCCGGCAATCTGCCGCGCGAAACGGTATGGTACGAGGCGCGTGAGCACGGCGTATGGGGCGCAGTGTTGTGGACGTTGATCTTCTTGCAGTTCATTCTGCCCTTCTTCGCGCTGCTGACCGGCAAGGTGCGCAACGCGCGCCGTCCGCTCCTCGTCATCGCTTCGGCGACGGTCGGCTTGCGTTTGGTAGAGGCGTGTGTTCTCGCCCTGCCTGAAACGGCGGGCGGCAGGGCGGTTATCCTGCTTGCCGTCCCTGCGTCGCTGTTGCTGGCCGGCGCGCTGTGGCTAGGCGCGTTTGCAGGTCTCTACCGGCGCGTGCTCGTGTCGGCGCACGACCGCCAGACTCTAGAGAACGATTTCGATGCTGCGGGAAGTCCGCTGCCGTCATCGCGGCCGTGACCGGCGCGCCGCGAAGGCGAGCCATGCGATGCCTCCTGCGAGGACGGTAACGGTCACCGCGCCGGAGGCCGCGAGCGCGCGCTGGATCGAGAGAGTATAAGCGCCGACGCTCGGATCGAAGCCGTAGCACAGCAAGCGGACGTGATCGGCGAAGCTGCCGACCAAACCGCGGCCGGCTTCGGTCAAAGCCAGACGAAGATCGTTCGGAGAGATGCCAAGCGCCGACACGACGCGCACGACGCGACCATCGCCGCTCACGGCGAGGATGGCGGCGGGGTGCGCGTATTGATCGTGCTCGGCATCATACGTGTAGCGGTATCCTATGGCTTGCGTCGCGGCGTGAATCGTCTGCTCGTCGCCGATCAACATCGTCAAAGGCAGGTCTTTGCCGGGGGCCTCACGCTCGCGCATGGCGCGTGCGTCGGCTGCGCTGTCCTTGGGATCGAGGCCGAGAACGATCAGGCGGTAGTCCTTGGCGGTGAGACCCGATTTCTCCAGCGCGTCGCCGACGAAGGCGAGGGCGGGGCCGCACAGGCTGCTGCAAGTGTAGTCGGCGAACAGCACCAATGTTGGTTTGCCGCCCATCGCGGCGCCCAAGGAGGTCTCGCGTCCATCAAGGTCACGCCAGCGCGGTTGCAGCGGCAGGCGCGCCTCTGGCGGAGGCGAGACGCCCACGGCGGTAAGTGCGGATTGCAGGAGGCCTGCATGCGCCCCGGTTGCGCCGAGCGCGAGCATGAACGCGGCGACGACAATGCGCATGAGCGAGGTCCCAGAAAGCCCCTCTGCTAACCGCCATGCGCGGGCGCTGGTTCCGCCGGCGCGGCCGAACGATACCGGTTAATGCGCGTTGGCCGACATGGTCCCCCCTTGGCTGCACGTTCTTGCGATCGCCTGCCTAGCCGCGGGCATAGGCTGCGCAACGATTATTGCGACGGATGAGTTCCGGCGGCCGCAGCATATGTGGATCATGAATGTCGTGTGGCCGGTGGTTGCTCTGTTCGGCGGCGTCCTCGTCCTCTCATTCTATTTTCAGTACGGGTGCCTGGGGACAAGGAAGTACATAAAGGCGGCGACGAGTCGCGAGCAGCGACAGCCGCCGAACAAGGCGGGCACGCCGTTCCCGATGATGGTGGCCAAGGGCGCCTTGCATTGTGGCGCGGGCTGCACGCTAGGCGACATCCTCGCGGAGACGCTCGCTTTCTTCCTGCCTGCGGTTCCGTTGTGGTTCGGTTGGAAGGCGTTGTTTTCGGAGAAGATGTTCGCCGTCTGGATTCTCGATTACATTTTTGCCTTCGCGATCGGCATCGCCTTTCAGTACTTCACCATTAAGCCGATGCGGCAACTGTCGGTCTGGGAGGGCCTCGCGCAGGCCCTCAAGGCCGATGCTTTGTCCCTTACCGCTTGGCAGGTCGGCATGTACGGCGTCATGGCCATCGCCAAGTTCTATCTGTTCGGCATCTTGCTCAACGCGCCCCTCGAGACCGACAGCGTTGAGTTCTGGTTCACGATGCAGATCGCCATGATCGCGGGTTTCGTCACCAGCTATCCGGTGAATTGGTGGCTCATCACGGCGAAAATCAAGGAGCGGATGTAGCGGTTACGCCTGCCTTGCCGCACGGGCCACGCGCTAAAGTGCGTCGATCTGCATTGCCTCTCTTTGCGGCCTACAGGGGGAACACAAATAGGTTGTTTTACCCCTGAACATGTCGCGCCTGGGTACGTTGTCGTCATGGTCATCCCCCTATCGAGCGGACGGTCATGAAAGCACTGGCGTGGCACGGCAAAGGCGATATCCGATGTGAGGAGGTTCCGGATCCGAAGATCGAACATCCGCGCGACGCCGTGATCAAAGTGACAGCGTGCGCGATCTGCGGTTCGGACCTGCACATCTACGGCGGCATCATCCCGGAAATGAAGAGAGGCGACGTGCTCGGCCACGAGACGATGGGAGAGGTGGTCGAGGTCGGCGCCGAGAACAAGAAGCTGAAGGTCGGTGATCGGGTGGTCGTACCCTTCACGATCGCCTGCGGCGAATGCTTCTTCTGCCAGAATGGGTTCTTTTCCGGCTGCGAACGCACTAATCCCGGTCACAAGAAGGCGTCGAAGTTGTGGGGGAACTATCCCGCCGGTCTCTTCGGCTATTCGCATCTCACCGGCGGCTACGCAGGTGGTCAGGCGGAATATCTGCGCGTTCCCTATGCAGACGTCGGCCCGATCAAAGTGCCGGATGGCCTGTCGGACGATCAGGTGCTCTTTCTCTCGGATATCTTTCCGACCGGCTTCATGGCCGCCGATTTTTGTCAGCTGAGAGGTGGCGAAACGGTTGCCATCTGGGGCGCAGGCCCGGTGGGTCAATTCGCGATCCGTAGCGCGTTGATGCTCGGCGCCGAACGCGTGATCTCGATCGAAACCGTTGCCGAGCGCAAGGCGCTCGCGAAACAATCAGGCGCCGCCGTCGTAATCGACTTCCTCGAGGAGGATGTCTACGACCGTATTATGGAGCTGACCAACGGACGCGGTGCCGATGCCTGTATCGACGCGGTCGGCACGGAGGCGGAGCCCGCAGCCAGCCTCGATTCCCGTTGGGACCGTGTGAAGACCGCGACCTTCATGGGAACGGACCGGCCGCATGTGCTGCGGCAGGCCATCCATTGCTGCCGCAACTTCGGCACGGTGTCTATCGTCGGCGTCTATGGTGGCTTTCTCGACAAAATTCCGATGGGCTCGGCGATCAACCGAGGATTGACGTTCCGCATGGCGCAGACGCCGGTGCAGGCTTATCTGCCGAGACTGATGAAGTTGATCGAAGAAGGCAAGATTGATCCATCCTTCGTCATCACGCACGAAGCTCCGCTCGAGGCGGGGCCTGAACTCTACAAAACCTTCCGCAACAAGGAGGACGGCTGCATCAAGGTCGTCCTCAAACCCGGCATGACGGAAACTCGCAAGGTGAAGAAGGAGATCGCTTATGCTTGATGCGACGAAGAAATTGGCGGTCGTCACCGGCGCATCGACGGGTATCGGCTTCGAACTCGCCAAGCAATGCGCGCGACATGGATTCGAGGTTGTCGTGACGGCGAACGAACCGGAAATCGCCGATGCGGCCGACCTCCTACGACGCGAGGGCGTCGGCGTCGAAGCCGTTACTGCGGACTTGGCGACGGAGGCCGGGGTCGACAAGCTTTATGACGCGATCGGCGGCCGGACGGTTGCCGTCTTGATTGCCAATGCCGGTCGAGGACTTGGCAAAGCGTTCCTTGACCAGGACTGGAAAGACGCGCGTTACGTCATCGATACCAACGTCACCGGGACGCTCTATCTCATCCAAAAAGTCGGCCGCGATATGCGCACGGCAGGGGACGGGAAGATTCTCATCACCGGCTCGATCGCCGGTTTCATGCCGGGCACGTATCAGGCCGTCTATAATGGCACTAAAGCGTTTCTCGACTCGTTTTCGTATGCCTTGCGCGAGGAATTGAAGGACACGCGCGTCACCGTTACCTGTCTTATGCCTGGGCCCACGGATACGGAGTTCTTCCGGCGTGCCGACATGATGGATACTAAGGTCGGCACCGAAGAAAAGGCCGATCCGGCCACAGTGGCGAAAGACGGATTCGAGGCCATGATGGCGGGCGAAGGCGGTGTGGTGAGCGGCTGGCAGAACAAGATGATGGCCGCCGCCTCGCACGTCATGCCGGCGGAGGCGCTGGCAAAGCAGCACGCGGGCATGGCAGCGCCGGGGACAGGCGAGAAGTAGCAGAGGGCCGCTTGTCCTCCTTCGTGCGACCGGTGCGGCTTCCGCAATAACGGGCCGCATATGCCCTAGACCAAGGCACGGACGTCATCCGCGCAAGTGGTCGGTCGTCGCGAGGACCTCCATCAACAGCTTTTCGCGCAGGCGTGGCGCGCGCAGGCCGGCGTGCTTGCGCGCCAAGGCGTGCAACATACCGGACTCGAAAGCCTCAACGACCGCGGCGTGCACGTAACTCTTGCGACAGACCGACGGCGTATTGGCGAGTTCGGCAGCGACACATCGCATGGTGGCCAGAATCTGACGCCGACGTCCTCGGATGCTGCTTTTGGCCTCGATCGCGGCCAGCTCTTGCAAGGCGATGGCTGAGCCGTTCAATGTCCGAAAGTCCTTGAGGGTTATGGGCTGTTTCGTGATCGCCCGCAGGGCAATGTTGATGTCGCGCCGCCGCAGATGACGAACAACACCGTCCTCGGCGCGATATTGAAACAACCGCTTGCCAGGAACCGCGCAAAGGAGCTTGAGGGCCCGCGCGAGCGGGCGCGACTCCACCGTTTTCTCGATGGCCTTGCCGCCCTTGCCCCGAAAGCGCAGGACAATGGTCGCCCCTCTGATCGACATGTTGGACTTGAGCAGAGTCGCGGCGCCGCGTGTGCCATGCTGTTGGACGTAAGCTTCGCTGCCTGGCCGCAGGGCCGTTGCGGCGACAAGTGCGATGACGGATGCGACCGCAAAGTCCTTCGTGGGCTCGACGCCGCGGAGTTGTCGCGCGACCCAGGAACGCACCTTCGGCAGCAGCACGGCAAGCTTGGCCAGCCGCCGCGCCTTGCGCAACTCCCGGACCTTTTCCCAATCGGGATGGTAGCGATACTGCGCGCGCCCAGCGCTATCGCGGCCGCGGGCCTGCAGGTGTGCGTGTGGATCGTCGGCGTAGACGACGTCTTCATACGCCGGCGGAACGGCGAGCCGCTTTAGACGATAGATCGTCCGTTCGTCGCGCAGCCGACGGCCCCGACCGTTGACATAGACGAAACCTGTGCCGTTGCGGCGGCGCCGGATCGTCAGTTCCTCGACCGTCGCGTACCGCAGGCCCAGTGAGCGCATGAAGACGTTATCGCGAGAGGTTGTCCGGGCGTTTTGATGCATGGCATTCGGAGGAATGCAGTTCCCCGCCGCCGGTTCCATTGCAAGCTACCGTCATTTAGTCATGACGTCGGCCGGTGCAGCCGCGGAGAGTTCCTGACCGCAACGCGTCTTGGGCACAAAGACGACGCCGCAACTCGTTCCACGTAAGGGAGAATGTCGAATAGGAGAACAAGGGCAATGATTATGTCGACCTCGACCCTAAGCGGAAAGGCGATTTTCTCCTTGTCGAAATGCGGCGGGCGCGTTCGGTGCGTTCTCAAAAATGACCGAACTTTTATCGCGCGTGCACAAATTGCCGCAATCGCCGAACATAGCTGCAGGTAGGGAACATGGTGCCCGGACAGAGGCTACAAGCCGATGACTGAAAACCGCCGGCAAATCGCCGTTCGTCGTGTCGTTACCCGCCGGCGGATTATCGCCGCGCAGGAGAGACGCATCGCCGAGCTGCCAGCGCTCGACCGTGAGATCAACGTGCCGAAGGCCTGCTCACCATCTACAGGACAACTCGGGACCTCTTCGGGCAAGACTTAAAGAGACTGCGTGACGAGGCCAAGATCTTCACGTAATGCCTTAAGCAAGACTCCTACAAATTTCCAGAACGCACGGCCGTTTTCGGAAGGCGGCTCTTAAATGCGGCTGTCAACATGACGCACTCACACTTTGGATAGCGGAACGCCTAACGAGTGGGAGAACGTATGGACAATAGCAAACTCAACCGCGGCATCCACGACCGCGGGCGGATCAACGTCGGCGAAGATTATGAACTCCGCTACTGGAGTCAGAAATTTGGGATCACGCCGGACTGTCTTAAGAAGATCGTGGACCGCGTCGGCGATTCGGTGAGCGCCGTCGAGGCGGCGCTGAGGAAGTGAGCGAGGGCAGGCGGAGTGCACCGGCCGGTACTTCGGCATCATAGTTCCGATGCACAGATCCGGAGCTCCTGCTGAACCAGCGCGATCTCCGGCCGTATTGTACAGCTCTGTCGTGTCGTAGAACGTTGGTAGCACAGCCGTCAGCGTTGCCCTTCATTTGGGCTAGGGCCGTCCGCAATTATCCCCCCTCGTGCTGAACTGTCACCCGAACGGGGACCGATTTCGCCGCCGGCACCTTGCTCTCCTTTGCGAAGTGCCAGAGCGGAATGAGCACATTACATTCGGGATAATAGCCCGCGATGCACTTCTCCGGGATGTCATAAGGCAGCACGATTAGGCCGCCGAGTTCCCGCCGAATGCCATCGTCGACCGCCGTCGATAAGATCAGCATATCGCCTTTTTTCAGCGCGAGCCGCGCCATGTCCTTCTCATTCATCAGGACGACGTTGCGTCCGCCCTTGACGCCCCGGAAGCGATCGTCTTCGCTATAGACGGTCGTGTTGAACTGCCCGTCGGCGCGCAACGTGACGAGCTGATAGATATCGGCTCCCTGTTCGCGGCGATTGGTAAGGCTCTCCGGCACGGTGAAATTCGCCTTGCCATTCGGTGTCTTCCAAACGCGCTCGCGCGCCTCAATGGGCCGCGGAAAGCCGCCCGGTGTGAACATCCGCTTATTGAAATCCTTGAACTGATCCGGGTAGGTCGCCTCAATCGCATCGCGTACGAATGCGTAGTTGCTGACCCATTTGTCCCAGTCGACGGAAGGATTGGGGGGCAACGTGGCTTTGGCAAGGCCCGCCACGATGAAGGGCTCGGAGCGCACGTGCTCGCTTACCGGCTCGCGCTGGCCGCGCGATCCGTGGATGCAAGCGGTCGAGTCCTCCATGGAAACCGCTTGCGGACCAGTCTCCTGTCGGTCGATCTCGATGCGACCAAGACACGGCAACAGATAGGTGGCCTCGCCTGGCAGAAGATGCGTTCGATTGAGCTTGGTGGCAATCTGCACCGAAAGCCGCATCTTCATCCAGGCCGGTTCGATCAGTGATCGCTCGGGCACGGCGCGCGCAAAATTGCCGCCTAGTGAGATGAATCCCCGCACCGTGCCGTCGAGGATGCCTTTGCAGGCGTCGACCGTCGCCAGGCCGTCCTCCCGGGGCGGCTCGAATTGGTAGAGTTCCTCCAGCGCATCCAGCGGGACCAACTTGGTCTTCTCGCTGATGCCGACCGTGCGTTGTCCCTGCACGTTCGAGTGACCGCGCACGGGTGAGATACCTGCGCCCGGCTTGCCGATATTCCCGCGCAGCAGCAGCAAATTGACGATCATCTGCACCGTCTCGACACCGTACTCGTGCTGGGTCACGCCCATGCCGTAGTTTGCAATGACGGCACTCGCGTGGATATAGGCGCCTGCCGCGCGACGGATCTCGGCCTCGCTGACGCCCGATATCCTTTCGAGATCGGCCCACGCCTGATCCCGGCAGCACGCCGCAAACGCCTCGAAGCCGTGCGTGTGTTCTTCGATGAAGCCCACATCGAGAATACGCGGACCTCCGATCTGCTTCGCCACATCGTCGGCTTCGATGACGGCCTTGCACAGTCCGACGATCGCCGCGATATCGCCGCCGACGCGGACCTGACAGTATTGGGAGGAAATACGCGTGCCCCCGGCGATCATCTGCGTCGGGCTTTGCGGATCGACGAAGCGCTCCAGCCCCCGCTCGCGCAGGGGATTAAAGGTGATAATTGGCACGCCCCGTTTAACTGCGCCCTGCAACGGATGCAGCATGCGTGGCGAGTTGGTCGTCGTGTTCTGCCCGAAGAAGAAGATGCATTCGGCCTTATCGAAGTCCGACAGGAGCACTGTGCCGACCGGAGAGCCGATCACCGGCGGCAAGCCAACCGACGTCGACTCATGGCACATATTGGACGAGTCGGGGAAATTGTTGGTGCCGTACATGCGACCGAATAACTGGTACATGTAGCTCGCTTCGAGCGACGCACGGCCGGACGAATACATGACTACCGACCTGGGCTCAAGCGCCTTAAGCTCGGCGCCGATCGCCGCAAACGCTTCGTCCCATCCGACCGGCACGTATTTATCGCTGGCGGCGTCGTAGCGCATTGGATGCGTCAGCCGGCCGTTTTGCTCCAGCGCATGGTCCGACCATGTACGCAATTCGCTGACCGTATGCTCGGCGAAGAACTCGGGCGTGGTACGCTTTTCCGTAATCTCCCAAATCGTCGCCTTGGCGCCGTTCTCGCAGAATTCGAACGCATGCGGCTCTGCCGGCTTGGCCCATGAGCAACTGACGCACATGAAGCCGTCCGTCTTATTCTGCTTCATCAAGATTTCGGTGCCGAGTGCTGGCACCTGTTCACGCGCAAGAATGCTTGTCAGGGCGTGCACCGAGCCCCAGCCGCCGGCGGCGTCCGGCTTTTGTTCGACCTCGGGCTCCGTACGTGGGCGCGATGACATAAGACACCTGCTTGAATGAATGCGAAACGGATCGTCGCCCTGTCGCATCAACAATTCTGTCAGGACCACGTTCCGGGAACCGGTTGATTTCTCGCGCGTCTATTAAGGTGAGACGTCCGGGAGCCTGCGATGACCGCCGATACCGTTGACGAGCCGATGGCGGCCGAGACCGTCCCCTTCAGCGGACGCAACGAGGATGGGAGGGGTTTCTTCTCGACCCGCGCGCTCGTCCAAGAGACCGCAATCGCCTTCGTTTACAACGGTACGACCGAGGCGGTGATGATGGCGACGCCCGCCGATCTCGAAGACTTCGCCATTGGCTTCAGTTTGAACGAGGGCTTGATCGAAGGCCTGGAAGAGTTGGACGCGCTCACGGTCCAGCCGGCGGAACATGGCATCGAACTGCGCCTCTGGTTGAACAGCGCACGCACGGCGGCTTACCAGACCCGTCGACGCCATCTCGCCGGTCCGACCGGCTGCGGCCTATGTGGCATCGAGAGCCTCTCAGAGGCGATGCGGCCGCTGAAACGGGTTGCGGCAGATACTACCGTTTCCGAGAAAGAAATTGCCGATGCGGTCGCTTCTCTCGCTGCGTTGCAAAGACTTCATCAAGCGACTCACGCCGCCCACGCAGCCGGCTACTACTGCCCTGGCCGCGGACTGATCGCCCTCCGAGAGGACGTCGGCCGACATAATGCGCTCGACAAGCTGGGCGGGACGCTGAAACGCGACGGCGTCGATGCGAGTCGCGGGCTGCTCGTCATTACCAGCCGGGTCTCTGTCGAAATGGTGCAGAAAACGGCTGTGATCGGTGCGCCCGTCCTGGTCGCCGTGTCAGCGCCGACCGCCTTGGCCGTGCGCACCGCCGCCGCCGCTAACGTCACCCTCGTGGGCGTCGTCCGTGGCGATACTTACCAGGTGTTTTGCCACGGGCATCGGATCACCGATGGTGCATTGGCGCAAGTGATCGATGGCGCGCACGACCACGACCAGGGTTCCGCTCATCGCTGACGCCCGCGTTGGCCGATCCTTGTCGCGGAACGTCCGCTATCGCAAGCGCTTAGAGTTCTATACGGACAACGCGCCGGCGGAAAGCGGTGCGCGCCCTAACATTCATTGGGAACTGCACCGGCCATGGAGCAAAGCGAGCGCCTTCCACGCGAGACCGATGGCTCGGTCAATCGGCTACGAAATGCCATCGATCACGGCCGCACACGCGACAAGGTGAACTGGCCTGACCCGGCCGCAGCACCCCTCGGCACGGACGAAGAGGCTGCGGGCACGCCTGTGCGCTCAGAAGCGGTCACGACGGCAGCGGCAAGGGAGATCAAAGCTAACGATGATGCCGAGCCGCGTCGGCACGTAATGGGCGCGGCCTGGATTCTGGTTGCCGTCGTAGCCCTCACGGCAGTAGCGCTCGTAGCCTCCCTGCTGTTACTCGCAAACTCCCTTCTGTTATGACACGTCGATCCGGCACACACGTCAGAACGTTGTACCCACTTTATTCCTTTCTCCGTCCTCGAACCGGGCTGTAGGCGCCTTTGCGGCTACGCTGGAGGCCCTCAGGCACGCTTTCATCCGGAGGATCCGTCTCGGGCATGGCAGCCGAACCACGCTGCGGCTCGTGACCATCTCTATGCTCTTTGAGCGGTGTTGATGATGGCGGCACGACATTGTCGTAAGCGCCCTTCCTTCGGTCAACGAGATCCGACTTGGGCGGCGTCTGCGAGGCGTCGGAGTTGCGTTTCAACATTGCCAGATCCTTATGTGGGGCAGATGATTTAAGGCGGACCGCCGGAACAGTAGCTTCCGCATGCGTGGCACTGGGACACAGCCAGTAAAACCACCGAGGTCGTCCGGCCGTTCCTTGGCGACGCCGGACAAACGACGGTGGGATGCGACGCCTCTGCGACTTTGGCGCTGCGGAACAAGAGCAAGTTCGCCCCGTTGGCCTGGAAACGAGGGAAAGCCATGGGTATTCAAGAAGCGTTGTTCGGCGCCGGCGCACTTATCCTTCTCGCCATACTGGTCTACGGCGTGCGGCGCAGTAAGCGTCCAAGGCAGGCGCAGGGCACGGCCGACGAAGCCACACGCCGCAACTTCGACCGCCGCTGATCTGTCGCACCACGCCGTCCGCGGCGTTACCGTGATCACGCGAGCACAAATGCATCTAATGGCTTCCGAAGTTACCCAAAACACCCTGATGTACTTCGTCCTGCCGCTGTGGCTCGCGGCGGGCTTTGCCGATTATCTGTGTCATCGCCATGCGGACATCGAACACACGAGCGGCTGGAAGGAGTCCCTCCTTCATTTGTTACAGTTCGGAGAAATGGCCATTCCGGTGCTCGCGGCCCTTTTTCTGGAGATCAACACGCTCGTCATCGCCGTGATGATCATTTGCTTCGCACTGCACGAGGTGACGGCACTATGGGACGTCCGCTACGCAGTCGCGACGCGCGAGGTCACACCGCTCGAGCAACACATTCACAGCTTCCTGGAGATGTTGCCTCTGATGGCGCTGCTCATGGTGGTGGCCTTGCATTGGGACCAGTTCATCGCATTGTTCGGCATGGCGCCCGCGCGATTTGATATCGCATGGAAGTCGCCACCCCTCGGAGTGACCTACGTCGTCACAATCCTTGCCCTTGTCCTCTTGTTCGAGGTCCTGCCTTACCTGGAAGAGCTATGGCGGGGGCTTCGCGCAGAAAGAACCTCACGGTCGGACAGCATCCGGCGCGACAGCTAGGAACCGATCACACCTGCCACGAAGCGGGCTCCGCTCCTGCGTGGACCGCAATGGTAACCGCTTGCAGCTTAACTGATCGGCACGATGGCGATAATGCGTTGCGTACTCGTTTCAACGATCACGAAGCGATCACCGGCAACCAGATACTGATCCCGAGCATAAGACGGCAGCGCCTGGCCCAGGTCCCCGGGCATGTCGTGAACTTCCACGTTCCGCGGGACCGCTGCACCGACCGATAAAGTGAAGGTCCCCGGCTCGACCTGCGGAGCTGAGCCTGCAAACTTCTTGATCGTGTCAACTTGCTGCGAAGTGAATGCAACCGAAGCGCTACTCGAAGCTGTGATATCCTGGTTCCGACCCACGGTCGCCGGCGACGATGCGTTGGGGCTCGACGCAGGCGGCGGTGGCGTATCGCGCGCAACAGTGCTTGTCCCCTGCGTCTGGACCGAGCGTCCGCCGGCCGATTGATCCGTCCTCCTTTCGGAAATCGGGACGACCAGCCACACGAACGACAGCAATATGAGCACGACAGCGACGGACATGCCCCAGACCAACACCTGGGATGTGCCACGTTGTTCCTGCTCACGCGATAGATCATCTTTCATTTCCACTACTCGTCATATCCACTGAGCAAACGCACCTAAGTGCAACAATCCCGCCTTATAAAGGTTCGGCGTCTCCGCATTGGAACCCTCGGAGAGGAACTGTGCGCCTCCGAATGCCGTGCATCAAAACGCCTCGACAGCTTCACGCGATAGCGCTTCCATGCGCTCTTTCGGCGAGGGTTTCCGGTCTGAGGCCTCGACTTGGAGGTTCTCAGCTCAGCAAGTGATTTTGCTGATCGACTCCGCCGTGCATCTGCCAAGACTTAAGCAGGCGCAACTGAGGACCATTGCCGCTGACCGTCGATATCCCGAGGCTCCGTCCAAGGCGGGCGACGGCACGGACGATAAATAGGCAGCGGACTGAAGGATGTGGTGCAGCTAGGCGGGGCGATCCTTGAGGCCACACTCTAGGCCCGTTTGGAAGAACAGATGAAGCGTGGGGCTTTCGGAAAAAAGGGCTATTGCGCTTTTTGCACGAACACGATGCCGGCGCGAAGAGCGGAGCGCTGGCGCGCGACTACGCGCGGACTCAGAAGCGGAGTTACAAACACCATACTTCCCCGCCCAAACTCTCCGCTCGATTTCATGGTCGAAATCCGAGAGGACAGACTGAGATCTTGCTCCTGCACACAAGTTCTAGAGCCCCGGATTGAATCTCCAGGCAGTCAGAGGACTCCTGGAGAGCGCCCCATGCCCTTCATACGGCCGATGCTAGCCCGCAAATATTGCGGCAAGCTGCCCGACCGCTTCTTCACACAACCCAAGCTCGACGGAGTGCGCGCAATCGCGGCGGCCGACGGCCTGTGGTCGCGCTCCGGCCGCCGGATTACTTCTTGTCCCCACATCGAGCTAGCCCTAAAGGCGGTCTTCGACGGACATCCGGATTTGATACTCGACGGCGAACTGTACCATCACGATCTTTGCGACGATCTTTTTTCCATCATCAGCGCGGCAAACAGACGGATGCCGGCGCCTGCCGGAAGTGCACCATTCCTCCAATTCCATGTGTACGATGTCCCTTCATCGCCCGCGTCGTTCTCGGAACGAGTGAGCATTCTTGACCAACTGCGGTCATTCCTTTCCGGCCCGCGAAGTCCAATCGGAGTTGTCGAGACGTCTTCTGCTTCCTCTCGCGACGAATTGGACGCTCATCTCAAAACGGCGCTCGCGGACGGCTATGAAGGCGTGATGATCCGCAGCGATTCCCAATACGTCCAAGGCCGAACTTCCAACCTTCTCAAACTCAAGCCCTTTGATGACGATGAATTTGATATTCTGGGGTTTGAGGAGGTTGGAGGAGCGGCCTCCGGCTTTGCTCAACGCGTCACCCTGCAGCTTCCGGATGGAAGAACCTTCAAGGCAAACCTAAAGTGCGATCGCTCTTATGCGAGAGCCTTGTTAAACGGCGACTTCAAGTCGGCGACAGTCCGGCATTTCGGATTAACGCCTAACGGGATTCCTCGCTCTCCGGTGGCGGTTGCCTTTTATCGATCGCCGAAAGCTGCGGCCGGTAGGGCGCTAGCGGTGCCACCAATCATCTGAGGTGGGGCGAAAACGCAGTCGACAGCGTTGCCGCCTTGCCATCCTGCTCATGTTGAATCCAGGTCGCGTTCAAACCCGAGGAGAGCGGTCCACGCAGAGTGGACGATCTTCGCAAAAAGGCTCGATTAGGTCGCGGGACGAGGCGTTCGGTAAAGTTCGGTGACCTAACACTGAATAAAGGGCGACAAGGAGTCGCCCATGACACAGTCCTCGAGTGCGAAAGCTGAACGAATTCGACAGCTGAATGACAGCTTCCGGCGCACATTTATCGGCGGCAGAGTTATGATCACGCCCGGCGTCGAAGAGCTTGATCTTGCCGTCAGAAATGATCTCCTCCGTCAAGTGCGTGAGTTCACCGCATTTGAGGGCGACAATGATCCCTATAGCGAACACGATTTCGGCGCCGTCACCGTCGGCGAACAATCGTTCTTCTGGAAAATCGATTACTACGACCGAACTCTAGAAGGTGGATCGGACGATCCTGCCGATCCCGGCAAGACGACCCGCGTCCTCACCATCATGCACGCGTCGGAGTACTGAAAGCTCCTCTCGAACGTGAGTAGCCCGATGAGAGCCTCCTTTATGCAAGAATGTATGAGTTTTAGTAGATACAGTGAGAGCCCTGCGCACATCGCGACGTCGAACTCAGTTGCTCCCCATACGCACTCCGTAAGAGCGCTCACTGCCGTCACTCGAGCGAGCAAGCGAAGTTCTCATCGGATGGCTCCGCTCCTCCTACGGCTCACCCTGATGGAGAGCGCCGCCATTGCTCGACGGGTCATTTGGATCAGCTCCTTGTGTCTATCCAGCTACCGCTTCCGGAAGTTCGAACCGCCGGCCGCGCGCCGACTTCCCGTGGTCAGATGACACCCCAGTCATTGGGTGCCCGCTATTTTCCACCGACTGAACGTTGTGACGGGGCCTCCAACATCTAGTCCACTCGGATCAGGGCTGCGACTTCTCGTTCAAGCAGGCATCTTCCGCCTTCGTCGGCGAAGTTCTCTTGGAGCAGTACGCCGGCAATGTCGGACCAAAGCGCCATAACGCCCTGCTTTTTCCGAAACGCGCGCTCCTTCAGGTGCTGACAGAGGCGCTGAAGGAGTGCTTCATCTAAAAAGTGGAGCGCCGGCTCATCAAACCGGATAGGTCGAGAGTTCACCATTGATGCATATAGACGGGCCCAAACTCCTCGCAACCTTGAAACTAAAGTCGCTATGGGAAAGTCGGTCGAAAACGAATCCCGCTGTTCCTCGTTCGGGGACCTCTCGAACAGTTTCAACCAATACGATCCTGCGCTATCCGCCCAATCGATATCGAAGATTTGGCGAATGTGCCGTGCATCTACATTGGCGTCATTTGAAAGACTATCAAGCGCGTGAGCAATCAAGCCCGGCAGGCCTCGGCTTCCAACAACAAAAGAGTCAAACGCATCGTCATCAAGCCTGACGTTCCCCCGGGCGCTAAGCATCCGCGCGATTAAGCAACGAGCTTCGATGTCAGGGAGCGGTCGAAGACGCTCGACCTCACATCTCGATTGCCCGGCCTGGCGCACCCCCTCAAGCGTTTCGGTAAGAAAAATGACCGTTGTAGGTGTGGCCGGCGCTCTCTCGTTCTCCTCCTTCTCGAGCGGCTTAAGAAGCGCGTCAACCAATTCCGGCGACGCACGCTCGAAGCCGTCGACGATCAAGATATGACGGGGACCAATGGGGACTGTGCGGAGCCACTCGCTCAGCTTTTCCTTCAACTCACGAACTCTCTCTTTGGCGCTGCTGATGCCCGCTTCGATTTCGAGACAATCGAAGTTGTTGCCTACGGGAGTTCGACAGGCAGAACACACTCCGCACGGTACAGCCGAATCTGCTCTCGGCTGGTCGCACAGCAATGCCCTCGCGTACAGGTTGGCGACGGTCCGCTTGCCTACGCCATCAGGGCCGTAAAGAAGAAGTGCTGTGTCATGCTGATTGCGCCGAAAACGGCTTCTAAGCCGCTCCACTACCTGTTTCTGCCCGACGATGTCAGCAAGAGAGCGGGGCGGAAAACATGAATGCTCAATATCAGGCGTCAATATCGTCATGCTGCGGACCGAGCGAGCTCCCGTTCACGACGCTCCCGAGCGGCGCTCCCAACAAGTGATCCGAGTCTTGCAACCCACGCCGGACTGTCGGCTCCGTTCCCAATGGCGGCCAGATTGGTCGCAAGTTGCAACACCGTGCGCTCTTCTGGGGTCAGCCACCGACGCGGCTGGCATTCGGCAAAGTTCATCAGAATAGCGTCGAGCTCCTCCCACCAATCTGCGAACGGATTGGTCGTCGCTCGAATGCGCTGGCGTGAATGAAAGTCGCGGCAGAGAAGATCGAACGCTGTCACGAGGCCGTCCGCATGTGGCGTGATGTCCTCTTGTGCCTCGTTCAACAATGCATTCAAGCGTCGACCCCCGACCAACACGGCCACCGCCCACAGCAAGTGGCTCTCTGGGCTACGTATCACGCTAGCCTCATTCGAGAGCAGTTCGCGCGTGAACCGATACAAGTCAGCGATGGCATCGACCGGGCGCCCTTCGCGCTGGCGTAGCCGATCCGCAACGCTTCTTACAAATTGGTCGATGGCATCCCGTTCCTCGTTCTCGACAAGACGACGAAGTGGTCGGAGAAACGCACGACGTTCGGAAGCCTGCGTGCTTATAGCTAGATCGGAAAAGGTGCCTGTAACTTCGTCAAAATACACCAGAAGCTCGTCTAAGCGGCGCCAGAACTCATTGAGCTCCCACTCCTCCTGCCAATTCATTAGCGGCCACAGCAAGGCTTCGAACGCGCCAGGATTAATTGGACCGAATGGCATGTCCGTTGTTGACCAGAAGTAGCTCATAACTGCCGACATAGTCGACGGCGTCACGAGCGGCTCCTCTATGATCTGGCACCGCTTGCCAATCTCCGTCCAAAGAGGGTCATCGAACAGCGGATTGTTATGGGCGATGAAGAGAACCATTTTCTTGCCATTCGGAGCCGTCAGATTTTCTTTGACCGCCTCTGACACTTGGCGGGTTTTTACATCGCAGAACGCGGCCATCTCAAATAGCTGCGTCGAGATAAGAAACTTGTCCAAACCCGAGAGGGGAACGCCCTCGAGAATCAGCCCCTGGCGGTCGAGTTCAGATACGATCGCGCGCATCACACGCGACACTAATATACCGGATCGATATCGATAGATGATCGCTCCCGCAAAATGCGGTCGCATTAAGAACTCCACGTCGAGCAAGAAACCACCCCACTACTGCTGCCACCAAACCGGCCAACTTCTCAGCCGGAATTTGGCGTCTGATGGCCACTTTCCAAGCAAGACGTCTTGCTCTTGCTTTAGTTGATCGCCAGTGAATTGCCGCGATAAGGACGCGAATTTCGTCTGCCGATCATTGAACTCGCGACGCCGGTCTGCAGCCTCTTTTAGCTCCCAGCCGTCACGAATGCGATCGAAGGCACTATCATCATAAGCGGACAAAAACGTCATGTTGAAGCGGCTCGCCTCTTGCAAGGCTTCATCTGTCAGCCCGCCAATGAAACTAAGACGCGGTGGTGATATTGGCCGCGGATCACGTCGATCCTTAACCCGGACACCGAGCCTATCGAGAATTCCGCGGCGAGTGCTCGCAAATGAACTATCGAGCCCCGGTTCGTAAAGGCTGGCGCACAAATCCAGCACGGCCTTCCAATGAAACCGGAGAGCCTGCTTTCCGCCCGCCGGCGCAACCTCGCTCTGGATTTCGCAATCGCCATCATCGGAGGCGCGGCGCCTGCATTCGCCGAGAAATTGTTCGAACTCTGGCCGGAACTGCTCGGCAACACCCGGAACATGGCCTGTAAAGCGGGCGTGAACGCCCCTTTCTTCGCTGCGATCAATCAAGATCGCGCCGCCCCACCCATCCTCACCTTTTGCCGACAACACGCCGGCAAGTTTACGTCGGAATGCAGCAATCGCCTCAACGGCTTCCGGTTCCGAGGCTGCAAAGGGACGCATAGTCAGAGCAACATTGAAGAGCTTTCCATGGTGCTGGATGAAGAATGATGCGCGATTGATAATCTCGCGGACCTCCGCCGCACTCATATACTCTGAGGCAGATCGAATGACAGTGCATCCCATTGCATCGGAGCTCGCTTCTACCA
The DNA here is from genome assembly GCF_003367395.1 of Pseudolabrys taiwanensis. Classification (NCBI taxonomy): domain Bacteria; kingdom Pseudomonadati; phylum Pseudomonadota; class Alphaproteobacteria; order Hyphomicrobiales; family Xanthobacteraceae; genus Pseudolabrys; species Pseudolabrys taiwanensis. The sequence continues at coordinate 3,821,241 of NZ_CP031417.1, read as the reverse complement.
TCGGCGGCGGCGCCACAGGGACGATGGGAGAGCGAGATGCGCTCAGAGGCGAATCGTCGCGCAAGATATCGATCTGCCGTTCAAACAATGCGATCGTCAGTTGTGCGCCGGCGTCGTCATCGAGACGATGACGAGCCCAAAATTGCAACAGGCTTTCCCAGTGTTCCCGGAGATCCCTGCCTGCGGTCAGCCCCAGGCGTTGCTGTAGCTCTGATACGACCGCACCCTGTTCCCGGATCGCCCCGTGCAGCAAGGGATCGACCACCACATCCCGACCCAAAACCACATTGTAATAGAGGGATACAATATAGTTTCGAATCCATTCAGCTTTTCTAAGAGGGCTTTCCTGCCAAGCGGATAAAATCTCGCTCGCGCGATCAAACTGCCCTTTGGCAAATGCTAAACCGTAGGCATGCAGGATGTCGATTTGATCGACGCCAAACGCTTCCTTGACCAGTTCGACGGTGATCCGATCGCCAGGGCCGGAAATCTGCTCAAGTCCAATGACGAGATCACGCGGATAATTCCTCTTTACGGCGGCCAGAAGCTGCAGCGCCTTGGGATCGTAATCAATGCTTTGCTTTGCTGCGATATCCCTGAGCAGTTGTAGGGCAGTGTCTGGCGCGAGAGCCCGTACCCTATGGACCATCAGGCGGGAGATCAGCGCCTCACCCAGCTTGGCAGGGGCCGTCGTGGCTAAGCAAAACACAAAGCCGTGCCGATCATCCTCGATCTCTTTCAGAAGTAGATCAATGGCGTCGTCATCTAGGGCATGTGCTTCGTCGAGGAAAATGACCTTAACGCTGCCTCGACATTTCGATATCCGTGCTTGGGCCAGAAGGGCACCAATGCTCTCGCGCTCTTCCTTATTAAGGCCGGCGGTGTCGTATTCGAACAGACCACCACCATTGGGATCCCTGCAGGTTTCGCAGGTGCCGCATGCCGATCCATCTGGCAGATTGCTCTCACAATTGAGAGCCGCAGCGTAAAGCCGCGCCAAGGTAGTCTTGCCTGCCCCCCGATCGCCGCACAAAAGCAGATTGCGCCGAAGCTTATTCCGTCCAATCAGTGATCGGAGATGACGCACTATGTCGTCTTGACCCAAAACCTCCGAAAACGTTCTAGGTCGATAAATCTTGTCGTAGCGTTCTGGATCGGTAGTCATGGATCAACTGTAGGGCGTGTAGGGTGTGTAGCCGTGTAGGCCTGCGAGACGACGAGCGGAAGCGCCTCGCAGGCCTGATCATCATCGCGGCGATTTCAGTACATAGTAACGCGCGTCGTTGGAGCGCTCCCGTGCAGAAAACGGAATCCCAGGCAGCCCGGCATCGATGTAGCCCTTGACGGCCTTGCCGAACGACGTGTTGGTGACCGGATCGTCGGCCTCATCGCAATAAAGCTTATAAAGCTTCTCAGCATAAATCTTCTGCCCACCGTCACCGTGAGGCGCCGTGATGTTCCGAACGGCCTCGGAAGAAGGATCAAACGACATAAGCCACGTCAAGATGGGATCCGGCGGCACATAGCTGGCCTGATATACGTGCAACTGGTCAAGCACCGCTTTGATCGGCTCCTCACCATCGATCGGAACCGATCGCCACATCAGATCAAAGTCCAAACTGTTAATGGTCGACCATACTTCCGGCGATCCGCCCTTCTCGACCGCACCGTTCTTCATGGGAAGGAGCAAGAAGCGACGGTGGCCGGTCTCATCCGGCACCAACGAGAGGATGTTCTCGTTGGTCGAGGCGATGAAGCTTGCCAGATTGACGATCCGCCGCTGCTTCGAAGTGCCAAGCACACGGTTCTGCTTGTGCATCGCCGTAATCGCGGCTTTGAGGTCCGGCACGTTGCCGCTCTTCAAGCGCCCCGCATCATCGATATTCACGACAGCATAGGAGAATAATGCGCTACTACGGGGATCGGCGACCTCGGAAAACGGAACGGGATCGCTTGCCAACTCCTCGAGCGGCTTCAACATACGGAGAACGAGCTCCGACTTGCCGGAGCCCTGCACCCTGTTCATGATGATCGGCATCAGCGGGTGGCCGACCTTCTCCTGAAGCTGCTTGCGCTTGACCTGGAACATGAACTGCTTCAGACCGCGAACTACGATCGCTTCCGGCGCATCGAAAACCGTGGCGAAGAGCGCGAAGTGCTTGTCCGCACGCATGGTCTCCTCTCGCGTCAAGCCGGTTTCGATCAGTCGTTCCATGACCGCCGCCCGGCGCTCGACCGCGCGGTCCTGAATGGTCAGACGTACGGCACGGGAGATGTCTGCCTTGGCAAAGGCGTAGCCGGCGCGCGCGCAGAATTCGACAATCTCGTCGGTAAGTATTTTGTCATCGATGGGCTTGATACGAAGTCGCACCCTCATATCGGCCCCGACGGGGACCGCGCGTCTGAGATTGGCATCGGCAGTTACTATCAACCCATGATAGTCGAGATATATCGGGACCAATGAACGGGGGCCGGTGACCGCCTGGAAGGGATCGGCCAGTGCCGCCGGCGCCAGGGGCGTCGAAGGGTTCTCAGGAAGGTCGTCATGGGTTGGGGCTGGTTGCAGTGAATAGTCAGAATCGTGAGACATGATAGAGCCGGTACAGTTCGACGCTCCCGTCCGGAATGAACGGGGCCGTACCAAGGAAAAAATATAAGCTCTTTATCAGATGCGATCAGTTGGAGCGCCGGCCAACGTCGGAAGGGGCTAGGGCGCACGTAAATCACCCAAACGATCCGCTAAAAGAAGGAAAGGCGCCTTTCGGCGGCTCCATCTGTTGTCTTGAGACGCAAGGCCGTGCGGGACCGCCTCGCGCTAAACCTATGACCAAATTTCCGCGGCAAACGGCCACGAACGTTGAGCCAAACCGCCGAAATGGCGACTTCGTCTCCACCACCGAATTCGCCATATAGCTCGTCTTCGCGCGTCAGCAACTAGCCGGCAGCTGAGCTGAATCCTGGGCATGACCCAGATCAACTTCCGCTTTGCCTATTCGTGCCGTCGTTGCGGTGAGTGCTCCCTCATCGCGGCTTCCCCTCCGAACCGGCACTTCCGGCACGTCATGACACCGGTGCTGGTCTGCAGAGAGTGCGGCGCCAGCGATCTTGAATTCTTTTCGATCGAGGACCCCACGAAGGAGGACATTTGGGGTGCCAGATCGCGGTCCACGCCGGCTGATTGACGGGCATCTGATATTGAATGTGCGACGCGAGGGAGCCGCACTATATCCCCCATCCCCCATCCCCCACTGGCAGACCTATCCCACCCACCAACCCATGCAACTCACTAAACCTACCTATTAATCCCTTTACATACCTATCTCTTTATCCATTTCCGTATCCGCCCTTCCTCCGCCGAGCTGGCCATCTTCCGCGCTGCTACCCCTCGACCGCGACGACGCCATATTCGCCGGCAGCCATGGTCACTTTGAACAGCGCGTCGAAGCCGTCCGGTCGTGAGTGAAGGCCGGATATCCGCTTCCTTGATGTAAATTGCTGTCCCCCTCGACCGAATCCCTCCCACCATCCACGAGGGACTCTTCATGTCGACCGCTGCACTCGGCCGCGTGCCGTTCATCCCCGAAGCCATTCTTCGGGCTCACCACGTCCACGAACCCGCCGACGACCGCTTCCGCGCCGCCGCCCGCACACGCCAAGCCCTGCTTCGTGAAGCCAAAGGTTGGCCCATCGGACTCTGGGCGACCGACACCGACAAGGCCCGCGAACTCGGTTCATTCCTCGCGCCGGAGCACGGCGACGCCAACTTCATCACCCCCGAGATCGCCAAACTCGCACGCCGCGAGGTCGCCTGGCGCGAGGATGACGCCCTCATCGACACCGAGCGCCTCTACCGCAATATGCTTTCGTCGATGCCGGCGTGCTTCAATCTCATCGGCCCACTCGCACTGGACCCGCGCCTCGCCACCGCCGTCCTTCGTCGGCTCGCACCCGATTTCGTCAAAAAGGTCAACGCCACCCTCTTTGAGCACAGCCCAGCGCGCCGGCACCCGGCCTTCACTCATGACCGGACCGCATTCGACACGCTGTTCAAAGTCACCACGACTGCCGGCGAACACGGCTTCGTCGCGGTCGAGGTCAAATATACCGAGTCGTTGAACGAGCCGCCGGCAAGGCTCCGTCCACGCTACGACGAAGTGTCACAAGAATCCGACCTCTTCGTCGACCCCAATCACCCACAGCTGCGCACCGCGCCGCTTCAGCAGCTCTGGCGACAGCATCTGCTCGCCTACACGATGGTCAAGAACGGCCTCTACACCACCGGCCGGTTCATGGTGATCGCCCCGTCGCTGAACCGGGTCGCGCAGGAGGCGATCGCCCTCTACCGAACCCACCTCCTACCCGGCGGCATCATCCCGTTCGAGGCCATTTCGTACGAACAGTACATCGAGGCGATCAGGCGCTCCGGGGCCGCCAACATCGCGGCCCTACTTCATGACCGCTACCTCGACTTCACTGCGGTCGACGCCCTCATCACTGACTGACCAGTCACCGTACCCAAGGTCGCCGGTCACTCGGCCGGCGACCGCCATCGGCCCACAATTCCCTCGTTCATGTCCCAGACACGACCCAAACTCATCGCCCGCTGCACCGGCTGCGGCGGCGACAATGTCCTTCGTGATGCCTGGGCCTGCTGGTCCAACGAACAGCAGGAATGGGAGCTCGCCCAGGTCTTCGATCATGCCTTCTGTGAGGCCTGCGAGACCGATTGCCAGATCGAGCTGGTCGAACCCTAACCACCCCTCGTCGTCCCCCCCAACCCGACCATTCATCGGAGCCCACTGAGATGACTTCCAAGACGATGCCCGACTTCAAGTGCTACACGACCATCAAGCGCGAGGGCCAAAAGGACGTCTGGATCGACGTCGGCGCCGCCTTCCTTCATCAGGACGGTGCCGGCCTGAACGTCATCCTTCAAGCCTTGCCGCTTGACGGCAGAATCGTTCTTCGGCCATTCGTCAATGAGGGCCGCAAGGATACCGAAAACTAGGCCACACCGGACTGACGATGCTCACGTTTGCGATCGGCGACATTCATGGCTGCCAGGATAAGCTTATAAAGCTTCTCGACGAATGCCGCCGGTACGCGAACGGGATCCCCACCAAATACATCTTCCTAGGCGACCTCATCGACCGAGGGCCCGACTCCCGTGCGGTCGTACAAACGGTCATGGACCTCCAGGCCCATGACCCGGAGAATGTCATCGCCCTCACCGGCAACCACGAAGAGCTTCTCCGGGCCTCCGACACCTCGCATGGCTTGCGCCAATGGCTCGCGAATGGCGGATCGGAAGCTCTCGGTTCGTAAGGTGTCACCTCGCCGAGGGACCTCCCCGGGCGGCATCTCGTTTCTGCATAATCCGCCGACACACTACGATGACGGCCGGCGATTCTTCGTGCACCCGGCATTCGGCCCTCTGTGTCGCTCGATCAACAAAACGCGACGAAGTACTGTGGATTCGTGAGCTGCTCAGCAATGAGCGCGGCAAGCAAGGTGTCGGCTAAGCCGCGCCGCCCTACGCTGTCATGCTTGCCATGATGAGCGGCGGTCAGATTCACGGGCAACCGTGGAGAACTCCTCAGCCAATCCTTCGGATTGTCTCGGCTTCCTCTTAAGGCCCTGGCCTGCCGAGAGACGTAAAGTAACAGCCCGTTGGCTTATTTGGGACGCCGGCCGCTCTTCAGGGGAGCAGGCTTTTTGTCGCCTTTCGGTGGAATGAGCAGGAAGGCGGACACGTCCTCATTGAGCGCTGCGGCCAACTTTTCAAGGAGCCCGACGGTCGGATTTTCAATTCCGCTTTCCAGGCGTGAGATGTACGAAACGTCGACGTTCGAATCCACGGCCAAGCTCTCCTGCGAGAGCTTCCGGTCAACCCTCAGCCTTCTCAGATTCCAAGCTACGCGCTTCGCCGCCTTCATCAGGCGATTGAGGCGAGTTTGCCGAGCGTTAATCCATGGATTATGGTCCAACCAATTAAGCGGCCCACGTCATTAGCTCAGTAAAGTTTTCTGGGCTGTCATTGAATTTTCATGTGAGCCATCAGGGGGATCGACGATGTCAGATGCTGCCATTGAGCAATCCGCGCCGGCGGAGTGGTTCTACACTCAGTCCGGCCAGCGAAAGGGGCCTGTCGCCGCGGCCGAGATACACGCTCTGCTCGCGGACAAGGCCATCGACGCCGACACCCCCGTCTGGCGTAAGGGGCTTTCGGATTGGCTACCGCTGTCCAAATCCGAACTTGGCGGGGTTCTCCGCGACGAACCGCCGCCGGTCGCCGCGACCCACATAAACAATGGCTTCGTTTGGGCGCTTGCCGTTGCGCCGCTCGCCTACTTCCTGATCGAGGCCATGATCCTCGGGTACCAGCTCAACACCCCGTATGAAGATCACCAGCTCTCGTCGGCGCTGCTCTGGATCATTCCCGCTGCGGCGAATGCCATCCTCTGCCTGCTGGACCAGCAGCAGCTCAAGGCGGCCGGATACAACTCAGCCTGGATCACGTTCTTCGCGGTGCTCCTGGCGCCGGTCTACCTGTTCGTGCGCGCCCAGCGCCTACGTCAGACGCCAACATATGGATTCGTTTGGGTGGCGACGTTTGTCGTGTCGATCCTCTTGCGCGCGGCTTAGAGGAGCGATCGATGCCCAATTCAGACGCGATTGTCCTCGGCCTGTTTTTTATCGCGGTCGCTGTAATCTACGTCTTACCGACGGTCGTCGCCTTTCGGCGACGGCATCCGAACCGTTACGTGATTCTCGTCATCAATGTCGCGTTCGGTGGCACCATCATTGGTTGGGGCATCGCCCTGGCCTGGGCGCTTCACGCCGTTCATCGGCCGAAAGACGCGCCGAGCGGCGGCGAATCAGGGCTCAATCTCTTCATCAATGACCCCAAGAAGGTCCAGCTCGTAGAGCCTCCGCCGCTACCGCCATCGACGGGCCAGGAGCTCGAACGCCTGCACCGTCTCCTTGCCGAAGGCGCGCTTACCCAAGCCGAATTCGACGGCCTCAAAGCCAAGCTGATCAGCGCCTGAGCCATTCCCGCGCACCATTGGTGCGCTCTCTTCTCGCGATCCGTAACAAACCTCCAGGACGATCCATGACCAAGACTACTGTATCGAACCGCTCCGCTCGCACTGTGCTGTCAACCGCCATGGTGTTCTCCATTGCAGGCCCGCTTATGGGATGTGGGAATCAGCTCGATTGCTCTGCAGATGAAACACGCCAACTCATCTATCAAATTGCAGGCAAGCGCTATCGCGACATCTTGGCGCTCCCCGACAACTGGACGCATCCCGCCCTCAAGTTCTCACTGGTCGACATCGTCACAAGAGAGAAAGGTCAGAACAAAGCGGTCTGCGCAGCCACACTTCATCTGACCGGACCATACGACCCCCGCGCCAAGTCTAGCTCCGAGCTAGTCGAGCGGGATAATGAGATCACCTATCAGCTCGAGCGGACCGATGACGGCCGCCTCTATGCGCGAATGTACGGCTTCTGAACACTTAGCACAAATTTACAATCTATACGAAAGCCGCGAGAGCGACTGCTCAAAACCCTGGCGCGCTCATTAGTGTCCTCGTAGTTCGAGGCGTCCAAGAAGATCGTGCCCGGCATTTGGCGACTAGCTCAGAGCTACGGCGTTGGCCTGTGAGAATTCCAGGGCGCGTGTCTTTAGAGATTCAAAGAGGGGATTTTCTCCAACTCGCGCTGCAGCTGCCCCTCGTGCACGCCTCTTCGCTGGGATCTGGACCAACTGGACCTCAGTCCGGAAGGTCACGGAAGGCGAGACAACGAACGACTTTTACGGATTCTTGACGACGGAGCCGGAGGAGATAGAGATTGGCTCACCGCCCCGGCCAGGAAGCATTGCAGTTGCAACGCCCGTTACCGGACGGCAAGCTTAGGATCGCCATCGGCTCCAACAAGGACGGGGTTATCGGTGACGGGGGAAATCGATGAGCCGCGATCGGCACGACCTGCAAGGTCTTGGACGAAGCAACTGCGCTCGGGGCGATTTAAATGTTCGAACCGAACAAACCTACGGCCTGATTTCTTTAGTCTTGGTCATCGTCCAATGGCTCTTTAATAAGTGCCGAAAAAAGGAAAAGGCCGCCAATTAGGGCGGCGTTACGCGCGCCAGCTTCGGTACCATCGCTGCAGTTCGCCTTGCTGCGCCATCTCCCGCCATCGCCTCGCCACGTCGAGGTAGACTTGTTTTGCCGCAAAGTCCCGTGCCGCCTCCGCCTGGCATTGGCGCCTGCGACTAAAACTTCGTGCCCCCGCTAAACCGGAAAATCTGGGTACTGTCGCACACCTCTCCTCCGTTCGTCTGCTTGGCGCAGTATTTGGTGATCGGATAAGCAAGATCGAAGCGTAAAGGCCCCAGTGGCGAATCCCAGAGGAGGCCGACGCCGACTGAAGACCGAATCATCGAAGGGCTGTCGAGGCCGACCTGCACTGTTTCTCCGGTCACGCTCCAAGACGTCGGCCCCTTGTATCCCCAAACGGAGCCGGCATCGGCGAAGGCCGCGAGCTTGATACCGATCTCTTTCGGAAGGAAATGGAGTGGCGTCTGCGCCTCCATGCTCGCGCCCCAGTACATGCTACCGCCAAGGGCATCGTTGTTGGTACCGGCCGTAACGTCGCGCGGACCGATGCCGTTGGATGCAAATCCGCGCACCAGGTTTGGCCCCATCTGAAAGTGATCCAGCATGCGCAGATCTTTGCCGCCCCAGCTCGCAATGGTGCCGCCCTGCACCTTCATCACGCTGACGACATCCGGGAACACTTCGTAATAGTTGCGCGCTTCCGCCTGCGTACGGATAAAGTTTACATCGCCACCGACACCCGCGAGGTCCTGCTTGATTTCGGCATACAGCCCGCTGGTCGGCATTTTAACGTTGTCGAGGGCGTTGTAGGACACCGTGTAGCCGACCGATGACACCGTCACCGGACCATTGGCCAGCTCCTTGCGAATGGCAATCGACGCCTCACCATCCGAATAGCACGAGTCACCGGGCTTGACGCCCGTGCCGCCGTTGACGATCGCATTCGCGGAATTGACGCAGTTGTTATATTCGCTTGCGAGCGTGATTTCCTGCCAATAGAGCGAATAGCGTGGCTGGAAGGCGATCTCTTCTGTCAGACTGAGACCGAGACTGAGATTCGTTCCGTAACTCTTCGTGCCATAGGATACGGTGGACGTCGCCTCCGTCTGTCTAAAGTAAAGACCGACACTGCCGGACATCCTGTAGCCCAGAAGATATGGCTCTATAAAGGACAGATCGACGCCGCGCGTATTTTCGCCATATGTCACCGACGCTTTAGCATACTGACCACGACCCATGAGGTTGCGATCCGCGACGCTGACCTCACCGACGACACCGTCGGACGTCGAATAACCACCCGATATCGAGAACTCGCCGGTGGCCATTTCTTCGACGTCGACATTGATCACCACGCGGTCCGGCCCGGAACCGGGCTCGTTGCTAAGCTTGACCGTCTTGAAGTAGCCGAGATTCTTCAGCCGGCGCTCGGCGCGGTCGACCAGCGCGCGGTTATAGGCGTCGCCTTCGGCAATATCGAATTCACGGCGGATGACGTAATCGCGCGTGCGGGTGTTGCCACGGATGTTGATGCGTTCGATATAGGCGCGCGCGCCCTCCTCGACAGTGAAAGCGAGATCGATGGTCCTGGTCTCGGCATGACGGTCCCCGTGGGGCCGCACACTGGCGAAGGCAAAACCCCGCTTGGCGGCCTCGATGGTCATGCCCTCAACGCTCTTCTCGACGAGGTCGGCATTATAAACGCTGCCGGAGGAAAGCTTGAGCCGGCTGCGCAACAATGCCGCGTCAATGGCCTGCACGTTGGAAACAATATTGACGGTACCGACCTTGTACTGCGCACCTTCGTCGACAGTGAAAGTAATGATAAATCCCTTTTTGGCGGGATCATATTCGCCGACAGTCGATACGATTCGAACGTCGGCATAGCCGTATTTCAGGTAAAATCGACGCAGCAGGTCCCGATCGGCTTCGAGGCGATCCGGATCATAGATGTCCGTCGTCTGCATAAAGCTGAACCAGTTGCTCTCCGCCGTCTTGATGACGTCCTTGAGGCGGCCGCTGGAAAAGGCCTTGTTGCCGGCGAAGCGGATCTCCTTCACGCCGGTCTTCTCGCCCTCCTTGATCTCGAACACGAGGTCGACCCGGTTGTTCGGCAGCTCGATGATCTTCGGATTGACGGATATATCGAACCGACCGCTGCGGTGATAGATTTCGATGATGCGCTGGACATCCGCTTGAACGGTCGGCTTCGATAACGTGCCGCGCGGCTTCGACTGGACTTCCGCCTTGAGTTGATCGTCCTTAGCTTTTTTATTGCCCTCGAAAGCGACGCGGTTGATCACCGGGTTCTCGACTACGGTGATGAAGAGGCGGCCGCCGGCTTTGTTGACCTGCACGTCGGCAAACAGACCCGAGGCGTAAAGCCCCTTGAGACCTTCGTCGATCTCGACGGGGCCAAGACGGCCGCCCGCGCCGGGATGGAAGTAGGAGCGTACGGTGTCGGCCTCGACCCGGCGGTTGCCTTGCACGATGATAGATTTGATCGTCTGTGCGACGGCTGCTTGCGGACGCAAAACACCGATGAGCCCGACAGCAAGCAAAAGGCAAACGGCCAACCACTGCAGCGGCGATATACATAGTCTCATGGGCAACGCGGCCTCTTTCCGGCGCAACGTGGTCTGCTAATGATTGTTGAAAGTTAAGCTGGACGGCCATTTTTCGGCCTTATCTCCAGCGCCTCGTCCGCAGGAGGCCAGATTTTCGCCGTCGGTCTAAGGCGTCACGAGTCTTTGCTGTATCACACCGACGATGGGTTGTTCCTAAATGTACTGCATTCAGTTCGAGACAACACATCATCCAAACGCCTCATCGCCAATTGACTATACAAGATGGCGCACGACGATCGTTTGTCTGGGCTTGTCCTGAGGGACCAACGAAGGTCGTTCCAATGTGCTGTCGAGCTTGGTATGGGGTATTTGGCGCAAAAATAGGTCTGTATGCTTGCAGAATGTTTCCGTTCGTTTCGATGTAAGCACATGGGCCATTCGGCGCGATAGCCAATTAAGAACAGAATTACGTAGCTGCCACCTTGCGTCGTTCGCATTCGCTTTGATCGAGCGCACTGCTGTACACCGACTTATGTTCGATCGTATTTATTCAGCCGACTGAGTGGGCTCAACGGAGGAAAACGTCGTGATTGGCTGGTTCGTTCGGATCCTGTTGCTGGCGGGCGGCGTTGTCGCAGGCTGGTTCGTGCCGCGAGACGAACTCGGCTACACCATCATTCAATTTGTCGTCGTCCTGCTGATTATTCTGGCGGTGTCGGTCGCGACATTGTACCTGCCGGTGCTCCGCAAATGGCGGAGAGACGCGACCGACAAGCCCGAGTAACCTTACGCTCCGTGGGAGTCGGCCACCTCGCCGCTCTGCGCATCGTCGCCGCTCTGACGCCCGCGGGCGAACAGACGCCGCACCAGCACGAAAAGAAGCGGGATGAAGAAGATGCCCAGCACCGTCGCCGCGATCATGCCGCCCATCACGCCGATGCCGATGGCGTTCTGCGCGCCCGAGCCCGCGCCGCTCGCGAAAGCCAACGGCGCCACACCGAGAATGAAGGCGAACGACGTCATGAGGATCGGCCGCAGACGCTGACTGGCCGCCTCGAGCGTCGCCTCCACCAGGCCGAGACCGGATTCATGTCGCTGGATCGCGAACTCGATGATCAGGATGGCGTTCTTCGCGGCCAGGCCGATGGTCGTCAGCAGGCCCACCTTGAAGTAGACGTCGTTGGTTTGGCCGAACAGCAAAGCCGCGAGCAGCGCGCCGAAAATGCCGACCGGAACCGCCAGCAAGACGGCAAAGGGGGTCGACCAACTCTCGTAGAGCGCGGCCAGGCACAGGAAAACGACGAGAACCGAGATCGCGTACAGCGCGGACGCCTGGTTGCCCGAAAGACGCTCCTGCGCCGAAAGACCGGTCCACTGGTGGCCGTAGCCCGCCGGGAGCTGCGTCATCAGGTTATCGATTTCGTTCATCGCCGTGCCCGAGCTCACGCCCGCGGCTGCTTCGCCCTGAATCTCGACCGCGGAAGCGCCGTTGTAGCGTTCGAGCCGGGGCGATCCGAACTTCCAATGGCCTGTCGCGAAGGCGGAGAACGGCACCATCACATTCGATGAGTTGCGCACATACCAACGCCCGAGATCGTCCGGCTGCATGCGGAAGTTCTTGTCGCCTTGCAGATAGACTTTCTTGACGCGGCCACGGTCGATGAAATCGTTGACGTAGCTGCTGCCCCAGGCCGTCGACAAAGTCGCGTTGATATCACCCAGGGACACGCCGAGCGCGCTGGCCTTTTCCTCGTCGATCTCGATGGCGTATTGCGGCTCGTCTTCCTGTCCGTTCGGACGCGTATTGGCAAGCAGCTTGCTTTGGCCGGCGGCCGCCAGCAGGCGATTGCGGACCTCGATCAGCCTCTCGTGGCCCGCGCCGTTGATGTCCTGCAGATAGAAATCGAAACCGTTGCTCGTGCCCATGCCCTGAATGGCCGGCGGCGCGAGCGCAAAGACCATGCCGTCCTTGATCTTCTGGAATGCCATCATGGCGCGCCCGGCCACGGCCTGCGCCGAAAGGTTCGGCGACTTGCGTTCGTCGAACGACTTCATCCGGACGAAGGCGATGCCGACATTCTGCCCCTGTCCGCTGAAGCTGAAGCCCGCAGTCGTGAACACGCCCTCCACCGCGTCCTTCTCCTGCTTGAGGTAATAGTCCTTCACCTGGTCGAGCACGCGCAGCGTCCGGTCCTGGGTCGCGCCGACCGGAAGCTGGATGATGGTCATCAGGATGCCCTGATCTTCCTGCGGCAGGAACGAGCTCGGCAGGCGCACGAACATCACGCCAACGCCGCCGATCAGCACCAGGAAGAGGACCAGGAAACGCATCGATCGTTGGACGATCGCCTGCGTGCCGCGACGATAGGCGCGTGAGCCGCGATCGAACATCCGGTTGAACCAGCCGGAGAAGCCGGTCTGCGCGCCGTGGCTGTCGCGCTGCCGCAGGATGGTGGCGCACAGGGCCGGCGTCAGGATCAGCGCGACGAGTACCGACAGGACCATCGCGGAGACGATCGTGACCGAGAACTGCCGGTAGATGACACCGACCGAGCCGCCGAAGAACGCCATCGGCACGAACACGGCGGACAGGACCGTGGCGATGCCGACCAACGCACCCGTGATCTGGTCCATGGACTTCCGCGTCGCTTCGCGCGGCGAAAGCCCCTCCTCTTCCATGACGCGTTCGACGTTTTCGACCACGACGATGGCGTCGTCGACCAGAAGGCCGATCGCCAGAACCATCGCGAACATCGTGAGCGTGTTGATCGAATAGCCGAACACGGCCAGCACGCCGAATGTACCGAGCAGCACCACGGGGACGGCTAGCGTCGGAATGATGGTGGCGCGAATGTTCTGCAGGAAGACCAGCATGACAATGAAGACGAGAATGATCGCCTCGATCAGCGTCTTGACCACCTCTTCGATCGACAGCCGGACGAACGGCGTCGTGTCATAGGGGTAGACGACCTCGACACCCGGCGGAAATGTCGAGGAAAGCCGACCAATCGTGTCCTGCACCGCCTGTGCCGTGCTGATGGCGTTGGCGCCGGTCGCCAGGTTGATGGCAAGGCCGGCGGCCGGCATGCCGTTGTAGCCCGCGCTGGTGACATAGCTTTCCGCACCGAGCTCGACGGTTGCGACGTCATTCAGGCGGACGAGCGAACCCTCGGTCGTGCTCTTGAGGATGATGTTGCGGAACTGCTCCGGCGTCTGCATGCGGCTGCGTGCGGTCACCGTGGCATTGAGCTGCTGGCCTCCCCGCGCTGGCAATCCGCCGAGCTGGCCGGCCGACACTTGCGTGTTCTGCGCCTCGATCGCGGCCGAGACATCGCTCGGCATCAACGCGTATTTCGCGAGCTTGTCCGGATCCATCCAAATCCGCATCGCGTAGCCGGAGCCGAAGAGCTGCGTGTCGCCGACGCCCTCGACTCGCCGAAGCGTATCGTTGAGCGTGCTGCTGACGAAGTCGGCGAGATCGTCCGAATTCAACTTCCCGTCCGTCGACACGAACGCGATCACCATCAGGAAGCCAGTAGACGACTTGGTCACCGAGATCCCGGTGTTCTGCACCGTCTGCGGCAGCATCGTCGTCACCAGTTGCAGCTTGTTCTGCACCTGCATCTGCGCGGTGTCGGGATTGGCCGCATTGGTGAAGGTGATCGTGATCTGCGACTGCCCGGTCGAGGTCGACGTCGAGGTGATGTAGTCGAGATTGTCGATGCCGGTCATGCCCTGCTCGATGACCTTCGTCACCGAGTTCTCGACTGTCTGCGCATCGGCGCCAGCATAGTTCGCCGAGATGCGCACCGTGGTCGGAGCGATCTGCGGATATTGCGAGACCGAAAGTGTCTGCAACGCCAACAGGCCACCGAGCATGATGACGATGGCGATGACCCAGGCGAAAATCGGTCGGTCTATGAAAAAACGAGACATGCGCTACTTCCCCGCCGAGGAAGCGCCCGACGTCCCACCACCCTGCGCCGTTTGCGTAGAATCGAGCGAGCCCTGCTTGCGCTCGAGCACCTCGCCCGTGTTCTCGTCGATCGTCACTTCGGTCCCGGTGACATCCTGACCCGGCCGCACGCGCTGCGCGCCTTCGACGATCACCCGGTCGCCGTCCTGGACGCCGGCGCTCGCCAGCCAGTTGTTGCCGACATTGCGGTCGATCGTCAGCACCCGCTGCACCACTTTGCCGTCCTTGCCGACGAACATGGCCGTCGCTTCACCCTTGGTGTCGCGTGTGACGGCGCGCTGCGGCACGACATAGCTGTTCTCGGCCACGCCCTGTTCGATAATTGCACGCACATACATGCCGGGCAGCAGCAGCCGGTCCGGATTGGGGAAGGTCGCGCGCAAGGCGAACGTGCCTGTGGTCTCGCTGACGTTCGACTCGACGAAAGCGAACTTGCCGAGGTGCGCGTAGGTCGTGCCGTTTTCGAGCAGCAACTTCACGCTTATGTCGGGTCCCGCGAATTTCAGCCGCCCCTCGCCGATGGCCTTGCGCCAGTTGAGCAGGTTGGTGCTGGACTCCGTCACGTCGACGTTGATCGGGTCGATGGTGCGGATGGTGGTGAGAATTGTAGTTTGGCTTGCGGTCACCAACGCGCCCGGCGTGAGCGACGATTTGTCGATCCGACCGCCGATCGGCGCCGTGATCTTCGTGTATTCGAGATTGATACGGGCGGTTTCGACGCTCGCCTTGCCCGACGCGACGTCCGCTTGCGCTTGTGCCAACGTTGCCAAGGCGTCATCGAGGTCCTGCTTGCTGACGGCGCTCTGTTTGGCCAAGGATTGATAACGATCGACCTTGGCCTGCGCGCTCGGCACAGACGCTTCCGCCTTCCGCAAGGACGCCAATGCGCTGTCTAGAGATGCTTGATAGGGAGCCGGATCGATCTGATAGAGGACATCGCCGACTTTGACTTCGCCACCCTCCTGAAACAGGCGCGATTGAATGATGCCGCCGACCTGTGGGCGCACTTCCGCCGTCAGCGATGCTGTCGTGCGGCCCGGCAACTCGGTCGTGATCACCACGGATTGCGGATGCAGCGTAACGACACTCACGTCCGGGCGCGGCAAGACACTGGTCTTTTGCGCGCTCTCCTGACCGCAGGCGGCAAGCGACAAAACGAACACGAGCGCCACGGCGCGGCCGCGCGCCCTGGCGGAAAAGAATTTGCTTTCATGCATCGACGAATGCATCCGCATTTACAGTACTGTTTGGTACTATTATTATCACTGGCGCGAAGAGTCAACTTAAGAACGGTATCCGAATTTAAATGCCGAAATCCCGTACAAGCCCCGACATCGTGAAAGCTGCGAAAAAGCCACAATCCGCGCATCGCCGGCGCGGACGACCAAAGGTGATGCCGGACGACACGCAACGCGCAAACATCATTGCATGTGCGGGCCGCCTGCTCGTGGAAAAGGGATACGGACGGACCACGACAGATGACGTTGCCGCACTATGCCGAATCTCGAAGCAGACGCTGTATCGCCTATTCCCAAACAAAGCCGCAGTGTTAGCTGCCGTCATTGACGCACATCGGCAGAGCGTGCTTGCACTCCCGGGCGACTACGATGCGCTGCCGCTCAATGTCGCGCTCGAGACCATCTTCAAGATCGATATCAGCGCTCAGACCAATCAGGAGCGGATCGCCGTCATTCTTGCGATCATGGCGGAAGCACCGAAGTTCCCTGAACTTCAGCGGATCGTGCGACGGCACGGCGTCGACGCGTCACAGGCCGAATTGGCGGCATGGCTCGCCGGCGAGCAGAAGCGCGGACGCATTGCCATTGACGACGTCGACAGTGCCGCGTCCATTCTCATGGATATGGTGTTCAGCCGGATCTTCAGGCCCGGCCTAGGACTTACCATGCCGACGCCCAAAGAGCTGCAAACGCACATCCGACGTTGCGTTTCGATATTCCTCCACGGAGTCGCTCCGCACAGGACCATGATCTAGGCCTCGTGAATACCTTTACGTTGCCGTCTACTCCCGCGATAACGCCACGACAGGATCGAGCTTCGATGCATTGCGCGCCGGCATATAGCCGAATGCGACACCGATTATCGTCGAAGACACGATGGCGACCACAACCGACGTCGTCGAATAGATGAGCCTAAAGCCCACGTCGAAGACGTTGAACACCGCGCCGAAACCAACAGCGAGGCCGATCCCGAGCGTGCCGCCGATCAGGCACACCAGCACGGCCTCGATCAAGAACTGCTGCAGGATATCGGTCTGGCGGGCGCCAACCGCCATGCGCACACCGATCTCACTGATGCGTTCGGAGACGGACACCAACATGATGTTCATCACCCCGATGCCGCCGACGATCAGGGAGATCACGGCGATGGCTGCGACCAGCAACGTCAGAATCTGGGTGGTGCTCTGGATGGTGCGTCGAATGTCGTCGGTGTTGAGAATGAAGAAGTCCTTGGCGTTGTGGCGCTCGGTCAGCAGACGCGTGACCGCCTGCTCGGCCGCATCCGTCGATGTCGTATCGTTGACGCGGACGCTGACGCTGCGGAGCGACCGATCACCGAGGAAGCGCGCCTGTACCGTGGTGTAGGGCAGATACACTGTCGGATTGGCGCTGGAACCGAAGCCGCTCTGCTGCTGACGGGTGACACCAACAACGCGGCACGGCACTCGACCGACGAGGATGACCTGGCCTACAGGGCTTGTCGTGCCGTCGGGAAACAGCGCCTTGCGCGCGTTGTCATCGATCACCGCATCCTGGGCATAGCTGCGCACGCTGTCCGCATCGAGGAAGCCGCCCTCGGCAAGTTGGGTGCCCTTGACCTGAAAGTACTGTTCGCCGACACCGCTGATCTGCGCACTGGCCTCGATCGCGCCGAACCGAAGCGTGCTGGAGGTCGACACTGTCGGCGCCACAGCGGCCACATAAGGCTGTTGCGCCAGCGCCCGCGCATCCGCCACCACGAGGGTCTTGATCTTGGCCGAGCGTGTATCGCCAAAATCCTTGCCCGGAAAGATCTCGAGCGTATTGGTGCCGAGGCTGTTGATATTGGCCAGTACCCGCTCCTGCGAGCCCGACCCCAGTGCGACGACGCAGACCACCGAGGCGACACCGATGATGATGCCGAGCATGGTCAGGAGCGCGCGCAGGCGATGGGCATTCATCGACGACAGCGCCATGCGCAGCGCTTCCCAAAAACGGCTCAATCCTGCGCGCCAACGTGGTGCCCGCGGCACACCAATTCCGGCGCCTTGGACACCGGCCGCACGCATCTTAGCAACGGCGGCGTCATCGTCGGCATTAGGACGATCCGAGACGACCGCGCCGTCGCGCAACTCGATGATCCGCCGCGCGCGCCGGGCCACCGCCATGTCATGCGTGACGATGATCACCGTGCGGCCTTCGGCGTGGATCTCGTCCAAAATGCGCAACACCTCTTCGCCGCTGCGGCTGTCGAGTGCACCGGTCGGTTCGTCGGCCAGGATCACGTCGGCGCCGTTGATCAGGGCACGCGCGATGGACACACGCTGCTGCTGACCGCCTGAGAGCTGCCCCGGCGTATGCGCCTGACGCTTGTCCATGCCGAGACGATGAAGCAAGCCCGCCGCACGGTCGTGGCGATCGGCGGACGACAGCCCGGCATAGACCGCCGGCATCTCTACATTGCCGATCGCGGTGAGCTCGCCGAGCAGATGATAACGCTGGAAGATGAAACCGAAGTGCTCTCGCCGCAGCGCGGCGAGTTCGTCCCCATCGAGGGAGGCGACATCGCGGCCGGCGATGCGGTAATGACCGGAGGTCGAACGATCGAGGCAGCCGAGGATGTTCATCAGCGTCGACTTACCCGAGCCTGATGCACCCACGATCGCGACCATCTCGCCGGCGTCGATGCGGATATCGATACGATCAAGCGCGACGACGGTGGATTCGCCCGAGGTATAGACGCGGCTGACCTTGTCGAGAACGATCAGAGGCTCGCCCATACTTACATCCCTGGCGGCGGGCCGGCCGTTTTCTTCGACGTGGTGTCGGTAGCCGCAGTGCCGATCACCACCTGCTCGCCGGCTTTAAGACCATCGCAAATCTCGGCCGTGATCTTATTATTGAGGCCGACTTTCACGGCGCGCGTGGCGACGGACCCGGATGACTCGACCACCCTCACCTTGTAGATATCGCCTGCTCCGGCTTCGCCCAGCGCAGCCGCAGGAACGGTCAGCACATTGTGCACCTCGCCAAGCACGATATGGACCTCCGCGGTCATGTAGGTGCGCAGATCGCCGTCGGGATTCGGCACATTGAAGATGCCGTTATAGTAGATCGCCGACGACGTGGATGATGAAGAGGAGGAAGAGGAGCTGCTGCTCGACGAGGACGTGGTGGTGGACGTGAAACTGCTGTCGGTCTTGACCGATTCCGGCGCCGGTTCGATGAATTCGAGGCTCGCGTGATAGCGGTGTCCCGGATCACCGAGAATGGTGAAATAGACCTTCTGGCCGAGCCTCACCCGCACGACGTCGGCCTCGGATATCTCGGCGCGAACGGTCATGGTGTCGACCTGGCCGAGCACGACGATGGTCGGTGCCGACTGCACGGCGTTCACTGTCTGGCCTTCCTGGGTGACAATCGAGAGCACGGTGCCGTCGATGGGCGCGGTGATGTGGGTGTAACCGAGATTGACGCGCGCCGTCTCGATCGCGACCTCGGCCTCGATGATCTGGGCATCGAGCTGGGCAATCTGTGCCCGCGTGGTCTTGACGTTGGCTTCCGCGGTGTCGTAGTCGGCGCGTGACGACGCCTTTTGCGCCAACGTCATTTGCTGGCGCGCGAGATTGGCTTCGTAGAGCGTGAGGAGCGCTTCCTTCTCCGCACGCTGGGCGCGGGTGTTCTGCAGCGCAGCCTCGTTGGTGCGCAGCGTGTTTTGCTGCGTCACGGAGTCGATCTCCGCGATCAAATCCCCGACCTTGACCTTTTGGCCGAGCGCGACCTTCAGCGACACGACCCGGCCGGAGACCTGCGCCCCGACAGCCACGAGCTTGACCGGCTTCAGAGTGCCCGTCGCAAGAACGGTCTGCTCGATATCGCCGACAGTGACCGGCGCCGTCATCAGATTGGCGGTCGGACTGGGCGACAAGGCCGCCTTTATGCCCCATCCGATCGCGACCACCGCCAGCACAGCGGCCGCGAGCAACACGCGCCGCCGTATCGGCGACTTGCGGCGCGGCGCTGGCACAACTGGCGGCGGGTCGTTTGCCGGCCGTGGGGGAAAATCGACGGCGGCGGCACGATCGGCTTTTGCCTTGGCGACATCGTTGATCATCTGCATGGCCAGCGCTAGCGCCTCAAGGATAGATCGTCCGATCGAAGCTCATCGGAGCGCTCCGGGAAGATGCGGACCGGTGTCGGTATCGACCACTTCCGGCTTGCCGGCATCGATTGCGCCGTCCCAACCGCCACCAAGAGCCTTCGCCAGCGCGACATAGTCCTTGGCGATGTTGACCCGGCTCTGCAGCAACGTGTCCTCGGCGGAGAACTGCGAGCGTTCGGCATCGAGCACATCGAGGAAGCTGCTCGATCCGTTTTCATAGAGCGTATGCGACAGCCGCGCGGCCTCGCCATAGCGCTGAGCCGATTCGGTCAGGCTGCGGATCTTGATGCGCTCCTGCGCAAGCGAGACCGTGGCGTTCTCGACATCCTCCAGCGCCGTCAGGACGGCGCTACGCCAGGCGACGTGATATTCATCGCGCTGCGCCTCTGCGACTTCGACGGCGGCGCGCAGCTTGCCACCGTTGAAAATCGGAACGCTGACCGTCGGACCAAACGACCACCCGATGGTCGAGTTCTTGCCGAGATCACCGAGCTTGAGCGCCGTGGTCGAGACCGACCCGCTGAGACTGACATCCGGATAGAGCGCGGCCTCGGCCTGGCCGATCTTGGCGGTGTATTGCGCAAGCTGCCGTTCGGCCTTACGCACGTCCGGCCGCATCGTCAGCACATCCGCGGGGATGCCCCTCGGCAACGGCAAGCGCGGCGCCGGAATTGGCGTCACGCGCGCAAGCCGCGACGCCAGCGCTGTCGGATCGCGCCCCAGCAGCACGCCAAGCCGATGGAGAGACTCCCTGTAGGATGCCTCGTTGGTCGGGACGTTGGCCTCGGTGCTCGCAGCCTGTGCCAGCGCCTTGGCGGTATCGACGGCAGACGCCGAGCCCGCGTTGAACTTATTCTGAGTCAGAGCGGCGGTTTCCCGCTGCGAGATGGCGGTTCGGCGCGCCAACGCGGCGCGGGCCTGATAGCCGCGGGCGTCGACGTAATACGACGCGACGTCGCCGATCAGGGTCAGCAGGGTCGAGCGCAGGTCATCCTCGGACGCATCGACGTTATATGTCGCCGCTTCGACCGCGCGGCGGTTGGCGCCGAACAGGTCGAGCTCCCAGCTTGCATCGAAGCCCGCCTGAAATTGATTGCCCGTACTCGGCGGCGTCGTAATGTCGTCCGTGGTGGTGGTAGCCGTGCGGCTGCGGGTGGCCGAGCCCGAGCCCTCAATCGAAGGAAACAGCGCACCGATGGCCTGCCGCCGCGAGGCACGCGCCTCGCGGATGCGCGCCTTCGCGGCCGCAACGTCCAAATTGCCCTGCACGGCTTCGTCGATCAGTTGGTTCAGCAACGGATCGTTGAGCCGCCGCCACCACTGCGCCAGCACGGGCGGCTGCGGCTCTCGCTTGTTCTTGTCGCCGCTCCAGCGTGTGGGCAAGTCGAGCGACGGGCTCCGGTAGTCGGGCCCTACGGCGCAGCCGGCCGGCAATAAGGCAAAAGCAAGCAGCATGAAAACGCGGGTTCTTTTCAGAACGACTTTCATTGTCGCCTATCGAGTTATTCAGCTGTTGGCCATGGACGGGCGCATTCTTCTACGGCCACTGCGCCCAATGCAGTTGCGACCAACCCAGGTGCTGAGCCGAACGCTTCGCAAGTGGCAGGTTTCCTGCGCGTCCCGATCACGATCTTGGCGAACCTGAGACCCTTCCGAAGGGCATAGTCATGACCAGCAACTGGCCGAAATCTCCGGCGAGCGATTTGACAACTTCTTGGGCCTCAACGATCAGCGGATTCGCGCCGCGCACAAGAACACTGCCGGCAAGGCGTGCTGCGACTTGGCGATAGAGGCCTCGCCTTCGCTGTCGCGCACTAACGATTTCGCAAAGATGCCGTTAGACGCCCACATGTCTTTGCAGGACGAGAACAAACCTCTCTTAGTCAACGGCGCAGGGACGCTCTTCGTTGACTGCTCGATTGTCGGCATTGAATACGCGGAGGGAAGGCAGGCTCTCGAGCCCAACTTAAGGCTACAAAGCGCGTCAACAGCGCATCCTAGACTGACGCAAACACACATCAAGACACGCGACATTGACTACCACCCGAGTCTTGAATCTGTTGGATCGCAAATGATGGCAATTCTCATCATTGAGGGTCTCATTCTCCATATCCTTTCCCACCGCTTCCCAGTCGATTGATCTAACTCAGGGGACCTCCTCGAACGCTCCAAAGTGCGCGCCCTCCGGACAACTTGGTGCAACAGTACGATTCGGACCCAAGGCTTTGGGTTAAGAAATGTAAAAATAGGTTTCTATCGTCGATCCGACGACTTATTTTGGCCGCCTTACAAAATTAGTCGGTTCGCATGCTAGTCAATCGCAGCGCATAGGCACAAAACATCACGCGGCCGCGCCGTTCGAACCCCTGCCCCTCAAATTCGAAGACTTCGCGCACGCGGGCTTCCGACAAAGCGGGCCGCTCGATCGACAAAACCGCGACGATCTACTGCGGAGTCGTGAGCCGTTTCTGTCTTCCGCCGCAAACCATGACCGTCTCATTGTGCACGGCCATACTCCAATCCGCTCCGGCCAGCCCGACATTCGCCTGAACCGGATCAACCTCGACACTGGCGCCGTCTTCGGTCGCGCGCTTACTGCGGCGGTGTTCGTCGAAGGCGAACTTGCCGCAGTCGAATATCTCCAAGTTTAGGCCCACGTCCGCGGGAGCCTGCCAATTTATTGCTTCTTTCGTCCACGCCTTAGGGTCTCCGGCTTCTTGTCGCTACCCTTGACAGGCAACAGCAGTTCGTAAGGGTGAACCCCCAGCACATCCGCAAACTTTTCGAGCGTCTCGACGGTAGGATTCTCAAGTCCGCGCTCTATTCGCCCCACGAAAGACCGGTCGACGCCAGCGTCTACAGCAAAAGCCTCTTGCGAGAGGGCCATCCCGACCCTCAGGCGACGCAGATGCCAACCCACCAGTTTGCCCGCTCTCATCCCTCCAGGTGAGGGCCTAGCGGACTATAAAAACACGCACTATAAGTCCCCATTTAGGAATCAGGCTCCTGCGCGAGGCAACTTCTTGGGGCCAACAAAGAATCAGTGAGTGAGACCGAAAAAAGGGGGCAAACTTGACGGACATTCCGACCGACACTTCGTGGTTCTACACTCAGTCCGGCCAGCGAAAGGGGCCTGTCGCCGCGGCCGAGATACACGCTCTGCTCGCGGACAAGGCCATCGACGCCGACACCCCCGTCTGGCGCAAAGGGCTCCCGGATTGGCTACCGCTGTCCAAATCCGAACTTGGCGGGGTTCTCCGCGACGAACCGCCGCCGGTCGCCGCGACCCACATAAACAATGGCTTCGTTTGGGCGCTTGCCGTTGCGCCGCTCGCCTACTTCCTGATCGAGGCCATGATCCTCGGGTACCAGAGCAAGACGCCGTATGAAGACCACCAGCTCTCGTCGGCGCTGCTCTGGATCATTCCCGCCGCGGCGAACGCCATCCTCTGCCTGCTGGACCAGCAGCAGCTCAAGGCGGCCGGATACAACTCAGCCTGGATCACGTTCTTCGCCGTACTCCTGGCGCCGGTCTACCTGTTCGTGCGCGCCCAGCGGCTCCGCCAGACGCCAACGTACGGTTTCGTTTGGGTGGCGACGTTCGTCGTATCGATCTTCTTGCGCGCGGCCTAGAGGAGCGATCGATGACTTCCGACAAAGTCGGCCTCATCCTCTTCCTCATCGCTGTCGCCGTGATCTACGCCTTACCCACAATCGTCGCGTTTCGACGCGGGCACCCGAACCGTTACGTCATCCTCGTCATCAATCTCGCCTTCGGCGGCACCATCATCGGCTGGGGTGTCGCCTTGGCCTGGGCGCTTCACGCCGTTCATCGGCCGGAAGAAGCGCCGAGCGGCGGTGAATCCGGGCTCAATCTCTTCATCAATGACCCCAAGAAGGTCCATCTTGTCGAACCGCCACCGCTGCCTTCGTCTATGGGCCAGGAGCTCGAACGCCTGCACCGTCTCCTTGCCGAAGGCGCGCTTACCCAGGCCGAATTCGACGGCCTCAAGGCCAAACTGATCGGCGGCTAACCATGATCCAGTTCAAACGCACGCTTTTAGCGCTAGCCCTTACCTCTCTCCTCGGCGCCTGGTCCCCACCGGTATCTGTACTCGGCAGCCCGCTTTTCATGTTCTTTGGCGACCCAGACCGCGGCGACCCAGACCTTCGTCCCCTCAAGATGACCCCCAATGACATCGCCTTGGCATGCGTCCGTTACCGCAGTGGCACGGTGTCATATCGCTCAGAGGACGAGCGGCGGACCTTTTCGTTGACCTGCACAATACCGGCCCAGAAATCGACCCCGCGCAATCTGACCCGGTTCTATTTCTTCGTCGTCGCACCAGACAGCGATAAGCCCGCAAGCGCGCTCGGCAAGATCGAAGTCTATGGGTCCAACCTAGGCAAAAACAAATGGGTGAAGTTCGATGACCCCGACGAGAAGAGCCTCATGAAAAGTATTCGCGATATGCTTCAGAATGACGGCCTGATCGATCCCCCGGACGAAGGTCAGGATGCATTTGGGAGTTGGCGCATTTGCAGGAACGACGATGACGTCGATTGCTATCCCAAGGCGAAATTCTAACATGCTCTCTGGATGCTTCGCCGCCTCTCTTCTCGTCCCTTTTATCCTTAGCCGGACGCCTCCAGCCGCTGAGCACCCAACGGCGACGCTCGCCACCATCAGGATTTCGAGGAGCATGACGCTTACCAGCAGCGAGCGCAGTCCCACTCCTCCAGGACAAGTCACGGATACGCCGGGCCCGGTTGATGAACCGGCGATAGTCCACAGTTGCCGCCGCCTCACGGTCGAACGCCTTCAACGCATCCGCGGACCGTAGTCAGGCTGGCGCAGCTCGGGAGAGGTCGCCACTGCGTTGGCGTCCGGACGCGCAGGAGGCCAGGATGGCACGCTTCTCGTCCACCCTCAAATCGGGGTCGGCGGCAACCTCTTGGGGATACCTGAAAGCGCGGGCGGAGTGAAGCAGTTGGTCGAGGTCGAATCTGTCCTTGCTGGTGGTAACGTACCGGAATTATGAGGTTATGGGATACCGTTCGCAGATTGCAAATATTTGTGCGTGCGATGCACGAAAGGGCTAGGCGAACCAGGCGTTCACGTGTTGTGAATACGCGTGCTAGGACAAGTTGTCTTAGGTGACTAAAGCGGGTCCAGGACCGCTTTTCTTCAAGGCCGCCTGCGGGCGGAAAAGGTGAGGGCCAGCGGACGTCTCCACTGGCCCCCGGTGCCCCGCTCGTCGGGGCTGCGGACTACAGCGGGCGTACGATCCTTCTGTAGCCCGGGTAGGGCCCTCCGTCTCCGAGCCGGAGGGTACTTTGGGGTGGCGTCACGCCCCCAGCGCCGTCAGCGCGCCAGCTAGACTACTTTGGTACGGGGATGGGCCGCGAACCCATCCCCAACGCCAGCCTAGCCCTTCGACTCCTAATCGCGCGCGGCAGTTCCGCAAGCGCAAAATGTGCTTGCGCACAGCCCTGTTCACGGCGAAACGCCTTGCGAATCAGTGCTATTTGTTTGTGTGGGGACCTGAGTCATGGCTAAAGAGCCCGGAAAACCGACGCGCGATGATGTTCTTTTGCGTCTGTTAAAGACGGCGCCGCAGCCAAAAGCATCAAAGCCCAAGATCGAGCCAACTCCGGATAATGACGATCCAGAGGCCCTGATGGATTGGGCAAAGCGGCATATCCAGAAGGAATGAGAGTGCTCCCGCGCGTGCGGACGGCGCTGGTGCCACTGCTCAGCATGTAAATGCTTCTGTGGGCTGCGGCGACTACCCCTCTCTACTTATGATTTCAAATATCGCTATGATGCTGACTGGGGCCCAGAACGGTCGTCTTCCGGGATACGGACCTTTTGGGCATTTGGGAGGAAGTCATGGCGGATATCAGTCACGGATTAATGATCAAATTTGGATTGGCGAATGCGCCGTCCGAGTCATTAAGTGAACGTTGGGCGTCTTTAACTCGGATTTACATCAACGGTGGAATGGATCGAGAGGCGGCCGGTGACAGAGCCGCAAAAGAATTATTCCCCGACTATCAGACGCGCTTCTATGCCTCAGAGGCAGATACCATTTCATATCTGCTGCAACAGGCTGGCGATAAAAAATGAGTGGTGACCAGGCTCTGACCTTATTGGGCGCTCCGAATGTCTGGTCAGTGGTGACATTCGTCACTGGTGGGGTGATGGGCTTCTTCGTGAAAGTGCTTGCAATGAGCGCGAGCGAACGCAGCGCTCACAAGCAGCGCCTGTATGAAAATAGTAACGCGCACAAGCGCGAGCGAGAGAGACGATATCTAGATTATACCAATGCGATTAGCGCGTATTGCTTAAAAACAGACAAGCCAACTTTGGCGGATTTTCAAAGCGTCGCCACCACCGGAGAGCTTTATTTCAACGAATTGAAGATCATGGCGGCGGCGGTCTTGGATGGCCGCACCGATCCTGCATCCGCGAAAAACTCCTTTGTTCCAGACATCGTTGAGGCCTTGGAAAAGAGCATTCCAAGGCACTATGAGACATTGAAAAAGATGGCCGATCTGATTGGCGCGCCGTACGAAGGCAAATTCAAACGTTCCAATTATGAGGTACTTTTCGCGGTGGCAGAAAAGTATGCCAGCAATCGTACCCTTCCTCCCATAGGCGCATAAGGTTTCGGCTCACTTGAGCCTAACCCATGTCGGCCACATAGCGGCTGTGTAGATGTCGGCGGTCGCCTTAGTTAGGCCGTCGGTAAGTTAGTCTCTTTCCCTTCGCGCCTTCGAGAGCCTTAGCGGCGCGGGCGGCATCATCAAAGCCGCAGGCGACGCGATAGGAGTCGCGGAAATCGAATTCGCTGAGATATCGGTGAAGGTGGCGTTCTGAGCGGTGCTGGTAGACGCCCCTCATGCCGCGTTTGAAGATCGAATAGTAGCCTTCAACCGTGTTCGTCGTGACATTGCCGCGCACATATTCGTCGGCCTCATGGTTGACCGTTTCGTGCTTGGCAACGTCACCTTTGAGCCCGCGATACCAAGACGCCTGATCGGTATGCAGCGTGCTTTCGCGCACGATGTTCATGCGGATGATCGGAATGGGCGTGCCGACAGTTGCCGTCGACATGGAAGCTACGGGCGGCGCCGCCGCGCTCAACAAGGGTCAGGACAATATTGCGGTGCTGGCTGCCGCCACGGGTGATGCGCTTGGGCGCGCCTTCGACCTTGCCGATGATCGTTTCGTCATTCTCGACCGTCTCGCCGTCGCCGCCCATTGGCGTGAACTCAGTCGGGCGCATAGCCTCACGAATGCGATGGGCAAGAAACCAAGCGGATTTGTAGGTCAGGCCGAGCATGCGGCTTAGCTGGTGAGCCGAAATGCCTTTCTTGCTGCTGGTCATCAAATGCCCGGCAGGAATGACTTTCTCGGTCCTTTTGGGCTATTTGGGACGCCGGCCGGATTCCGGGCGGAACTAGCCGCGCAACCCCACATTAAATCATCAACAGTCATCTTTGCGGGGACCGAATCAGTTGGCTAGGATTGAAAAATGGGACCTCTTGTAAACCTTCTAGCCGAGCGCGATGACAGTAACAGTCCGGCGGTGAAGCCTATTTCACCCCTTCGGGAGCTTGGAGCCTATGAAGCTCTCTGGTTGGAAAAAGGGGCGACCTTTAAGACAATTGCTGAACGCTTTGCCGCCGATCCCACGGCATTGCCTTCCGATTTCATTAGCCCTGCCTTGGCCGACCAGTGCGCGAGGCAGGTGTTGGCAAAGCTGAAAGGAAATGGGGTGGATCAATTTGGCGTTCGCATCAATCATGCGGGCGACTATCCAAAGCGGCTTCGAGACGCAAAGCACCCCATTGAGGTTTTGTACTATCAAGGCGCTTGGGAATTGTCGGAAACTCGCGGCGTCGCGGTCGTTGGCACTCGTGAACCCACGGACGAAGGAAAGGAACGCGCAAGGCGGATTTCCCGCGCGCTCGTCGAAAAGCATTTCACCGTTGTATCCGGACTTGCGAATGGGATTGATACCGTTGCACACACCACAGCAATCGAGTTGGGCGGCCGCACGATAGCTGTGATTGGGACGCCACTTGGTCAGTACTACCCCCCGGAAAACAAGGAACTTCAGAAAAAGATAGCGCGGGAATTCCTCTTGATTTCGCAAGTGCCAGTGCTTCGGTATTCGAAGCAAGCAGTCCCACAGAACAGACTTTTCTTTCCCGAAAGAAACGTCACGATGAGCGCCCTAACGGACGCCACGATCATTGTTGAAGCGGGAGAAACCTCGGGAACGCTGACGCAGGCACGCGCCGCATTGCATCAGGGGCGAAAACTATTTATTTTAAACTCGCTTTTTGAGCGTAGGGATCTGACGTGGCCTGCGACTTTCGAAAGTCGCGGTGCAATTCGCGTCAGAGAGCTAGATGATATTTGGAAAGCCCTAGGTTGACCGCGCGATTCCAGAAAATCGACGATCAAAATCGCCCAGACCACTTCCATCTGACTCCAGATGATGAATGTTATTTTTTGTACGAATACACTTCAGGCAAAAATTACCAATTCAGCGCAACGAATAGCCTGATTTCGAATCTCAAGAAAAAGCCGTCGCTGGCGAATACGCCTCAGTACAAATATAAGCATGAGGCTATGAGGGCTTGCGCAAAGGATTTTGGTGAAGCTATCAATTCTAAGTGGCTTGACGGCGCGACTCTAGTTCCGGTTCCTCCTTCGAAAGCGGTGGGGGATGTGGATTATGACGACCGAATTCACAAAGTCTGTCAGGCAATACCTAGCGCCAGTCCGGTCGATGTTCGCGATCTTGTCATTCAAACAAAGTCGCTGAATGCTGCGCATGAAAGCAGTGACAGACCGACAGTGGAAGATCTTTTGGCAGTCTACCAAATTGACGAGACGAAGGCCGAACCGGCTCTAAAACGCATTGCTATAGTAGACGATGTTCTAACGGCAGGAACACATTTCCGCGCGGTGAAATCGGTTTTGGAAAAGAGGTTTCCGGGCGTTCCGATAGTCGGCTTCTTCGTTGCCCGACGCGTTCTGCCAAACCCTTTCGATGAATTTGAAGACGAGACTTTGTGAAAATTGTTCTGTTTGGCGGGGATTTGTCCTCGCACTTTTGTGTGGGAAGTCCCTAGAAATCCGCCTCAGCCGCTTTCCTAGATGAGACGTCCATTAGCCCGTTTTCAATCAAAATCGACGTTGTGCTGCAATCGTTGCAAAGATAGTAGCCATAGTGCTCGTCAGAATTATATCCGTCATACCCTTGTAGAAAAACGTTTCTGCTTTTGCATCTTGGGCAACGCATTCGTCTTTTTCGTAATTGCGTATTGACCAACTCAACCGCGTCGTCTGCAAAGAAATAGACAAAATAATAGATTGCACCAAAGCCAATTAGAATAATTGGATTTAGCTTAGTAAAGCAAAGGGCCAAAACCAGAAGCAAGATCGGAATGACGATCTTCGCGTCGTCTCGATCAAACTCATATTTGAATTGCCAGAACTCTAGTTTCACGGCTTAATTTCTTTTTCCGGTTCTTTGTTCAAATTTGCTTTCTAAAGCCATCAAACGCCGAAGCGTCTCATTCATAAAGTCATCGTGTCGCTCTTGGGAGGGGTCGCCGATCACAAATGCAAGGAATTCGACAAGCGACCCTCCAGCGACCGGTAATGCACCGACACCCGCGCGAATTCCGCGATTAATGAAGTCTTCCGGCTTGTTTTTGAACGCGTCGTCCATTTGTTTCTATCAATATCTCTAACGTAGATATGAAAAATAGAAATAGCCGCCGAGCAACGCTGCAAAGCCGGCAAAGACAAGAGCATTCCGCCAATTGTATCGCGCGCGCCACGGCAACGCGCGGCGTCGGGCTTCGGCATCAGACTCGTAGGCATCCCAAGCTCGCCAACCCATTCTACCTTCCTGCCTCTTTGGCGCGCTCATGCGCAGCATCCATAAAACTTCGAATCTGCGAACCTTTTTTCGCGGCGTCAGGAGCTTCCGGCTGAGCAAGTTCGGGGGTGCAGCGCAGCGTCGGAGGGTTGCCGCATGTTCTGGCGAGTGCGGACCATCCGACGCACTTTCCATTTGGTCCCCGATAGCCGGGGCCGCCTTTTTCGCCGCAAGCTCCGAACGCACCCTCTGATAGGAGACAAAAAGCACAAAGCGCTAAAGCTCGTAATTGCCTCCGTCGCGACCTCATTCAAACCTCTTCGGATGAGTTATCTTCGCTCGACATAGATTGGTCCTCGGGTCGGCGGTTCATATTTTTTCGGGACAGGATGATTAAAAGTGCCCGTCTTCTAATTCGTCTCCACGAACCACTCGCATATAACCATTCCGAGCTGGTCTTCTCCCGCTACTGTCATTGGCGGCCCACCGGATTCGACCTGAACCACGTCGCCCGGCTTTCATGGATTTTCGTCACTCATAGTTCTTTCTCCGTCTCATTAAAGTCAGCAGAGCTAGCTTGCTTGAATTCCAATTTTGGCGGCAAATCCGTTATGGCGTAATGAACAAACTGGTCGCCTAGTGCAGTCAGCTCGTATTGTTCTTCCTCATCAAAAGCTGATTTCATAGCCTTTGTTTCGCCCTTCGATGTTGAAGTGCGTAGGGACCGCTTAGCGATAAAATGTCCCGCGTAATCAGTCTCGCGATGTTGGCGAATTATTCCACCGGTGCTCAAATCACGAATCAAAAGTCGGAAAAGATCGGCATCCGAAGAGTCTTCACGAACAATGGGGCGGCCCAGTTTTCGCCAAATGCTGCCGCGCGTAATTCCGGCGCTATTGTAGACCGCGCCTATTACTGCGAAGTGCAGTTCAGAATAGTCTTTTATCCACTCTAGAAATAACTTTATCACGTCGTCACTCGCGAGTGTAGCTGATGCTGCGTTGGCGAGCAGATTGCGAATCAGAACTCGTTTTTCCTCGCTTTCAGTTCCCGCCCAATCTCTAAATGCTTTTCTGAGCAATGCTTGATATTCCGGACTTTCGACTCGCTTGGCCGTTTCTTCATCCCGCATATCCAAGCGTGCAGTGATCTCCAATATAGTCTGCTCTTTCTCGTGCATTTCAGCGGCGAGCATTTCAATCCAATGATGTAGAAATTCGTTGATGCGATTCTGTTCGCGCTCCGACCAGGCGCTTGCTGCGGCCGACAATAGTCCGCCTGCAAATGGGATTGCGCCGCTGACAGCATTTAAAATGCCGCGCGTCGTCTTGCCGCCTTTTGCCCCTTGCGGCAATTCCGGCACGCCGTCTAGTTTTTTATTTTCGTCCATCGCATAGCTTCGCCATCGTGAATCATCGGAACAGCGCCCGTGCCGTTAGCGATTTACTTTGAAGGATAGCCGTTTGTCGCGTTCTGCTTCTTTCGCAATTTGCGCTTTGCGCGAATCTGCCATCTGTTGAATGGTCTGACCTAACTGAGGTTTAGCTTGCTCATATTCGGCGCGAATCTTATCGAGATTTTGATTCAGTTGGGTCATTACTGTATCGACTTCGCGTTGCGCATTTTGATCGTCAGGAATTGTAAATTTGAGTGAGTCCCGGCCGATGCTGATGCGCTGCATAATCACTGCGGCACGCGAGGGCGATAGCCGAAACGAATCGAGATCGCCTGAGAATGGAATCTCCACATCAAGGAGGCTGCGCTTGCCGGTATATCGATGACCGTAGTCGGAGCCCTGAAATTCTTCTTCTCGTGCATCTGCGCTGATTGCTTCCCGATCAATGCGCGCAACATCGAGTGAATATTTTTCGACAATCCTCTGAAGTTCGCCAGCCAGCGCAGGATCGGAAAAAAACTTTCGATCAAGGTTGTTCACGTCATCGGCTGCCGCTCGTAAAACGTTTTGCCACCACCCATGCAAAGAATGCTGAAAAAGTTGGTCCGACATTATTAGCTCCCGGAGTTGTAGCGGACG
The DNA here is from genome assembly GCF_003367395.1 of Pseudolabrys taiwanensis. Classification (NCBI taxonomy): domain Bacteria; kingdom Pseudomonadati; phylum Pseudomonadota; class Alphaproteobacteria; order Hyphomicrobiales; family Xanthobacteraceae; genus Pseudolabrys; species Pseudolabrys taiwanensis. The sequence continues at coordinate 3,789,253 of NZ_CP031417.1, read as the reverse complement.
ATAATGTGTAGCCCTCGTTCTGAAGCTTCAAGTTGTACTTTGGCGGTCCCTAGTGATCGGCTCGACCAAGGTTCGCATTTTGTTCTAATGGCTGTCGAGTCCCTAGGTGAAGCTTATGATCACGGTTGGCGTGTGAATGTCCGATGCGCGTGGGGACCGCATGACGGCATGAAGCGCGTTCGCGAATGCGTCTATGGTGCTGAGCTTGATCTGGCGACACTGCTATGGACGCGCGGCCGTGACTTCCCATTGGCCCGGCTCGAAAGCCGTTTGAAGTGCCCGCGTTGCGGATCGCGCCGCGTCCGGTTGGCCTTCAGCGTGCCGAGCGAGTCCAATCGGCAACGGGCATAGCTTTGCAACTTTGGCCGCCCGGCCGATTTTGAATCTTTGTTTGCAACTTTTGAGAAAAAGCTTTCGCCGGAAAAATCGCGAAAAGCACTGATTTGACTGGAGCGGCGAAGGGACTCGAACCCTCGACCTCGACCTCGACCTCGACCTCGACCTTGGCAAGGCAAGAGCTACGCCATTCACGTCAACCGTGCCCTACGGACAACCACCTGCCTCTAGTAGTCCTTCATGAAACAGGAAAACGTTACCCAATGCGGCCACAGCTGCATTCGTCGCGTGCAAGTTCAAAAACTCAAAGAGGGGATTTTCTCCAATTCCCGCTGCAGCGCAGAGGCTGGAAACTCCCCGTAACTGTCGGCGACGGTCCGTCGTTGGTGACCAACCATAGCGTCGACCACGTCGGTTGCGAGACCGTGGCGGCGGGCTAGCGTCTTGAAGCGGTGTCTCCAGGAGTGGTTAGGCGATATTCGCTCATCGACGATTCCGAGCGATCTTACCCACGGGCCCAAGACCTTCGTGGCGTTACCGCCGCGGCTCCCGAACTTGTCAGGTCTGATCTGCGTAAAAAGCGGTCCTGAAGGCACCGTGCGAGCGAAATCCAGAAAGCCCTCTGCAAGCAGAGCGGAGTGGAGCGGGATGATCCGTTCGGAACTCAACGTCTTTAGAGGCCCGGCTTCGGGAGTGATTCGCACGCACCAAACGTCCTCGATCGTTACGACGTCCTCGCGCCGAAGCTGGCTCAGCTCTGCAATTCGTGCCCCGGTGAACGCTGAAAGCCAGGGCAGCCACCTCAAAACGGGGTTTGCCTCCAAGCGAGCCGCCGGCAAAACAACTGCTACTTCCGTTTCAGAAAAGCCGCGCTTCATTTCCAGGGCGCGCTGTCGGACGTCAATTGAAACGCCTGCGGCGGGGTTCTGGGAAATGCGCTTGTTATCTGCGCCCCACTGCAGAACGGCCCGGACCGGGGCAAGCTTCGCATCACGGATGGTCTTGGGGCTTAGTTCCTGAGCGACAAGCTCAGCCTTCCACCTGACGATGTCCTCTGCCGTGACGCGCGCAGCATTGTCATGGCCTAGGAATTTCTGGAGTTGTCCGACGACCCGTGTCCATTCGTACTGGGTCTTCTTGGCGGGCCGGGTTTCCGCGATCCATCCTTTGAGGAGGTCGTCAAACCGAACGAGCGGTAGGGTGGCCGGCCGTTGTGCGGGGGCTGCGGTGGTGGCCTGCGGCTCTATGAGCTCTCCGCGACTGAGGCGTTCGAGTTGAACGCTCGCCCGCTGCATTGCTGCCGATACGGCAACGGCCAGGACCTTTCGATCTTCCTCGGCCGCCGCCCTAAGACCGTTCGCGGTGAGCAATTGGTCTGCTTGTCGAAAGCACCAGTCGCGCAGTTGGGTCCGCTTGGAATCTTCTGGGGTGGCTCGGAGGAGATCCGCCGTGCTCAAACTTAAATCCACAGGCGGGTCGGCCCACAGGACCCCACCGAGGCCTATCGGCCAGAAATCCTGCTGGGACGGGTTGGCTTCATAGAGGGCTAGCCACTCGACCGCCAACGGGCGGGCGAGGTCATGGGCTTCTCTTTCCGTCAGCCGCCGCGGCCCGGCGGCAAGGTTTTCCCAGCGTTGCTCCAAGGCCGCCAACGCGACGGCGTGCCTCTTCTTGGCTTCGCCGGGTTCCCGGGTCTTAAGGCTTAGCTTCTCTTCGACCTTGCCGACGAGCTCTTGGAGATGCGCCGGCACGCGTTTGCGGAGCCAATAGATTCCGGTCTTCGGATGCTTGAAAGGTCGCGTCATCGGCAGAGGCATGTGGACCACCCTTGTGTACCACTCGGGCGGCCGCAACCTACTGAAAGGTCACAAAATTTATTGATTTCAATGAGCTAGGAGCTCTTTGGTGCCCAGGAGAGGACTCGAACCTCCACGGTGTTACCCGCTAGTACCTGAAACTAGTGCGTCTACCAATTCCGCCACCTGGGCACAGGCGGGGCGATAGGTACGGAGCCGCGTTCGCCTTGTCAATTGAGGGTTTCTTCCCGCCCACGCCCCTGTACAGCCCCCGACCGATCCTGTATTGCCCGGTTCGACGAGATCCCTCCCGAAATTCAGCGAGAGCGGCATGACCGCACGCAGTCCTTACGACACCCTGGTCACGGTTTACGGCGGTTCCGGCTTCCTCGGCCGCCATGTGGTGCGCGCGCTGGCCAAGCGCCATTACCGCATCCGCGTCGCCGTGCGGCGGCCGGAACTCGCCGGCCATCTGCAGCCGCTCGGCCGCGTCGGCCAGATCAACGTGGTACAGGCCAATCTGCGCAACGCCGCCTCGGTCGAGGCCGCGGCGCGGGGCGCCCATGTGCTGATCAACCTGGTCGGCATCCTGTTCGAGCGCGGCCGGCAGAAATTCGATTCGGTGCACACCTACGGTGCCGAGCAGGTGGCCCTGGCCGCGACGGCGCACGGCGCTTCGATGATCCAGGTTTCCGCCATCGGCGCCGACGAGAATTCGCCCTCGCATTATGGCCGCTCGAAAGCGCAGGCCGAGAAGCTGGTGCTCGCGGCGCAGCCGCAGGCGGTGATCGTGCGGCCGTCGATCATGTTCGGTCCGGAGGACGACTTCTTCAACCGCTTCGCCTCCATGGCGCGCATGTCGCCGTTCCTGCCGCTGGTCGGCGGCGGCGCGACGCGCTTCCAGCCGGTCTTCGTCGGCGACGTGGCGCGCGCGATCGCGGACGCGGTGGACGGCACGCTGCGTGGTGGCGCGACCTACGAGCTCGGCGGTCCGGAAGTGAAGACCTTCAAGGAGCTGATGCAGTTCGTGCTCGCGACCATCGAGCGCAAGCGCATCCTGTTGCCGCTGCCGTTCTTCGCGGCGAAGATCCCGGCTTATGTCGCGCAGTTCATGCCGACGCCGATGATCACGCCCGACCAGGTCGAATCGCTGCGCGTCGACAACGTCGTCGCGGAGCAGGCGATCAAGGAAGGCCGCACGCTGCCCGGCATCGGCATCACGCCCGATTCGCTGGAAGCGATCGTGCCGTCTTATCTCTGGCGTTTCCGCAAGACCGGCCAGTTCCGCGCGCAGCCGACGGTTTAGAGCGTAAGCGCACGTCAAACGCACGGCATCTCCACTTGGTCATTGCCGGGCTTGACCCGGCAATCCATGACGCCGCGCCGCATTCGCCTGACGTACGGCTCTCATGCGGGGAAATGCATCATGGATGCCCGGGTCAAGCCCGGGCATGACGGTGGAGAGGCTTCGGTCGCGAGCACCGAAGACCGATCAAGCACTCACATAAAATACAGCGCGAAAATCCCGAAGCTGCCGAGCAGGATGCGCCACCACGCGAACACCGCGAAGGTGTGGCGCTGCACGTAGCCGAGGAACGTCTTCACCACGATCCAGCCGAAGATGAACGAGGCGATGAAGCCGATGGCGATCAGCGTGATGTCGCCGTGCATCAGGTCGGCGCGGCTCTTATAAGCCTCATAGGCGAAGGCGCCGACCATGGTCGGCATGGCCAGCCAGAACGAGAACTCCGCGGCCGAACGGCGGTCGGCGCCGAACAGCATCGCGCCGACGATGGTCGCGCCGGAGCGCGAGACGCCGGGGATCATCGCCAGGCACTGGATGACGCCGATGCCGAAATACATCGGCAAGGTGAACTCGGTGGCGTCGAGATAGCGCGGCTTGAGCGCCATGCGGTCGATCCAGATCAGCACGAAGCCGCCGACGATGAGCGAGATGCAAACGATGCGGACGTCGAACAGATACTGCTTGATGTAAGAGCCCGCGATGGCGCCGATGACGGCGGCCGGCAGGAAGGCGAGCAGAACGCCGATGACGAAACGCGCCGCTGCCCAATCCGTGAACATGTTCTTGGCCAGCCCCAGGAGGCGGCCGAAATAGATGGTCAGCAGCGCCAGAATGGCGCCGAGCTGGATCAGCACGGCGAAAGACTTGCCGAAGGCATCGTCGCCCCAGCCGAGCACGTGTTCCATCAGCAACAGATGCCCGGTGGATGATACCGGCAGGAACTCGGTGAAGCCCTCGACCACGCCGAGCACTGCGGCCTTGACCATGTCGATATGCGGCCCGCTCAGACCGACAAGGGCCGCCTTGATAGCGTCTAAATTCATGGGAGTTTGGCTCCGGAGATCTCGCTCGCCGCGGGGGCCGATGCGCGATTCGTGCAGGAATGGAGGGCTTTTGGCGTATCGGACTTATCGAGGCAAATTAAAAAGGCGTAGCTGGGGCCAATTTGCGCTGACGGGGCGTCTACCTATAGTGCCATCCACCGATTCTCGTGCGTGCGGCCGTCGCGGCCGCTTTACTCCGGCCATTTCATGCTGACGTTGTTCCAACACCCGCTTTGTCCACGCTCACGCTACGTGCGCCTGATTCTCAATGAGTATGGGATCGACGTCCGGCTGATCGAGGAGCGCCCGTGGGAACGGCGCGAGGAATTCCTCCTGCTTAATCCGGCAGCCGAACTGCCGGTCTTGGTGGCGGATGGCCAGCCGGCCGTGCCGGGCGCGGGGATCATCGCCGAATATATTGAGGAGACCCAGGCCGCCGATCTGATCGAGGGCCGTCTGTTGCCCGAATCGATCGGCGCGCGGGTGGAGGTGCGCCGGCTGGCGAACTGGTTCAACGATAAGTTTCACGAGGAGGTCAGCGGCCCGCTGGCCCTCGAGCGCGTGTTCAAGCGTCATATGACGCGGGAGCAGGGCGGGGGACCGCCGGACACCGACTCGCTGCGCGCGGCCCGCCGCAATATCCGCTATCATCTGCACTACATCGGCTGGCTGGTGCGCACGCGCGATTGCCTTGCCGGGAACGAGATCACCTTGGCCGATCTCGCCGCGGCGGCGCATTTGTCGGTCTGCGATTATCTGGGCGAAGTGCCGTGGAACGAAGACGAGGTAGCGAAGAACTGGTACGCGCGGGTGAAGTCCCGCCCGTCGTTCCGTCCGCTGCTGGGCGAGACCCTGGCCGGCATTCCGGCGTCGGCGACTTACGCCGATCTCGACTTCTGACCGATCCCGAAGCGATCAGGCTGGCGTTGACCGGGGAGGCGCGCCTCCTCGGTTTCGATTGCATTGGCATCACGCGGCCGGACGCGGTGCCCGAAGCCAAGGTCCGGCTCGAGCGCTTCATTGCCGACGGCGCCTATGGCGACATGACGTGGATGGCTGAGACGGCGGCGCGGCGCGCATCGCCGCTGGCGCTGTGGCCCGAAGTGCGGTCGGTGATCATGCTCGGCATGAACTACGGGCCGGATGAGGACCCGCTCGCGGTTTTGAAAGAGCGTACGCGCGCCGCGATCTCGGTCTACGCCCAGGGCGACGACTACCACGACATCATCAAGAAGCGACTGAAGGAGATCGCGCGCTGGCTCGTCAGGCAGGCGGGCGGCGACGTGAAGGTGTTCGTCGATACCGCGGCGGTGATGGAGAAGCCCCTGGCCGCCAGCGCGGGCCTGGGCTGGCAGGGCAAGCACACGAATCTGGTGTCACGCCAATACGGCTCCTGGCTGTTCCTCGGCTCGATCTTCACGACGCTTGAACTGCCGGCCGACGGCCCGATGGATGGCACCTGCGGCTCGTGCCGCGCCTGTCTCGACGTTTGTCCGACCGCGGCATTTCCCGCGCCGTACCGGCTCGATGCGCGCCGCTGCATTTCGTATCTGACCATCGAGCACAAAGGGCCGATCCCGCGCGATCTCCGGCCGCTGATGGGCAATCGCATCTATGGCTGCGACGATTGTCTCGCGGTGTGCCCCTGGAACAAGTTCGCGCAGGTCGGCCGCGAGGCGAAGCTCGCCGCGCGCGATGCGTTGCGCGCGCCGGGTTTGGCGGAGCTGTCGCGACTCGACGATGCGCAGTTCCGCGCGCTGTTCTCCAAGAGCCCGGTCAAACGCATCGGCCGCGATCGCTTCGTGCGCAATGTGCTCATCGCGATCGGCAATTCGGGCGACGCGTCGCTTGCCGTTGAAGCCGAGCGGTTGCTTGGCGACGAGTCGCCGCTGGTGCGCGGCGCGGCGGTGTGGGCGTTGAGCCAGTTGGTGACGCGCGAAGAGCTTGAGAAGCTGAGTCGCCACGACAACGATGACGACGTCAAAGGAGAGTGGGCTGCAGCGGGTCTTTAGGACGTGACGCGCAACCACCAACTCCGTTCGTTCCCGCGAAAGCGGGAACCTAGGGGCGTCCGGCAAGAGCTTAAGAACTGGGTCCCCGCTTTCGCGGGGACGAACGAACAAACATACGCCAGCTAAAACTCCTTCACCGCCGCGATCAGCCGCTCGATGTCCTCGGGACGCGACAGGCGATGATCGCCATCCTTGATCAAGGTCAGCACCACGTCCTCGCGTGCCAGGCGCGTGACCAGCTCCTGCGCATGCTGCCAGGGCACGTCGGGGTCCTGCACGCCCTGTAGGATGTGCACCGGACAGCGGGTCTCGATCAGGCCGCCGAGCATCAAGTGCTTGCGGCCGTCCTCGATCAGCCCCTTGGTGATCGGATAGCCTTCGCCATCATAGGCGGACGGGCGCGTCCAGAAGCCCTTCGTCTCGATTTCCTTTTTGATCGCCGGAGAGAACTGCTTCCACATCAGTTCCTCGGTGAAATCGACAGCCGGCGCGATCAGCACCATGCCGGCCAGCGGCGCGGATCCCTTCAGCGCGTGCAATCGCGCTGCCAACAGCAATGCAAGCCAGCCGCCCATCGATGAGCCGATCACGACCTGAGGGCCTTTGGCGAACTGCGTGTAGACCGCGATGCTTTCTTCCAGCCAGCGGCCGATGGTGCCGTCGATGAAGGCGCCACCGGATTCGCCATGACCGGAATAGTCGAAGCGCAGGCAGGCGCGGTCGTTCTCGGCCGCCCAGGCATCGAGCGCGGCGGCCTTGGTGCCCTTCATGTCGGACTTGAAGCCACCCAGCCAGAACAGGCCGGGAGGGCTCTTGCCCTCGCGCAGCCGCACGGCGATGGTCCTTGCGGGTGGGGGTGATTCTATCGTCAGCGTCGTCAGGCGCGCCTCGCTCATGGTCGCTTCAGGCCTATGCAGGGATGATGGCTGGTTGGGCATCTTGTCGCCGCAAGCGCGCCTCGCGCGCAAGGGGGTGGCGTTGAATTGGCCGCCTCAGCCTCGCTCGCTCGCCGGCGCCACTATTCTCCAGATCGTGCCGGCCCTGCGCGACGATGCCGCCGGTCACGCCGCCATCGATATCGCCGTGACGCTGCTGAAGTCCGGCGCGCGGGCCGTCATCGCCGGCGACGACGGCCCGCTGGTCGGCGAGTTGCGCGCGGCGGGCGGCGAGTTCTTGCATATGGTGAACGACACCATCGATCCGCTGCGGATTCGCAAGAATGCGCGCCTCCTCGCCTCGCTGATCGCGGGTCAGCGCATCGATATCGTGCATGCCCAGAGCGCCGGCGCGGCCTGGAGCGCTTTGCAGGCGACGCGCCGCCAGCCCGTCTTCCTGGTGACGTCGTTTCCCGATCGTCTCACCGCGGACAATTTACCGCGCCGGATGTACCGCGCGTCGCTGGCGCGCGGGGGCCGCGTGATCGCGCCGTCGAGCTACGTCGCGGTGGCGATGATCGAGCGCTACAAGATCGCGCCGCAGCGGATCACCGTCATACCGCGCGCGGTCGACACCGCCGCGTTCAATCCCGCCGCGATCACTTCCGACCGCATTGCGGCGATGCGGCGCGTCTGGGGTGTCTTGCCGCATGTGCGCGTCGTGCTCGTTTCAGGCCGCGTCGCGCCATGGAATGGCCAGATGGGCATGGTCGATGCCGCGCGGCTTCTCGTCGCCGAGAGCGATCGCAACATCGCCTTCGTCTTTGCCGGCGAAGACCGCAGCAACTTGCGCTATGCGCACGCGCTGCGCCGTCGCGCGGAGGTTCACGGTATCGACACACTCTGCCGTTTCATCGGTCATTGCGCCGACATGCCGGCGGCGCTCGCCGCCGCCGATGTCGTCGTCGTGCCGGCTTTGCAACCGCCGCTCACCGGCCGCGCGGTTTCGGAAGCCCAGGCGGTGGGCCGCCCGGTCGTCTCGACCGCGATCGGCATGCTGCCGGAAAATCTGCTGGCGCCGCCACGCATGCGCGAGGCATTGCGCACCGGATGGGTGGTGCGTCCGGGCAATGCGGGCGAACTGGCGCGCGCGGTGCGCGCCGCGCTCGCGCTCGATACCACGGCTTACGAGGCCCTCGGCGCGCGCGCGCGTCAATTCGCCGAGTTCATGTTCTCCCCACAGAGCGTTGCCGACGCCATCCGTGGGGTTTATACCTCGGTTCTGGCTCGCGACGCCTGACTTGGATCATCGCCGCTTTTCGCGGAACAACGATGCGGTCGGCGCAGCCTTTGCGAATTCACGTGTTGCCACGTTGACGCACGTCGTCCGACGGTTCGGCCAAGTTCGAAATTCGAGGTTGCTGAGCGCATGTCAAGCCTGCCCGTCTCCGAAGCGCCGAAAAGACCGCAGCCGATGCTGCGCGACGTCGCGCGTCCGGATGGCCGCGGCGGCGAGGGGACCTTCAGCGTGCTCATCGTTACGCCGACGCTCGATGGCGGCGCATCCGATGCCGGCGCGGTCGAATTGACGCGCGTGCTCGCGCAAGCCGGTTATCGCGCCATCGTCGTTTCGCAGGCCGGCCGTCTCGTCGCGGATGTCTCGGCGATGGGCGCGCGCTTCGTGCCGCTCGACGTCGGCAGTAACAATCCGGCCGTGATGCTGCGCAACGCGTTCGTCTTGATGCGGCTCGTGCACGACGAACGGGTCGGCGCCATCCACGTGTTCGGCCGCTCCGCCGCCTGGAGCGCCTGCATCGCGGCGCGCCCGCGCCGCGTGCCGGTGCTGACGAGCTGGTTCAAGGGCTTTCGCGAGCAGAACGTCTTCAAGCATTACTATAACGGCGTGATGGCGCGCGGCGATCGTGTGCTGGCGGCGAGCGAGCAGATCGCGCAGCTGATCAACGACCGCTACGGCACGCCTTGGGACAAGATCGCTGTCGTTCCTTGCAGCATCGATCTCGACCGCTTCGATCCGACGCGCGTGTCGCAGGAACGCATCGACGCGATGCGGCACGTCTGGGGCGTCTCGCGCGACACGAAAGTGATCCTGATCACCGGCCGCATCCTGCGCCGCAAGGGCCACACGCTCGCGGTGAAGGCGGCGAAGCGGCTCAAGGAAATGGGCCTCAAGGACTTCCTGTTCGTGTTCGTCGGCGAGGATCGCGGCCGCACGCACTATACGGGCGAGCTGTGGGACCTGGCGCTGGCCACCGGCACCATGGACGTGATCCGCATGGCGGCGCCGGTCGCCGACATGCCGGCGGCCTACGCGGCGGCCGCGGTGGTCGCTTCGGCCGCCGTGCAGCCCGAGGGCGCGCCGCGCGCGATCCTGGAGGCGCAGGCAATGGCGCGGCCGGTCATCGTCTCCGACCTTGCCGCCGGCCCCGACGTCGTGCTGACGGCGCCGTCCGTGCCGGAAAGCCGGGTGGCCGGCCTGCGCTTCCAATCCGGAGACGATGCGGCCTTTGCCGCCGCTTTGCTGCGGCTGTTCGCGATGCCCGAGCCGAACCGGGCCATGCTCGGCCAGCGCGGGCGCGACTGGGTGCTCGGCCATTTCGACCGCGACACGGTCGCCGAACAGATCCTGCGCATCTACCGCGACCTCGGTGCAGCCGACGCTGCCCGCAAAAGGGCAGGGATCTGAACAATTTGCGCTTGATTTTTGCGTCTTTTGGCGTCCCGCGCCATGGAAGCGCGTTGACTTATTCGCCGTTTGTACCAATCTCTCGCTTTCCGGCGGTCCGCTGACCGCACCGGAAGCCGACGCTTTAGATTCACCGCTTTAGTTGAAACAGCAAGAGGAGAAGGTAGCCATTCGTCGTCCGATGAAAGCTGCGCAGCCCGCCCCGAAGGACGGTCCGCGCGTCAATGAGGAGATCCGCGTCCGCGAGGTACAGCTGATCGATGCCACAGGCCACAACCATGGCCCCACGCCGATTCAAGCCGCGCTAGAAATGGCGCAGGCCGCAGGTCTCGATCTGGTCGAGATCGCCCCGAATTCAGCGCCGCCCGTCTGCAAGATCCTGGACTACGGCAAGTATAAGTTCCAGGCGCAGAAGAAGGCTGCGGAAGCCCGTAAGAAGCAGAAGGTCGTCGAGATCAAGGAGATCAAGCTCCGCCCGATGATCGACGATCACGATTACGACGTGAAGATGCGCGCGATGAAGCGCTTCTTCGAGGAAGGCGACAAGGTCAAGATCACGCTGCGGTTCCGCGGGCGCGAAATGGCGCACCAGGAGCTTGGTTACAAGCTGCTGCAGCGCGTGAAGGAAGACGTCGCGGAGCTTTCGAAGGTGGAGTCCGAGCCGCGCTTCGAAGGCCGCCAGATGGTGATGCTGCTGGCGCCGCGCTGAGATTGCCGGACTGAAATGAGCGCGCCGCAAGCGGGAGCTTGCGGCGCGCTTTTTTTATTGGCTTAGCGGGCCGCCGCCGCCCGGCGCGTCGGGCGCTCGGCCCGCGCCCGTTTCAGCACCGCGGGACCGAAGCTTCCCAGCACATTGGTGCTGACATTCCAGAGTTTGTTGGCGCCGCTGACCACCGAGATCGCTTTCTGAATGGGCTGGCGGTCGATCTCCGCCTGCGGACGCGAGAGAAACAGGTTGGCGTGGTAAAAGCCGTCCGTTTCGCAGCCATAGGAGTCGATGCCGCGTGCCTCGACCGCCCGCACCGTGGCCTCCATCTCCTCGCGATTGGCAAAACGCCGCTGGACGAAGGTGGCGCCTTCATAGGGCTCGGTGACGAGGCCGCGCTCGGCCAGGGTGGCGACGATGCCGTCGTAGGGGAACATGCGCAGGACGAAGGATACCACCCACGGATCGCGCATGACCTCAATCAGCCGCCGGAAGGTCTTCTGGGTGACGTAGCCGACGCAGCCGGTCGAGACGATCAGATCGACGCCGGACAGCAGCTCGGCTTCAGCCGGGGTGAGGTCGCGGTTTTCGAGATCGATGGAAAGGCCATGGTCGAGAATGCCGCAGCCTTCCGCGTAGCGGACCGCATTGGCCGAAATATCGAGGCCGATGACGCGGACGTCGGGGTGCTTCGGCCAGGCGCGATAATAGGCCTCATCGAGCGCCAGCATCTCCTCGCCATTGAGCGATTGCAGGGCCGGCGCCGTGTAGCGCTGGCGAAGCTGCTCGTAGCCGACGGCATATTTCATCAGGGCGCCGTTGATGGCGTAGGAGCAGCCGAGGTCGAGCACGGTTACCGGCCGGTCCTGAAGCGCCCGGCGGCTGCGGATCAGCTGGCGGAAGATCGGCTGCGCTAAATGCGGAATAATATAGTCTAGCTGCCCCAAGTACTTGAAGTATTCCCTTGGATCTGTCGATGTATAAAGGTCGGAAAAGTCCATCTTTCCTTTATTCAGCTCGGAATAGCTGACGATATTCATAGCAATAGTTCTCCTTCCGCGCGCGGGCCGGTCACCCCATGGTCCAATTTTGTGCTAGTTTTGGTCTTATAGGCCGAGGTATCCTTGGGATCAACCCCGGAATACCTCTAAAATCATTGCGAATAGCCACAGCGCTGGGCCTCTGGCGTGCAATGACGTTCGACGCAACCGTTCTGCGGCTCAGGCGCGAGCATTCAGTTGTCAACAGGCGGCGCGTCTGCCATAACGCCGCCCTTCGTCGCCCGGCTGATCAAGGGCTGCCGTGGCGACGATATCCGCTCAATCCCGAGCACCATGCCTGAGACTTCGCGTCTCGGGCTTATTTTCGGCCGCGCGGCTTGCCGCGTCCGGTCGTGTAGGAGAGCAAAATGCCCAAGCTGAAGACCAAATCGGGCGCTAAAAAGCGCTTCAAGATCACCGCGTCCGGCAAGGTGAAATACCAGCAGTCCGGCAAGCGTCACGGCATGATCAAGCGGACCACCAAGCAGATCCGCGAACATCGCGGCACCAACGTGCTGTTCAAGACCGACGGCGACAACATCAAGAAGTACTTCCTGCCCAACGGCTAACCGTACTTCCGGCCTTCGAAGGCCGTCGCCCCTTTCAACGTTTGCTAGATCAGCTTTAGGAGTTTCATCATGGCCCGCGTCAAACGTGGCGTCACATCGCACGCCAAGCACAAGAAAGTTCTCAAGGCCGCGAAGGGCTATTACGGCCGCCGCAAGAACACCATCCGCGTCGCCAAGCAGGCGGTGGAGAAGGCCAACCAGTACGCCTTCCGCGACCGCAAGCGCCGCAAGCGCACCTTCCGCGCGCTGTGGATCCAGCGTCTGAACGCCGCCGTGCGTCCGTTCGGCCTGAACTATTCGAAGTTCATCGACGGTCTCGCCAAGTCCGGCCTGATGGTCGACCGCAAGGTTCTGTCGGATCTCGCGATCCACGAGCCGGCGGCCTTTGCCGTGATCGTCGAGAAGGCCAAGGCCGCGCTGCCGGCCTGAAGGCAAGCACCGCTTGTCGTCCCCGCGAAAGCGGGGACCCAGTAACCACCGGCCTCTCGTAATCTCGCTTGCGCCGGGGTTACTGGATCGTCCCCTTTCGGGGACGATGACGGTCCGTGGACTGTGAAAGGCCGTGCTCAAGACAATGTCCGACATCGCGCAACTTGAACAAGATCTGCTGAGCGCCGTCGGCGCCGCCCAAGACGAGGCGGCGTTAGAGACCGTGCGGGTATCCGCGCTCGGCAAGAGCGGCTCGGTCTCCGCGCTGCTCAAGACGCTCGGCGGCATGACGCCGGACGAGCGCAAGGCCAAGGGCCCCGCGATCAACGGGCTCAAGGACAAAGTCACGGCCGCCATTACCGCGCGCAAGGACGCGCTGGCGACGGCCGCGCTCGACGCCAAGCTCGCCAGCGAGACGGTCGACGTCACGCTGCCGGTGCGCGAAGCGCCGGCCGACACCGGCCGCGTGCACCCGATCAGCCAGGTGATCGACGAACTGACGGCGATCTTCGCCGACATGGGCTTTGCCGTGGCGGAAGGTCCCGACATCGAGACCGACGACTACAACTTCACCAAGCTGAATTTCCCGGAGGGCCATCCGGCCCGGGAAATGCACGACACGTTCTATTTCCCGCAGAAGGCCGACGGCTCGCGCCTCTTGCTGCGCACGCACACATCGCCCGTGCAGGTGCGCACGATGCTGTCGCAGAAGCCGCCGATCCGCGTCATCTGCCCCGGCCGCACCTATCGCAGCGACAGCGACCAGACGCATACGCCGATGTTCCACCAGGTCGAGGGCCTGGTGATCGACAAAAGCGCGCATCTCGGCCATCTCAAGTGGATCCTCGAAGAGTTCTGCAAGGCGTTCTTCGAAGTCGACAATGTGAAGATGCGTTTCCGTCCGTCGTTCTTCCCCTTCACCGAGCCGTCGATGGAAGTCGATATCCAGTGCCGGCGCGGCAAGGATGAAATCCGCTTCGGCGAGGGCGAGGACTGGCTCGAAATCCTCGGCTGCGGCATGGTGCATCCGAACGTGCTGAAGAATTGCGGCCTCGATCCCAACGAGTACCAGGGCTTTGCCTGGGGCATGGGCATCGACCGCATCGCCATGCTGAAATACGGCATGAACGACCTGCGCGCTTTCTTCGAGGCCGATGTGCGCTGGCTCAATCACTACGGTTTCCGTCCGCTCGACTTCCCGACATTGGCAGGCGGCCTCAGTCCGTGACGATCCTGATGGAGTAATGTCATGGCTTGGTGGTTCGATCGTCCATTGCTGAGTGCGATCACGCGCAATTGGGACGAGGCCGCGGTCAAGAACTATCCCGAGCGCATCCGCCGGCACGAAGAGTCGATTCCGACGCCGATCTCGGAAGCGCTGCAGAATATCGACGCGAAAGCGACCGGGTTGCTCACTCACGTGTCGATGATGATCGCCGGCCTTGGTTTGATCGCGCCGCTGGTCGCGAACCATCGTTTTGAAGAGGCCATCATCGTCGGCGAGATGGCGGTCTATCTGATCCTCGCCGTCGGCTGCCTGCGTTGTTTGACGATCTTCGGCCCGCGCGACCTGGGCGTCGACACGGGTCTGGCGGGGATCGGTTCGGAATTGCTGCTGCGGCGCGAGCTTTATGCGCTGTGTGTGCGCGCTGCCATCATCATCACCATGCTTGTCGTCATCACGTTGCCCGTTCTGTACTTCTGGTAGTCGAATGAAATTCACCCTGCCTTGGCTCAAAGACCATCTGGAGACGACGTCGTCGCTCGACGAAATCGTCGACAAGCTCACCATGATCGGCCTCGAAGTCGAGGCCGTCGAGGACAAGGCGAAGGAGTTCGCGCCCTTCAAGGTCGTGCAAATCCTCGAAGCCGTGCAGCATCCGAACGCGGATCGCCTGCGCGTCTGCAAGGTCGACAACGGCACGGGCGCGCCGCTGCAGATCGTCTGCGGCGCGCCGAACGCGCGCGCCGGCCTCAAGACCGTGCTCGGCCTGCCGGGCACCTATATCCCGGCCAAGGACATCACGCTGTCGGTCGGCAAGATCCGCGGCGTCGAAAGCCAGGGCATGATGATCTCCGGTGCGGAGATCGGCCTCAACGACGACCATAGCGGCATCATCGAAATGCCGGCCGATGCGCCGATCGGCGCGCCTTTCGCCGAAGTGCTCGGCCTGGGCGACGCGGTGATCGAGATCAATCTGACGCCGAACCGTCCCGACTGCACCGGCGTCAACGGCATCGCGCGCGATCTCGGCGCCGCGATGATCGGTACCTATAAACAGAACGCGCCGAAGCCGATCAAAGGCACGTATCCGTGCCCGGTGAAGGTGACGATCGAAGCGCCCGAATTGTGCCCGGCCTTCGGCCTGCGTCTCGTGCGCGGCGTCAAGAACGGCCCGTCGCCGGAGTGGCTGCAGAAGCGTCTCACTGCGATCGGCCTGCGTCCGATCAATGCGCTGGTCGATATCACCAACTACATCACCTTCGACCGCGGCCGGCCTTTGCATGTGTTCGACGCCAAGAAGGTGACCGGCAATCTCACCGTGCGCCGCGCGCAGAACGGCGAGCAGTTGCTGGCGCTGGACGGCAAGACCTACACGCTCGACCAGGGCATGTGCGTGATCGCCGACGCGCGCGCCGTGGAATCGCTCGCGGGCATCATGGGCGGCGAGGAGTCGGGCTGCGACGAGAATACGACCGATGTGTTGATCGAGTCGGCGCTGTGGAGCGAGATCAACATCGCGCAGACCGGGCGCAAGCTCGGCATCAACACCGACGCGCGCTACCGTTTCGAGCGTGGCGTCGATCCGGCGTTCATGCTGCCGGGCCTCGATCTGGCGACGCAGATGGTGATCGATCTGTGCGGCGGCGAGCCGTCCGAGGCGGTCGTTGCCGGCGATCCGGCGCCGAAGGATCGGCTGATCGACTTCCCGCTGTCGGAGATTCCGCGCCTGTCCGGCCTCAAGGTGCCGTTCCCGGAGGTGCGCCGCATTCTGGAGCGGCTCGGCTTCTTCGTAGCCGGCCAGGGTGACCAGGTGAAAGTCGCGGTGCCGTCCTGGCGTCCCGACGTGCACGGCCGCGCCGACATCGTCGAGGAAGTGGTGCGCATCGTCGGCGTCGACGAGGTGCCGTCGACGCCGTTCCCGCGCGGCGAACATGCGCGCAAGCCGGTGCTCACCACGATCCAGAACCGCACGCGTAAGGCCAAGCGCGCGCTCGCAGCGCGCGGGCTGACCGAAGCGGTGACGTGGTCGTTCGTGTCGAAGCGCGAGGCGGAATTGTTCGGCGGCGGCGCGGCGGAGCTGGTGCTTGCCAATCCGATCGCGGCCGAACTCTCCGACATGCGGCCGAGCCTGCTGCCGGGCCTCATCGCCTCGGCACAGAAGAATGCCGACCGCGGCTTCAACGATGTCGCCTTGTTCGAGGTGGGCCAAATCTTCAAGGGCGAGAAGCCGGAGGATCAGTTCACCGCCGCGACCGGTCTGCGCCACGCTTTGGCCAAGCCGGAAGGCATCGGCCGTCATTGGTCGCTGCCGGCCAAATCTGTCGATGCATTCGACGCCAAGGCCGACGCCTTCGCCGTGCTCGCGGCCGCCGGCGCGCCGATGGCGGCGTTGCAGATCGTGC
Organism: Pseudolabrys taiwanensis; assembly: GCF_003367395.1. Taxonomy (NCBI): domain Bacteria; kingdom Pseudomonadati; phylum Pseudomonadota; class Alphaproteobacteria; order Hyphomicrobiales; family Xanthobacteraceae; genus Pseudolabrys; species Pseudolabrys taiwanensis. The sequence continues at coordinate 3,772,810 of NZ_CP031417.1, read as the reverse complement.
CCGGCGGACCGGCCTGGTTCCATCCGGGACGCAGCGGCACCATCCAGATGGGCCCGAAGAACGTCATCGGTTACTTCGGCGAACTGCACCCACGCACGCTGGCGGCGCTGAAGGCGGAAGGTCCGCTTGTCGCGTTCGAAGTGCTGCTCGAGGCGATCCCCGAGCCGAAGGCGCGCGCGACGCGCGCCAAGCCGTTGCTCGAGCTGTCGCCGTTCCAGCCGGTCGAGCGCGACTTCGCGTTCCTCGTCGATGCGGGCGTGAAGGCCGCCGAAATCGTGCGCAGCGCGCAGAACGTCGACAAGAAGCTGATCACCAATGTCGCCGTGTTCGACGTCTACGAGGGCAAGGGCATCGAGCCCGGCAAGAAGTCGATCGCCGTCGCCGTGACGTTGCAGCCGCGCGAGAAGACGATGACCGACGCGGAGATCGACGCGCTCGGTCAGAAGATCGTCGCTGAGGTGAGCAAGCGCACCGGCGGCGTGCTGAGGGCTTGACCTAGACCCGTCACCCTGAGGCGGCCATGCGAAGCATGGCCCTCGAAGGGCGACGGCCCCGGCCGTTCATCCTTCGAGGCTCGCTTCGCTCGCACCTCAGGATGACGGGACGAGGTCCGCATACGCGAATCCGTCGCGCTCGACGCGTTCGCCGACCGTCACCGCGATCCGCCGCGACAGCATCGGCCCGGCGACGACGCAGGTGTGAAACTCGCCGTTCTCGCCGCACGGATCGGCGTCATCCGGCAGCGCCGCGAGCAGCGCGCCGTCGAAGCGCCTGCCGGCAAAATCGGCGGGCAATTTCTTCAAATCGACCGTGGCCAGGTGCGCCTCCAGCCCGCCGGCGATCATGTCGCGCGCCAGCGCCTCGGTCGGCCGCTGCCACAGCGGAAACACCGGCGTGATGCCGATGGCCTGCAGCTTCTCCTCGCGATAGGCGCGGATGTCTTCGAGGAACAGATCGCCGAAGATGACATGGGTCACGCCGCGCGCCTTGGCGGCATCCATCGCCGCCGCCATCTGGCGCTCGTAAACGTCGTTCGTGCACGGGTAGGGGATCGGCACCACGATCTGCTCCAGCCCGGCCGCGTCGACCTGTGCTGCCAGCACGGCGTTGCGCACGCCATGCATGGCGACGCGTTGATGCGTCTCGTTCACCGTGGTCAGCGCGCCGACGATGTCGTAGTCGCCCGCGCGCCGCGCTTCATAGAGGGCCCAGGCGCTGTCTTTGCCGCTCGACCAGGCGATCAAGGCTTGCGGGCGTGTCATTGGCTGTTCCGACGTGGGCGCGAGCTTTTCGATTTGCGGCGCGCGGGCTTTTGCTCGCCGTCTTCCTTCGCGCCGCCGAGCCGGCGCAACACGGCGTCCGCGGCGCGCGTGCCGGAGTCCCAGGCGCCATTGACCGTGCCCCATTGCGTCTCGTGCAGCGCTTCGCCGGCAAAGAACACGCGGCCGCCAAGCGGCTCGGCCAGGATCTTGCGGGCATCAGACGCGCCCGGCGCGGCCGATGAGATCGCGCCGAGCGCGAGCGGATCGGCGTCCCAACGCGTGGCGTGGCTGCGCTTGATGGCGCGCTTGGCCTCGGCGCCGAAGGCGTTGCTCACCCATTCGGTGGCGAAATCGACCATCGCCGCTTCGCCTTTGGCGGCAAGCTCGCGGCCGAAGGCGCCGCCCACCTCGACCACATGCAGATCGGTGCCGCCGATATTGGCGAGCAATGCCGCCGTGCGCGCGCCGCTCGCCTGCTCGAAGACGATGTCGTCGCGTTGCAGCCCGAGCGGATTGCCCGGCATCTCCAGCGCGATGTGGTTGAGCGAGCCGAGCGACAGCTTGCCGGCGGCGTCGAGTTGCCGCTTCGGCAGCGGCGGGATGAACTCGATCGCATCGGACGCGAGCACATTGGTCGACACGGTGAGGATCACCGTTCGCGCGTAAAGATCGCCCTTCGCCGTCTCCACGGTCACGCCTTGGCCGGCGACCCAGGACACCATGCTGACGGGATTGGACAGCTGCACCGTCACATCGCCCGCGAGCCGCGCCAGCAGCCCGCCATAGCCCTGCCGGCAGAACGCGTCGCCGTCGCGGTCCACCGCGCGTGCGAGATCGAAGGCCGAGACGCCGCTGAGATCCTTGCCGAGCGCATAAGGCCCGAACATGAACTCGATCGCCGGCTGCCAGGGGCCGAGATCCTTCGGCAGCGCGCGCTGTGCCGGCATATCGGCTTTCGCCTTGCCCGCATCGACGATCGCGCGTTGCGCCCGCACCTGTGCCGCGAGAAAGCTCTCGAGTTCGGAATCGCGCGCGCGGCGCGGCCCGACACGCAAGCCTTGCGCGCGCGGCGCGGCATAGATGTCGAGGCCGTTTTTGGGCGCGGCGGCGACCAGCGGATTGCTGTCAGGATTGTGGATCCAATGCGCGCCGAGATCGAAGGGCACGCCGAAGGTCTTGGTGTCAACGGCGCAGCGGCCGCCGACGCGGGCGGAGGCTTCGATCAGGCGATAGCTGCGTTTGGCGGCGGCGATGCGGCGCGCCGCGGCGATACCGGCCGCGCCGGCGCCGATGATCGCGACATCGACGTCAACCGTGGCGGCTTCGACATGCACCGCCGGCGCGGCGACGAGCGCGGCGGAAGCAGCGAGGAACGTGCGGCGGCTCAGTCGCGACATGGTATCCGAAAGCTTTCCGAATGACGGTGGCAGAATGCACGAACCCGCGTCCCGCCGCAATTTCCATGGCTAACGCTTGGTAAGTTTGCAAGGGCGCGCAATGAACTAATTTGCAATGAGTCCGCATTAATTTAAACGTCAACTAGACGCGTGGGGAACGCGCGCAGGGGGAACACGCGTCGCGTTGTCGCGCCAAAGGATTGGCGCCAAGGACGGGTCATGGGACGGATCGTCGATGGGGTCGGGCACTTCATCGCCCGCTATCTGGAAAAGCCGGTGCAAGGCTATGAGCCGTTCACACCGAGCGATCCCAGCGCGCTGCGCGCGACGCTCAAGCCCGGCGATGTGCTGCTCGTCGAAGGCAACAATCACATCTCCGGCGTCATCAAATATCTCACGCAATCGACCTGGTCGCACGCAGCTTTATATGTCGGGCCCATTGGCGACCGTGTGACAGGCAGCGGCGAGCCGCTCGTGCTGGTCGAAGCCAATATCGGGCAGGGCGTCGTGGCGGCGCCGCTCTCCAAATACGCGCGGTTCCATACGCGCATCTGCCGGCCGACCGGATTGACCGAAGACGATCGCGCGCGGGTCTGCACCTACGCGGCCGAGCGTATCGGCTTCGACTATGACCTCAAGAACATCATCGATCTGATGCGCTATTGTTGCCGCTGCCGGTGCCACAGCGCTGGCGCCGTCGCATGATGGCGCTCGGCTCGGGCCATCCGACGCGCATCATCTGCTCGGCGCTGATCGCGCAAGCGTTCGAGGCGGTGCGCTATCCGATCCTGCCGAAGGTGACGTTGCTCGGGAGCGAACAGGCGCGCGAGGAGATCCTGGAGATCCGGCATTCGTCGCTCTACGCGCCGCGCGACTTCGACATCTCGCCTTATTTCGAGGTGGTGAAGCCGACGCTCGTGCACGGCTTCGACTACAAGGCGGTGGCCTGGGTGGACCAGGCCGAGGTACCGCTGGCGCCGGAGGCGAGCGAGCGGTTCGAGCCGGCGGCGTAGTTTTGTGTAGCGTTGCCGCTTGCGTGCTTCCCCTAGAGGGTAACAGAGCGTGCGGCATGGCCTTGCCCCATCCACATTCCCGGCATAGTTCTGGATCATGTTCGACGCCGCCGCCAAAGCCCTCTCCGACATGTTATCGCCGCCGTTGCGCGCGGTGCTGTTCAAGTCCGTCGGACTTGCCCTTGGCGTCATCATCGTCATCGGTGTCGTGCTGCAGCGGATTCTGGCCTCCTTCGCCGAGACCGGCGCCAACTGGGCCGAGCAGACCTCCGGCTTCGCGCCGCATTCGGTGTGGGCCGCGCTCGCCTGGATTTTGTCGATCATGGCCGGCCTCGGCATCATCACCGGCGGCCTGTTCCTGATGCCGGCGGTGACGGCATTCGTCGGCAGCTTCTTTGTCGATGAGATCGGCGAGCAGGTCGAGCGCATGCGCTATCCGGCCGAGCCGCCGGGACGGCCGTTGCCGATCCTCAATGCGATGGTCGAGGGTATCAAGATTGCGCTGCTGTCGCTTGTCGTCTACGTGGTCGCGCTGCCCTTCGTGCTGTTCGCCGGCTTCGGCCTGTTGGTGCTGTTCGTCGCCAACGCTTATCTGCTCAGCCGCGAATATTTCGAGCTCGCCGCCATGCGCTTTCGCACGCCGCTCGAAGCCAAGGCGATGCGCAAGGCCAATGGCGGCTACGTGTTCGCTTGCGGGCTTGTCATCGCGCTGTTCGTGTCGATCCCGATCGTCAATCTGGCGACGCCGATCTTCGCCATGGCGTTCATGGTGCACATCCACAAGCGGCTTGCCGGCAAGCGCATCGAGTTGATCGAGCCGATCTAGCCGTCGTCCTGAGGTGCGAGCGAAGCGAGCCTCGAAGGACCTCTGAGTCAGAGATCCTTCGAGGCCGGCGCTGCGCGCGGGCTCCTCAGGATGACGGGAAGGTCAGTTTGCCACCGTCTTCGCCGGCCACTTGCATAGATCGGCGATGATGCACTTCTCGCACAGCGGCTTGCGCGCGATGCACGTATAGCGGCCGTGCAGAATGAGCCAGTGATGGGCATGGCGCTTGTAATGCCCCGGGATCACGCGCTCGAGCTTCTCTTCCACTTCGAGCGGGGTGGCGCCGGTCGCGAGCCCCGTGCGGTTGCCGACGCGGAAGATGTGCGTATCGACCGCGATGGTGTGCTCGCCGAACGCGGTGTTCAGCACCACGTTCGCGGTCTTGCGGCCGACACCAGGCAGCGCTTCCAGCGCCTCGCGCGAATGCGGGACCGTGCCGCCGTGCTCGTGCACCAGGATTTCCGACAGCGCGACGACGTTCTTGGCCTTGGTGCGAAACAGGCCGATGGTCTTGATCAGGTCGCGCACTTTGTCTTCGCCGAGCGCGGCCATTTTTTCCGGCGTGTCGGCGAGCGCGAACAAAGCGGGCGTTGCTTTGTTCACGCCGGCGTCCGTTGCTTGCGCCGACAGCACCACCGCCACCAGCAGCGTGAACGGATTGACGTAAGTCAGCTCGGTTTTCGGTTCCGGGTTGGCGGCCTCGAAGCGGCGGAACGCCTCTTCGATTTCCGCCGCTGTCCATTGCGGCAGGACGCCGTGGCTGGCCTTGGCATCGGCCTTCGCCCGCGTCGTCGCGCCCTTCACTTTGGCGGCCTCGCCCTTGCGAGCCTTCGCCATCGCCTTGGCTGGCTTGGTGCGGGCCGGCTTCTTGGCGGACTTCAGGGTCTTGCGGGTGGCCACTTTCGCCATCATCTCGGTATAGTGAGCACCATGACCGACCACAACGCCGACGAACTCGAACCCACGATCTTTTCGACCGTCATCACCCCGCACCGGTCGCTGCCGCGCGTCGGCTTTCTGGTGCTGATGATCGCGTTCGGCGCGGCGAGCTTCATTGCCGGCATGGTGTTTCTGATCCTCGGCGCGTGGCCCGTGTTCGGCTTCTTCGGGCTCGACGTGCTGCTGCTCTACTGGGCGTTCCGACTCAACTACCGGCACGGCGACGCCTATGAGGAGGTCAAGGTCACGCCCTCCACGCTCATGGTGCGCAAGGTCAGCCATCGCGGCCGCGTGCGCGAATGGTCACTCAATCCGCTGTGGGTGCGGCTGGAGAGGGTCGCGCACGAGGAATTCGGCATCGAGCGGTTGTTCCTGGTCTCGCGCGGGCGGCAGCTCACCATCGCGAGCTTCCTTGGCCCGGACGAGAAGGCGGATTTCGCCAAGGCGCTCACGGCGGCGCTGAACGAGGCCAAGCGCGGCGTGAGCAGGACGGCGGTTTCTTAAATCCCTCCCCTGAAAGGGGAGGGTGGCTCCGCGCGCAGCGCGGAGACGGGTGGGGTGGCAATTGAGAATGCCCCCACCCGCCTCGCTACGCTCGGCACCCTCCCCCGTAAACGGGGGAGGGATTAAGAGGTCAGAAATCGGGTGGTTGCCGTCTCGGTCCCGGCCTAGATACGGTCCATGAACCTGGACACGCGCCCCATGACCAAAACGCAGATTGCGCTCGCGAACCATCTGCCTGAGTTTGCGCCGCTGTCGACCGCGGCCGCCGACTACGACGTCGTGCGCCGTGCCATCGCGCATATCCGCAACAATTGGCGCGCGCAGCCCGAGATCGAAACCATCGCCAAGGCGTCAGGCGTCAACGCGACCGAGCTGCATCATCTGTTCCGCCGCTGGTGCGGGCTGACGCCGAAAGCCTTCCTGCAGGCGCTCACGTTGAACTCGGCGCGCGAATTGCTGCGCTCATCGGCCAGCGTGCTCGACACCGCCTATGAAGTCGGCCTCTCCGGACCCGGCCGGCTGCACGATCTGTTCGTCACGCATGAGGCGATGTCGCCTGGCGAATGGAAAGCGGGTGGCGAGGGCCTGATCCTCACTTATGGCTATCATCCGTGCCCGTTCGGCATAGCCCTGGTTATGACGACGCCGCGTGGCCTCGCCGGTGTTGCGCTGGCCGACGCGGGCAAGGAGCGCGCCGCGCTCAACGACATGAAGTCGCGTTGGCCGAAGGCGCGCTATGTCGAGGACTACGCCGCGACCGCCGCCACCGCGCGGCGCATCTTCGACGCTTCGTTGTGGCGCGCGGACCAACCGCTGCGCATCGTGTTGATCGGCACCGACTTCGAAGTGCGCGTGTGGGAGAAGCTGCTCACCGTTCCGATGGGCAAGCTGACGACCTATTCCGACCTCGCCCAAAAAGCCGGCTCGCCGAAGGCGGCGCGCGCCGTCGGCGCGGCGGTCGGCAAGAATCCGATCTGCTTCGTGGTGCCGTGCCATCGTGTCATCGGCAAGAACGGCGACATCACCGGCTATCACTGGGGCCTGACGCGCAAGCGCGCGATGCTCGGGTGGGAAGCAGGCATGGCCGCGAGCGGTTGATGCTTACGCCATCACCGTAGTTGCCAACGAACCTTTCAAAACCGGCGCATTCTGTTACGGAACGGACATTCGCAAACGTGCGTTGCATGCGTGAACTCAGCAAGAGGAGGCATGTATGCGGGTTCGTTTTGTGGTGACACTTCTCGCCGCGACGGCAATGGCGCCGGCCGTGGCCCTGGCTCAGAACAACGCGGTCGGTGGCGCGGTCAGCGGCGCTGTGATCGGCGGCGTCGTCGGCGGTCCCGTTGGCGCTGCTGTCGGCGCCGGCGTCGGCGGTACGGTCGGCGCGGCGACCGAACCCCCGCGGGGCGCAATTACCTACGTCGAGCGTGAGGATGTTCCGTCGGTTGAAGTGCACGAGCGCGTCGTTGTCGGCGAGCCTTTGCCGGGCACGGTCGAGCTTCGTCCGATCCCCGAGTACAGGGAATATCGCTACGCGGTGGTGAACCATAGGCGCGTCATCGTCGAGCCGCGGACACGCAAGATCGTGAAGATCATCGAATAGGCGCGATATCAATAAAAAGCCCCATCGTTTGATGGGGCTTTTTTACTTGAGCGTTCGACGCGATTGGCGCGGTTTGCCGTTACGCTGCCAGATCGAGCTTTGAAGCGACCAGCGCGTCCGCGCCCAGGTGGTAGATGATCGGCGCGCCGGTGCCGATCTCACGCTTGAGGATGCTCTCTTTGTTGAGCTTCTCCAGCACCATGATCAGCGCGCGCAGCGAATTGCCGTGCGCCGCGACCAGCACGCGCTCGCCGCGCAGCACGCGCGGCAGGATATCGGTGACGTAGAACGGCAGCGTACGCGCGAGGGTGTCCTTGAGGCTTTCGCCGCCCGGAGGCGCTACGTCGTATGAGCGACGCCAGATGTGCACCTGCTCCTCGCCCCACTTGGCGCGCGCGTCGTCTTTGTTGAGGCCCGAGAGATCGCCGTAGTCGCGCTCGTTCAGCGCCTCATCCTTGATCACCGGAATGTTGGTCTGGCCGAGCTCTTCCAGCATCAGGCCGAGCGTGCGCTGCGCGCGCTTGAGCGCCGAAGTGAACGCGATGTCGAAGGTGAGCCCTTGCGCCTTCAGCTTGCGGCCGGCTTCGCGCGCTTCCTTGATGCCCTGCTCGGTCAGGTCGACATCGCGCCAGCCGGTGAACAGGTTCTTGAGGTTCCATTCGCTCTGGCCATGGCGCACGAGCACGAGAAGACGGTCGGACATTGCATTACACCTCGACTTTGCAACAGATTGGAACCTATTCCGGCCTCATGGTGAGGAGCGGCCGCAGGCCGCGTCTCGAACCATGGGGCCGCCCCATCCTTCGAGACGCATCGCTTCACGACGCTCCTCAGGATGAGGGCGGAGAGAGTCAGAAATCCTTCAAGCCCAGCACATCCAGCATCGAATAAAGCCCGGGCTTCTGATTGCGCGCCCATTGCGCCGCGTGCAGCGCGCCGCGCGCGAAGATCATGCGGTCCTCCGCCTTGTGCACGAGCTCGATGCGCTCGGCGGGACCGGCGAACATCACCGTGTGCTCGCCGACTACGGTGCCGCCGCGCAAGGTGGCAAAGCCGATGTCGCCGGCCTTGCGTGCGCCGGTGTGGCCGTCGCGGCTGCGCACCGAACGCTTGGCGAGATCGATGCCGCGGCCGTCTGCCGCCGCGTGGCCGAGCAGCAGTGCGGTGCCCGACGGCGCGTCGATCTTCTGGTTGTGATGCATCTCGAGGATTTCGATGTCGAAAGTCTGGTCGAGCGTCCTGGCAACGCGCTTGGTCAGCGCCGCGAGCAGGTTGACGCCGAGGCTCATATTGCCGGACTTGACGATGGTCGCGGTCTTGGCCGCGGCGGCGATCTTCTCTTCGTCGGCGGCCGAAATGCCGGTGGTGCCGATGACGTGTACTTTGCCCGCCTTGGCGGCCTGCTCGACCAGCGCCAAAGTGGCGGCCGGAATGGTGAAGTCGATCACGGCGTCGGCCTGCGTCAGCAGCGCCCCGGCGTCGCCGGTAAGCTTGATGCCGTTCTCACCGAGCCCGGCAAGCGTGCCGGCGTCCCAGCCGAGCAGGGGGGAGCGGGCATCCTCGAGCGCCCCGGCCAGCGTCAGACCGGGGGTGTCGGCGATCGCTTTCACCAGCGTGCGCCCCATGCGCCCGCCGGCCCCCGCCACGATCAACCGCATATCCGACATTGCTTCCGCTCCCGGCCTGTGCCGGGAGGGTATAGCGGGGCGAGGTCCGCCCTGTCACCCCTAGGGCTGCGGGCCGTCGTAGCCCTCGATGATGACCAGGTCGGCGAACGAGTGCGGCTGCCGCACCTTGATGTTGGCCTGGTATTCCGGCGAATTATAGCAGGCGAGCGCACTGGCGTAGTCGGGGAACTCGATCACCACATTGCGCGAGCGTGCGTCGCCTTCCGGGTTCTCGAACGGGCCGCCGCGCACGATGAAACGGCCGCCGAACTTCTTGAAGATCGCCGGATTGGCGGCGGCGTAAGGCTTGTAGCCCTCGTCGTTGTGCACCTCGACGCGCCCGATCCAATAGCCCTTGGCCATGATGTTCTCCTCGCGCTTACGCGCTCGCCTGTTCGATTTCGCCGACGATCTGGTCGGCGGCAGCTTTCGGATCGCGTGCTTCCACCACCGGCCGGCCGACGACGAGATAGTCGGCGCCCGCCTGAATGGCTTTGGCCGGCGTCATGATGCGTTTCTGGTCGCCGGTGGCGCTGCCCGCCGGCCGGATGCCGGGCGTCACCAGCACCATGCTCGGCGCGATGACGCCGCGCAGATTGGTGGCCTCCTCGGGCGAACAGACGAGGCCGTCGACACCCATGTCGCGCGCCTGCGCCGCGCGCGCCGCGACCAGTTCGCCGACGGTCATGTCGAAGCCGGCCGCGGCGAGATCGCTGTCGTCATAGGAGGTGAGCACGGTCACGCCGAGGATGCGCAAGGTCGAACCTTGCTTGCCTTCGACAGCCGCTTTCATCGTCTGCGGATAAGCATGCACGGTGAGAAAGGTGGCGCCCATCTGCGCGACGGCTTCGACGCCCTTCTGCACGGTGTTGCCGATGTCGTGCAGCTTGAGATCGAGGAACACTTGTTTGCCGGCGGCGATCAGTCCGGCGGCGAAAGGCAGACCGCCGGCGAAGGCGAGCTGATAACCGATCTTGTAGAACGACACGGTGTCGCCAAGCCGCATCACCATGTCTTCCGCCGCTTTCACCGTCGGCAGATCGAGCGCCACGATCAGCCGCTCTCTCGCATTTACGCTCACGCTTTGCTCCTCATTTGGCTTCGAATGCCTTTCCTACGCTCGCGTCACCTCTGCCTGAGGCAGAGGAGCCCGCCGCGCGGGTCGCTCGCGCCTTGGTTCCAATCGCTATCGCATCAGCTGCGCCATCTCGACCAGATGGGCGAGCTGCGCCCGGAACTGATTGGCGAGCCCCACCTCGGCGATATTGTCCATGGTGTCAAAAGCTGTGTCCGCCTGCGGGATGGCGACCTGCTCCGGGATCACCAGCGCCCCACAGCCCAGCTCGAGGATTTGTCGCAGCGCCATCAGCGAAAGGTGGCCGCCGCTGCGCTCCGTCGAGGCGCTTGCGATCGCGAAGACGCGTCCTTTGAAAGCCGCGTAGAGCGGATCGCCGCGTTCGCGCACGCGCGAGACCCAGTCGATCATGTTCTTCAAAAGCGGCGTAACCGACGCAACGTATTCCGGGCTCGCAATAAAGACGCCGTGATGCGCGGCGAACATCTGCTTGAGCTTCAGCGCATTCGCGGGCTGACCGTTGCGCGCATCGAGGTCGGGATCGTAAAGCGGCAGCAGATAGTCCTGCAGCGAGATGCGCGTGACAGCGGCATCGAGCAGCGTCAGCTCTTTCGTCGCCAGCGCCGCCAGCCGCGTGTTGTGCGAGCCGGTGCGCAGGGAGCCGGACAGCACGAGGATTTTCGGATTGGTCATTGCCAAGTCCTACCTTCGTCATGGCCGGGCATAGCCCGTCGAAGACGGGCGTGAACGCCCTTATGTCCCGGCCATCCACGACTTGAATATCAGGCTAGCCTAAAGACGTGGATGCCCGGCACAAGGCCGGGCATGACGGTGGATGGGCAGTGCCAGACGAACTTACTGCCCGCGATAAACCCACACGCGGGCCGGCGGCAGATTGAGCCAGATGAGATTGGACGGCTCGGCGGTAATGCTGGAAAGCGCCTTCGGGATCGGCGGCATCATCGCATAGGTGAATTGGATGAACGGTGCGCTCTGTTGCAGCAGCGACATCGCGTCGGCGATCAAGCGCAAGCGCGTGCGCAGCGGCTTGGTCATCAGCGGCAAACCGGAGACCACCGCCGCGGCCGGCTCACGCACCGTGGCCTCAAGCAGACGGCGCAGCCGATAGGCGTCGCCCTGAACGATCGTCGCTTCCGGATAACGCGCGCGCAGCAGACGACAGAAGTCCGGATTGAACTCGACCAGCACCAGACGCTTGGGGTCGACGCCGTGTTGCACGAGTGCTTCCGTCACCGGACCGGTGCCGGGACCGAGCTCGATGACAGGGCCGGTGGATTGCGGATCGACATAACCCGCCATTGTGCGCGCGAGCGCTTTGCTCGACGGCATCACAGCGCCGGTACGCAGCGGCTTTTCCATCCAAGAGCGGATGAAGGCCACCTCGTCATCGAGGCGCAGCGGCTTCTTGGCAACGCGGGCGAAGGAGGGCGAGGACATGCTGCAGGTCACGCGTACTGTCGTACGGGGCTAAACCCCGAGCCTTTCAGGGGTATCGCCCGCGGGGCGAGGGGTCAAGGTCACTGCTCGGGTTGCGCCCCGCGATTTCCGAGCCCGTCCAGGAATTCCCGGACGCGGCTGAAGAAACCTGCCGATTCCGGCTGGTTCTCCTCGGACGAGAGCTTGTGAAACTCGGCCAGGAGATCGCGTTGCTTTTTACTGAGGTTTTGCGGCGTTTCCACCACGACCTGCACGTACATGTCGCCCATCTGTTTTGAGCGGAGGACCGGCATCCCTTTACCGGTCAGCCGGAAGCGGCGGCCGGTTTGCGTGCCGGCGGGGACCTTCACCTTGGCCTTGCCGCCTTCGATCGCGGGAACCTCGAAGTCGCCGCCGAGGGCGGCCGTCACCATCGAGATCGGCACGCGGCAGTGCAGATCGGCGCCGTCGCGCTGGAAGAACTCGTGAGGCGCCAGCGACAGGAAAATATAGAGGTCGCCGGGGGGGCCGCCGCGCACGCCGGCTTCGCCTTCGCCGGCCAGGCGGATACGGGTACCATCCTCGACGCCGGCCGGAATGTTGACGGACAGGGTGCGCTCGCGCATCACGCGGCCAGCGCCACCGCAGGCCTTGCACGGATCTTCGATCACCTGACCGCGGCCCTGGCAGGTTGGACAGGTGCGTTCGAGCGTGAAGAAGCCTTGGGCGTGGCGAACCTTGCCCATGCCGCCGCAGGTGGCGCAGGTCTTCGGCTTGGTGCCGGGCTTGGCGCCGGAGCCTGAGCAGCTTTCGCAGGTGACCGAGGTCGGAATGCGCACCTGTGCGGTCTTGCCCTCGTACGCTTCCTCGATCGTGATCTCCATGTTGTAGCGGAGATCGGAGCCGCGCTCGCGTCCGCCGCTGCGGCCGCGCTGCTGCGCGCCGCCCATGCCGAAGATGCCTTCGAAGATGTCGGCGAAGGTCGTGCCGAAATCGGCACCGAAGCCGGGTCCACCGCCCATGCCGCCCTGCTCGAACGCGGCGTGGCCGAAGCGGTCATAGGCAGCGCGCTTGTCGCCGTCCTTCAGGACGTCATAGGCTTCGTTGATTTCCTTGAACTTGTGTTCGCAGTCGTTGTCGCCCGGATTGCGATCCGGGTGATACTGCATCGCGAGCTTGCGGAAGGCAGCCTTGAGCTCGACCTCGGTGCAGGTGCGCTCAACGCCCAACACTTCGTAGTAATCGCGTTTGGACATGTGGCTGTCTCTACCCGACTGAGGCGCAGCATCGCCGCGGGCGAGGCGCATTCCCTCCCCCCTTGCGGGGGAGGGTTAGGGAGGGGGGTAAGCAGTCAAGCGAGGCATTGCAACAAACAACCCCCGTCCCAACCGCTTCGCGGTCGACCTCCCCCGCAAGGGGGGAGGTGAGCCGTGCACGCGCCGCGCGCATCGCCAATCAGCGACTAACGTTAGGCCGACTTCTTCTTGTCGTCGTCGACTTCGGTGAACTCGGCGTCCACCACATCGTCTTCCGACTTCTCACCCGTGGCACCGGCGGCGGCACCCGGCGCCGCTTCCTGCTGGGCCTTGTACATCGCTTCGCCGAGCTTCATCGAAGTCTGCGCCAGCGTGTTGGCCTTCTGCTGGATGGCGTCGGCATCGTCGCCCTTGAGCGCTTCCTTGAGGTCCGCCATCGCGTTTTCGATCGCGCTGCGATCGGCATCGCTGACCTTGGAGCCGTGCTCGGAGAGCGCCTTCTCGGTCGAGTGGACGAGAGCCTCGGCGTGGTTCTTGGCTTCAACCGCCGCCTTTCGCTTCTTGTCGTCCTCGGCGTGGGCTTCCGCGTCCTTCACCATCTTCTCGATGTCGGCTTCGCTCAAGCCGCCCGAGGCCTGGATGCGGATCTGCTGCTCCTTGCCGGTCGCCTTGTCCTTCGCCGACACGTTGACGATGCCGTTGGCGTCGATGTCGAAGGTGACCTCGATCTGCGGCACGCCGCGCGGGGCCGGCGGAATGCCCATCAGGTCGAACTGGCCGAGCAACTTGTTGTCGGCCGCCATCTCGCGCTCGCCCTGGAAGACGCGGATGGTCACCGCGTTCTGACTGTCCTCGGCGGTCGAGAAGGTCTGGCTCTTCTTGGTCGGGATCGTGGTGTTGCGGTCGATGATGCGGGTGAACACGCCGCCCAGCGTTTCGATGCCGAGCGAGAGCGGGGTCACGTCGAGCAGCAGCACGTCCTTGACGTCGCCTTGCAGCACGCCGGCCTGGATGGCGGCGCCGATGGCGACGACCTCATCCGGGTTGACGCCCTTGTGCGGCTCCTTGCCGAAGAACTGCTTCACGACTTCCTGGACCTTCGGCATGCGCGTCATGCCGCCGACCAGAACCACTTCGTTGATCTCGCCGGCGGAGACGCCCGCGTCCTTGAGCGCCTTGCGGCAGGGCTCGATCGTCTTCTGCACGAGATCGTCGACCAGCGCCTCGAACTTGGCGCGCGTCAGCTTCATCGTCAGGTGCTTCGGGCCCGAGGCATCCGCCGTGATGAACGGCAGGTTGATCTCGGTCTGCGTCGTGGACGACAGCTCGATCTTCGCCTTCTCAGCGGCTTCCTTCAGACGCTGCAGCGCGAGCTTGTCCTTGCGCAGGTCGATGCCCTGCTCCTTCTGGAATTCGTCGGCCAGGTAGCTGACCAGACGCATGTCGAAGTCTTCGCCGCCCAGGAACGTGTCACCGTTCGTGGACTTCACTTCGAACACGCCGTCGCCGATCTCGAGGATCGACACGTCGAAGGTGCCGCCGCCGAGGTCGTAGACCGCGATGAGACCGGTCTTCTGCTTGTCGAGGCCATAAGCGAGCGCGGCCGCGGTCGGCTCGTTGATGATGCGCAGCACCTCGAGACCGGCGATCTTGCCGGCGTCCTTGGTGGCCTGGCGCTGGGCGTCGTTGAAGTAGGCCGGAACGGTGATGACCGCCTGGTCGACCTTCTGTCCGAGATAGGCCTCCGCGGTCTCTTTCATCTTCTGCAGCGTGAAGGCGGAGATCTGCGAGGGTGAATAGGGTTTGCCGTCCACCTCGACCCAGGCATCGCCGTTCGACGCCTTGGCGATCTTGTAGGGGACGAGCTTCTTGTCTTTCTCGACCATCGGGTCGTCGTAGCGCCGGCCGATCAGGCGCTTGACCGCGAAGATGGTCTTTTCGGGATTCGTGACTGCTTGGCGCTTGGCTGGCTGACCGACGAGACGCTCGCCATCGTCCGTGAAAGCGACGATCGACGGCGTGGTCCGCATGCCTTCGGCGTTCTCGATCACCTTCGGCGTCTTGCCTTCCATCACGGCGACGCAGGAATTGGTGGTGCCGAGGTCGATACCGATGACCTTGCCCATGATGTTAATTCCTCTCTTTTGCGGCAGGCCGGGTGGGCCCTGATAAGCGCCCAAAGGGGGAACGTCGGCTCATCCGCTGATCCCCTATCCAGCCCCCTGGATACGCGATTCACCGCTGGTTTTGCGGCTCATGGCTCATATAGGAGGGCCCCTAGGGGCCGCAAGTCGGCTGCTCACGAATCCGCGAGCGGCCGGGTCGCTTGGCCATGTCTCGGGTGCCCCTCCGACGGGATCGGCGGCGCCCGCAGCGATCGTTCGGCGAGGATGCGCCGGCATAAGGCCTCAGAGGCCGGCGGCCGGCGTCGTTAACGCTGCCCGCAGAAAGACCGCGGCATGGCCCGCGGGCTGCTCGGTCATTGCATGGCCTTCTTCGTCCGGTTACTCAGGTTTCAGGTTGGCGATTTGGGACCAAAAACCCGCCAGCCGGGAAGGTCGGCGTTCCATGGCGCTATGCCGCTCTATCGTACTCCTGGCCGCGTTCTTCGCGGCGACCGTGCTATCGGCGCACGCCGAAGTCCTTTATCCGCCCGGCTCGCGGATCGGGCTCGACCCGCCCGGTAACGCCACGCCCAGCAAGCGCTTTCCCGGCTTCGAGGACACCGATCGCAAGGTCGCCATTACCATTCTCGACCTGCCCGGCGGCGCCTATTCGGACCTCGAGTCGGCAGCGTTCGGCAGCGGCCAATCCGCCCTGAAGGACGTGAAGCGCGAAGCCTTTCCGTTCGAGACCGGCATGGGCTTTCTGATCAGCGGCCGCGGCGAGGTGAACGGCGTCAAGCTGCGCAAATGGGTACTCTTGGCGACGGCCGGCATCGGCAGCAGCGTGCCCAATCTGACCACCCTCATTACGGTCGAAGTGCCGGAGGACGCGCTTGCCGTCTATACCGAGGAGGCGGTGCGCAAGGCGTTGCAAAGCGTGACGTTCCGCCCGACGCCCATCGACGAGCAGCTCGGCTACCTGCCGTTCAAGTTCAACGATCTTGCCGGCTTTCGGGTCATGCAGGTGCTGCCGGAAGGCGGCGTCATCCTCGTCGACGGCCCGACGGATAACATCAGCGCGCATCCTTACATGATCGTCGGCATCGGCCGCGGCGGTCCGAGCGATCCTTCGGATCGCGGCCGCTTCGCACGCGACATGCTGTCGGCGGCGCCGGTGCGCAATCTCGAGGTGCAATCGGCGGAGTCGATGCGCGTCGGCGGCTGGCCCGGCTTTGAAATCCGCGCGAACGCCCAAGGTCTCGACGGCAAGCCGCTGAAGCTCGTGCAATGGGTGCGCTTCAGCGCCGGCGGCTTCATGCGCATCATCGGCGTCGCGCCCACCGGTCAATGGGACGATTTGTTCACCCGCTTCCGGACGGTGCGCGACGGGATCGATACGAAGTAGCGGTCAGTTCGCTGTGTTGTCCGACGGCGCGTTGTTGTTGGACGGTGCCTGCTTCGGCGCGCCCTTGGAAACGCCGACCAAGGCCGGACGCAGCACGCGCTCGCCGATCATGTAGCCGGCCTGCATGACCTGGGCGACATGGCCCGACGGTACGTCGGCGGTCGGTATTTCGAACATCGCCTGGTGGACGTTGGGATCGAACTTTTCACCCTGCGGCGAAAATTTGCGCACGCCGTTCTTCTCGAGCGTATTGAGAAGCTCGCGCTCGGTGAGCTCGACGCCCTCGATCAGCGCCTTGACCTTGGCGTCGGCCGCGGCCCGCACCGCCGGATCGATCGTCTCGAGCGCGCGGTGCATGTTGTCGGCCACGGCGAGAACGTCGCCGGCGAATTTCCGGATGCTGTAGGCACGGGCGTCCGCAACCTCGCGCTCGGTGCGCCGGCGCAGGTTTTCCATCTCGGCCAAGGTCCGCAGCAGCTTGTCTTTGTACTCGGCGGCCTCGCGACGGGCCTCGGCCACGGGATCGGCCGCCTGCGGCTGCGTCGGCGCGCCGTCGGTGCCAGCATTCTCGGGCTGATGCGCGGTCTCATCCGTCATCGGGCTTGGTCCATCCTCAAAAATTGCTTGATGGCCCGGGATATCATGTTTCCGGGCGGAAAAATCAAGCTTCCAGGCTGCCTTTAGCCGGATAGAAGCCGGGTGACCACCCGGGCGGTATAGTCCACCATCGGGATGACGCGGGCGTAGTTGAGGCGGGTGGGGCCGATGACGCCGATGACGCCGACGATGCGGCCGGTGCTGTCGCGGTAGGGGGCGGCGATGGTCGAGGAACCCGACAGCGAGAACAGCTTGTTCTCCGAGCCGATGAAGATGCGCACGCCCTCGGCCAGCTCGGCGCGGCCGAGCAAATCGATGACGCCGCGCTTGGTCTCCAGCGCGTCGAACAGGGAACGCACCCGCTCCAGGTCCTCGAGCGCGTGCAGATCCTCCAGAAGGTGCGCGTGGCCGCGGACGATGAGCTGGCGGTCGTCGCCGGCGCCGCCCGACCAGCTCGCCAGCCCCGCGGCAATCACCTTCTGCGTCAGCTGGTCGAGTTCGGCCTGGCCTTCGGCGACCGCCTTTTCGATCTCGCCGCGCAGTTCGGCGAGCGTCTTGCCGCGCAGGCGCGCGTTCAGGAAGTTGCCCGCCTCGATGAGCGACGACGTCGGCAGCCCGGCGGGCACATTGAGCACGCGGTTTTCCACCTGCCCGTCCTCGCCGACCAGCACCGCGAGCGCGCGTTCCGGCTCGAGCCGCACGAACTCGATGTGCTTGAGCCGCACATTGTGCTTGGCCGTCAGCACGACGCCGGCCGAGCGCGTGAGGCCCGACAGCATCTGCGTCGCTTCGGTGAGCACCGTCTCCAGCGACTTCGGTGTGCCTGAGCCGGCCACCTGCGCCTCGATCGAGTGGCGGTCGGATTCCGACAGGTCGCCGATCTGCATCAGCGCGTCGACAAAGAAGCGTAGCCCCATCTCGGTCGGCAACCGGCCAGCCGACGTGTGCGGGGCGAAGATCAGGCCGGCGTGCTCCAGGTCCGACATGACGTTGCGGACCGAGGCCGGCGACAAGGTGATCGGCAGGATGCGCGACAGATTGCGCGAGCCGACCGGCTCGCCGGTCGCCAGGTAGCTTTCGACGATCTGCCGGAAGATCTCGCGCGAGCGCTCGTTCAGCGCCGCGAGGCTCGCCGGATTCGCACCGATGGGGATATCGTGGGACGCCACCGCTAACTCCTCGTATCTCCCCAAGAATTGACCATTGCCGTGGGCTTGTTCAAGCCGGACTTGCCGGCCGGCACACAACAATGCCATGTTGTCGGGGCAAAGAGCACCGTTGTTCTCGTTGAGCGGATAAGGCGGTTTCGACCGGGATGTTGGTTCTGTTAACCAGCAAATGGCGTCGGCGGGCGGCGGCCTTCATGGCCGTTCTGTTCGCGCTGTTCCTGTTGTCGCCTGTCGCCGCCTTCGCCTTCAGCAACGCACCGGCGCATTGCCTGGAGTTGGGCGAAGCGCCGCAAGTGGCCAGCCAGGCGCGCAGCCACCACCACGGCACTGGCGATTACGCTGCCATGGCACACGAGCACATGGACCATGGCACGCAAACCACCGACAGCACTGATTCGGCCGTGCCGGCCAAATGCTGCGGTCTGTTCTGCGTGACCGCACTGACACCGCCGGCTTTCGGCGTGTCGGATATGCGGCGCATCGCGACCACTGAAGTCGCGCTGCCGGTTACGGCCAGCCTGCTCGGCCGCGCCGTCGACGGCATCGACCGCCCACCACGATCTCTTCTGTCGCTTTGAACGCCGGCGCTGCCGCGGCCTGAAGCCGTCGCGCGTGCCTGTCATCAATCGATGGACGAGGACATTCAATGTCTGCCCGACTTTGTTCGCGGCTGGCCGCATCCTGGCGGCAGCCGAACCCGTGGCGCTATGGAACGCACGCGGTCACCTTCTCTGCCTTGCTGCTGCTGCCGGCTTGCGCCACTTTCTCACCCGACGGCGGCATGGCTGTGCCCGCCGACATTGCCGCGCAACATCTGCGCAAGGACGTCGTCGCCATTCGCGACGATGCGGATGCCGATGCCGCGCGCGCCACGGTCGACCGGCTCATCAAGCGGCCGCTGACCGCGGATACGGCGGTTCAGATCGCGCTCGTGAACAATCGCGGGCTGCAGGCGGCCTACAACGAACTGGGCATGGCCGATGCCGCGCGCGTGCGGCAGTCGTTGCCGCCCAATCCGACGCTGTCGGCGACGCGCCTGACAGGCGCCGCCGAAGCCGAGTTGGATCGCGAGATCGTCGCCAGCATCCTCGCGCTGGCCACGCTTCCGGCCCGCACCGAAATCGCCAATGAGCTTTTCCGCCGCGCGCAACTTGTGGCGGCGCTTGAAACCTTACGCGTCGCGACCGAAGCGCGGCGCGCCTACTACCGCGCCGTGACGGCCCGGCAGCTCGTGCGCCTGCTGACGGAAGCGACGTCCGCCACCGCGACCACGTCCGAGCTGTCCAAGCGCATGGGCGAGAGCGGCGCCATGAACAAGCTCGACCAGGCGCGCAACCAGGTGCTGCACGCCGATCTGTCGAACGAGCTGACGCGCGCGCAGCAGCGGGCCAATGCTGAGCGTGAGCGCCTGATCCGCGCGCTTGGCCTGTCCGGCGGGGACCTTGCTTTCGCGCTGCCGTCCTCCTTGCCGGCCTTGCCCAAACGCACTCTGGCTTTGCCGAAAGCGGAGCAGGAGACGATCGACCGGCGCGTCGACGTGCAGATCGCGCGCAGCGAGCTCGCGATGTTGGCCAAGTCTTATGGGCTCACCAAGGCGACGCGGTTCGTCAACGTGTTGGAAGCAGGCTTTGCCGATAAGATCACCGACAACCGCGAAACCGGCGAACACGCGCACAGCCGCGGCTTCACGCTGACCTTGGAAGTGCCGATCTTCGACTTCGGCGAAGCGCGCGTGCGGGAGGCCGAGCAGGGCTACATGCAGGCGGTGAACCGTCTGGCACAGAAGGCGATCGATGCGCGCTCGCAGACGCGCGAAGCCTATCGCGGTTATCGCCTGAGCTACGACATCGCCACACGCTATCAGCGCGAAGTGTTGCCGCTGCGCAAGATCATCTCCGACGAGATGATGCTGCGGTACGGCGCCATGCAGGTCGACGTCTTCTCGCTGCTCGCGGAAGCGCGGCAAAAGATCGCCGCCAATGTCGCGGCGGTGGAAGCGCAGCGCGACTTCTGGCTCGCCGGCGCCGATCTGTCGGCGGCGATATCCGGGGCTGGCGCGCCCGCATCGGCGCCGGCATCGAGCACCGCAAATCTTGCCGGCGACACCGGCGGCCACTGAAGGCGGAGAACGATCATGATCTCACGACGCAATCTCATTGGGTCTTCGGTGATGCTCGCGGGCGCGGCGGCCGTCAGCGGCCGCGTGCAGGCGGCCAGCATCCCGGAAGCCGTCACCAGCACGTCGCCGGCGATGCAGCCGCCGCCGGCGCCATCGACCGGACCGCATTTTCAGCCGGTGGTCACGCTCAACGGCTGGAGCCTGCCGTGGCGTATGAACGGCGACTGGAAGGAGTTTCATCTCGTCGCTGAACCCGTGCGGCGCGAATTCGCGGCGGGCATGACGGCGCGGCTGTGGGGCTACAACGGCCAGTCGCCCGGGC
Source organism: Pseudolabrys taiwanensis (assembly GCF_003367395.1). Classification (NCBI taxonomy): domain Bacteria; kingdom Pseudomonadati; phylum Pseudomonadota; class Alphaproteobacteria; order Hyphomicrobiales; family Xanthobacteraceae; genus Pseudolabrys; species Pseudolabrys taiwanensis. The sequence goes on along the minus strand of NZ_CP031417.1, from coordinate 3,752,114 downwards.
CGACGATCGAAGGCGTCGAAGGCGACAAGGTGCGCATCTTCGTCACCAACAAATTGCCCGAGCACACTACGGTGCATTGGCACGGCATGCGGCTGCCGAATGGCATGGACGGCGTTGGCGGCTTGACGCAGCCGCACATCAAGCCGGGGCAGACCTTCGTCTACGAGTTCGTGCTCCAGCGCAGCGGCACGTTCATGTACCACCCGCACGCCGACGAGATGGTGCAGATGGCCATGGGCATGATGGGCTTCTTCGTCGTGCATCCGCGCGACGTGAAGGAGCGGCCCGTCGACCGCGACTTCGTCTTCCTGATGGCGAGCTACGACATCGACCCCGGCACGTCGTTGCCGAAGGTCATGACCATGACCGACTTCAATCTATGGGCGTGGAACAGCCGTGTGTTTCCCGGGATCGATTCGTTGGTGGTGCGGCAGGGCGATCGCGTGCGCATCCGCATCGGCAATCTCACCATGACCAACCATCCGATCCACATGCACGGGCCGCACTTCGAGGTGACCGGCACCGATGGCGGCTGGGTGCGCGAAAGCGCGCGCTGGCCGGAAGTGACGACCGACGTGCCGGTCGGCGGCATGCGCGCGATCGAATTCGTCGCCGACGATCCCGGCGACTGGGCGATCCATTGCCACAAGTCGCATCACACGATGAATGCGATGGGTCACGACGTGAAGACCTTCATCGGCACGCCGCAGAAGGATCTCACCAAGGCGATCCGCAAGCTGGTGCCCGACTACATGCCGATGGGGTCGGCCGGCATGGCCGAGATGGGCTCGATGGAAATGCCGATGCCCGACAACACGCTGCCGATGATGACCGGCTTCGGCCAATACGGTCCCCTCGAGATGGGCGGCATGTTCTCGGTGGTGAAGGTGCGCGAGGACGTGGCGCCCGGCGATTACAAGGATCCCGGCCCTTACAAGCATCCGCCCGGCACGGTCGCCTACGAGTTCAAGGGCGATGTGCCCGAGCCGTCACGGCGCAGCGATCTTCCAGCAAAGCCAAGTCAGGTCGAGTTCTCGGTCGTGAAACCGGGATCGAACGGCCACAACCATCATTAACAAGGAGAAGACAGATGAGATCGATCACACTCGCTATCGCTCTGGTGCTCGGCACCGGCAGTTTGGCTACCGCATATGCGCATGAGGGGCATTTCTCGGCGGGCGAGCCGGGCGATCCGAACATGCCGGCGCGCACCGTCACCGTCACCATGCGCGACGACGACGGCGCGATGCGTTTCGAACCCGCCCGTATCGAGGTCAAGAAAGGCGAGCAGATCCGCTTTGTCATCGCCAACAAGGGCGTGCTCAAGCACGAGTTCACCTTGGCGAGCGTCGCGGAGAACAAAAAACATGGCGCGATGATGCAGAAATTTCCCGACATGGAGCACGACGATCCGAACGCCAAAAGCGCCGAGCCCGGCAAGACGGCCGAGATTCTGTGGCGCTTCACGAACGCGGGCGCATTCGAATTCGCTTGCCTCATTCCGGGTCATTACGAAGCCGGCATGCACGGCGCGGCGATCGTGAAGTAATTCCGCTTAGACAAGAAGGAGACTTGAAATGAAGAATGCTCTCGCGATGCTCGCGCTCGCTTTGGCCCTCGTCTTCGGCGCGCTGACGCCGACTGCCGCCAAGGCTCAGTCGTTGATCGATGGCACGGTGACCAAGGTCGATGCCGGCGCCAGCAAGATCACCATCCGCCATGGACCGATCAAGAAGCTCGGCATGGACGAAGGCATGACCATGGTGTTCACCGCCAAGGACCCGGCCCTCGTCGGTAAAGTGAAGGCCGGCGACAAGGTGAAGTTCGACGCGGACAACGTGAACGGGCAGTTCATCGTCACCGCGATCGAAAAGGCCAAATAAGCGGCTGAAGGTCCGGGCTTGCCGGGTCCGGCGGCGCCTCCTAAAAGGCTCGCCGGAAACCCGCCCACAGCAGGAGTGAGCCCAATGCGGCCGAGCCGCCGACAAGTCGACGAATTGCGCCCGGTGTCGCTCGAACGCGGCGTCGTCAAATACGCCGAGGGCTCCTGCTTCGTGAAGTTCGGCGATACGCATGTGCTGGTCACCGCCAGCCTCGAGGAGCGGCTGCCGCCCTGGCTCAAGGGCCAGGGCCGCGGCTGGGTCACGGCCGAATACGGCATGCTGCCGCGCGCGACGTCCGAGCGCACGCGCCGCGAGGCCTCCGCCGGCAAGCAGGGCGGCCGCACGGTCGAGATCCAGCGCCTGATCGGCCGCAGCTTGCGGTCGGTCGTCGATCTCGTGGCGCTCGGCGAGCGGCAGATCACCATCGATTGCGATGTGATTCAGGCCGACGGCGGCACGCGCACGGCCTCGATCACCGGCGCCTGGGTCGCGCTGGCCGATTGCTTCACCTGGATGAAGGCGCGCGACATGTTCAAGGGCGGCGAGCCGATGCGCGATCACATCGCCGCGGTGTCGTGCGGCGTCTACAAGAACACGGCGGTGCTCGACCTCGATTACGCCGAGGACTCGGAAGCCGAGACCGACGCCAATTTCGTCATGAGCGGCAACGGCAACATCGTCGAGATCCAGGCGACCGCCGAGAAGACGCCGTTCAGCGAGGAACAGTTCCTCGCTTTGCTGGCGCTGGCGCGCAAGGGCGTCGGCAAGCTGATCGATCTGCAGAAGATGGCGGTGGCGTAAGCGCGCCATGCGCAGTGGGCCGTCATGCCCGCGCTTGTCGCGGGCATCCACGTCTTACTAAGAGTCACACAGGAAGGCGTGGATGGCCGGGACAAGCCCGGCCATGACGAAGAAACCGAATGCCCCGCAAACTCACCGGCCCCGTCGTCATCGCCACGCACAATTCCGGCAAGTTGCGCGAGATGCGCGAGTTGCTCGCGCCTTATGGCATCGAAGCGCAATCGGCCGGCGAGCTCGGGCTTCCCGAGCCGGAGGAAACCGGCAAGACCTTCGCCGCGAATGCGCGCATCAAGGCCGAAGCCGCGGCCAAGGCCACCGGCAAGGTCGCGTTCGCCGATGATTCCGGTCTCGTGGTCGAGGCGCTCGGCGGCGAGCCGGGCATCTATTCGGCGCGCTGGGCAGGGCCCGACAAGGACTTCCGCGGCGCGATGAATCGCATTCAGACGCTGCTCGTCGAAAAAGGCGCAAAGGACCCGGCGCAGCGGCGCTGTCATTTCGTCGCTGCGCTGTGCCTCGCCTGGCCCGACGGGCACACGGAAGAATTCGAAGGCCGTGTCGACGGCGTCGTCGCCTGGCCGCCGCGCGGCGAGAAGGGCTTCGGCTACGATCCGCTGTTTCTGCCGGATGGCTTCGATATCACTTTCGGCGAGATGACCGCCGAGGAGAAACACGGCCTGCCGCCGCGCGGCAAAGCGCTGTCGCACCGCGCGCGGGCGTTCATCATGCTGGCGGATGCGTGTTTGAAGTGAGCCCCCTTGCGGAAGTTCCCGATCGTTACAATTTTAAATAGTTCTCCGCAGCCAAATTTGCGGCCCGCTGGCCGCGCGCGGCGAGGCCGCCTATGATGTTTACATGTCGTTAACGATTCCAGAGCCCTTCGCCATCTACGTGCACTGGCCGTTTTGCCTGTCGAAGTGCCCGTATTGCGACTTCAACAGCCACGTGCGCCACGGCGGCTACGACGAAGCGCGCTACGTGCGCGCCGTCGCCGCCGAATTGGCCGCCAATGCGGCGCGCACGCCGGGTCGTACCGTGTCGACGGTTTTCTTCGGCGGCGGCACGCCGTCGCTGATGCAGCCGTCGTCGGTGCAGGCGATCCTCGACACGATCGCCAAGCATTGGAGCGTTGCGCCTGACGTTGAAGTGACGCTGGAGGCCAATCCGACCAGCGTCGACTCGACCCGCTTCCAGGGTTACCGCACGGCGGGCGTCAATCGCGTTTCGCTCGGCGTGCAGGCGCTGGACGATGCGGCGTTGAAGGAACTCGGCCGCCTGCACACGGCGGAGGAGGCGCTCGACGCGGTCGCGGTCGCGCGCTCGATCTTCGATCGTTATTCGTTTGATCTCATTTACGCGCGGCCGCGGCAGACGCCGGCCGAATGGGGCGCCGAGCTCAAGCGCGCCATCGCCGAAGCGGCCGAGCATCTCTCGCTGTACCAGCTCACCATCGAGCCGGAGACGGCGTTCTTCAATCTCTACAAGTCCGGCAAGCTGATCGTGCCGGACGAAGACACCGGCCGCGATCTCTACGACATGACCCAGGAGGTTTGCGCCGCCGCGGGTCTGCCGGCTTACGAGATTTCCAATCACGCGCGGCCCGGCGCCGAGTGCCGGCACAATCTCGTCTATTGGCGCGGCCACGATTACGTCGGCGTCGGTCCGGGCGCGCATGGCCGCTTGACCGTCGACGGCTATCGCTACGCGACCGAAACCGAAAAGCGTCCCGAGACCTGGCTCATGCGCGTCGAAGCCTCGGGGTCGGGCCAGATCGTCGACGAGAAGCTCACGCCGGGCGAGACCGCCGACGAATATCTCTTGATGGGTCTGCGTCTTGCCGAAGGCATCGATCCGCTCCGCTTCGAGCGGTTGTCCGGCCGCACGCTCGATCCCAAGCGCGTCTCGATCCTGCAAGGCGAGGGCGCGGTGGAGACCACGGCCGATGGCCGCTTGCGCGTGACGCAATCGGGTTTCCCGGTGCTCGACGCGGTGGTCGCGGATCTGGCGGCTTAAGCCTCTCCCCGTCATCCTGAGGTGCGAGCGAAGCGAGCCTCGAAGGATGACTGCGATCATGGGGCCGTCGCCCTTCGAGGCTTGCGCTGCGCGCAAGCACCTCAGGGTGACGGAGAGAGGTTGTGCTTGAGGCTCCTACGTCCCCGGCTGGAACGACTTCGGCGCCGGGCTGATGATCTGGCCGCCGCCCGGGGCGACGCGCAGCACGGCAAGGCCGCGCTCGTTCAAGCCATCGGCGCGGAAGCGGAACACGCCGTCGATGCCGGAGAAGCCCGACGACGTCGTCAGCACCTGCTCGGTGAAGCGTTGCGTGCCTTGTGTCTTCACCAGCGCCGCCACCAGCGCCACCGCGTCATAGGACAGAGTCGCGGTGCGTACCGGCTCCTGACCGTAACGCGCGCGATAGCGTTGCGCGAAGCTGCGATAACCGACCGCGTCGGGTGCGGCGAACCAGCCGCCCTGCAACTGTGCATTCGACATGATGCGCGGATCGTCCCACAGCCCGGTGCCGAGCAGTTGCACGCGCTTCGTCACGCCGGCGGCGGCAAGGCTCTGCGCCACCTGCGGCACGGCGTCGGCGCCGTCGGGAATGAAGATGGCGTCGGCCTGGCTCGCGGCCTGCGCGACCCGTCGCACAGGCTCGGCCATGCGCGCGGCATCGAGCGGATATTTCTCGAGCGCGATGACGCGGCCGCCGCGGCGCGCCACTTCCTGCTGGAACGCGGCTTCCACCAAGTTGCCATACGCGTTGTCCGGTAAAAGCGCCGCGAACGAGCGTTTGCCATGCGACACGGCGTATTCGATGATGCGCCTGACGTCCGACTCCGGCAGGAAGCTCAGGAGATAGACGCCACGCGTCGCGACGCTCGCGTCGGTCGAAAAGGCGATCACCGGAATGCCGCGCTGACGCGCAACTTGGCCAACCGCGCTCACTGATTGCGCGAACAACGGTCCGATGATGATCTCGGCGCCTTCGGCGATCGCCTGCTGCGCGGCGGCCTGCGCGCCCTGCGGCGAGCCGCCGTCGTCCTTCACCAGCAGTTGGATATTCGGTTGTTTGAACTCGGCGAGCGCCAGCTCAGCCGCGTTCTTCATCGACTGCGCGGCAACGCCGGCATTGCCTTGCGCCGACAGCGGCAGGATCAGGCCGACGCGAATCTCGCCGGTGCCGATCGATGCACCCGGCGGCGGCTGGTTGGCCATTTGCGGCGGCGGCGCGCTGGTCGTGTCGACCGTGCCCGCGCAGGCGGCGAGAGCGAGCGCGGCAGCCGAGAAGCATAAGGCGGTGCGTGCCCGGCCGAGTCCGCGCCACAGCCGCGCTGCCAATGCTTTTCCGCGTTCGCCAAATCCAGCCAAAGCGGCCAATCCCCTGTAAGACAGCACCATGTCAGTCCTAACCGGTATCGGCAAGTTTGTCCCGCAAAAGTTAAGGCTGTGAAAAGACGAAGGAATTCGTCCCGGCATGACGCCGCGCGGCGACGCGTCTAGAGTGCTTGCAATGACCAAAGACGACGAAAAACAACCGCCGCGCGCGCGACAATTCGCGCCCTTCGGCGCCGCCATGCCGGCGGCGAAGGCTAAGCCCGGCCTCTATCTCGTGGCGACGCCGATCGGCAATCTCGGCGACATCACCTTGCGCGCGCTGGAGGTGCTGGCCGGCGCCGATGTGATCGCCTGCGAGGACACACGCGTCACGCGCAAGCTCGCCGAACGCTACGGCATCGAGACGCCGCTTACCGCCTATCACGAGCACAACGCCGCCGAAGCGCGGCCGAAGCTGCTCGCGCGTCTCGCGGCGGACCAGGCTGTGGCGTTGGTGTCGGACGCCGGCACGCCGTTGATTTCCGATCCCGGCTACAAGCTCGCCCGTGAAGCCGGCGAGGCAGGCTATACCGTTACGGCATTGCCGGGGCCGTCGTCGGTATTGGCCGGCCTGTCGTTATCGGGCCTGCCGACGGATCGCTTCTTCTTCGAAGGCTTCCTGCCGCCGAAGCAGGTCGCACGACAAAAGCGCATCGCCGCGTTGGCGACGATCCCCGCAACCTTGGTGTTGTTCGAGACCGGGCCGCGCATCGCCGAAGCTCTGGCCGATCTGGCCGCTGGCCTCGGTGCGCGTGGTGCGGCCGTCTGCCGCGAACTCACCAAGCTGCATGAGGAAGTGCGGCGCGGCGATCTTGCCGCGCTAGCGCAGCACTATGCGCAAGGCGGCGAAACGCGCGGCGAGTTCGTGGTCGTCATCGCACCGCCCGTCGAGGAAGAAGCGCAGGACGCCGACGTCGATGCCATGTTGCGCGATGCCCTCGCACGCGTGTCGGTGAAGGATGCGGTGGGTGAAGTGGCGCTTGCCACCGGACGGCCGAAGCGCGAGGTCTACCAGCGCGCGCTCGAACTGGCCAAGAACAACGATGACTAGCAACGATGACTGATCCGCGTAATTTCCGATCGCCGGGCTTGCGGCCGAAGCCGGCGCCGAAGAGCGATGCCGATCCGGAACGGCAGATCGCGTTTCGCTTCGGCATATCGGCCGAAAGCCGCGCCGCCGCTTTCCTCGTTGCCAAGGGCTTTCGCATTCTCGCGCGGCGCTGGCGTAGTCCGGTCGGCGAGATCGACATCGTCGCGCGCCGTGGCCCGCTGCTGATTTTCGTCGAAGTCAAAGCGCGTCATACGCTCGACGATGCGGCTGAGGCGGTGACCGAACGGCAGCGCGGACGCATCATCGCCGCGGCCGAAGCGTGGCTCGCCACATATCCCGACCCGTCGGTTCAAGACATGCGTTTCGACGCCGTGCTGGTCGCGCCGAGCAAGATGCCGCGGCATATACCGGGTGCGTTTGAGGCTTAACCGTCGTCCCGGCCAAGCGCCGCCCTTGCGGCGCGTGAGCCGGGACCCATACGCCGGAGCGTCTCGATAGGGCAGGGATTATGGGTCCCCGCTTTCGCGGGGACGACAGACGCGCCTACGCGCTCAACCGGTCAAAGAACACATCCACCTGCGCGCGGATGCGGCCGGCGACGCTGCCGAGATCGTCGGCAACCATCTTGACCGCGTTGGCGCTGGTGCGCGTGTCTTCGGTCGCGCCACCGACCAGATTGACCTCGTTGGCCGTCTCGAGCGTGCGTTTGGCGGCGATGTCGACGCTGCGCGCGATCTCCTGCGTCGCCGCGCCCTGCTCGGTGACCGCGGCCGCGATCGCGCCGCTGATCTCGCCGATCTCGCGGATGGTCTGTTCGATCGCGTTGATCGCTTCGATCGAGCGCACCGTGGCACGCTGCATTCCCGCGATCTGCGCGCCAATTTCTTCCGTGGCGCGGCTGGTCTGCCCGGCCAGGGCTTTCACTTCACCGGCGACAACGGCAAAGCCGCGGCCGGCTTCGCCCGCGCGCGCCGCTTCGATGGTGGCGTTCAGGGCCAGGAGGTTGGTCTGTTCGGCGATGTCGGTGATGAGCTTGACGACATCGCCGATACGCGCCGCCGCTTCGTCGAGCTCTTTCACCGCGGCGTTGGTGGCCTCGGCCTCATTCACGGCTTTCGTCGCAATCGCGTTCGACTGAGCGACCTGACGATCGATTTCATTGACGGACGCGGACAGCTCGTCCGCGGCCGAGGCGATGTCGCGGACGTTGGCGGATGCCTCGGACGAGGCCTCTTCGGCGCGGGCGGTTTTCGTCGAGGCGTTGTCGGCGGCAGCGGCAAGCTGGCTGGAGGCGTCGAGCATCTGATCGGAAATGCGGCCGAGCTCCGACAGGCTCGTTTCGACTTCGGCGGAGAAGCGCGCGATTTCCTTGGTGATTTCCTGCTGGCGGCGTCCGCGCTCCTCGCCCTCGCTGCGGACGGCATGGTTGAGCTGTTCGTTGTGCCGCATCGCCTCTTGGAAGACGCCGACCGATCGCGCCAATGCGCCGAGCTCGTCGCGGCGATCCTGGAAGCCGATGGGGTCCAGGCAGCCGCTGGCGACCGCCTCGGTCATCTTCGTGATTTCGCCGAGCGGCCGGACGACGCTGCGGGACAGGAAGAAGGGCCCGGCAAACGCCAAGGTGACGGCGAGCATGGCGAAAGCGCTGAGCCACATCGCGTTGCGATCAATGCCCGAGCCGAGTTCGGCCGAAACGCGGGCGGCGCGGTTGCGGTACAGCTCAGCCAGATTTTCGAGATCGCGGTTGAGTGCCTTGCGGGCCTCCCGTTCGGAATCGACGTCGCCCCAGGCGCGCGCGGCCGCCGGGCTGACTTCCGCTCCGAGCCGCGCCAGCTCCCTGCGGAACGCGATCATCTTCGTGATCCGCGCCGAGAAGGACGCGAACGATTCGGCGTCGTCGTCGCGAACGTGCTTCTTCCATTCCTCGATCAGCCCGGCGATCTGATCGGTGTAGAAGAGAAGGCCGGCGGCGTAAGTCTTGGCCGTCGCCATGTCGGGCGACATGTAGATGCCGCGCGACTCCATCACCATGGCATAGGTGAGGGCATTGACCCGCTCGATGTTCAGTGTGCCGTTGTTCGCGGTTTCGAACTGCTGCGTCAGCGTGGTGTGCCGGTAGGAGTTGAGCGCCGCGAGCACCGCCAATGCGACGGTGGTAGTGGCCATCAGGGCAAAGATGGCATAGAGCTTGGCGCCAATGGAAAGCTTCGAAAGTCTCACGTCCTGCCCCTACCCGCGCGTGCGCAATCCCCGCCGCCATAGTGGCGGGAATTTGTTAAGGCTTTGTTTTCCTTTACATCCCTCCTCCTCAATCGGTCGCCAGAGCCAGCCATGAGTCTCAAAGTCGCAGTGCAAATGGATCCGATCCAAAGGATCAACATCAAGGGCGACTCCACCTTCGCCCTTTTGCTGGAGGCTCAGAAGCGCGGCCACGCCTTGAGCTATTACACGCCGGACCGGCTGGCGCTCTTGAACGGGCGCGTGTTCTCGACGGTCGAGCCGCTCGCGGTGCGCGACGAGGCCGGCAATCACTTCTCGCTGGGCGAATCGCGCCGGGTCGACCTGACCGAGTTCGACGTGGTGCTGCTGCGCCAGGACCCGCCGTTCGATCTCAATTATGTGACGACGACGCATCTCCTGGAGCGCATCCACCCGAAGACGCTGGTGGTCAACGACCCGGCGCATGTGCGCAACGCGCCGGAGAAGGTGTTCGTCACCGAGTTTCCGGATCTGATGCCGCCGACCTTGGTGACGCGCGATCTTGCCGAGATCAAAGCCTTCCGCGCCGAGCACGGCGATATCGTCATGAAGCCGCTCTACGGCCATGGCGGCGGCGCGGTGTTCCGCATCACGCGCGAGGATCTCAATTTCGGTTCGCTCTACGACATGTTCTCGGTCACCTTCCGCGAGGCATGGGTGATCCAGAAGTATCTGCCGGCGGTGAAGGATGGCGACAAGCGCATCATCCTGGTCGACGGCGAATATGCCGGCGCGGTCAATCGTATTCCGGCGGCCGACGACCTGCGCTCCAACATGGTGCGCGGCGGTTCGCCCGCGAAGACGGAGCTGACGCCGCGCGAGCGCGAGATTTGCGATCGTCTGGGGCCGGCCTTGCGCGAGCGCGGGCTCCTGTTCGTCGGCATCGACGTGATCGGCGATTACATCACCGAGATCAACGTGACGTCGCCGACCGGCGTGCGCGCCATCAAGAATCTCGGCGGCCCCGACATCGCCGCGCTGATCTGGGACAAGATCGAATCGAAGCGGAAGGGCTGAGCGGGGGCACAACGAGGGTGCTTCCGTTCCGCTCGTCCCCGCGCAAGCGGGGACCCGGCGCGGCGGTGCAAACGTCTTCGTGCCTGCTGGATTTCCGCCTTCGCGGGAATGAGCGGAGGTTTTGCGCGCTACCGCGCGCCGCTCTTCTTCAGCTTCGCGAGTGCCTCGCGGATCGCGGCGAACGGTCCGTATTTGTGGACCTTCTCGCTATATTTGTCGGCGTAGGGGCCGAACGGCGTGTCGACCGGCTTGAGCAGCAGGTCGGGAAAGTCCTTCTCCTGATCGGCCTTATGCGGCCGCGGCTGCGACACCACATAGCCCGCGACGTCCCACGCATCCTCCACCGACAGCCGCGGGTCGAGATAATCGGCGCCATGCGGCATGTTGAAGTGCACGAAGTTGGCCAGCGTGATGATTCGCGACATGCCGGCGCCGTCGTTGAAGCTGTCCGGTCCCCACAGCGGCGGCATCATGTAGCCGAGATCGGTCGACGGCGCGCTGTTGCGGATGCCGGAGCCGTCGGTGTTGTGGCAGGCTTGGCACACGCGCGCATAGATGATGCCGCCGCGCGTCGGGTTCGCGGCGCGCGACATCTCCGGCATCTTGCCTGTGCCCATGCCGGGAAGCTGCTTGCCGTCGGGCACGCCGCTGCTGAGAAACTTGATGTAGGCGACGATCGCCTGCATCTCCGACGCGTCGTCGGGCATCGGTTTGCCGTTCATGCTCCGCGTCATGCAGGAGTTGATGCGGTCCTCGATGCTGATGTCGCGGCCCGAGCGCGCGCTGTATTGCGGGAAGTCGCCGAACAGGCCGAACAGCGGGATGCCGAACTTCTTGGTGCCCGCCATCAGATGGCAGTTGCCGCAGGCGAGATTGTTGCCGGCATAGCGCTTGGCCGGATCGGACACGTTGGGGCCGATATAGGCATAGGTCGCGGTGATCAGATCGCGCCCTTGGCGCACTTGCTGGCCATGCGCATCGCGCGGCAGCGCGCCGATTTCCGGCACGGTCCATAGCGGCTTGCTCTGCGCATGCGCCGCTAACGGGACGATCCCGAACAAGGCGATGAAGACGACGGCGCGCAGAAATGTGTTCGCCACGGCAGCCCCCCGGCTCGCGCCGCCGACAGCAGGGGCGGCGCGGCCGATTATGCGCGGGGACCGGCGGCTTGGCTATGCCGCCTTCGGTGCCAGGGTCGGAGTCGCGTTCGTCGAACGGCCGATGCACAGCGCCAGCAACGCGGCGACGATGCACATCGCCCCCGCGGCGAAGAACGCCGGCAGGTAGGTGGCGAACTCCGTGCGCGTGTAGCCCGCGCCAAAGGCGGCGGTGGCGGCGCCCAACTGATGGCCGGCGAAGATCCAGCCGAACACGACGCCGGCCTTCTCGCGGCCGAAGCGGTCGGCCGTGAGCTTCACGGTGGGCGGCACCGTCGCCAGCCAATCGAGGCCGTAGAATACCGCGAACAGCGACAGGCCGTAGAAGGTGAAGTCGGTGAACGGCAGATAGAGCAGCGACAGCCCGCGCAGGCCGTAATACCAGAACAGCAGCCAGCGGCTGTCGAAGCGATCCGACAGCCAGCCCGAGCCGATCGTGCCGATCAGGTCGAAAATGCCCATCATCGCCAGCACGCTCGCCGCCGTGACGGCGACGAGGCCGTAATCGCTGCACAAGGTGACGAAGTGAGTCTGGATCAGGCCGTTGGTGCTGAGGCCGCAGACGAAGAACGTGGCGAACAGAATCCAGAAGGTGCCGGTGCCGGACACTTCCTTGAGAACGCTCACCGGCGTCACCAGCAGCGCCGACAAGCCGACCGTCTTTGCCGGGGCCGGCGTGATGTCGGTCTCGCCATACAGCGGCAGGCCGAGATCGGCAGGCCGGTCGCGCATCAGCAGCAGGACGACGACGCCGGTCACCGCCAGAATGGCACAGACGAAAAGCAGTGCGACGCGCCAGCCGTAGTCGGTGGTGATGGCGGCGAACAGCGGCAGGAACACCAACTGGCCGGTGGCGGAGCTCGCCGCCAGCATGCCCATCACCAGACCGCGGCGGTGCGTGAACCAGCGCGTCGCCACTGTCGCGGCGAGCACCATGGCGGTGAGGCCGGTACCGACGCCGATGATCAGGCCCCAGCACAGCATGAGCTGCCACAGCTCCGTCATGCGCAGCGAGCCGAGAAAGCCGATGCAGATCAGCGTCAGCGCGACGACGATGACGCGTCTGACGCCGAAGCGATTCATGAAGGCGGCCGCGAACGGCCCGAGCAGGCCGAACAGGATCAGACGCACCGCAAGCGCGATGGAGATCTCCGAGGTGGTCCAGCCGAATTCCTTCTCCAGCGGCACGATGAGCACGCCGGGCACGCCCATCGCGGCGGCGGTGACCAGCATCGTGAAGAAGGTCGCGCCGACGACCACCCAGCCGTAATGGATGCGGCGGCGGCCAAGCGTCGCGGCAAGCGCAGTCGAAACCATGGGATATGCCCTGTATGCGGCCCGCGGCGAGCGCAAGACGCCGTTAAATGATGACCATCATCTATTGAACATAAATGACGGGCATCATATAACTTGTCAAGCCGTGCGGCGAGGGGAACAGCGCATGCGTGTCAGTCGAGAGAAGGCGGCCGAAAACCGCGAACGCATCATCGCAGTGGCGGGCACGCTGCTGCGCGAGAAGGGATTCGACGGCATCGGCGTTGCCGAGATCATGAAAGCCGCCGATCTCACGCACGGCGGATTTTACGGGCATTTCGACTCGAAGGATGATCTCGCCGCGCAGGCCTGCCATGCGGCTTTGGCGAAGTCGGCGGCGCGCTGGACCGAGGTGCGCGACAGTGCGGGCGACAAAGCCTTCGAGGCCATGATCGCGCACTATCTGTCGCCGCGGCAGTACGACAGTTCCGGCCGCGGTTGCGCGCTGGTCGCGCTCGGCGCCGAAGCGCCGCGCCAGGACAAATCGATCCGCGCCGTGTTCCGCGACGGCCTGCTGAAGCTCATTGATGTGCTGATGGATGTGCTGCCGGGCCGCAAGGCGGCGCGGCGGCGCAAGGCGCTGGCCGTGATGGCGCAGCTCGTCGGCGCCGGCGTTCTGGCGCGCGCGGTCAACGACGCGGCGCTGGCCGAGGAAATCCTCGGCGCGACGAAAGAGGATTTGCTCGCCCGCTCTTAAGCGGCGGCGAGTTCCTGCTCGAAGCCGGCGATCGAGAACACCATTCGCTGGCGGCCGAGCTGGATGTGCTGGATTTCCCAGATCAGCTCTTCGACATCGGCATTGGCCGCTTCCGCCTCCAGCCGCGCCTCACGCGCCAGCTTGAGATCCTTCGCCATCGCTTCACGGTCGATCATGGTGTCCACCGGTTGTCCGACAGGTCCTTAGCGAGGGATCATAACGGGAATATTTTGTTCTGCAAATGTTCTTGTCGCCGTCCACAACTTGCGCTACTACTTTTGCGGGAAGTGCAGGGGCGGGACAATGGTTCAGCGGATCGGCACCGTGGCGTTCGAGGGCATCGAGGCCCGCGCTGTCGACGTCCAGGTACAGGTCGCGCCCGGTCTCCCAGCTTTCAATATCGTTGGTTTGCCGGACAAGGCCGTGTCCGAGGCCAAGGAGCGCGTGCGCGCGGCGCTGGTGGCTTCCGGGCTCGCGCTGCCGGCGCGGCGCATCACCGTTAATCTGGCGCCGGCCGATCTGCCGAAGGAAGGCAGCCATTACGATCTGCCGATCGCGCTCGGTCTGATGGCCGCGATCGGGGCCGTGCCGCAAGACGCCGTCGCCGGTTACACCGTGCTCGGCGAGCTGGGGCTCGACGGCTCCATCGCGCCGGTGGCCGGCGTGCTGCCGGCGGCGATCGGCGCCAATGCGCGCGGGCAGGGGCTCATTTGTCCATCGGCTTGCGGCGCGGAAGCGGCGTGGGCCAGTCCGGAGATCGAGATCGTCGCGGCACAATCGCTCATCCAACTCGCCAATCACTTCAAGGGCACGCAAGTACTGTCGCGGCCGCAGCCGAAGATCCGCGAAGTCGGCGGCGCGCTGCTCGATCTCGCCGACATCAAGGGACAGGAGAGCGCCAAGCGCGCGCTCGAGGTCGCGGCCGCCGGCGGTCATAACCTGCTGATGGTCGGCCCGCCCGGCTCGGGCAAATCGATGCTCGCCGCGCGATTGCCGACGATCCTGCCGCCTCTGTCGCCGACCGAGCTCCTCGAAGTGTCGATGATCTCGTCCGTCGCCGGCGAGATCGAAGGCGGCGCGCTCACCAACAAGCGGCCGTTCCGCGCGCCGCATCATTCGGCCTCGATGCCGGCTCTGGTCGGCGGTGGCCTGCGCGCGCGGCCGGGCGAGATTTCGCTCGCGCATAACGGCGTGCTGTTTCTCGACGAATTGCCGGAGTTCACGCCGCAGGTGCTCGATTCGCTGCGTCAGCCTTTGGAGACCGGGGAAGTCGCGATCGCGCGCGCCAATCATCGCATCACCTATCCCGCGCGCTTCATGCTGGTCGCGGCGATGAACCCGTGCCGCTGCGGCCGCGCCAACGATCCCGGCTTTGCCTGCCGGCGCGGGCCGAACATCCGCTGCGCCGCCGAGTATCAGAACCGGCTGTCGGGACCGCTGCTCGACCGCATCGATCTGCACATCGAAGTGCCGGCGGTCACCGCGGCCGATCTGATCCTGCCGCCGCCGTCGGAGGGCAGCCGCGAAGTGGCGGCCCGCGTTGCCCGCGCGCGCGACATCCAGGCCGAACGCTATGCCGCGCTGGGCCTCGACGATGTGCGCACCAATGCGCAGGCCAATGGTTCGACGCTGGAAGAGATCGCGCGCGCCGACAAAGCGGGCCTTGCTTTGTTGCGCGATGCCGCCGAGCAGATGCATCTGTCGGCGCGCGGCTATCACCGCGTCCTGCGCGTCGCGCGCACGCTGGCCGATCTCGACGGCGCCGCCCAGGTCGGCCGCGTCCATCTCGCCGAAGCTTTGTCCTACCGCGCGCTGTCCGACGAGATGCGCCGGGCCGCGTGAACCGCGCGCCGGCGGTCGTCCTTTAAGCGAAGTTTAAGCGGCTTCTTGTAGTCTGTTGGCTTGCGCCGATTCGGCGTGCGCTTGGGGGGCGCGCTCATGAATCGTATTACCGTTGCCACGATCTTCGGCCTGGCCGCCGCCGTACCGGCCGGTGCCGCCGGCGTCTATCTCAGCAAGCCCGCCGACACGGCGCCCTGCTTTGCCGCGCCCACCGGCGCTTTCCGCATCACCGACAAAGCCGCCGATTACACGGTGCGTGTCGAGGCCGCCGACGCCGATCCGTCGCTACGCCTGCAACTCGTCGACGATCCTGCCGTTGCCGATTTCGTCCTGGTGGACGATGACGCGCCCGCCTGCCCGAGCGGCGTGCCGCTCAAGAGCGTGCGGGTCGATCCTGCCGCCACGGCGCCGGACCTTACCGTCGCGCTGTCGCGCGAGCCGGCCGCCAAGAAAATCTACGTGAAGTCGGCCCGGTTCTCGGACCAGCAGGCCGCCGCTCTGTTCGCGGTAACATCCGGCGCCCGCGCGGTTACGGCGCGCGCGCTCATCCGCTGAATCGGCCGCTGCGACGGACCGTATCGGTTCCGGTTTACCGGCGCTTCACCATAGCGGCGCGAACGCCGCCTGCCGGCGCGGCCGGGGAATAAAACGGCAAGCCTCCCGGTGCGACACTGCGTTCCTTGTGAAGCGCCGGCGCATGGCCGGTCCAGGACCCACGATGCCGCGAGCGACCTCACAGAGCGCATCAGCCGCCGCAACACGCGCGCGCAACATCGCGGCGCTGGTGCTATTCGGGCGCACCGTGATCGTGACCTGGGCGGTGCTCTCCGCCGGCCTCGGTTTTATCGCCGGCGTCGTCATCCAGCGCGAAAACTACGACCCTTATGCCTTCGGCACCGGCGTCGCGGTGCTGTTCGCGGTCGCCTGTGCCGTGATCGCGCTGTTGTTGATGCGGCGGCGTGATTACGCCGCCAAGCGGCGGGTTCTCGAATCGCTGATCGAAGAACTCGAAGACAAGAACTGGGAATTGCGCGAGGCCGAAGAGCGCGTGCGCAGCCTCATCGAATCGCAAGGCGATGTCATCGTGCGCCGCGATGCGTCAGGCCACGTCACCTATGCGAACGAAGCCTTCTTCGCGCTCACTGGACAAGCGCGTACCGATCTCCTCGGCAAGCCGCTCGCATTGCGGGTGCGCGAGCAAGGCCCGGTCACCGTGCTCGCCGACGGCACGCGCATGCACGATCAGAAGATCGCGACGGCGGAGGGCGCCCGCTGGTTCGCCTGGCGCGAAGTCGTGGTGCGCAGCGAGGCCGGCGCCGAGGTGCAAGGGGTCGGCCGCGATGTCACCGACCGCGTCGACGCGGAGCAGGCGCTCAGCGCGGCGCGCGACCAGGCCGAAAGCGCCAGCCGCGCCAAGTCGCGCTTCCTCGCCACGGTCAGCCACGAAATCCGCACGCCGCTCAACGGCATGCTCGGCATGGCCGATCTGCTGCTCGACACGCCGCTCACGCCGGAGCAGGTGACGTATGTCAAAGCCGCGAAGACGTCGGGCGAAACCTTGCTGTCGTTGATCGAGGAGATCCTCGACTTCTCCAAAATCGAAGCCGGCCGGCTCGATCTCGATGTGAAGCCGTTCGCGCTCGCGCCGCTGATCGAACAGGTCATCGAGCTTCTGGCGCCGCGCGCGCAGGCCAAGGGTATTGAGATCGCCTGTTTCGTCGATGAGAAACTGCCGGCGCGCGTCATGGGCGACGCGATGCGGCTGCGGCAAGTGCTGCTCAATCTCGCCGGCAACGCCATCAAGTTCACCGAGCACGGCGGCGTCTCGGTCATTGTCGAACGCGGCGACGCGCACGACCTGCGTGTCGTCGTGCGCGACACCGGCATCGGCCTCAAACAAGAAGACGTCGCGCGCATCTTCCTCGAGTTCGAGCAGGCCGACGGCTCCTCGACACGCAAGTTTGGCGGCACGGGCCTTGGCCTTGCGATCACCAAACGCATCGTCGAGCGCATGGCCGGCCGTATCGAGGCGACGAGCACGCCCGGCGCCGGTGCGGCCTTCACGGTCACGCTGCCGGTCGAAGCCGCGGGCCATCTGAGCGAGGCGGAGTTCGCCGCGCCCGATCTCACCGGGCAGGCGGTTCTGATCGTCGCCGCGGCGCAGATCGAAGCACAACTGCTCGCGCGCCGGCTCGGCCAATGGGGCGCGGTGACACACATCGCGGCCGATCCGCAGGAAGCCGCCGCGCTTTTGTCCACGCGCCGCTGGCAGGGGCTGCTGGTCGACTTCCCTTTGGCGTCATCGATGCTGCAGGAGGGCACGCCGCCGCTGGCGGTGCCGCGCCGCATCGTGCTGATCAAGCCGACCGAGCGGCATGAACTTGCCGCGCTGAAGGACGCCGGCTTCGCCGGCTATCTCGTCAAGCCGGTGCGCGCGGCGTCGCTCGCGGCGCGCTTGCGCCCCGCCGATGTGTTCGAGGACGCGGCCGCGCCGGCGGAACGCGCGGTTGTCGCGGCCTCAGGCAAAGGCCTGTCGGTGCTGGTGGCGGAAGACAACGACATCAACGCGTTGCTGGCGCGGGCGCTGCTGGCGCGCTTGGGGCACCGGCCGGAGGTTGTGGAAAACGGGGCGGCCGCTGTGGATGCCTGGCAGCGCGCCCGCGTGGCAGGTATGCCCTACGATTTGGTGCTGATGGACATCCAGATGCCCGGCATGGACGGGCTCGAGGCGACCCGCCGTATCCGCGCCGCGGAAGCCGGGGAGGCCGTGCCGACGCGGATTCTGGCGCTGAGCGCCAATGCCCAGGCCGAGGACCGCGACGCGGCGCTGGCCGCCGGTATGCAGGGGTTGCTGACCAAGCCGCTCGATCGCGAACGTTTGCAGGAGGCGCTGGATGCAACCAGCGGCAGCGGGCGCAAGACGCTTGCGGCGTAACGGAACTTTCCCCACATTGTCATAATTCGGTATCCGGCCCATGGTGTACGGGTCAGCGGACTTTATGTGGCGCTGATTCGACTTTTGATTGGCAAGTACCCCCACACGCGTAACCGGATCCGGAAATACCTCCATGGCCACTCGCCTGAACCCTTCGCGCAACCTGTTTGGCCGCTTTCGTCCGGCCGGGGGTGGGGCTGCCGGCGTCCCGGGCCTGATCACCACGTTCCAGGCCTATAGCGGCCTGCAGGCCTTCGCCGCCCGGGCGCACCGGCCGGCGCAGACGCTCGGCCGCATCGGCTCGCTGGAAGTGCGTTTGGCGCAGACCGCGGCCGAGGTGCGGCAGGCGCAGAAGCTGCGCTACCGGGTGTTCTACCAGGAGGGCAGCGCTATCCCCAATCCGGGCCGGCTGTTCGCCCGCCGCGATGTCGATTCCTACGACGCCATCTGCGACCACCTGCTGGTCATCGACCACGATGCGCGCGATCGCACCGCGCTCAACCGGCCCACGGTGGTCGGCACCTACCGGCTGCTGCGCCAGTCGCTCGCCGAGGATCACGGCGGCTTCTACACCGCCGGCGAATTCGCCATCGGTGGGCTGATCGAGCGTCACACCAATTTGCAGTTCCTCGAGCTCGGCCGCTCTTGCGTGCTGGCGCCCTATCGCAACAAGCGCACCGTCGAGCTGCTGTGGCACGGCATCCATGCTTACGTGCAGCATCACCGGATCGACGTGATGATCGGCTGCGCCAGCCTGGAAGGCACCGATCCGCATCGCCTGGCGTTGCCGCTGTCGTTCCTGCATCACTACAGCCGCGCGCCGGAGGCCTGGCGCGCGCGCGCGCTGCCGGCGCGCTATGTCGAGATGAACCGGCTGTCGAAGGAAACCATCGATCCGAAGGATGCGCTGCGCGCGTTGCCGCCGCTGGTGAAGGGCTATCTGCGCCTCGGCGCTTACATCGGCGACGGTGCGGTGATCGACCACGAGTTCGGCACTACCGACGTGCTGGTCGTGCTGCCGTTCGCCGAGGTGAAGCAGAAGTACCTCGAGCACTTCGATCGCAGCCGCCGCGCGGCCTGACGCAACATCATTCTGGAACCGGCGCAGGCTTGCGCTTCGACGAACGAAGCGCAAGCGCGTTCGCATGCGTCGAAGATGACGTTCCGATGGCAGCGCATCATCGGGTCAGATGACGCGGCGCATCGCTTTTTGATCTAGATCGTATCGCGGCCGGACTCACGGCGTATGCAGGGAGCAGTCCCGCATGCCGGAGTTCCATCATGGCCAAGAAGATGAAAGCCGCGATCTTCGTCGAGCCCAATCGCATCGTGCTCGATGAAAAGCCGATTCCGGAAATCGGTCCGTTGGATGCGCTCATCCGCATCACGACGACGACCATCTGCGGCACCGACATTCATATCCTCAAGGGCGAATATCCCGTCGCGCGCGGCCTGACCATCGGCCACGAGCCGGTCGGCATCATCGAGAAGCTCGGCGCGTCGGTGCAAGGCTTCAAGGAAGGCCAGCGCGTCATCGCCGGAGCGATCACGCCGAGCGGCCACAGCGCGGCTTGCCTCTGCGGCTGCTCTTCGCAGGACGGCCCCGGCACCAAGCACGGCTTCAAGGGCATGGGCGGCTGGCGCTTCGGTAACACCATCGACGGCGCGCAGGCCGAGTATCTCCTGGTGCCCGATGCGATGGTGAACCTCGCGCCGGTGCCGGAGGGCCTCACGGACGAACAAGTGCTGATGTGTCCGGACATCATGTCGACCGGCTTCTCGGGCGCCGAAAGCGGCAATGTGCGCATCGGCGACAGCGTTGCCGTGTTCGCGCAAGGTCCGATCGGTTTGTGCGCGACGGCGGGCGCGCGGCTCCTGGGCGCGACGACCATCATCGCGGTCGACAAGGTCGCGCCGCGCATGACCATTTCGCGCAAGATGGGCGCGGATCACGTCGTCGATTTCTCCACGGTCGATCCGGTCGAGGAGATCATGCGCCTCACGGACGGCCGCGGCGTCGACGTCGCCATCGAAGCACTCGGCCGCCAGCAGACCTTCGAATGGGCGCTGCGCGTGCTGCGACCGGGAGGCGCCTTGTCGTCGCTCGGCGTCTATTCGGCGGATTTGAAAATTCCGCTCGATGCTTTCCTCGCCGGTCTCGGCGACCACACGATCCGCACGACGCTCTGCCCCGGCGGCAAGGAGCGTATGCGCCGGCTGATGGACGTTGTCGCTTCGAACCGGATCGATGCGCGGGCGCTGGTCACGCATCGGTTCAAGCTCGACGATATCGAGAAGGCGTATGACCTGTTTGCCAACCAGCGCGACGGCGTGTTGAAGGTGGCGATCACGCCTTGATCCTCCGTCGTCCCCGCGAAGGCGGGGACCCAGTACGCCGCTGCGGAATCGATAAGGCGCGGAGTACTGGATCCCGGGTCGCGCTTCGCTCGCCTGGGATGACGCGAGGAAAAACAAAAACGGCCGGGGATTCCCCCGGCCGTTTCATTTCATGTCAGCGATGCGCTGACGCCTAGGCCGCCTTTTGCGTGCCGGCCCCGACGAGATCGAAGCGGTCGGCGTTCATCACCTTGGTCCACGCCGCCACGAAGTCCTTCACGAACTTATCCTGCGAGTCGGTGCAGGCGTAGACTTCGGCGAAGGCGCGGAGCTGCGAGTGCGACCCGAAGATGAGGTCGACGCGCGTAGCGGTCCATTTCAGGTCGTGGCTCTTGCGGTCACGCCCTTCATAGGTGCCGTCGGCGGCCGGCACCCACTCGGTGCCCATGGTCAGCAGGTTGACGAAGAAGTCGTTCGTCAGCGAGCCGACGCGGTTGGTGAGAACGCCGTGCTTGGCGCCGTTGGCATTGGCCCCTAACACGCGCAGGCCGCCGACGAGCACCGTCATCTCGGGTCCGGTCAGCGTCAGCAGTTGCGCACGATCCACCATCGCCTCTTCGGGATGCATGAACTGCCGCTTGCTGCTGATGTAGTTGCGGAACGCGTCGGCGCGGGGCTCGAGCGGAGCGAAGGATTCGACGTCGGTCTGGTCCTGCGACGCATCCGTGCGTCCCGGTGCGAAGGGCACCTTCACATTGGTGCCGCCATCCTTCGCCGCCTTTTCGACCGCGGCGTTGCCGCCGAGCACGATCAGGTCGGCGAGCGACACCTTCTTGCCGCCCGAAGCCGAACCGTTGAACTCCTTCTGGATCGCTTCGAGTTTCGACAGCACCTTCGCGAGTTCAGCCGGCTCGTTCACTTCCCAGTCTTTCTGCGGCGCCAAGCGAATGCGCGCGCCATTGGCGCCGCCGCGCTTGTCGGAGCCGCGGAAGGTCGAGGCCGAGGCCCACGCCGTGGACACGAGTTGCGGCACGGTGAGGCCGGAGCCGAGGATCTTCACCTTCAACGTCTCGGCATCCTTGTCGTCGATCAGCGCGTGATCGACGGCGGGGACCGGATCCTGCCAGATCAACGTCTCCTTCGGCACAAGCGGGCCGAGGTAACGGGCGCGCGGCCCCATGTCGCGATGCGTGAGCTTGAACCAGGCGCGGGCGAACGCGTCGGCGAACTGATCCGGATGCTCGTAGAAGCGCCGCGAGATCTTCTCGTAGGCGGGATCGAAGCGCAGCGCCAAGTCCGTGGTCAGCATCGTCGGCTTGCGCTTCTTCGACGGATCGAAGGGGTCCGGAATGTCCGCTTCGGCGTTCTTGGCCGTCCACTGCTTGGCGCCGGCGGGGCTCTTCGTCAGCTCCCATTCGTATTTGAACAGGTTCTCGAAGAAGTAGTTGCTCCACTTCGTCGGCGTCTGGGTCCAGATGACTTCGGGGCCGCCGGTAATGGCGTCGCCGCCGATGCCGCTTGCGTACGTGCTCTTCCAGCCGAGCCCTTGGTCCTCGAGTGCGCCGGCTTCCGGCTCCGGCCCGACCAGCGACGGATCGCCCGCGCCGTGCGTCTTACCGAAGGTGTGACCGCCGGCGATCAGCGCGACGGTTTCTTCGTCGTTCATCGCCATGCGGAAGAACGTTTCGCGGATGTCCTTGGCCGCGGCCACGGGATCGGGATTGCCGTTCGGGCCTTCCGGATTGACGTAGATGAGGCCCATCTGCACGGCACCGAGCGGCTCCGACAGCTGACGCTCGCCGCTGTAGCGTTCGTCGCCGAGCCATGTGCCTTCCGGACCCCAATACAGTTCTTCGGGTTCCCACACGTCCTTGCGGCCGCCGGCGAAGCCGAAGGTCTTGAAGCCCATCGACTCGAGCGCGGCATTGCCGGCGAGAACCATCAAGTCGGCCCAGGAGAGTTTGCGGCCGTACTTCTGTTTGATCGGCCACAGCAAGCGGCGCGCTTTGTCGAGGTTGGCGTTGTCCGGCCACGAGTTGAGCGGCGCGAAGCGCTGCTGGCCCGCGCCGGCGCCGCCACGGCCGTCGGTGATGCGATAGGTGCCGGCGCTGTGCCAGGCCATACGGATCATCAGGCCGCCGTAATGACCGAAGTCGGCCGGCCACCATTCCTGCGAATTCGTCATCAGCGCCGTGAGGTCCTTCATCACGGCGTTGAGGTCGAGGCTCTTGAACTCCTTGGCGTAGTCGAAATCGCCACCCATTGGGTCGGAGAGAGTCGAATTGCGATGGAGCATCTCGATGCTCAATGCATCCGGCCACCAATCGCGATTTGCGCGGCCGCGCGTGCCGCCCGAGAACGGGCACTGGCCCCCGCTGGTGCTCACCTTGGTCTTGTCATCCATGCTTGAGGCTCCTCTCGTTGACGTTTGTCGTTGTGTCCCGTTGTAATGCAGGCGGTTACAACTAGAACTATTATCGCTCCAAACCGGGATCAGGTCTAATCGCATTGTTTAGGGTTCTCGATAAGGCTACCTTATCGGCATGATCACATTGCGACAGTTGCGTTACCTGACCTCGCTTGCCCGCCATCGCCATTTCGGCCGCGCGGCCGAGGATTGTGCCGTCACCCAACCCGCGCTCTCGATGCAGGTACGCGAGCTGGAGCGTGAAATCGGCGCGGAACTTGTCGAGCGGCGGCCGGGCGACATCGTCCTCACCGAAACCGGGCTCGAGGTCGCGCAACGGGCCGAGCGCATTCTGGCCGCGGCGCGCGATCTCGTCGACTTCGCGCGCCACCGTGACGTGCTCACCGGGCAATTGCGGTTCGGCATCATTCCGACGCTCGCCCCTTATGTCTTGCCGCGCGTGCTGCCGCGGTTGCAAGAACGCTATCCGGCGCTGCGACTTGAAGTTCGCGAGACGCAAACGCGATTACTGCTCGACGAATTGTCGAGCGGGGAACTCGACTGCATCATGCTAGCGCTGCCGGTCGAGGGTGTCGACGTCGAGACATTGAAATTATTCGACGACCGTTTTCTGCTGGCCGCGCCGTCGAGCGAACCGTTGCCCGCGCGCAAGCGCGTCGCTGTCGACGATGTCGATCAAAGCCGGCTCATCCTGTTGGAAGAAGGCCATTGCCTGCGCGATCAGGCGCTCGCTTTCTGCGCCACCAAGGGGCGTGATCTCCCGGCTGGTCTCGGCGCGACGTCGCTCACCACCGTGATGCAGATGGTGGCGAACGGTTACGGCGTCACGCTGTTGCCTGAAGTGGCGGTGGAGACAGAAGCACGCGACAGCCGTGTGAAACTCCTGCGCTTTACCGAACCGGAACCCGCGCGCGCGGTGGGACTCGCATGGCGTCGCACGTCACCGCGCAAAAAGGATTTCGAAGCGCTTGGAACAATTATCGGCGAAGCACTGTCGCACGGCCGCTTAATGCAATCTGCGCAACGTAGCGAAAGCGCTCATTAACAATATCCCACTACCGTCCCCGTCGATTTCGCATTCGCGGCTTGCGCAATCGATGATCGACCATGTCCGGTGCGGTCGTCTGGCAATGAATTGAGCGCGTCGTTACGCCACGGCGATGCGCGGAAGCCGCCCGCAGACCGGAGGCAATCAACATGAAACGTCGCGACTTTCTGCTCGGGGCTTCGGCCGTCGGTTTGACGTCACCGGCGTTATTCAAGGCCGCGATCGCGCCCGCATTCGCGCAGCCCGCGCCGGCCGGCGCGCGCATTGTCCGCGCCGCGATCTTTCCCGCGATCGGCTTCTCGCGCGTCGGCAATGGCGACGAATGGTTTCTCGCGCCGGAAGTTCCCGGTCTCTTGAACGAGCCGCAGGGCGGCTTCAAGCAGAGTCCGTCGCGCGTCAAGAAGCAGGTGCAGCGCTTCCGCGTCTATGGCTTCGACGATCAAGGCCGCGTCGTGCGCGAACTCGGCACCGCGGATAACGTTCGCTGGACGGTGCACGTCGCCAACAGCAAGGCGGCCTGGTACGGCTTCTCGAACGCGATGGACCGCGGCGATATCACGCCGGGCATTCCGGGCGCGCAGCGCAACAATTTCATCGCGCCGGACAAGCGCGAGGAGATGCTGATCATCAATCCCGGCCCGGTGCAGATCAGCGGCGCGTCGGTCAATGCCGGCGGCAGCGATGCCAAGTACAACATGGCCGGTCAGTTCTGGAAGAAGCTGCCGGTCGGTCTCGGTCATCTGCGCACGGACGATGCCGGTCGTCTGCTGGTGTTCCCGGCGAGCGGTGTGTCGCAAACGGCGCTGCCGCAGAACCCGGTGAAGGACTTCACCAACAATGACGGCTGGCACGACGATTGGGCAGACGGCTGGGTCAAGGCGACCGTCCGCGTCGGCGGTGCCGATGTCGAATGCGATCCGGCGTGGGTCGTCTGCTGCGGTCCGAAGTTCGCGCCGCAGATCGAGCCGATCGTCAGCCTCTATGACGTCGGCCGCGAGGTGATGATCTCGACCGGACACATGAAGGCCATTGCCGGCCAGGTGTCGTTCCGGCGCGACGTGCTGCCGATCCTGCGCCGCGCGGGCATGATGCAGTGGGTTGCCGATGCGTCATATCTCATTGCGGCCTGGCTCGATCTCGATGACCTGTCGAACCCCGACGTCATCAAGAAGCTTGCCGTGGCCGACGCGGCGGCGCGTCCCGCGCGCGAAAAGGTGCTGGCGGCATTCCGCAAGCCGGGCGGCGGCGACCAGCGCGTCAAGGCTGTGCCGCTGATGCTCGGCGACGGCGTCAATTATCCCGGCAGCCGCGACAGCTGGCTGACGCTGACGCCGAGCCAATACGCCATCCTCGGCGCCTGGGCGAAGGGCGACTTCGTCAACGACTACGAAGACGCCAAGGCCGACGCTGTGAAGCAGCTCGACGACATGCCGCTCGCCATGCGGCCGGAAGCGCTGACGCGCGCCGCGCTCGACGCCTGCTCGGGCGGCGCCTTCCATCCAGGCGTGGAAATCACCTGGCCGATCCGTCAGGCGGCGCTCTATCGCACGCCGAAGGACACGCCGTTCCCGTTCCGCATCGCGATCTCGACACGCAAAGGCTTGGCGCAGGACGTCGGGCTGCAGCTCAATCCGCAGAACGTGTTCGCCGGCAATCCGTCTCGGCCTGACGCGGGCGCGCCGATCGGCCCGCAAGCGCCGGGCGATCTCACCCGCTGGATGGGTGTGCCGTGGCAGGGCGACGCTTTCAGCTGCCAGTCGGTGCTGACGGCCGACGGTTTCCCGACGCCGGTGTGGTGGCCGGCGCTGCTGCCGGTCGATGTGCTGCCGGAGGAGTTCTACAAGCGCATGATGCGTACGGATCTGCCGGTCGAGGAGCGGCTGCGCTTCTATCACGCGCGCGCACCGTGGTCGCGCGGTGCCGCCGGCATCGGTCTGCATGTCGAAGCGGGCTACACCGATGGCCTGCGGCGCATGATCGAACTCTGGACGCAGATGGGCGTGGTCGTGCGCCGCACCGGTCCGAAGGACGTGCCGGGCGTGCCGGAAGAGGTCTATGTCGAGGTGCAGCGCGGCTCGATGAACCTTGCCTCGGACAACTGAGGCGGCATGACGCGTATAGTCGTCGTCGGCGCGGGCATGGCCGGCATGGCTTGTGCCCGCGGCCT
Source organism: Pseudolabrys taiwanensis (assembly GCF_003367395.1). Classification (NCBI taxonomy): domain Bacteria; kingdom Pseudomonadati; phylum Pseudomonadota; class Alphaproteobacteria; order Hyphomicrobiales; family Xanthobacteraceae; genus Pseudolabrys; species Pseudolabrys taiwanensis. The sequence continues at coordinate 3,725,806 of NZ_CP031417.1, read as the reverse complement.
GCAGCGGCGGGGGCTTCGCCCCATCCTGATCGCGCCGCCGCAGGCGGCGCATAATCGCGGCGAGACGTTGTCGTCTCGTGCGCGTCCTTTCCTCGAAGCGCTCGGCTGGCTGCCGCTGCTCGATGACGCGACCACGCTGAGTTGCGAAGGCCGTTATTCGATCTGGGGCAACGCCACCCTGCGGCGCGACGACACGCAAGGCGAGGCCGAAAGCGGCTGGCATATCGACCGGCGCAAGCTCGAAGCGCGCATGATGGAGACGCTCGATGCCGATGGGATCGAACGTGTCAGCGGTACGGTGCGCACCGTCACGCGCATGCGCCATGGTGCGTCGCTCGATCTAGCCGACGGGGCCCGGCACGAAGCTGATTTCGTTATCGATTGCAGCGGCCGCGCGTCGGTGAGCGCCGGCGACGCAAACTTGATGCGTCTCGACAAGCTCGTCGCTTGTTACGCCATCGCTACGCTCGATGACGATGCCGAGGTCGCGGCGGCGACGTTGGTCGAGGCCGTGGCCGACGGCTGGTGGTACATGTCGGCATTGCCGGGGCGGCGCGTTCTCGTCGGCTTTTTCACGGACTCGGATCTGTTGTCGTCCGGCTTGCGCCGGGATCCGGCGCGCTGGGCGCAGATGGCGTCCGAAACCCTTGCGGTGTCGCAACGTGTGACCAGCCTCGGCATTGATCTCGCGCGGTCGTCGTTGCAGTTCGCCGCGTCGAGCACCGTGACCGCGACGCGGATCGTCGAACCGAGAGTCATCCGCGCCGGCGATGCGGCGAGTGCGCTCGATCCTCTGGCGGCGAATGGACTCGCGACAGCGCTGTGGAGCGGCACGCAAGCCGCGGACAGTGTCGCCGAACTGATCGCCGGCAACGGCGCCGTCGCCGCGCGCTACGAACAATCTTATCTACAGGGCATCGCCGCGCATCTCGCGGCGCAGCGTTCGCTTTATGCATCGGAGCGGCGCTTTCGCACGCTGCCGTTCTGGCAACGACGCAACGGAATCGAACCAAGTCATGCGTGAGTCATAAGCGTCGCGAGTTATCGCGGCGCCGATGCAACGCGCCGTTTACGAGATGCCGATACACGCGATCTGTTTTTGTTCAACCCAAGGAGATGACAACCATGCCGAAACTGTCGCGCCTATTCGCCGTTCTCCTGAGCTGCTCGATGATCGTCGGCGCCGCCGCGGCGCATGCGGAGAACGTCAAGATTCTGTCGCCGGTCGAAGGCGGCATCAAGCCCAGCGGCAGCTGGAGCGTCGGCGCGCTGGCCGGCGGGTTCATCTTCGTCGGCGGCATGCGCGGCGTCGACCCGGCGACCAACAAATTGGTCGAAGGCGACGAAGCGCGCATCCGGCAGATGTTCATCAATGTGAAGCAGGTCGTCGAAGCCCAGGGCGCGACGTTGCAGGACGCCGTGCGTTTGACGATCTACGTGTCCGACGTCGTCAAGTACCGGCCGATGGTCAACAAGGTGCAGCAGGACGAAGCGTTGTGGGGCAAGGGCCCTTATCCGCCGCGCACCGTGCTGGAAGTGCGTAAGCTCGACCAGGACGATATCGCCGAGGTCGACGCGACGTTCTTCGCGCCGCAGAAGAAGCGTAAGGGCAAGAAGTAACGCCGGCTCGCGCCATCGATACCGGGTCGCGTGTTTCCCGCGCGGCCCGGCGATGGTGCGCAACCGGTGCCTTAAAGCACCTCGAACACGTGATAGATCGGGCCGCTGGCAAGCCGGTGGCCGGTTGCGACCGCAATCACGTTGTTGAGCCAGTCGTATTTGTCCGATGCCGTCTCGAACAAGGGTATGGCGCGGAAATAATAGTCCGACGGGCTGACGCTCTCGCCTTTGGCGATGCGGTCGAGCGCCGCCTGCGGTCCGTGGCGGATACCCTTATAGGTCATGCCGATGAGGTGACCGTCGTCGGTCTCCATCACGAGACGCACGTCGAGCACCCACGATCCGTCGCGCCGCACCGTCTGCCAGTCGCTGCCGCCGGACAGCACTTTGCCGCGCAGGCGCTCGCCTTCGAAGGTGCCACCGGTGATCTCGCCGACCCGGCGGTCGATGCTCGGCGTCTGGCCGATGACGCTCGGCTTGTTGACGTTGATCCGGAAGACGAACAGCGGCTGCAGTTGCAGCGATTGCATTTCTTTCGGCAGCTCGGCGGCGAGCGAAGACATTGGCGTTTCCCCGATGATCATTCTTGTGCGGGAAGCCTAGACGGCGCGCGCGCAAAGAAAAAGGGCGGCCCGAAGGCCGCCCTTTCGCATTCGTTGCGGTGAGACTTACTCCGCCGCGCCTTCGGCCGGAGCGTCGGCCTTCTGCTTGGCTTCGAGGTCCTCGCCGGTCGCCTGGTCGACGGCCTTCATCGACAGGCGCACCTTGCCGCGCTCGTCCATGCCGAGGAGCTTCACCTTCACCTTGTCGCCTTCCTTGACGACGTCGGAGGTCTTCTGCACGCGGCTCGCGGCGAGCTGGCTGATGTGCACCAGGCCGTCGCGGGCGCCGAAGAAGTTCACGAAGGCGCCGAAGTCCATCACCTTCACGACGGTGCCTTCGTAGATGTGGCCGACTTCCGGATCGGAGGCGATCGACTTGATCCAGTTGATCGCCGCCTTGATCGAGTCGCCCGAAGCGGAGGCGACCTTCACCGAGCCGTCGTCCTCAATGTTGATCTTGGCGCCGGTCTTCTCGACGATCTCGCGGATCACCTTGCCGCCGGTGCCGATCACTTCGCGGATCTTGTCGGTCGGGATCTTGAAGGTCTCGATGCGCGGCGCATGCTCGCCGAGCTCGGCGCGCGCGGCCGAGAGCGCCTTCGACATTTCACCGAGGATGTGCACGCGGCCGTCCTTCGCCTGGGCGAGGGCGACCTTCATGATCTCTTCGGTGATGCCGGCGATCTTGATGTCCATCTGCAGCGACGTGACGCCTTGCTCGGTGCCCGCCACCTTGAAGTCCATGTCGCCGAGGTGGTCCTCGTCGCCGAGGATGTCGGACAGCACGGCGTAGCGCTGGCCCTCGAGGATGAGGCCCATGGCGATGCCGGCGGTCGGACGCTTCAGCGGCACGCCCGCATCCATCAGCGCCAGCGAAGCGCCGCAGACGGAGGCCATCGACGACGAGCCGTTCGATTCGGTGATCTCCGACACCACGCGGATGGTGTAGGGGAACTCGTCCTTGCCCGGCAGCACCGGATGGATCGCGCGCCAGGCGAGCTTGCCGTGGCCGATTTCGCGGCGCTTGGTGCCGCCGAGGCGGCCCGTCTCACCGACCGAGTAGGGCGGGAAGTTGTAGTGCAGCAGGAACGATTCCTTGTAGGTGCCCTGCAAGGCGTCGATCCACTGTTCGTCTTCCGCGGTGCCGAGCGTCGTGACGACGAGCGCCTGGGTCTCACCGCGGGTGAACAGCGCCGAGCCGTGGGTGCGCGGCAGCACGCCGACTTCCACCTGGATCGGGCGCACGGTCTTGAGGTCGCGGCCGTCGATGCGCTTGCTGGTGTCGAGCACGTTCCAGCGGACGATCTTGGCCTCAAGCTCCTTGAACACGCCGGCGACGCGCTGCTTGTCGTAAGCGGGCTCGGCGCCTTCCGGGAAGAAGTGCGCCATCACCTTTTCCTTCACCGCGCCGACCGCCTTGTAGCGGTCCTGCTTCACGGGGATCGAATAGGCGGCGCGCAGATCCTTCTCGGCGATGCCGAGGATTTCCTTTTCGAGCGCGGCGTTGTCGGGCAACGTCAGCTCGCGCGGCTCCTTGGCGGCCTTCTCGGCGAGCTTGATGATCGCCTCGATCACCGGCTGGAAGTGGCGGTGGCCGAACATCACGGCGCCGAGCATGATCTCCTCGGACAGCTCCTTGGCTTCCGATTCGACCATCAGCACGGCGTCGGTGGTGCCGGCGACGACGAGATCGAGCTGGCTCTCGGTCATCTCGTCGAGCTGCGGGTTGAGCACGTATTCGCCGTTGATGAAGCCGACGCGGGCGGCGCCGATCGGGCCCATGAACGGTGCGCCCGACAGGGTCAGCGCGGCCGAGGAGGCCACCATCGCCAGGATGTCGGGATCGTTTTCGAGGTCGTGCGACAGCGTGGTGACGATCACCTGCGTCTCGCAGCGCCAGCCATCGGCGAACAGCGGACGCACCGGACGGTCGATGAGGCGGGAGACCAGCGTCTCCTTCTCGGTCGGACGGCCTTCACGCTTGAAGTAGCCGCCCGGAATGCGGCCGGCGGCGTAGAATTTTTCCTGGTAGTCGACGGTGAGCGGCAGGAAGTCGATACCTTCGCGCGGCGCCTTGGCGGCGACGACGGTGGCGAGAACGGTGGTTTCGCCGTAAGTGGCAAGAACGGCGCCGTCGGCTTGACGCGCCATGTGGCCGGTCTCGAGGGTCAGCTTGCGGCCGCCCCAGTCGAGCTCAACGCGGTGAATATTGAACATCGGTTCTTCTCTCATGGTTCTGGGTCAAAGCCCTGAAGCCATGAGCAAGACGGCAAGACGCTTCTCGCGGGCGCGTCAGGCGGCGCACCGGGCGAATAAAGCGTCTTGCGATCCTGCCATGGCGTTCCGAGCCTTGCCTTGGCGCAAGAGCCGATCACATTCGGCTCCTGCTCTTGCCGGCGGCGTCCTTCGCCGCCGGTCATCAAAAGCGAATGCAACCTACGCATACGCTTCACAAACGCGCGGCGGCTTCATGCGCGCCGCGCGCGACATTATCGGCGGATGCCGAGCTTCTCGATCAAGGACTTGTAGCTGGCTTCGTTGCTGCGCCGCAGATAGTCGAGCAGCGTGCGGCGCTGACTGACCAGCTTGAGCAGACCACGCCGGGAATGGTTGTCCTTGGTGTGGGTCTTGAAGTGCTCAGTCAGATTGGTGATGCGCTCGGACAGGATCGCGATCTGTACTTCCGGCGATCCGGTGTCTCCGGCTTTCGTGGCAAACGTCTTGATAACTTCAGCCTTACGGCTGGGCGTCACCGACATCGGTCATCCTTTCTTACGGGCGGCACGGCCTACAAGGCCGACCAGGTTGAACACGCGCTTGGGGACGATTTCGCCGTGGTCCAGTTCGGCCAGGGCCAGAAGCTGACCCGCTACGTTCACCGAAACAGTGCCGCGGAAATTGGGAGCGTCCCGTCCGCGCAACAAAACGGATTGGCCCCTTGCGAGCCTCCCCGCATCCTGCCGGCTGATGGCCAGCGCCGGGATGTCGTCCAGCGCGGTCTCAACTGGCATGAGTGCATCGGCAAGGCTTCCCTCGCCGGTGGCGGCTCTATGGCACAGAGCCTCCAAATCTTCCAGTAGAATCATGGTTTCCGGGCTGAAGGGCCCGACGGCGGTACGCCTGAGCTGGCTGACATGGCCGTAGCAGCCCAGCGCCCGGCCGATGTCGCGGGCCAGGGACCGGACATAGGTACCCTTGCCGCATTCGGCCTCGAGCACCGCGTGGTCGGCGTCCGGGATCTCGACGACCTCCAAACGCTTGATCTCGACCGGCCGGGGCTGCAGTTCCACCGTTTCGCCGTCGCGGGCGAGGTCGTACGCCCGCTCGCCTTCGATCTTGATGGCCGAATACCGGGGCGGGACCTGCTGAATGGTGCCGATGTAATTGGGCAGGACGGCGTTAATGGCCTCGGCGCTCGGGCGCTGCTCGCTCTGGGCGATGACCCGGCCTTCGGCGTCGTCGGTGTCGCGTTCCTCGCCCCACCGCACGGTAAATCGATACAGCTTGCGGCCGTCCATCACGAAGGGGACCGTCTTGGTGGCCTCGCCCATGGCGATCGGCAGCGCGCCGGAGGCGAGCGGGTCGAGCGTGCCGGCATGGCCGCAGCGGCGGGCCGAGAACAGCCGCTTGATGACGCTCACCGCGTGGGTCGAGGTCATGCCGACCGGCTTGTCCAGCACGACCCAGCCGTGGACGTCGCGCTTGTCGCGCTTGAACTGCTTCTTGTGCGGGCGGCGGCCCTTCGGTTCGCCCTGGGGCGCGGGAGCCGCGGGGGGCGCGGCATCGATCTCTGCCGTGTCGGCGTACTGGTCGGCACCGTCAGTCATTGTCGTCCTCGTGGTCCAGGTCGCGCTGCACGTCCGGCGAGCGCAGAAGCTTGTCGATGCGCTCGGCTTCGGCGAAGCGGTCATCGACCCGGAAGCGGAGGTCCGGCGCGAATTTCAGGTTGATGCGATGCGCGATCTCGGCGCGCAGGAATTTCTTGTGGCGCTCGAAAGCGGCGACCACCGCCTCGGCATCCTTGCCGCCGAGCGGCATGACGTAGACCGTGGCGAGGCGAAGGTCGGCGGTCACCTTCACCTCGGGAACGGTGATCATGTGCCCTTCGATGACCGGATCATGGACGTCGCCCCGCGTGATCATCTCGGCGATGGCGTGCCGCACCAGTTCGCCGACGCGCAGCTGCCGCTGCGACGCGCCGCCGGGCGTCGCCTCGTGGCGACCCGTGTTTTTCTGACGAGACATCGTAATCCTCGCGGTCATCGTCCGCGAAAGCGAACGATCCAGTAACCCCGGCGGTGACCTGGGTTACTGGATGCCCCGCTTACGTGGGGCATGACGGTGTTAGTGTTTGAGGCGGTCGATTATACGCGCGCGTGAGATTTGGACTCACAGCGAGCGTTGAATCGTCTCCACCCGGTAGCATTCGATCACGTCGCCTTGCCGCATGTCCTGGTAGTTCTCGAAGGCCATGCCGCATTCCATACCGGCGCTGACTTCCTTGACGTCGTCCTTGAAGCGCTTGAGCTGCGAGAGCTTGCCTTCGTGGACGACGACATTGTCGCGGATCAACCGGACATTGGCGCCGCGTTCCACGGTGCCGTCGGTCACGCGGCAGCCTGCCACGTTGCCGACCTTCGACACCTTGAAGACTTCCAGGATCTGCGCGTTGCCCAGCATGGTCTCGCGCAAAGTCGGCGCGAGCAGACCGGACATCGCTTTCTTCACGTCATCCACGAGGTCGTAGATGATGTTGTAGTAGCGGATTTCGATGCCGGCACGTTCGGCCGCCTCGCGTGCTTCCTTGTTGGCGCGCACGTTGAAGGCGATGATCGGCACGCCCGAGGCTTCCGCCAAGGTGACGTCCGACTCCGAGATGCCGCCGACGCCGGCGTGCAGCACGCGCGCCGCCACTTCGTCGGTCGCCAGCTTGTCCAGCGCGCCGATGATGGCTTCGACCGAGCCTTGCACGTCGCCCTTGATGACCAGCGGGAATTCCTTGCGGCCCGCGGTCTTGGCCTGCGCCATCATCTGCTCGAGCGAGCCGCGCATGCCGGTGGCGCGCGCCGCCATCTTCTCGCGCTTCTGACGGGCGCGATACTCGGTGACCTCGCGGGCGCGGGCTTCGTTCTCGACCACGGCGAGACGGTCGCCGGCATCCGGCGTACCGGAGAAGCCGAGAATCTCGACCGGCATCGAGGGGCCCGCGCTCTGCACGGTCGCGCCGGTATCGGAGACGAGCGCACGCACGCGTCCCCATTCGGCGCCGGCGACGACGATGTCGCCGGGGTGCAGCGTGCCGCGCTGAACCAGCACGGTGGCCACGGGACCGCGGCCGCGATCGAGCTTGGCTTCGATGACCGTGCCTTCGGCGGGGCGGTCCGGATTGGCCTTGAGGTCGAGGAGTTCGGCCTGCAGGCCGATCATCTCGAGCAGCTTGTCGATGTTGATCTTCTTGGTGGCCGACACCTCGACGTCGACGACATCGCCGCCGAGCGATTCCACCTGGATCTCGTGCTGCAACAGCTCGGTGCGCACGCGATCGGGCGTCGCGTCCGGCTTGTCGATCTTGTTGATGGCAACGATGATCGGAACCTTGGCCGCCTTGGCGTGATGGATCGCTTCGACCGTCTGCGGCATGACACCGTCGTCGGCCGCGACCACCAGCACCACGATATCGGTGACCTTCGCACCGCGCGCGCGCATCGCCGTGAACGCGGCGTGGCCCGGCGTGTCGATGAAGGTGATCTTGGCGCCGGACGGCGCCGACACCTGATAAGCGCCGATATGCTGGGTGATGCCGCCGGCTTCGCCCGCCGCCACTTCGGCGGAGCGGATCGAATCGAGCAGCGAGGTCTTGCCGTGGTCGACGTGACCCATGACGGTCACGACCGGCGCGCGCGGCGCCAGATGCGCCGGATCGTCGGCGACGTCGAACAGGCCCTCTTCCACGTCCGCTTCGGAAACGCGGCGCACGGTGTGGCCCATTTCCTCGGCGACGAGCTGCGCCGTGTCGGCATCGAGCGTGTCGTTGATCGTCGCCATCTGGCCCTGCTTCATCAGCAGGCGGATGACGTCGACCGCGCGCTCGGACATGCGGTTGGCGAGCTCCTGGATCGTGATCACATCCGGGATCGTCACCTCGCGCACGAGCTTTTCCTTCTGCTCGTTGGCGGCGTGGCCCTTCAAGCGCTGCGTGCGGCGGCGGAACGAGGCGATTGAACGCTCGCGCACTTCATCGGCGTTCAAGGCGTTGATGACGGTCAGGCGGCCGCGCTGCTTCTCGGCGCCCGCACGGGGAGCGGCCGGACGCGGCGGCACGGGCCGCGCGGCACCGCCGCCAGGGCGGCGCGACACGCGCGGCGCTTCTTCTTCCTCGACTTCGAGGGCCGGCCGCGCAGCCGGGGTTGCCGCCGCCGGCCGCTTGGCGGGCTCTTCGTCGCCGAGACGCTTCTTGGCGACCTCGCCGGCTTTGCGCTTGGATTCCTCCTCGCGCTTGTGGCGTTCTTCTTCCTCGCGCTTGCGCGCTTCGGCGGCCTCCCGATCGGCCTTTTCGATGGCCTCGCGGGCGGCCCGGATCTTGGCCTCTTCCTCGGCGATCTTGCGTTCTTCGGCTTCGCGCACGCGCGAGTCGGCGAGCGCATGCGCACGCGCCGCGCGTTCTTCCTCGGTGAGCGTGCGCAGCACGACGCCGGACGAGCGCGGCGGCGCTTCGGTTGGACGCGGGCGCTGGGGGGCCGGCCGCGGCGCCGCGGCGGCGGGCGCGGGCTTCTTCGGCGGCTCGACCGGCGCGGCCGGTTCGTGCTTGGCCTCAGGCTTGCCGATGGTGCGGCGCTTCACGGTCTCGACCACGACCTGCTTGCTGCGGCCATGGCTGAAGCTCTGGCGCACGACGCCCGTCTCCGTGCGCGGCTTCAGCGTCAGCTTGCTGCCGGACACACCGAGTTTCTTTTCGCCAGGGTTCTTGGTCTCAGTCATTCAGTACTTTGTCCTTATGCGCCGTCCGTCGGCGCATGCGCGCTAACTGCCTCGGGCGATTGTCCGGTCCGATAGCGCACAAGGCGCGACACGCGAGCGAGAAAAGTTTCGCTCCCGGGCCCGGCAAGCAGCGCTGCATGTACCACATTTGGGCGGTTCAGTGCCAAATCCAATTGCACGCCGGAAAATTCGCCGACCAGGGCGATTTCACGTGCGATTCCGTCAGTTTCCTCTCGAATCCGGCGCAAAGCGCCGTCGAGCTTGCGTTTGCCGTCCGCCGCGCCGTCGCTGGCGTGCAGCAACGCCACGGCCTCGTTCCGCGCGAGCGCCGCCTCGACCTTGGCGAAACCCGCTATCGCTAGGCCCGCTTTGCCCGCCACGGCGAGCGCGTCGAGCGCGGCCCGTTCCAGCATCGCTTCGGTCTGCGCCGGCAGGTCGGTGGCGACCTTCACGTTGCGTTTGAAGCCGCGGGCGAAGACGTTCCGTTTGACCGCCTCGGTCAGCGACTTGCGCGTCGCGGTGATCCAAAGCCCGCGGCCGGGCAATTTACGTTTGACGTCGGCGACGACCGTGTCGCCGGGTCCGACCACGAAGCGGATCATCTCGGACACCGGCTGTTCCTTGCGCGTGAGCGCGCAGGTGCGCTGCGTGCCGGGGGCGACAGTCGTCGCCCCGCGGTCGAGCTCATCCTCCTGCGTTGTCACGCGCGGTTCGGTCGCCAGCATCCATACTCCTTGGTCAGGCCGGTTCGGCGGCGGGTTCTTCCGCCGGCTCGGCCTCGGCCCGTTGCGCAGCCAGTTCTTCCTCGGTGATCCAGCCCGCCTTCAGGCGCGCCTCCATGATCAACGCTTCGGCGTCCTCGCGCGAGATGTCGATGCCATCGAAGAAGCCCGGCTCCTTCTTGGTCTCGCCATCCTTGCGTTCGGTCCAGCCGGTGAGGTCGTCGGTGGCGCAGCCAGCGAAATCCTCGACCGTCTTCACGCCGTTCTCGCCGAGGGCGACCAGCATCTTCATGGTGATGCCGGGAATCTCCGTCAGCTCGTCGGCGACACCGAGTTCCTTGCGCTTGGCATCGAGCTCGGCTTCCTGCGCCGCGAGATATTCCTTGGCGCGCTCCTGCAGCTCGGCGGCCGTCTCCTCGTCGAAACCTTCGATCGAGGCGATTTCCTTCTGGTCGACCAGCGCCAGTTCTTCGATCGAGCCGAAGCCTTCCGACGCCAGCAATTGACCGACCACTTCGTCGAGGTTCAGGGCGTCGACGAAAATCTTGGTGCGGTTTTCGAACTCGGCCTGGCGGCGCTCGGATTCTTCCTGCTCGGTCAGGATGTCGATATCCCAGCCGGTGAGCTGCGAGGCCAGACGCACGTTCTGGCCGCGACGGCCGATCGCCAGCGACAGCTGTTGATCCGGCACGACGACTTCAATGCGTTCCTTGTCTTCGTCGAGCACGACCTTGGCGACTTCCGCCGGCGCCAGCGCATTGACGACGAAGGTCGCGATATCCGGCGACCACGGGATGATGTCGATCTTCTCGCCCTGCAGCTCGTTCACCACGGCCTGCACGCGCGAACCGCGCATACCGACGCAGGCGCCGACCGGATCGACGCTGGAATCGCGCGAGATCACGGCGATTTTGGCGCGCGAGCCCGGGTCGCGGGCGACCGCCTTCACCTCGACGATGCCGTCGTAGATTTCCGGCACTTCCTGCGCGAACAGCTTGGCGGTGAATTGCGGATGCGTGCGCGACAGGAAAATCTGCGGGCCGCGCGGCTCGCGGCGCACGTCGTAGATATAGGCGCGGATGCGGTCGCCGTTGCGGAACACTTCGCGCGGCAGCAGTTCGTCGCGGCGGACGATGGCCTCGCCGCGGCCGAGATCGACCACCACGTTGCCGTACTCCACGCGCTTGACGACGCCGTTGACGATGTCGCCGATGCGATCCTTGTACTCGGCATATTGCCGGTCGCGCTCGGCCTCGCGCACCTTCTGCACGATCACCTGTTTGGCCGACTGCGCGGCGATACGGCCATATTCGAGCGGCGGCAGCGGATCGGCGATGGTGTCGCCGACCTGCGCGGCCGGATGGCGCTTGCGCGCGTCGTCAACGGTGATCTGGTTCGACGGGTTCTCGACCGCATCGACCACCAGCATGTGCCGGGTCAGGCGCAGGTCGCCGGTCTTCGGCTCGATCTCGGCATGCACGTCGGTCTCGGCGCCGTAGCGCGAGCGCGCCGCCTTGGCGATCGCGTCTTCCATCGCCGCGATCACGATGCCGCGGTCGATCGACTTCTCGCGGGCAACCGCGTCGGCGATCTGCAAAAGCTCGAGCCTGTTGGCGCTGACAGCCATAGCTCACTCTCCTCCTTTGTCGGCAGGCCTCTGCGGCCGGTGCCGGGAATGTCTCTCTTCGCGTCTTTCTTCACGTTTGGCGGCGCGCGCTTCGCGCTTGGCCGCCTTCTCGCGCCGCAAGGCTTCGGTCACCAGTTCGTCGGTGAGCACGAGCTTCGCGTCGCTCATATCTCCGATCGGCAGCAGCACGTCGGCTTCGTCGCCCTCACGGGCATCGTCGCGGTGCAGCTTGGCCAGATCGCCCTCGGTGCCGGTGAGATGGCCGCGGAACCGTTTGCGGCCATTGATCGGCACTTCCATCTCGATGCGCACCAGGTGGCCGGCGTAACGGTCGAAATCGGACTTGCGCACCAGCGGCCGGTCGATACCCGGCGAGGAAATCTCGAGCCGGTAGGCTTTTTCGATGGGGTCGGCGACGTCGAGCACCGGCGAGAGCGCGCGCGAGATGTCTTCGCAGTCGTCGATGGTCAGCGTGCCGTCGGGACGCTCGGCCATGATCTGCATGGTGGAGCTTTCGCCGCCGGAAACACGCACCCGCACCAGCCGATAACCGAGCTGCTCCAGCACCGGCTCTGCGATGTTGGCGACACGCGCCGACAACCCCGGCTCGGTAATCAGCCGCGGTTCGGTTGCATCGGCGGCGGCCGAAGCCGCCATCAGATCATCGCTTTGCGCCATTCCGTAACAAAAAAGAGCGGGCCCGGGAGGACCCACTCTCAAAACCCGATTTGGTTATGAGGGTGTCTTACGTACCGGCGCAATATAGCGAATTTCCTCGTTTGTGCAAGGGTTTTGCCGGTTCCGCAGGCTAACTCTTCCTTCAGAAATCAAGCCTAAATTCTCGTAAAACCGCGGGTGAATGCGCGGTTGCGGCTGTTTTTGTGAGTTATCGTATGGGTTCCCCAGCCTCGCTCCTGCCCGAACTGGAAGACGTGGTCCAGCACGGCACGGCCGAGAAGCGGGCAGAGACCCTGCGCCGTATCACCAGCCTGTTTCTCGACGGCGCGCCTTCTTTCCGCGACCACCATGTCGCGCTGTTCGATGACGTCATCGGGTACCTCATTGAGGAAATCGAGGCGAAGGCGCTGGCCGAGCTCGCGCGGCGGATCGCGCCGGTCCCGAATGCGCCGGCGCATGTCGTCAGCAGGCTCGCCAACAGCGACGACATCGACGTCGCCGGCCCCGTGCTCAAGCAGGCGCGGCTCGACGAACCGGAGCTGATGCGGATCGCCGAGACCAAGAGCCAGGCGCACCTGCTTGCGGTATCGATGCGCCTCGGCATCAGCGAGTCGCTGTCCGACATCCTGGTGGCGCGCGGCGACCGCGAGGTCGCGCGCTCGATCGCCACCAACCACAATGCGCGCCTGTCCGAGCAGGCCTTCACCACCCTGGTGCAGCGCGCCGAGCAGGATGGCGTGCTGGCCGAGAAGGTTGGCCAGCGCACCGACATTCCGCCGCGGCTGTTCCGGCAGTTACTGATGCGCGCGAGCGACGTGGTGCAGAAACGCCTGCTGGCGCAGGCCAAGCCCGAGACGCAGCTCGAGATCCGCAAGATCCTCGCCAAAGTCACCGACGAGGTCGGCGCCAAGGCGGCACCACGCAACTATACCGCCGCGCTGGCCAAGACGCGGGCCCTGCACAAGGAGCGCAAGCTCACCGAGGCCGATATCGCCGAGTTCGCCAACAGCGGCCAGTACGAGGAAACCATCGCGGCGCTGGCGACCGTCTGCGCCGTGCCGGTTGAGGTGGTGGATCGCCTGATGAACGGCGAGCGCGCCGATCCGGTGCTGATCCTGGCGCGCGCGGTGGGCTTCGGCTGGCCGACGGTGAAGGCGGTCATGAGCGCGCGGCCGGGGATCAAGGTGAATGCGCAGCTCCTCGATGCGGCGTTCGAGAATTTCGAGCGGCTGACCGCGGCGACGGCGCAGCGCGTCGTGCGTTTCTGGCAGGTGCGCCAAGGCACGGGCGAGTAACCCGGTTCGCCGGTGCGGTTGTCTGCAGCACCGGCTCGCCTTAGATTAAGATGATGAAGGTATCGCCGATATCCCGCGACGCGAACGTGATGGGCGGCACACCGGTATTCGCTGGGACGCGGGTACCCGTCCAGACGTTTCTCGATTATCTCGAAGCCGGCGACAGCATCGACGAATTCCTTGTCGGCTTTCCGTCGGTTAAGCGCGAGCAGGTCATCGCCTTTCTTGAGGAGGCGAAAGATCGGCTCGTTGCATCGGTCTCGTGAGGATCTTTCTCGACGAGTGCATCGATTGGCGCTTGTTGCGCGATATTGTCGGCCATGATGTGAAAACGGCCCGGCAGATGGGGTGGGCGACGATCAAGAACGGCGAGTTGCTGGTTCTTGCTGCGCGTTCGTTCGATGTATTTGTGACAGTCGATCGAAATCTGTCGTTTCAGAACAGCATCGGCGCGCTACAAATTGCGGTCATCGTTCTGCGGGCCAAAAGCAATCGCTTGAGCGATTTAAGGCCGCTCGTTCCGGGTCTTCTAGTACTTCTTGAAACAGCTCGGCCGGGCGAGGTTTTGGAGGTTGCGGCGCCCGGCTAACTGCGTCTGAAAATAAAATACGCCGGGGTGCGGCCTTCGCGGATCGCCTTGGCTTCGTAGCGCGTGCGCACGAAGCCCGCCCACGGTTTGCGCCAATCGTCGGCGCGTTCGGCCGTCCAGGTGAAATCGCGCGAGCGCAGAATGCGCATCAATACGTAATCGGCGTAACTCGGAATGTCGGTGGCGAAACGGAATTCGCCGCCATCCTTCACGATGCGGGCGAGGCGTTTCAAGCTTTCGTCCTGCACGAAGCGCCGCTTCCAATGCCGCTTCTTCGGCCATGGATCGGGATAGAGCAGGTCGATCCGGGTGAGCGCCGCGACCGGCAGCCAATCGAGCAGCGCGCTGGCGTCGCCGAAATACAGAAGGATGTTGGTCAGCTTGCGTTCGTCGATCGCCACCAGGGCCTTGGCGACGCCGTTCAAGAACGCATCGGTGCCGATATAGCCGACATTCGGATTGGCCTCGGCCTGCGCGATCAGATGTTCGGCGCCGCCGAAGCCGATCTCCAGCCGCACCTCGTCGACGACGCGCGGGAACAGAGCGCGCAGATCGGCGGGCGCCGGCTTGCCCAGATCGAGGCCGATCGTCGGCAGCAGCGTCTCGAACAAGGCCGCCTGACGCGGCTTGAGGGCATGGCCCTTGCGCCGGCCGAAGAAGGCGCGCTGCGAGGTTTCGTTCGGGTCTTCGCTCATGAGGCGATTGGGATGCCCCGCTTAGCCGGGACATGACAACATAAAAAAGCGAATGGCCGGCGTTGCGGCCGGCCATTCGTCGAATGTGTACCGGTGCGAAGAAGCTTACTGCACCGCGCTCTTGATCGCCGCCGCGAGGTCCGTCTTCTCCCAGGAGAAGCCGCCGTCGGCTTCGGGCTGGCGGCCGAAGTGGCCGTAAGCCGCGGTGCGACGATAGATCGGACGGTTCAGCTTGAGCGTGCGGCGGATGTTGGTCGGCGTCAGGCGGAAGAGCTGCGGCAGCACTTCCTCCAGCTTGCTCTCCGGCACGAGGCCGGTGCCATGCGTGTCGACCAGGACCGACATCGGATCGGCGACGCCGATCGCGTAGGCGATCTGGATGGTGCAGCGCTCGGCAATGCCCGCCGCCACGACGTTCTTGGCGAGATAGCGCGCGGCGTAAGCGGCCGAACGGTCGACCTTGGTCGGGTCCTTGCCGGAGAAGGCGCCGCCGCCGTGCGGGGCATAGCCGCCGTAGGTGTCGACGATGATCTTGCGGCCGGTCAGGCCGCAGTCGCCGTCCGGACCGCCGACAACGAAGTTGCCGGTCGGGTTCACCAGGAAGTTGGCATCCTTCGGCATCCAGCCTTCCGGCAGCGCCGAAGCGACCGCGTCGGTGATCATCTCCTTGATGAGGCCGGGCGTGTACTTGTTGCCGTTGCGGCTTTCGGCGGTGTGCTGCGTCGAGACCACCACCTTGGTGGCGCCGACCGGCTTGCGGTCGACATAACGCACCGTCACCTGGCTCTTGGCGTCGGGCTGCAGGTCGTGCAGCTGACCGGATCGGCGCTTGTCGGACAGGACCTTGAGGATCTTGTGCGAGAAATAGATCGGCGCCGGCATGAACGAGTTCTTTTCGTAGACCTCGCTCTCGGTGCAGGCGAAGCCGAACATCATGCCTTGGTCACCGGCGCCTTCTTCTTCGCCGCTGGCGTGCTTCTTGGCGTCGACGCCCATGGCGATGTCGGGCGACTGGCCGTGCAGCAGCACTTCCACGTCGGCGCCATAGTAGGAGAAGCCGTCCTGGTCGTAACCGATGTCCTTGACCACATCGCGCGCGATCTTAGTGATCAGTTCGCGATCGACGACGGCCTTGTCGCCGTGTTTGCGGAAGAGCGGCGACTGGCCGCGGCCTTCGCCGGCGATGACGATCTTGTTCGTGGTGGCCAGCGTTTCGCAGCCGAGGCGCGTGTTGACCAAGCTATCGTCGGAGATGCCCAGCTTGACGTCGTTCTCAAGAAACGCGTCGAGGACCGCGTCCGAGATCTGGTCGCAGACCTTGTCCGGATGACCTTCGGAAACCGACTCGCTGGTGAACAGGTAATTGGTATGAGCCACCGCTGAAACTCCTCCATCGCACGGCCGATGTCGGCCGCGCCGTTTTTATGCAGCGGTGTTTCTTGCAGTGACCGTCCGCAACGTCAAGGTGCGGGCAAAAGTGGGCAACTTCCACTCTCGCAATGGGATCACGCGGGCAATTTATTCCTCGCCGGCGATCTGCTCGACCAAGTCAACAATGCGGCGGCGCAGCTTGCTGTTCTTGATGCGCATGAACGACTTTGTCAGCGACAAGCCGTCGGACGTGGCGAGAAAGTCGGAGACGTAGGCGGGCGACGGAGCTTCGCTCATGCCGGGGGTGACTTGGCCGCCCGGAGCAAGCGGCGCGCCTTCGAAGAAGAAGGAGACGGGAACCTGGAGGATGTGTGCGATCTGTTGAAGGCGGCTCGCACCGATGCGGTTGGTACCCTTCTCGTACTTCTGAACTTGCTGGAAGGTCAGGCCAAGGGCATCCCCGAGCTTTTCCTGACTCATGCCCAGCATCATCCGACGCATACGCACACGCGAACCGACGTGCTTGTCGATCGGATTGGGTGCCTTCTTAGCCATAAATATCTCCTATGCCTCCATCGTGGCCCGTAATGTACAACTTGCGGAACTCGCGCTGGGGGTCAAGTCCCGTCTACGTGGTAACAAAAAATGGCACAGTCAAAATGGCGAGTATCAGGTTACCAGTTTGACCTTTTGAAGCTGCTATGTACGGTTCCCGACACCGTAATTTTTATTTAGTGAAATCAGACGGTTGTGCTGAGAAACGCCTGATTCAATCTAGGCACGAAATCGGCGGCGGCCCACCAGCAACACACTTACCACCAAAAAGAGAATCAAGGCGGAATTCCCAAATTTCACATATATAGTTTTTGCAATCGCACGTGGCAGGCCGGCGTCGAATACACCTTCAACCCCAAGAGGCAGTGACGCCGTTACTCGCCCGACGGGGTCGATGACCGCGGAGATGCCGGTATTGGCCGCGCGCACCAGCGGCAAGCCCTCCGCGATGGCCAAGGCGCGTGCTTGCTGGAAGTGCTGATACGGCCCGGAGCTGATGCCAAACCAGCCATCATTGGTGACGTTCACGAGCCAGCCGGGCCGCTCATTGTCGGGCACCGCTTCGCCGGGAAAAACCGCCTCGTAGCAAATCAGCGGCATCATCTTCGGCGCGTGGCCGACATCCATCACGCGGCGCCGATCGCCCGACAGGAAACCGCCGGCTTGCTTGGTCAGCTGTTGCAGCCCGAGGCTCTCGAGGAAGCTTTGAAACGGCAAATATTCGCCGAACGGCACCAGGTGCACTTTGTCGTAAATGCCGCGGATGGAGCCATCAGGATCAATCACATAGACGGAGTTATAGGCGCGGATCGCGCGCGACCCCGGCACCGGCGGCACGGCACGGACAGCGCCGGTGATGAGCTCCGTGCCGGGCTTGAGCAGCGCTACGATTTGCGCCAGCGCATCGGGCTCTTGCGCGAGAAAAAATGGAAATGCCGATTCGGGCCAGATCAGATGCGTGACGCCGTGCAGTCCTTCGGACTGCGGTCCGGTGGATCGTCCCGATAGCGACAGATAATGCGCCATCACTTCGTTCTTGGCGGAGTAGTTGAACCGCGCATCCTGCTGCAGATTGGGCTGCATGATGCGCAGCTTCACGCCGCTCACGAATGCGGTCGGATGCAGCCGCAGGCGCGTGCCGCCATAACCCGCGAGCGCCGCGAGAATGACGAGGCCGACAACCGGCCAGCGATAAGGATGACGCGTGTCTTCGGGCTCGTCCGCGAGCACGGCCGGGCTCGCGCATATGGCGAGTGCCAAAAAAGTCAGCCCCCAAATGCCGACCAGCGAGATGCTTTGACCGAGCACCAGCGGTTGCATGAACGCGTAGCCGAAAGTATTCCACGGAAATCCCGTGAGTACATGACCGCGCAGCCACTCCGCGATGGTCATCGTGGCCGCCAAGGCCAGGATGCGCGCGGGTCCGCGTATCCAAAGCAGGCGCGCGGCGGCAAGGCCCAGGGCCGTATAGATGGCGAGGTACGCGGGAAGGCCGGCGACCGCGACCGGCAGCAGCCAGCCGAAGGTCTTGGCATCGACCAGGAAGGCGTAGCCGACCCAATAGAGCCCGGCGACGAAGTAGCCGAAGCCGAAGCACCAGCCGGCGAGCGCCGCGGTCCCAATGCCGCCCCAGCGGCCGGCGGTGGAGCCGTCCACCAGCCACACCAGCACGGGGAAGGTCAGGAAAAGGACCGGCCAGGCACCGATCGGCGCCATGGCGAGAACGGACACGGCGCCGGCCACGAACGCGATGATGGCCCGCTGCCAGCCGAAGGCGAGCACGACCTCATGTGCGGCACGGGTGGCGAGACGAATGGGCGTCACGGGCGCGGCGTGCCCGGTGAGGCTGAAATCTCGCTGTCCTTCGCGGCGTCCTCACCCGGCATCGGCGGCGGCGCAACGCCGGCGAGCACGGCATCGGGTTCTCGCCGACGCCCGTCGCGGGAAGCCTCACGCGACGCTTCGCGCGGTTCCTTCAGACGCGTGATGCGCACGCGCTTGATGCGGCGCGGATCGGCATCGAGCACTTCGAACTCGAACAGGTCGGGGCCGGCAATGACTTCACCGCGCAACGGCAGACGTCCGGCGCGCGTCACCAGATAGCCGCCGAGCGTGTCGACTTCTTCGGCGGCGTCGCCGGCCTGGAAATCGTTGCCGACGATATTGACCACATCCTCGAGGCTGGCGCGGGCATCGGCGATGTAAGAGCCGTCCGGCTGACGCACAACGCTCGGCATTTCGTCTTCGTCGTGTTCGTCGGCGATCTCGCCGACGATCTGCTCGACGATATCCTCCATCGAGATCAAGCCGTCGGTGCCACCATATTCGTCGACGACGAGCGCGAGATGGATGCGCGTCGCCTGCATGCGCGCGAGCAGATCGATGGCGCGCATCGACGGCGGCACGAACAGGATTTCGCGCACGATCTTCGCACTCGACATGGGTATCGCGAGATCGATGGCCTTGAAATCGAGGCCCGCCGGCAACGGCTTCTTGCGCTTGGCGTTCTTTTCGGGATCGACCGCGGCGCGCGCCGTCATGAAGGCGATGAGGTCGCGGATGTGCACCATGCCGACCGGATCGTCGAGCGTGTCGTTGTAGACGACAAGACGCGAATGGCCGGCGCCTTCGAAGGTGCGCACGAGTTCGCCGAGCGGAATGTCCTGCTGCACCGACACGATGTCGGCGCGCGGTACCATGACGTCGCCAACGCGGCGCTCGCGCAAGCCGAGGATGTTCTTGAGCATCCGGCTCTCATCCGGCGAGAAACCGGATTCGCTCGGCGGCATCTCGTCGAGCACGTCCTTGAGGTCGGCGCGGATTGAACCGTTACGCCAGCCGAACAGGGAGCGGATGGTGCGGATGAACCAGCCGTCGCCGCCCTCGCGCGGGGGCGGGACGGGCACGGGCAAATGGCGCGGCTCGTAAGACGCGCCGGTGGAGCTGGTACTGGAGGGTTCGCTGTCAGGCATGGCAGTTCAGGCGTTATCGCCCTCGCGCGCCCGGTAGGGGTCGGCGATGTTTAGACGGGCAAGAATTTGGCGCTCAAGCCCTTCCATGGCCTCGGCCTCTGAATCGGTCTCGTGATCGTATCCCAAGAGATGCAGATAGCCATGCACGACGAGATGGGCCAGATGATGAAGGACGGGTTTTTTTTCCTCGTCTGCCTCGCGGGCCAGGGTCTCGTAGGCGACGACGACGTCGCCGAGCAGCGCGGGAACCCCGGCGATCTTCGGCGTAGCCGCCGGAAATGACAGGACATTCGTCGGCTTGTCGAGCTTGCGCCAGTCGCGGTTGAGGACGCGGATCGAGGCATCGTCGGTGAGGATCACGCTCATTTCGCCGGCCGCCGGCTCGAAAGCCGCGGCGGCCGCGATGGCCGTGCGCACGGTGTCTTCCGCTTCCGGGAGCTGGTCCCAGAGCGGCGATTGCACGTCGAAGTCGATCTCAGGCGCGGTCACGCGCTGCTTTACCGCTGCGCTCATGCCTTGCTCTTGGTCTCGGGGATGACGCGGTCGTAGGCCGCGACGATACGCGCCACCAGTTCATGCCGGATGACGTCTTCATGACCGAAGGCCACGTGGCCGATGCCCTCGACGTCCTTGAGCAACCTGATGGCTTCGGCGAGGCCGGACATCTGGCCGCCCGGCAAGTCGACCTGGCTCGGATCGCCGGTCACGATCATGCGGCTGTTCTCGCCCAAGCGGGTCAAGAACATCTTCATCTGCATCGATGTGGTGTTCTGGGCTTCGTCGAGGATGACGCAGGCATTCGCCAACGTACGGCCGCGCATGAAGGCGAGCGGCGCGATCTCGATCTCGCCGGCCTGCAGCGCGCGTTCGACGATGCGCGCATCCATCAGATCGTACAGCGCGTCGTAGATCGGACGCAGATAAGGATCGACCTTCTCGCGCATGTCGCCGGGCAGGAAGCCGAGCCGTTCGCCCGCTTCCACCGCCGGCCGCGACAGGATGATGCGATCGACTTCCTTGCGTTCGAACATCTGCACGGCTTGCGCGACGGCGAGCCAGGTCTTGCCGGTGCCGGCGGGCCCCGTGCCGAAGACGAGCGAATGGCGCTTGAGCGCGCGGATATAGGCGCTTTGCGCGGCCGTGCGGGCGCGCACCGGCCGCTTGCGCAGATTGATTTCTTCGAATGAGGGCCGCGCGCCTTCGCCTGCGTAATCGAAAAGCGAGCCTTGCGCGATCGCCTGGCGGATGGCGCCTTCGACGTCGCCCTGACTGAGGTCGCGGCCGCGTTTGGTTTGCTCGTACAAACCCTCGAGCACATGGCGCGCCTGCTCGCAGCCCGAGCGCGAGCCTTCGAGCGTGACGTGATTGCCGCGCTGGTCGGCGACGACGCCGAGCCGGCGCTCGATCAATGCGAGATTTTGCCCGTACTGTCCGAAGAGGATGGAGGCGAGCTTGTTGTCCTCGAAAGCCAGCACGACTTGCGTGGTCGCCGTCTCTTCCGAGGTGGCGGCGGTCGGGATCACGGGATCCGATGTGCGCAAAGGTGGCTCTATGCTCCAGCTTCAGCCAGGAGCGGCGCCGCGGCGCCGCCGGCCAGTTCCCCAAACAACGTGTTGGTGCCCAGCGACGTGATCGCCACCGGAACGACGGTGCCGATCAGCGCAGCAGGCGCCATGACCTGTACTGCCTGCAAATATGGGGTCTTGCCGACCAGTTGCCCAGGGAGCCGGCCGGCCTTTTCAAGCAGGATAGGGACAGTTTTTCCGACGAATGCGGCGTTAAAGTCACGCTGCTGGCGGGCGATCAGGGCCTGAAGGCGGTACAAACGCTCGGTTTTCTCCTCCGGCGGCACCTGGTCCTCGATATCCGCCGCCGGGGTGCCGGGGCGGGGGGAGTAGGCGAAGGTATAGGCCCCCGCGTAGCCGACCGCGTCGACCAGGCTGAGCGTGTCCTCGAAGTCCTGTGCCGTCTCGCCGGGGAAGCCGACGATGAAATCGGAGGAGAAGGCGAGGTCCGGCCGCGCCGCCCGCAGCCGCGCCACAACGTCGAGATAGTGCTGGCGCGTGTGCTTGCGGTTCATCGCCGCGAGGATGCGGTCGGCGCCCGACTGCACCGGCAGGTGCACATAGGGCATCAGCTCCGGCAGATCGGCATGCGCGGCGATCAGGTCGTCGTCCATGTCGTTCGGATGGCTGGTGGTGTAGCGCAGCCGCGCGATGCCCGGCACGCGCGCCAAGCGGCGCAGCAATTGGCCGAGCGTTGCCGGCGCGCCGCCCCCGTCGGCGCCATGATAGGCGTTGACGTTCTGGCCGATCAGCGTGACTTCGCGCACGCCCGCGTCGGCGAGCCGCGCGACTTCGTCGGCGATCTTCTCGACCGGCCGCGAGATTTCGGCGCCGCGCGTATAGGGCACCACGCAGAAGGTGCAAAACTTATCGCAGCCTTCCTGCACCGTGACGAAAGCGGCGATGCCGCGCTTGGCGATTTCTTCGCGCTTGGGCGCCGCCAGCGCGTCGAACTTGTCCTCGACTGGAAACTCGGTGTCGATGACTTTCTCGCCGCGCGCGGCGCGCGCGATCATCTCCGGCAGGCGGTGATAGTTCTGCGAGCCGACGACCAGATCGACGGCGCCGGCGCGGCGCATGATCTCGCGGCCTTCCGCTTGCGCGACGCAGCCGGCAACGGCGATCAGCATCTGCCGGCCTTCGCGCGCGGCTTCTTCCTTCATCACCCGCAGCCGGCCGATCTCGGAATAGACCTTGTCGGCCGCCTTCTCGCGGATGTTGCAGGTGTTGAGGATGACGAGATCGGCCCCCTCCGGCCCCGCGGCCTCGGCGAACCCGGCCGGCGCCAAGGTGTCCGCCATACGATTGGAGTCGTAGACGTTCATCTGGCAGCCGAAGGATTTGACGTGGACTTTGCGCGCATTCGCCATGGCGGCGCCTGATAACGCCTTTTTGGGCAAAAATAAACGCCGCTCCAGCGGGATCGGCCGGGCCTAGCCTGCGGTGGGCCGGTAGTGGTCCTCGCGCCAGCGCTGCCACCGCCGGCGCAACTCCCCGGGCCGGAAATCGCCGCTTTCCGCAAGGAACGTCATGTCGACGATCCGGTCGGCGCGAAAGTGCCTGAAATCGCCCCGCAACTCACACCAGGCAACCAGCAGGCAGGTGGCGTCGGTATAGCCGAGAATGACCGGCGAGACCGTGCGCTCGGTCTCCTCACCCGCCTCGGAGCGGTAGCGCAGGCGCAGCTTCCGACCCTCCCGGATGGCCGAGCGCAGGCCGGCGGTATCCAGGTTTTGAGCCGGCGCGGGCTTTATCGGCTTCAGGCCCACGCTGGGGTCGGCGATGTAGGGGCGAAGATCCTCGGGCACCACGGCTGCGATCTTGGCGACGAGGTCGCGCGCGGCATTCGCAAGCGCCTTGTCGGGTTGACCGGCGACCCACTGCGCACCGAGCACCACGGCTTCCAACTCGTCGGGCGTCAGCATCAAGGGTGGCATGTCGTACCCCGCGGTCAGAACGTAGCCGAATCCGGCCTCCCCTTCGATCGGGACGCGCTGGCTCATGAGATCGCTGATATCGCGATACACCGTACGCCGTGACACCTCGAGTTCGTCCGCAAGCGCCGCCGCCGTCACGGGTCGCGGCGTCCGGCGCAGGATCTGGATAATCTGGAACAGACGATCGGCGCGGCGCATGCTGACTCCTGCTGACAATATGCTGGCAGGAGGGTGGTGCGACAAGGCGGGAAAGCGCGGCGCTCGCTGCGCGCAAAGACAGGAAGCAGTCGATGAAATTCGCATCCACCCGCCTCGTCGTCGCCGACATGAAGGCGATGGTGTCATTTTATGAAAGAGTGACGCAGCAGACCGCTGACTGGCTCGCGCCCGTTTTCGCCGAGATCGTGCTGCCCGGCGCGGCGCTCGCCTTCAATGCCACGCAGACGGAACCGCCGGGTGCCGGCGCAGCCGGCGCCAATCGTACCGCCTGCATCGAGTTTCAGGTCGACGACATCGACGCCCACTATGCGCGGCTAAAAGATACGGTGCCGATCGTGCAGGACCTGATGCTCATGCCATGGGGCAACAAGCGGTTCATGTTTCGCGATCCCGAGGGCACCATCGTCTCGCTCTACGCGCCGGCCACTGATGACGCCAGGAAACGCTTCGGCGCGCGCTAGGCACTGATCTTTTCCTGCGCCACGAGATCGACGGTGACGCTTGGCGCCACCGGCTGCGGCTGGTTCGCCGGGATTGGCCGGCCGCGCAGGGCGCTGACCATCAGGCGGCGCACGTCCTCGTGCAGCTTGCGCGTCATCGCCTTGCGGTCGAGCGTGCCGTCGGCGGGAACCGGCGGGCCGTAACTGACCACCGCGTCGACCACGCCTTCGCCGACGAAGCGTTTGATGTGCGGCATGAAGTCGAGATCGCCGTACCACGCGACGAGCGGCCGCTGGCTGCGGCGCATCGGCATGCCCTGCTGGCCCGTATAGGTGATCGCGATCGGCTGAATCAGGATGGCGTCGGCGCCGCCTTGGTGCGCGGCGGCCGCATCCTCGACGCTGCCGAGCAGCGCCGAACGGAACGGCAGCACGCGGTTGCCGTCGCTGGACGTGCCCTCGGCGAACAGCACCACCGACGTGCCGCCCTTCAAGCGCTCGACGATCTGGCTCACGGCGTCGCCGGTCTGGTGACGGCGCGTGCGATCGACGAAGACCGTGCGCTGTATTTTCGCGGTGATGCCGACCAGCGGCCAGCTCGCCACTTCGCGTTTGGCGACGAAAGCGACCGGCGCGAGTGAGCCGATCACGACGATATCGGACCACGAGACGTGATTGGATACGTACAGCACGGCGCGGCCGTGCACCGGCGTGCCGACGACGCGAACGCGGATGCGCAACAGCCCGCGCAGCACCTTGTAATAATTCGACGCGATGAAGCCCCAGCCGGGCAGGCCGAGTTTGCCGAGCACCCATTGGATGGAGATCAACAGCGGCGTCATCGTGCAGAAGAACGCCGCGATGAACAGGCCGCGCATCACGTCACCATGTCCGCGCGTCCCCGCGAAAGCGGGGACCCAGCGCTGGATTCCCGCTTTCGCGGGAATGACCGGGGACGGGGCCAGCGCGTGCACATGAAGGAAGGTCTTATTTCTTTTCGTCGGTGAGCGGTACGGCGTAGAGCTCGAGCCGATGATCGATGAGCTTGTAGCCGAGCTTGCGCGCGACTTCCGCCTGCAGGCGTTCGATCTCTTCCGATTGGAATTCGATCACTTCGCCGGTGCGCAGATTGATGAGATGGTCGTGATGCGCCTCCGACGAGGTCTCATAGCGCGCGCGGCCGTCGCGGAAGTCGTGCTTCTCGATGATGCCCGCGTCTTCGAACAGCCGCACGGTGCGATAGACCGTCGAGATCGAAATGCGGTCGTCGACTTTGGCGCAGCGGCGGTACAGTTCCTCGACGTCGGGATGATCTTCCGATTCGGCCAGCACGCGTGCGATGACGCGCCGCTGCTCGGTCATGCGCATGCCTTTGGATGCGCAAAGCGTCTCGATATTCTTGCGTTCAAGCGGGATTTTGTCCGGCGTCGTCACGTTTCCAGCACTCGATTGTTCGCGGGCCCGGCCCTTCTAGCACACCGCGCCCGCCGGGGAATGCGCTGATTGCGGGTCAGACAAGGTCGCGGCGCAGAACCAATGCCGCCGAAGGTTTGCCCGTCGCGCCGGGATAATAATTGGGTCTGCGGCCGACGTCGCGAAAGCCTGCGCGGCGATAAAGCCGAATCGCGGCCATATTATTTTCGTCAACTTCCAAGAACACGCTGGCAACGCCGAGACCGGCGAGTCGCCGCAGATGCAAAGTCAACAGGCCGCGGCCGATGCCACGTCCGCGCCGCGCGCCGCTTACCGCGACCGATAGGATTTCCGCC
This sequence comes from Pseudolabrys taiwanensis, assembly GCF_003367395.1. Lineage (NCBI taxonomy): Bacteria > Pseudomonadati > Pseudomonadota > Alphaproteobacteria > Hyphomicrobiales > Xanthobacteraceae > Pseudolabrys > Pseudolabrys taiwanensis. Next base: position 3,700,172 of record NZ_CP031417.1, on the reverse strand, counting down.
TCATCGGCCGCGCGGCGTGACAGGATGAAGCCGGCGAAGGTGCCGCCCAGCATCGCGCGATGCGCGACCACGGCGCGATCGAGAAGCAGCGTCTCGACCTCCTGCTCGCTCCAGCCGCGGTGGAACGAGACGGCATGCAAGGCGGCGATCGCGACGGCATCGCGCGGGCTTGCCTCGACGAAACTCGGCTCGCCGCGCCCGAACAAGTTTCGGAAAAAGCCGATCATCGCCGCGATAGCTGTGTGGCTTCCTGCGGCTGCGCGTCCGGCGCCTTGAGATAAAGCGGCCGCGGCGCCACGCCGGTATCCGCGACGGCCGCGCCGACCTGTGCCACCCAGTCGATATCCGGCGCGCCCTTCTGTTCGACCGCGCGTGGCTTGCGCTCATCGGCCGGCCACGCCGCCGCGATCAGCTCGGCCGCGGTACCCACGATGCGTGGGGCGCCGCTGTTGGCGGCGGCACGGACGGCTTCGCGCAAGGGCGCAATGCGCGGCGCCACCAAAGTGCGGCCGCCGGGGCCGAAGACCTGCAGATAGACCTGTTCGTGCCGCGCATCGATCGCGGCGACGACCGGAATCGTGTCGTCGGCGGCAATCAGCGGTGTCGCGTAAGCGGCGAGCGTCGACAGGCCGACCGCCGGTTTGCCGGCGGCCAGCGCGATGCCGCGCGCGGCGGCGATGCCGACGCGCAGGCCGGTGAAGCTGCCGGGGCCGATGGTGACGGCGACGCGATCCAGCTCGGTGAAAGCCAAGCCGGCATGGTCCATCACGCGCTTGATCAGCGGCATTAAAGCTTCGGCGTGACCGCGCTGCATGGGCATCTGCTCATGCGCGACGATGCCGCCTTGCTCGGTGTCGAGCACGGCGGCTGAACAGGCTTCGAGTGCGGTATCGATGGCAAGGACGCGCATGGGATTCACATTAGCATCGTCGCGCGTCTGGCGAATGCATTCTCTCTTGTCGTCCCCGCCAAAGCGGGGACGACAGTACGCCGCAGCAACGGGCCGCCCCATCGAGACGCGGCCCTCGGCCGCTCCTCAGGCTGAGGGCGGCACGAGACGCTGCCAATGGGTTGCGCGAGCGCGCCCGGGACGACGGTCCGTCAAATCGGCCGGACTTCGGTCACTTCCGGCACGAAGTGGCGCAGCAGGTTCTGGATGCCGTGCTTGAGCGTCGCCGTCGAAGACGGGCAGCCGGAGCAAGCGCCTTTCATGTGCAGGTAGACGATGCCTTCCTTGTAGCCCTTGAAGGTGATGTCGCCGCCGTCGCCGGCCACTGCCGGGCGCACGCGCGTCTCGAGCAGATCCTTGATCAACGTGACGGTCTCTTCGTCGGCGGCATCGAAGAACTCGTCGTCGGCCTTGGCCTCTGCGTCCTGGGCCAGCAGCGGCGCGCCGGAGAGGTAGTGCTCCATGATGGCGCCGAGGATCGCCGGCTTCATCTGCTGCCACTCGCCCTCGGTCTTGGTGACCGAGATGAAGTCGCTGCCGAAGAACACGCCGCCGACATGCGGAATGTCGAACAGCCGCTGGGCGAGCGGGGACTGGGCGGCGGCCTCGGGACTCGCAATATCGAGCGTGCCCTGGTCGAGCACGGCGCGGCCGGGGAGGAATTTCAGCGTCGCCGGGTTCGGCGTCGGTTCAGTCTGGATGAACATCGTTTGGCTCTCCTTGCGGGTTCAAGGCCCGTGGATGGCTGGGTACCCTGGATAGATGGCGCGTGCGGCGGGCGGGGTCAACCTATCGGGCCTGGCCTCACGCCATCGCCTCGAGTTCCTCGTCGTTGAGGTGGCCGGGCACGATGGCCACGGGAATGGGGAAGCTGCCCGCGCTCTTGGCGACGCTGGCGACGAGCGGGCCGGGGCCGTCCTTGGTCACGCCAGCGGCGAGCACCAGGATGCCGATATCGGCGTCGTCGTCGATCAGCTTGACGATCTCCTCGGCGGTATCACCTTCCCGGATCACACGGTCGGGATTGATGTCGGCAATCTCCTTCGCGCGCACCGCGAACTGATCGAGCGCGGCGTTCGCCGCTTCCATCTGCTCGGCCTTCATGATGTCGGCGACGCCGAGCCATTGCTGATTGCGGTCGCCCGGTTCGATCACGCGCAACATCACGATCTGCGAGCCGGTGCGGCCCGCGCGCTTGGCGGCCCAGAACAAGGCACGGTCGCACTCTTCGGTCTCGTCGATGACGACGAGATATTTGCGCTTGTGACCGGCTTCGAAGCTGCGCCGCTTGATGCTCATACTCACCCCCGTTCGTCCGCTGTTCGCCGAGCAGCTGACTCACAAGCTACGGATGGTGGCATGGCGCCGTTCGTGGGGACAAGTAGCCTCTCACCGTCGTCCTTCGAGGGCCGCTTCGCGGCCACCTCAGGATGACGGTGAAAGGGGAGACGGCGAGAAGTTCAGCGCCGCACGAAGCCGACGATGTCCTTGACCGCCTTCATGGTATCGGCGGCGATCACGCGGGCGCGGTCGGACCCTTCGGCGAGAACCGAGTCGATGTAGACCGGATCCTGCACCAGCTTCTTCATCTCGGCGCCGATCGGGCCGAGCTTGGCGACCGCGAGATCGACCAGCGCCGACTTGAAGGTCGAGAACTGCCCGCCGCCGAATTCGCCGAGCACCTGCGCCTTGGTCTTGTCGCTCAGCGCCGCGTAGATGCCGACGAGATTGTCGGCCTCCGGCCGCGGTTCCAAGCCTTTCTCTTCGCTCGGCAGCGGTTCCGGATCGGTCTTGGCCTTGCGGATCTTCTGCGCGATCGCATCGGCGTCGTCGGTGAGATTGATGCGCGAGTAATCCGACGCGTCGGACTTCGACATCTTCTTGGCGCCGTCGCGCAAGCTCATCACGCGCGTCGCCGGTCCTTGGATGATCGGCTCCGGCTGCGGGAAGAACATGTCGCCGTAGCCGTGATTCTGAATCGACGCGCCGTAGTCGTTGTTGAACTTCTGCGCGATGTCGCGCGCGAGCTCGAGATGCTGCTTCTGGTCTTCGCCGACCGGCACATGCGTCGCGCGGTACACCAGGATGTCGGCGGCCATCAGGTTCGGATAGGCATAGAGACCGACCGAGACGTTCTCGCGGTCCTTGCCGGCCTTCTCCTTGAACTGGGTCATGCGGTTCAGCCAGCCGAGGCGGGCGACGCAGTTGAACACCCAGGCGAGCTCGGCGTGCTCGGCGACCTGGCTCTGGTTGAAGACGATGTGCTTCTTCGGATCGATGCCGCAGGCGATGAACGCGGCGGTCACCTCGCGCGTCGCATGCGCGAGTTCGCGCGGCTCCTGCCAGACGGTGATCGCGTGCATGTCGACGACGCAATAGATGCAGTCGTAATTGTCCTGGAGCGCCACGAACTTCGTGATCGCGCCGAGATAATTGCCGAGGTGCAGATTGCCCGTCGGCTGCACGCCGGAAAACACGCGCTCTTTGAACGCCATAGCCTGTCTCCTCAGGGACCGTGGCGGGCCACATCGCATGACGGCGTTCGCCACGCAACCCCGGCCGTGGCATCGGGACGTGTCGGGGCCGGGCACGGCGGGGCGGGCGATATCAAAGCCGTTGCCGTTCCGTTATAGGTGGTCTCGAACAATCGGAATCGCAGCAGCAGGCGGAATTTGATGAGCAAGGACGAACTGGTCATCCAGCTGGTGAAGGTGGCGCTGGGCATTTTGATCGGCGGGTATTTTCTCTGGTGGAGTCTCGAAGTGCTGAACAGGCTGCCGCCGCCGCACTGACGCGCGTTCTGTCGGGTGGCCGCGCGCCGCTCGTCCCCGCGAAAGCGGCACCCAGGAGCCAAGGATACAGATATCGGTGGGCATTGGCCCCGGTCATCGCGGTGTGGCCGGCATGACCACGCCATCGCCCAACGTTGCCTCAGCAAATCCAGCCGATATAGTGCGCCGCGCTTAACAGAGGACCGCATATGACCGCTTCCCGCTACGACGTGCTCGGCATCGGCAACGCCATCGTCGACGTTATCGCTCGCGCCGAGGACGATTTCCTCGTCGCGCAGGGCATGAACAAAGGCGCCATGACGCTGATCGATGAGGCGCGCGCGGAAGCGATCTACGCCGCGATGGGTCCGGCGGTGGAAAGCTCGGGCGGCTCGGCGGCCAACACCATTGCCGGCGTCGCCAGCTTCGGCGCCCGTGCCGCCTTCGTCGGCAAGGTCAAGGACGACGTCCTCGGCAAAGCCTTCGCGCACGATATCCGTTCGATCAACGTCGCCTTCGATACCAAGGCGGCGAACGATGGCCCGGCGACCGCGCGCTGCTACATCATGGTGACGCCGGACGGCGAGCGCACGATGAACACTTATCTCGGCGCGGCGCAGGATCTGCGCCCGGCCGATATCGACGAGGCGCAGATCGCCGCGGCCGAAGTCGTCTATCTCGAGGGCTATCTGTGGGATCCGCCGCAGGCCAAGGAAGCCTTCGTCAAGGCCGCGGCCATCGCGCACAAGAACGGCCGCCGCGTCGCGCTGACGTTGTCGGATTCGTTCTGCGTCGACCGCTATCGCGCCGAATTCCTCGACCTCATCCGCAAGGGCACCGTCGACATCGTCTTCGCCAACGAGCACGAGCTGCACAGCCTGTACGAGACGTCCGACTTCGCCGTCGCCACCATGGCCTTGCAGAAGGACGCCAAGCTCGCCGTCGTCACGCGCAGCGCCAAAGGCTGCGTGGTGGTCACGGCGGACCGGGTCGAAGCCGTGCCGGCGGCGCCGGTCGCGCAGGTGTCCGACGTCACCGGCGCGGGCGACCTGTTCGCCGCTGGCTTCCTGGTCGGCCTCGCGCGCGGCAAGGACCACCAGACCGCCGCCCGGCTCGGCGGCCTCGCCGCCGCGGAAGTGATCCAGCACATCGGCGCGCGTCCGGCGGTGTCGCTCAAGGCGCTGGCGGCCGAGAACGGCCTGGCGGTGTAGACCGCCTTCGCCGCCCTGAAGGGCTCGGCGCTTTTGCGCCGCGCCTCGAAGGGGGGTGCGTGTCAGGTCATCCTTCGAGCCCCGCGCTACGCGCGGGCACCTCAGGATGGCGGCTTTCACTTGTATGATTGATGGGGAGAGGCCTTCGGCGTGAGAGCCGGGAGTGTCGCCCCCATTGCTCTCACGCTGGTCGGTGGTCTGCCAGCCTAAATGAGGCCGGTTGCAAGGCCTTACGCCTGCCGAGATAGGGCCGGCACAGGCGCGCCGCAAGCGCTTGGTAACGACTTGGTAACCGAACGTGGTTAGCGATTGGTGAACAACCGATTTGCGAGGACCACGGCCATGGCCGACGAAAGCGAGAAGAGCGCCGCCGACGATACCTCGGCGAAGTCCAGCAAAGACAATCAGGCGAAGGGCTTGCCGTCGGTCGAGTCGCCCTCGATCTCGCCGGCCGAACCGGAACGCGTGCCGGACATCGAGCCCGCAATGTCCGTCGTGCCTTTCACACCGCGCGCCTTCGACGACATCGAGGAGCCGGCGCCGCGCAGAACCTTCCGCCTGCGCCACAAGCTTTATGGCGCGATCGCTGCGTCGATGCTGATCGCGGGCGCCGTCGGCGCCATCGCCGGCGTGGCGGCGAGCGGCAGCTTCGCCACCAAGCCGGAGCCGCCGAAGGTCGACACCGCCGCGCTCAAGGAGCGCGAGGCGATGCAACAGTCGATCGCCAAGCTGAACAAGGAAATCGGTACGCTGAAGTCGAGCCTCGAAGCCGCCAACAAGTCGGCGAACACGCAGCTCGCCAAGATGACCGAGAAGCTCAACGAAAAGCTCGCGCGCGAAGCGGCCGAGGTCACCGGTTCGATCGCCGCGCCGCAGACGACGGCGCCCGCCGCGCCGACGCCGGTGCAGGCGGTGACGCCGCTTCCGACCCCGCGTCCGACGCGGGTCGCGGCGGTCGAGCCGCAGCGCCAGGCGATCGTCCCCAACTGGTCGGTGCGCGGCAACCGCAACGGCTACGTCTATGTGCAGAACGACCACGACATCTATCAGGTCGTGCCGGGCGCGATGCTGCCGGGCCTCGGCCCCGTGGAACAGATCAAGCGTCAGGACGGCCGCTGGGTCGTGATGACGCCGCGCGGCATGATCGTCCCGCGCGAGCGCAGCTTCTTCGAATAGCAATCCTGCTCAGAAAAGCGGCGAAGCGGCGCCCAACGGCGCCGCTTTTCATTTGTGCGTGAGCGCGACGTCTCGTGGCCTTGGCCTTGCCCCTTGAACCGTGTCAGATTTTGCGCGGCACCAGCGGCGGGTATTCGACATGCGCGGCACGCTTCTCAAAGTCGTGATGATCTTCGGCGTGCTCGTCGGCGCCGTCGCCTCGGCAGCCGCGCAAGGCGCGGCGCCGGCGCCGCCCAAACCGGACGCCAAGCCGGAGATGACGGAGAGTTGCCCGGGGCTCATCGCCACGCGCTCGCCGCTGTTCATGCCGGCGTCGCTGCGGCTCGCCGCGCTCGAGCGCGATCAGCTGCGCTTCACCTTCATCGGGCACGCGACGTTCCTGCTCGAGAGCCCGCAGATGGTGCGCATCGCCACCGACTACAACGACTACGTCAGGCCGCAGGTGCTGCCCGACATCGTCACGATGAACCACGCGCACTCGACGCATTACACCGATCATCCCGACTCCGGCATCAAATACGTGCTGCGCGGCTGGGCGGAGGATCAGAAGCCGGCGCGCATCGATGTGACGTACAAGGACGTGCGCGTGCGCAACGTGCCGACCAACATCCGCAGCTATGACGGCGGCACCGAGCGCCATGGCAATTCGATCTTCATCTTCGAGATCGGCAGTCTCTGCGTGGCGCATCTCGGCCATCTGCATCACACGCTGACGCAACAACAGCTCAACGAGATCGGCCGCGTCGACGTCGTGTTCGTGCCGGTCGACGGCAGTTACACGCTCGACCTCGAAGGCATGATCGAGGTTTTGAAATCGCTGAAGGCGCCGTTGATGGTGCCGATGCACTACTTCAGCGCCTACACGCTCGATCGCTTCCTCGGCCGCATTCGCCAGGAGTGGGATGTCGAGGTTGCGGAAGTGCCATCCGTTGTGGTTTCGAAGGCCAGCCTACCGTCCAAGCCCAAGGTGCTGGTGCTGCCCGGCCGCTAATCCGGATATCCCCCGCGGTTTTGACAACGATCAAAACGCCCCGTCCGGCGGGCCCTTAACTACGTTATCCCTATGTGGAACTAACTCGCCGGCTTCGCGTTCTTGCAGGTCGAGTTTGATGTGAGGGCCTTTGCATGCAGAGCTGGAGCAGCTGGAAGCGCTTCCCCGACGCGCACAGCGGGGGACATGTGGAGGCACCGATCGGTCCCGGCGTTTATGAGGTGCGTCATACGCTTACGGGCCGCGTCATTGCCTTCGGTCATAGCGGCAATGTCGCCAATGCGCTGTCCGAATTGAAGCTGAACGGCGGGGTCGGGACGTTCGCGCGTCTCTTCCGCAAGCAGCCGTTGGTGTCACGCGTCGCCGATCTCGAATATCGCACCTGCGCCGCATCGACGCGGGCGGAAGCCAAGGTCACGGCCAATCGTCTGCTGGGCTTGCGTCAAACAGCGTGGCGGCGGCGATTGGATCTCGGTTCCGCCGCGCGCGCGAACTGATCAGAACGTGGCCGTGGCTATTTTCTAGCCCCGGCTCAAATGAGCTGACTGGCCAGATCGTCGGCGAGCGCCCGCAATCGCGGCAGAAACACCTTGCGCATGGTGTCGAGCGGCACGCGCTGCGCGTGAACGCCGACGTTCAAGGCCGCGATCGTCCGGCCGTCACGCCTTTTCAGCGGCACTGAGATCGAGCGAAATCCCGCCTCCGCCTCCTGGTCGGCCAGCGCGAAGCCATCCATGCGCGCCTTCACAATGGCGGCGCGCAACTCGGCCTTATTGGTGACGGTCGACGGCGTCAGCTTGGCGACTTTGGCCTGCGCGATGAATTCGTCCGCTTGTTTGTCGCCAAGCGCCGCGAGAAGCACGCGGCCGAGTGACGACGACAGCGCCGGCAGGCGATAGCCGACCTGCGCGCTCACCGACAGCATCCGGTTCGGTGAAGCGTGTGCGATCATCACGACATCGGCGCCGTCGAGCACGGCGGCCGAGCAAGCTTCGCCGATCTCGTCGCTCAAGCGTTCGAGCGCGGGTTGGACGATGTCGGTGATGGTGTTCGACGAGAGATAAGCGCCGGCGAGGGCCAGGATGCGTGGCGTCAGCCGGAACAGCCTGTCGTCCATCTCGGCATAACCCAGCTTCACCAGCGTGTAGAGCGTGCGCCGCACCGAGGCCCGCGGCAGATCGACCAGCCGCGCCACGTCGCTGAGGGTCAGCCACCGCCGGTCGCGGCCGAAAGCTTCGACCACGCGCAGGCCGCGCGCCAGCGCCTCCAGGAATTCCTCGCCGGTCTCCTCGGCGCGCTTCTGTTCGGCTGGCGATCGCTTGATGCGCGGCATGACGCTCAATTTGTGGGCTTGGCGGACGGCTCCGAATGCGATTAAATCTAATTCCGAACATCTGTTCGGTCAACGAACGATGCCCCTGCGGCGAACAAAGCCTTGCGACGCCAACGCGAGAGACGAGGAGCGAGACCATGCTGAGCGCGGAGCAGAACCAACTCATCACCCATACCGGCCCGGGCGCGCCGGCCGGGACGTTGATGCGCCGCTACTGGCAGCCCGCCGCGCTCGTCGAAGAACTGGCGGGCAACCGGCCGATCAAGCCGATCCGGTTGCTGGGCGAAGACCTCGTGATCTTCAAGGACGACAAAGGCGGCTACGGCCTCGTCGGCCGTCATTGTCCGCATCGCGGCACCGATCTCGCTTACGGGCGCTTGGAAGACGGCGGCCTGCGTTGCCCGTTCCACGGCTGGCTGTTCGATACCGCGGGCAACTGCCTGGAGACGCCGGCCGAGCCGCCGGAGAGCAACCTCTGCGCCAACATCAAGCAGAAGGCCTATCCGGTCGTCGAGAAGAACGGCATCCTGTTCGCCTATATGGGGCCCGGTAAGCCGCCGGCCTTGCCGGCCTTCGACTGCTTCGTCGCGCCCGACAGCCACACCTTTGCGTTCAAGGGGCTGATCGACTGCAATTGGCTCCAGTCATTGGAAGTCGGCGTCGACCCGGTCCACACCTCGTTCCTGCATCGCTTCTTCCACGACGACGACCCGACCAAGAGCTACGGCAAGGTGTTTCGCGACGTCACGCGCGATAGCGACATGCCGATGTCGCGCATCATGCGCGAATACACCCGGCCGCAGATCGAAGTCGAGCCGACGCCCTATGGCTTCCGCGTCGTGACCTTGCGCGAGATCAGCGATGCCAGCACGCATGTGCGCGTCACCAACCTGATGTTCCCCAACGCCTTCGTCATCCCGATGAGCCGCGAGATGACGATCACGCAGTGGCACGTGCCGATCGACGACACCAAGCACTATTGGTACGCGATCTTCACCTCGTTCGGGCAGCCGGTGAACAAGGAAGAGATGCGCCGCCAGCGCCTTCAGCTCTATTCGCTGCCGGATTACGTGCCGAACCGCAACAAGAGCAACGACTACGGCTACGACCCCAACGAGCAAGAGCACGACACCTATACGGGCATGGGCCCGGACATCAACGTGCACGACCAATGGGCCTGCGAGTCGATGGGCGCGATCCAGGATCGCACGCAGGAGCATCTCGGCACGTCGGACAAGGCGATCATCGCCTATCGTAAGCTGCTGCGGCAGGCGCTCGATCAGCAGGCCAAAGGCGAGACGCCGTTGATGGTGCTGGACGAGAAGCAGGCCGCCAGCATCACCGGCCCTTCCGCCGTCGACGGCATCGGGCCGACCGAGGATTGGCAGGGCTATTGGCAACGCTCGGAAGCCGACAAGCGCCAAGGCGCGAGCTGGATCGCCTAGACTGTCATCGCCCGCGAAAGCGGGCGATCCAGTACTCCCCGGAAGATGCAATTGCGCATGGCATGCAATCCCATGATAGGCTCTAGCGTACTGGATGCCCCGCTTTCGCGGGGCATGACGGTTTGTGAGCGAGGCAATGCCCCCGCGTAAGCCCGCCAAATCCGCCGCCACCTTCGTCGACCGTCACGGTCTCTGGTCCGCCGACCAGGCGCGCATGGCGCTGGACGTCGAGCGCCAGATCAAGAAGCACAAGCTCGAACTGGTGCGTTTCTCGTTCGCCGACCAGCACGGCGTGCTGCGCGGCAAGACCTTGCTGGCCGACGATGCGATCGGCGCGCTGCGTTCGGGCGTCGGCATGACGTCGACCTTGCTCGCGAAGGACACCTCGCATCGCAGCGTGTTTCCGGTGTTCACCGCCGGCGGCGGCTTCGGCATGGCGGAGATGGAAGGCGGCGCCGACTTCACGATGGTCGCCGATCCGGCAACTTTCCGCGTGCTGCCGTGGGCCGCCAATACCGGCTGGGTGCTGTGCGACATCTATTTCGGCACCGGCAAGCCGGTGCCGTTTTCGACGCGCGCGCTCTATCGCAAGGCGCTCGAGACGCTGGCCGATGCCAGCTACGATTTTCTCGCCGGGCTCGAAGTCGAATTCCATCTGTTCAAGATCGAGAACCCGCGGCTTGCGCCGGCGGACGTCGGCTGGCCGCCGGAAGTGCCGGACGTGAGCCTGATCACGCAGGGCTATCAGTATCTGACCGAGTCGCGTTTCGACATGCTCGACGTGGCGATCGAGCCGCTGCGGCGCGGCGTTGCCGCGCTCGGTCTGCCGTTGCGCTCGGTCGAAGTGGAGATGGGGCCGAGCCAGTGCGAGTTCACCTTCCGCCCGCAACTGGGTCTCGCCGCCGCCGACACGATGATCCTGTTCCGCTCGGCGCTGAAACAAATCGCGCGCCGCAACGGCATGCTGGTGAGCTTCATGTGCCGGCCGGCGCTGCCGCACGTGATGTCGAGCGGCTGGCATCTGCATCAGTCGCTTATCGAGGCAAAGACCGGTCGTAATGCCTTCGTCCATGCCGACGGATTGTCGCCGCTCGGTCGCCATTTCCTCGGCGGGCTCATCGAACATGCGCGCGCCGGCGCCGCGTTCACGACGCCGACGGTGAATGGCTACAAGCGCTATCGCCCCTATTCGCTGGCGCCCGATCGCGCCATCTGGGGCCGCGACAATCGCGGCGTGATGCTGCGCCTGCTCGGCCAACCGGGCGATCCGGCAACGCATTTGGAAAACCGCGTCGGTGAACCGGCGGCGAATCCTTATCTCTACATGGCCTCGCAGATTCACGCCGGGCTCGATGGCCTCGTGAAGAAGCGCGATCCAGGTCCGTCGGCCGACACCCCCTATGAGACCGACGCACCGCTGCTGCCGAAGTCGCTGGGCGAAGCGACCGCGGCGTTGCGGGGGGACGAATGTTTCCGCGCCGGCTTCGGCGCGGGCTTCGTCGACTATTACGCGCACATCAAGGAAGCGGAGCTCGCACGCTTCACCAAGGAAGCGCCCGACACGCCTGATGTCACACCATGGGAGCAGAAAGAGTATCTGGATCTGTTCTGACGCCGATCCGTCATCCGAGGTGCGAGCGAACCGATCCTCGAACCGGCGGGTGACGGAATCGCCTGTCGTGCCATACGACGAGCCTCCGACGCGTTCGTCGCGGCAAAAGCTTGCGCCAGATCATGGAACTCGGGACGCATTTCGCGCTTAAACCCCGCGACCAAGCGTGAGGAGCCGACAATGCTGAAATGGGCCTTTGTCTTTCTGATCATCGCCATCATTGCCGGCATCTTCGGCTTCACCGACGTTCAGGCCGCCTCGGCGACCATCGCGCAATGGCTGTTCGGAATCTTCCTGGTGCTGTTCCTCGGGGCGGTCATTCTCGCCTTCGTCATCGGCAAGAGTCTCACGTCTTAACGCCGGAGCCCGCGCGTTTACCGCTTCCCTAGTAACTTCATACCAAAAACCCGCAAAAACACACGGTTTTGGCGTTGCCGATACCACTTCGTGCGCCTGGATTATGGTTAATATTAACCATAATCGTTCGGGGAATTTTGTCCTGCGTGGTCAGGGAGTGTGTCATGCGTGCAGCGTTGGCAATCCTGTGTACGTGCGTGCTATTTGCCCTCGGCGTTTTCGTCGCGCCCGCCGAAGCCGGCGACTATCGTTACGGCGATGGCTATCGCTACGGCGACGGCTACTATCCCCGTTATCGCGGCAACGTCTGCTACAGCAGCAACTGCTGCTACAAGAAGATCGTCCGCCACGTGCGCGACGTGCGCTACGTGCGCGTCGAGCCCTGGCGCCGTTACGGCTACTACGGGCGGCCTTGGCGCGATGGCTATTACGGTGGCTATCGGCCGTGGCGCGAAGGCTATTATGGCGGCGGTTATCGGCGGCCGGTCGGCTACACCGACGTCTATGTCGGTCCGGCGCGCCGCTACGAAGGCTACCCGCCGGGCTACTTCAATCGCGGCTATAATGGTTACGACGGCTACGACGCGTACAACGCAGCCACCTGCATTCAACGTCGCGTCCCCGTGCTCGATGGCAGGGGTGGTTGGGTCTGGGGCTTCAAGCAAGTCTGCAACTGACCGCCGCAAGGAGGCTCGCCCGACTCTGGCATGCGCTCATGTGATGAGCGCATCGCCCCAGTCGAGACGTTTCGCGGCCTTGTAGGCATCCTTGTCGCCGCGGCCGATCGCGATGTCCGCGGCCGCTTCCGGTGCGCAAAGCGTCAGCGTTATGGCGGCTTTGCCGACGCGTGGGGTCGCCAGAATGCGCCGGCCACGCACGAGATCGCCGAAGCCTTTGCCGGCGACGAGATAGCTGAACTTCTCATCCTCGAACGGCACGTTGGCGCCCTTCGTCGACAGATGGTCGCGCGAGCGTGGCAGCCGCGCGCTGAAATGGCACCAGCGATCGCCGGTCGCCAGCGGGCAGACGCCTTCATGTGAGCAGGGCGCGACAATCGCCGCACCCTGCGCGAGCAGCAGATTGCGATAGGCGAGGATTCGCTTGAAGCCGTCCGGCGTGCCTGGCTCGACGATGACGAGCAGCTTGTCGGTCAGCCGCCACAGCGCGGCGGCGGCTCGCATGGCGGCGTCGAGGGCGAGTTCGGTGAGCACGTAGCTCGCCATCACGACCTCCGCCGTCTGTGTCTCATTGAGCGCGTCGGCGATGCTGCCGCGCCGGACCGACATGTCCGCTTGCGGCGCGCCGGGCGCCTGCCGGAATTCGTCGGCGAGGTCGAGCAGGCGCGGATTGCTGTCGACGAGCGTCATGCGCGCGAGCGACGGCCAGGTATCGGCGGCGGCCCAGCTCGCCGTGCCGGGCCCGGCGCCGACATCCAGAAGCGAGTGCGGCGCAAAGCCGGGGATGACATCGACGGCCTGCGCCAATGCTGCGCGCACGGCCGCGTAGGTCGCCGGCATGCGCACCAGGGCATAAGCCAGTGAGTCGTCCTCGGTGCGGATGACGCTGCTGTTGCCGCCGCTGCGGTAGGCATCGGAAATCGCCTGCGCCCGGCCGCGCAATGCCGCGCGGGACACGTTCTCGAGCTTGTTGCCGAGGGCGGCGCCGAGGAAGGCGGGCAGGGCGGTCATCGGGCGGCGGCTCGTTCTGTTTGATGTTCTTGTGCGGGAACCCGCGACATGCCGGACATTCGCACCTCCACCCGGTATCTCGCGCCGCTATCGTCCGCCAATCCCGGCGCCACGCCGCTCGCAACATTCTCGATGAAGGCTTCGCTTGGGGAGACGCCTTGAGAACGTGCCCCGGATTGCTTTGTCACGGTCGTGGTCTTGTTGCCACCTGTTTCCTCTCTCTGCTGCCGCTGACGGCAATAGCCGAACCTTTGCAAAGCGCGCCGCGCTGGACCCTCTCGCTCGAGGCCATCGTGTTGCAACGCTCGGGCGGCACAAGTCGCACGCTCGTCGAGCGCGTGCCGGGGACGGTGCCGTTTCTCACGACCTTCACGACCCCCGGGACCGAGGCGTTCAACAGCAGCCAGTTTGAACAGGGCTTCGCCGCCGGACCGAAGCTGCGCCTGATGTACCGCGATCCCGCGGGCTACGGCGTCGAGGTCGCGTATTTCAACGTGTTCACGCGGACAGCCACCACGACCATCGGTCCCGACACGCCGGCCGACTGGCTGGTGATGCGGGCGCCCGGCCTGTTCTGGCAGACGCAGGATTTCCCCTACCAGGGCATGACGTGGAGCAATGCCACGAACCTCTACAGCGCCGAACTCAACGGCCGCTGGGATCTCTCCAGCCGCGTCACGGTGCTGGCCGGCATCCGCTGGCTGCAGTTGAACGACAAACTCGTCGGTACCTTGAGCCCGCCGGACCTCACCGCGCCGTCATGGAAGCAGGCGTGCAAGTTCTGCAACATCTTCCAGATATTCCCGGGCGGGACCGCCGGAGACTATCCGGACTTCTGGACCACCAGCACGACGAACAATCTCTATGGCCTTCAGCTCGGCGTGGACGCCACGCTCCTGGCGATCGATCGCTTCTCGCTGCAGGGACAGATCAAGGCCGGGCTCTTCGACAATGTCGCCTCGCAGCTGACCGGAATCAGCCTGCAGAAAGTGGTCTATCCGGCGTCGGCCACGACGAACCGCCTCGCCTTCGCCGGCGAAGCCGGCGTGCAACTGAAATATCGTATCGGCGACGAGGTGGCGCTGAAGGTCGGTTACGAGGCGTTATGGCTTGCCGGCGTCGCGCTGGCGCCGGCCCAGATCGACAAGACCTATACGTCGGCGACGGTCAGCGCCTTGGGCGTCGACGCCGGCGCGAACGTGCTGTTTCAGGGAGTCACGTTCGGCCTGGAATACGCGTTCTAGCCCATTTGCGATTGGGTCGAACCAACCTCCGCTCATTCCCGCGAAAGCGGGAATCCAGTGCCGATGCTGATGCAATTCGTATTTGTGTATCGTGGGCCCCTGGGTCCCCGCTTTCGCGGGGACGAGCGGAGCGCAGGGTGGCCGCCACCCAAATGAAGCGCGTTCTAGTCCGGCAGCGCCCCTTACACGTCGACGCTGGCTTCGAGCGCGTTGTTCTGGATGAAGACGCGGCGCGGTTCGACCTCGTCGCCCATCAGTTCGGCGAACAGGTTCTCGGCCTCGTCGATTTCCTTCACGCGCACCTGCAGCAGCGAGCGGGCATTGGTGTCGAGCGTGGTCTCCCAGAGCTGCTCCGGGTTCATCTCGCCGAGACCTTTGTAGCGCTGCATCGAGATGCCCTTGCGGCCGACGGCGGTGGCCGCCTCGAACAGGCCGACCGGCCCGAAGATCGGCGTCGTCTCGTCCTTGCGGCGGAACATGGCCGGCGGCGTCGGGCGCGGGAAGATCGCCTGCAGCTCGGGCGCATACTCGTCGAGCTTGCGCGCCTCGGCCGAGCCGAGCAGCGCCAGGTCGATGATGGCGACGTCCTTGACGCCCCGCACCGTGCGCTCGAAGTGGAAGCCTTCGTCGTTGAAGGTGCCGACCCAGCCGCGCTCGGTTTCGTCTTCCAGCGCGTCGAGGCGCTTGGCGATATAGGCGGCGGCCTGCGCCGCGGTTTCCGTGTTGTCGGCGATGCCGGGCGACAGCACGCCGGCGATCGCCGCCTGCTCGATCACCTTGCGGTTATAGCGGCTGTGCAGCCCGCCCAGGATGTTGCGGATGGCGCGCGCGTCCTCGACCAGCTTGCGCAGGTCTTCGCCGGCGCGCTCCTCGCCATTGGCGAGACGCAGCACCGCGTCCTCGAGGCCGCTGGCGATCAGATAGTCTTCGAGCGCGCGCTCGTCCTTGAGATACTGCTCGGACTTGCCGCGCGAAACCTTATAGAGCGGCGGCTGCGCGATGTAGATGTGGCCGCGCTTGATCAGCTCTTCCATCTGCCGGAAGAAGAACGTCAGCAGGAGCGTGCGGATGTGGGAGCCGTCCACGTCCGCGTCCGTCATGATGATGATCTTGTGGTAGCGCAGCTTGTCCGGGTTGAACTCGTCGCGGCCGATGCCGGTGCCGAGCGCCGTGATCAGCGTGCCGATTTCCTGGCTCGACAGCATCTTGTCGAAGCGCGCGCGCTCGACGTTGAGGATCTTGCCGCGCAGCGGCAGCACGGCCTGGAATTCGCGGTTGCGGCCCTGCTTGGCGGAGCCGCCGGCCGAGTCGCCCTCGACGATGAACAGTTCGGATTTCGCCGGATCGCGCTCCTGGCAGTCGGCGAGCTTGCCCGGCAGCGACGACACGTCGAGCGCGCCTTTGCGCCGGGTGAGTTCGCGCGCCTTGCGCGCGGCTTCGCGCGCGGCGGCGGCTTCCACCACCTTGCCGACGATGACCTTGGCTTCGGACGGGTGGGTCTCGAACCAGTCCGACAGCGCCTGGTTGACGACGTTCTCGACCACCGGCCGCACTTCCGAGGACACGAGCTTGTCCTTGGTCTGCGACGAGAATTTCGGATCGGGCACCTTCACCGACAGCACGGCAGTAAGGCCCTCGCGGCAGTCGTCGCCGGTGAGCGCCACCTTCTCCTTCTTCGAGGAGCCGGCGCCCTCGGCATATTGCGTGATCTGACGCGTCAGCGCGCCGCGGAAGCCGGCGAGATGCGTGCCGCCGTCGCGCTGCGGGATGTTGTTGGTGAAGCAGAGGACGCTCTCGTGATAGCCGTCGTTCCACCACAGCGCGCACTCGACGGTGATGCCGTCGCGCTCGTTTTTGAGCATGATCGGCGCCGAGATCAGCGGCGTCTTGCTGCGATCGAGGAATTTGACGAAGGCTTCGACGCCGCCTTCGTACATCATCTCTTCGCGCTTCTCGACCGCGTGACGCTTGTCGGACAGCACGATGCGCACGCCGGAATTCAGGAACGCGAGCTCGCGCAGACGATGCTCGAGCGTCGCGAAGTCGAATTCCGTCATGGTGAAGGTGTCAGGCGAGGGCAGGAAGCTCACTTCCGTGCCGCGCTTGCCGTTTGACGGGCCGACTTCCTTCAGCGGCGCGACCGTGACGCCGTCGCGGAATTCGATGAAGTGCTCCTTGCCGTCCCGCCAGATCGTCAGCTTCAGCCAGGTCGACAGCGCGTTCACGACGGACACGCCGACGCCGTGCAGGCCGCCGGACACCTTGTAGGAGTTCTGGTCGAATTTGCCGCCGGCGTGAAGCTGGGTCATCACCACTTCGGGTGTCGACACGCCTTCCGAATGCATGGCGGTTGGAATGCCGCGGCCGTTGTCGAACACCGAGCAGGAGCCATCGGCGTTCAGCGTAACGGACACTTCCGTCGCGTGGCCGGCCAGCGCCTCGTCGATGCCGTTGTCGACCGCCTCGTAGACCATATGGTGCAGGCCGGAGCCGTCGTCGGTATCGCCGATATACATGCCCGGACGCTTGCGCACGGCATCGAGGCCCTTGAGGACCTTGATCGAGTCTGCGCCATAGTCGTTCGGGTCGGACGGGATATTGCGGGCCGGTTCAGCCATCGACGGCACCTTGAAGGCGGACGGAAAAATGAGTCGGGACGACGTGTTTGTGTGACACGAAAACAGAGTCTCGTACAGGGTAAAGTGAGTGCTCCTAATATGTTGATCGGACGTCATTTTTTCAAGGTTTGGCGCGCGAAAAATCCGCCCGGATCGCGGCCCCTAAAAAGCCTCTTGAACCCATGGCGCCCGTTCGGCGTTTGCAATGAATGCAGGACTTGTCAGACGTGCGTCCCCCATGCCTATTGGCCGACATAAGAAGGAAAATCGGCCAAGTGGATCAGCCCCGCAAAACCAGCCTTCAGGGCCTCCGGATCCTGGTCGCCGAAGACGAAAGCCTGATCGCGTTCGATCTCGAGACGACGTTGGACCATTTCGGCTGCGAGGTCGTCGGCCCCGTGGGCCGCATCGAGGACGTGGTGCGCTTGGCGCGCGCGGGCAATCTCGACGGGGCGCTGCTCGACGTCAATTTGCGGGGTAGCCAGATTTTCAGCGTCCTGCCCGAACTTCTCGATCTCGGCCTGAAGGTGGTGCTGACCTCGGGCTATGACGACGCGACGTTGTACCCGGACGCCTATCGCGCCCTGCCGCGCCTGTCCAAGCCGTTTGACGAGCGGAGGCTACGCCAGGCCTGCGAGAAGCATTTCCTCGCCTAGCCGAGCGCGGCTGTGGAGGCGGGAGGGTCCTGCAGGGAGAACCGAGGGCCGGCGATCGGGAAGCTCAGCGTGCACACCAGGCCGCTCGGCTGGAAGTCGAGCCCGGCGGAACCTTCGAGGTCGTAGCTCATCACACGCTCGATCAGCTTGGTGCCGAAGCCGCGGCGCGTACCCCCGGCCACGCGCGGGCCCCCTTCTTCCTGCCAGACCATCTGCACCGTCGCCGGTGCCTCGCTCTTTTGCCAGGTCAGAAGGATGTGGCCCGACGACGACAAGGCGCCGTATTTGGCGGCGTTGGTCATCAGCTCGTGCAGCACCATCGACAGCGGCACGATGCTTTGCGAGGACATGACCAGCGGCGGCCCCTCGATGCTGACGCGCTCGCGGTAAGGCGACATGATCTCCTTCAGCAGCTGCGTCACCTCGACGCCGCCCCATCGCGTCTTTGTCAGCACATCGTGGGCCACCGACAGCGCTCGCAGGCGGCCGCCGAAGGTTTCCTTGAAGCCGTCGAGCGAGCCGGTATTCCGGACGGTCTGCGTCGCGATCGACTGCACGATGGCCAAAATGTTCTTCACGCGGTGATTGAGCTCGGCGACGAGCATCGTCTGCTGCTCTTCGGCTCGTTTGCGGGCCGAGATATCGGTCAGCGTGACGATGGAGCCGACCACCTGCTTGGCCTGATCGAGCAGGGGGCCGGCGCTCAAGAGAAAAGTGCGGGCGTTACTGTCATCGCTTTCACGGCCGCGCAGACGCACCTCCAGGCCGTGGAAAGGACGGGTCGCGAGCAGCGAATCCAGCATCGGGGCGGAATAGCGCTCGAGCGCGCCGGCCTGGGTGGGATCGGCCGTGACGAGCGGAAAGGCGTCCGAGAACTGCCGTCCGATCGGCGAGGTCTGCACCAACTGCTCGGCCGCCCAGCTCGCATGCGTGATGCGGCCGCTCGGATCGAGCACCAGGATGGCGTCGGTCGCCTGTTCGAGGATCGAGCGCGCGAAGCGCTCGGCAACCGCGATCTCGTCGGCGCGCCGCTGCACGGACAGGTCGCTGATCGTCACCAGCGCCGCCGGCCGGTCGCCGAGCGCGACCGGACCCGCCCACACCGAAACCGGCAAGGATGCCGCCGCGCCGCGCGCGAGATTGGCCTCGTAGCGCACGCCGCCGTCGGCCGGCTGCGTCCAGCTGTTGATGTCCTCCGGCACGGCGCCTGCGAACAGGGACGCGAACTGCTTGCCGATCAGCGCGCCGGCCTCTTCGCCGGTCATCTCCGACAGGCGCCGGTTGACGTAGAGGATCACGCCTTCGGTCGAGACCGTGAGCGCGCCGTCGGTCATGCGCTCGACGATAACGCGGTAGGGCTCGTCGGCGCCGCTCAGCGTCACGATCTGCGGGCCGTTGCGGCCCTGCACCACGACCGCATCGACCGCGCCCTGGTAAATGGCGCGGACCGTTTCTTCCGCGTCGGAGGCGGTGTGGAGCAGCGCGAGGCGATCGATGTCCGGTTTATCCAACGTCGTTCTCCGCACCGTCAGGTCGGGGCGATGTCGAGGCCGACCAGCACTTTCTCTGCGTTGGAGAGATCGCCGATGATGCGCTTGAGCGGCTCCGGCAGATGACGGATCAGCGTCGGAATCGCGACGATCTGATCGCGCTGCGCCAGCGCCGGGTCCTTCATCAGATCGATGATCGTGATGTTGTAGCGGCCGGGCAGATGCGTCTCACAGATCTTCTGGAGATTGGCGATGGCCGCGACCGACTTCGGCGTCTGGCCCGCCACATAGAGACGTAGATTGTACCCCTCGGTCGGAGCGACCATTGCTATCGGCCTTTTTCTTGGTTGTCTTGACGGGACGCGCTTCTGTTGAGCGCGAGTTGGGCCCGGTCCTTCGCCAGTCGCTGCTCGCGCGCGGTCGCTTCGCCCTCGAGCATGCCGGCCTCCTCTTCTTCACCCGCCAGCTGCGCCTGCAGAACCTCGATCTGCGCCGCGATCTGCCGCCGCCGGCGCTCGATCTCGCGGGCCCGCCTTGTCGCTTCCTGGTCGCGGTGCAGACGTTCGGCCGTTTCCTTTGCCTCCTGCTGTATGCGCGCCGAGCCGGTGAGAACGCCGGCCGGCCCCACATAGACATCGCGCAATTTGATGCCTTGGGAGGTGATGAGGAACTCGCGGACCTGGTTCGAATGCGCGATGCCGCGCGCCTTCAGCAGGTAGAGTTCGCGGTTATGCTCGCCATTGCTCTCGCGGTTATAGAGCAGCAGCCAAGCGTCCATCAGCGACGAAATGGCAATGTCGGTCGTCGCGTTCTCGGTCTTGCCGTGCGTCAGGTTCGTGAAGAACGCGGTGATGGCCCGCGCTTTCAGGAAATCGACGAGTCGCAGGATCATCGAATGGACGTCGCCGGTGACGCCGGCGCCGAGCAGCGCCGATATGGGGTCGACAACAACGCTAGAGGGATCGAACAGCTCGACGTCGCGATGCATGGACGCGAGATGCGTCTCGAGCCCAAAGAGGCTCGGCCGCTTCGCGGAAAATTTCAACAGGCCGTTGTCGACCCATCGCTGCAAGTCCAGGCCGATCGCGCGCATGTTGCGGATGATCTGCGTGGGCGACTCTTCCATCGCGAAGTAGATGCAGCGTTCGCCGCGGCGGCATGCGGCATCGGCAAAATGCGCCGAGGTTGTCGACTTGCCGCTGCCGGCCATGCCCGAGATCAGGATGCTGGAGCCGCGGTAGAAGCCCTTGCCCTCCAGCATGGCGTCGAGATCGGCAATACCGCTGGTGATCCGTTCGGTCGAAGCGTCGTGGGAGAGGCCGGTCGAGGTGATCGGCATCACCGTGATGCCTTCCTCGTCGATGATGAACGGGTATTCGTTCGTGCCGTGCGCCGAGCCGCGATATTTTACGATGCGCATGCGGCGGGTGGCGAGCTGGTCGACGACGCGGTTGTCGAGCAGGATGACGCAGTCCGAGACGTATTCCTCGAGACCGTGCCGGGTGAGCGTCCCGTCGCCGCGTTCACCGGTGATGATCGCCGTGACGCCTTTTTCCTTGAGCCATTCGAACAAGCGCCGCAGCTCGGCGCGCAGAATGGCCGGATTGTCGAGGCCGCCGAACAATGTCTCGATGGTGTCGATGACCACCCGCTTGGCGCCGATCGAGTCGATGGCGAAGCCGAGGCGGATGAACAGGCCCTCGAGGTCGTAGTCGCCGGATTCCTCGATCTCGTTGCGTTCGATGTGGACGTGATCGATGGCGAGCTTCTTCTCGGCGATCAGCCGCTCGACGTCGTAGCTGAGCGAGCCCACGTTCTTGATGAGATCGCCTGGCTGCTCCTCGAAAGCGATAAAGACCCCCGGCTCGTCGAACTGGACGGCGCCGTTGTACAGGAACGTCATCGAGAACAAGGTTTTGCCGCAGCCGGCCGAGCCGCACAGGAGCGTCGGCCGCCCCTTCGGCAGGCCGCCATAGGTGATCTCGTCGAGGCCCTGGATGCCCGTCGGAGCCTTTTCAATCGTCGGCAGTTGTTCGGATTTTACGTCGGCTTTCACGCAACCCCCCGCACACGCGTTCGGGTCCTGCGCCAAGCCGGACCTCGTTTACTACCCCACCAAAAGTTGAGAATGCGCAGCCCAGGATTCGGTTCCATCCGGCGCAAGAATTATCGGCAATTCGCTTGCGCGCGGTCGCGAGTTGGCCTCTAAGCAAGCAAATTCCGCGTCCCTGTCGTGCGTGTCGATGCGTTGGTTCAGCCCCAAGCTTGAGAAGCCACCGAGCCGGCCCTTCGAGGTCCCGCATCGGCTGCGCGCGATCGTCCGCGCCCGGGAATCCAGCATTATCCTGCTGGCGGTGGTGGCCGGCGTGACCGGCGGTCTCGTGATCGCCGCCATGAGCGAGCTGGTCGGGTTGATGCACACCCTGCTGTTTCGCATCGGCCCGGGGGAGCGCCTGTCGGCGCAATCGTCCATTAACCCCCTTTACGCGGTGCTGGTGCCCAGCATCGGCGGCCTGCTGTTCGGCATTGTCGCGGCCTACATCGCCCGCCGGCGCGGGACCGAGGTCGACCCCATCGAGGCGAACGCCCTGCACGGCGGGCGGATGTCGATCCGCGGCAGCCTGATCGTGGCCGCCCAGACCATCTGGTCGAGCGGCATCGGCGCCTCGGTCGGGCTCGAGGCCGGCTACACCCAGCTCGCCAGCGGCATCTCGTCCGGGCTCGGCCGCGCTTTCCGCCTGCGCCGGAGCGATATGCGCGTGCTGGTCGGCTGCGGCGCGGCGGCGGCCATCGCCGGGGCTTTCGGCGCGCCGCTCGGCGGTGCTTTCTATGCCTTCGAGCTGGTGATCGGCACCTATTCGATCGCCAGTTTGGCGCCGGTCGGGGTCGCCTCGCTGGTCGGCTTTCTCACGGCCCAGGCCTTCTCGCCCTTCCCCTTCGGCATCGAAAGTAAGGCCATCGCTGTGGTCGGCGTGCGCGATGTGCTGATCGCCGCCGGTGTCGGCTTGCTGGCGGCGATCATCGGCATCGCCATCATGCGCGGCGTCGCCGCCTGCGAGCGCCTGTATGTGCGGCTCAAAGTGCCGTCGCAGTATCGTCCGGCCATCGGCGGCACGCTCGTCGGTCTGATGGCGCTGGTCACGCCGCACATCATGGCCTCCGGCCACGGCGCCCTGCATCTGGCCGGCCTCATCAAGCTGCCGATCACGATGCTGGCCACCATCTTCGTGTTGAAGGCGCTGGCCTCGATCATCTCGCTCGGCTCCGGCTTTCGCGGCGGCTTGTTCTTCGCCTCGCTGCTCTTAGGGGCGCTCGGCGGGCAATTGTTCGCCAGCGGGCTGGCCCTGGTCCTGCCCAACGCGACGGTCGACCCGGACGTCTATGCCATCATCGGGCTCTGCGCGCTGTCGGTGTCGGTGATCGGCGGCCCGCTGACCATGACCTTCATCGCGCTGGAAGCGACGGGCGACCTCTGGCTGGCGACGGCGGTGCTCATTGCCGCCATCGTTTCCATGCAGGTGACGCGCGAGTTCTTCGGCTACTCGTTCGCGACGTGGCGCTTCCACTTGCGCGGCGAAACGATCCGCAGCGCCGCCGATGTCGGTTGGATCCGCGATCTGACCGTGGGCCAGATGATGCGCGCCGATGTGCGCACCAGCCCGGTCGAGACGCCGGTCTCCGCCTTCCGCGAAGCCTTTCCCATCGGCTCGACCAACCAGGTGATCGCCGTCGACGAAGACGGCCGTTACGCCGGCATGGTGCTGGTCGCGGAGGCGCACGCGCCCGAACTCGGCGCGACGGTGTCCCTGCGCGATATCCTGCACCACAAGGATCACGTGCTCTTGCCGCAAATGACCGCGCAGGAAGCGATCTCCGCGTTCGACCGCTTCGAAGCGGAAGCGCTGCCCGTGGTGGATTCGTCGGAGCGGCGGCAGGTGCTGGGCCTGCTCAGCGAGGCGCATGCGCTGCGGCGTTACTCCGATGCGTCGGAACGGCAGCGGCGCGAATTGCTCGGCGAGGTCTAGTCCGAGGTTCCCAGCTTGTGAACGCCGCGGGTGGCGTGCCGGATATGCAGGAATGTCGGCTCGTATTCGGGGATGGGCCGGGCAAACACGCTCAAGGCTGCGGTAAGTATTTCCACACGGTCCAGATCGTGCCGCATGCGGTCTATGGTGCGATGGAGTTCTTGTTTGATCTGCTCTGTCGTATCGTTTTCCACGGTCGCACCCCTTGATCCTATCGCGTTCGCACTCCTCGCTTTTGCTGGAGCTACGGCATCCCGCCGCATGTAAGATAGAAATCTCAGCGCGCGTTTATAGTTCCGGCGCCGCCGCTCTCAACATTTCTCGATGAATGGGAACAGCGGTACTAGTTGGCACCTGCCGGGGCCACTTCTCCCGGACGCACCACAAAGACCTGCGCGCGATCGGTGATGTCGCCGAAGGCTGCCGGGTCCGCGCCCGTCATCCATACTTGCGCGCCGAGCGCCGCCAACGCGTCGTAAAGCGCGGCGCGCCGCCCCGGATCGAGATGCGCCACCACTTCGTCGAGCAGCAAGAGCGGCGCGTAACCGGTCATGTCCTTGATCAGCGAGGCATGCGCGAGCACGAGACGGATCAGCAGCGCCTTTTGCTCGCCGGTCGAGGCGTTGCCGGCGGCAACGCCCTTGTTCACGTGCGTCACGATCAGGTCGGAGCGGTGCGGACCGTCGAGCGTGCGGCCGGCGGCGGCATCGCGCGCGCGGCCGTCTTTCAGCAGCGCGCGATAGCGGTCTTCGATCTCGCCGGCGCTGTAAGCCGGCAGCAACTGCTCCATCCAGCCATCGAGCCTGATCTCGGCGAAGGGAAAGGCCGGCGTCTGTTCATGCGCGACGGCGAGGGCGCCGGACAGGCGGTTGACCGTCTCGGCGCGCGCGGCGGCGACGGCGACGGCGACTTCCGCCGTCTCGTGCTCGACCGCGTCGAGCCAATGCGGATCGCTCTTGGGATCCTCCAGCAGCCGGTTGCGCGAGCGCAGCGCGCGCTCGAGCGCCGAAACGCGGCTGGCGTGCTGCGCGTCGACCGCCAGCACCAGGCGGTCGAGAAAGCGCCGCCGTTCGGAGGCGGGGCCGTTGAACAGGGGATCCATCGACGGCGTCAGCCAGACGACGCGCAGATGATCGGCGAAAGCGGTGGCCGACGAGACCGGCTCGCGATCGATGCGGCATTTGCGCGACGTCGAGCCGTCTTCGCCCGCCGGCGCATCGATGCCGGTGCCGAGCGTTGCAAGGCCGAGCATGCCTTCGATCTCGGCATTGATCGCCCAAGTGCCTCCGCCTTCCGAAAAAGCCAGCTCGTCCATGGTGGCGCGGCGCAGGCCGCGGCCGGGCGCGAGCATGGAGATAGCTTCGATCATATTGGTCTTGCCGGCGCCGTTCGCGCCGGTGAGCACCACGGGACCGGCGCGGTCGAGCCTCACCTGCGCGGCGTGATAGCTGCGGAAGTTGCTCAGCGTCAGGCGGCGGATGAAGGCAGCGGTCATTGGCTGTGCCGCGCCATAGGCCGCAGCCGACCCTCTCCCCTTGCGGGAGAGGGTGGCGCGCAGTCGAAGTCGGATTTATCCGACTTCGACCACTCTAAAGTGCCGAACTCGGCTATAGCCGAGTTCGGGCGCGCGCCGGGTGAGGGGTCAGTCCGTGCCATTCGTGAGACGCGCGAAAATGTCTTCCAAGACGGAATTGGGTGTCTGCAGAACTTCGTTATTCCAATAGCGAAGGACGCGAAATCCCTCGCGCGCAAAATGCCGATCCCGCTCTTGATCGCGTGGTGACGAGAAGTGCTGGCTGCCGTCAATTTCGATGATGATGCGGTGGTCGAAGCAAACGAAGTCGATGATGGAGCCATCCAGCGGTACTTGGCGACGGAACTTGAACCCTGCGAGTCTGCGGTCGCGCAGCAGCCGCCACATTCTGGCTTCGGCTTCGGTCGGAGCACGGCGCATCTGCCGCGCGAAGCTGCGGCTCTTCTTCGCCGTCGGACGATGGTGAAAGCCTGCTGGCACCGACCCCTCACCCGGCGCGCTATCGCGCGCCACCCTCTCCCGCAAGGGGAGAGGGTACCCGAGCAAGCGGCGACGGCGCTACACCCGCATCGGCATCAGCACGTAGAGCGCGCCCTTGGCGTCGCGGTCCTGGATCAGGGTCGGCGAGCCCGGATCGGCAAGCTTGAGCACGGCCACCTCGCCCTCGATCTGCGCGGCGATGTCGAGCAGGTAGCGCGAGTTGAAGCCGATATCGAGCGGCTCGGAATCGTAGTCGACCTCGAGCTCTTCGGTGGCGCTGCCTGAATCCGGATTGGTCACCGACAGCACCAGCCGTCCGCCGGTGATCGACAGCTTCACCGCGCGGCCGCGTTCGCTCGACACCGTCGAAACGCGGTCGACCGCCGCCTCGAAGTCCTTCTTGTCGACGACGAGGCTCTTGTCGTTGTTGACCGGGATGACGCGGCCGTAATCGGGGAAGGTGCCGTCGATCAGCTTCGAGGTGAGCACCACCGGGCCGATGGTGAAGCGGATCTTGCCGGCCGACAACTCGATGGCGATCTCGCCTTCGCCGCTGTCGATCAGGCGCTGCACTTCGCCCACGGTCTTGCGCGGGATGATGATGCCCGGCATGCCGGCCGCGCCCTCGGGCAGCGGCAATTCGCATTGCGCGAGGCGGTGGCCGTCGGTCGCCACCGCGCGCAAGGTCGCGGCATTGGCCGCGCCCGCCGCGTGCAGGTAGATGCCGTTGAGATAGTAGCGCGTCTCCTCGGTGGAGATCGCGAACTGGGTCTTGTCGATCAGCCGCTTGAGGTCGGCGGCCGGCAGTTTGAACGAATGCGTCATCTCGCCGGCGGCGAGATCGGGGAAGTCGCTCTCCGGCAGCGTCTGCAGCGTGAAGCGCGAACGTCCGGCGCGGATCGACAGCACGGCGCGGTCGCCGGACCCTTCGATGACGATCTGCGAGCCGTCCGGCAGCTTGCGCACGATGTCGTAGAACATATGCGCCGGCACGGTGGTCGAGCCGCCCGGCGTCACCTCGGCGGCGATGGTGTCGGTGACTTCGAGGTCGAGGTCGGTCGCCTTCAGGCTCAGGGCGCCCTTGTCGGCCTTGACCAGCACGTTGGCGAGAATTGGGATGGTGTTGCGCCGTTCGACCACGCGGTGGACGTGGCCCAGCGACTTCAACAGTTCAGCACGCTCGACAGTAACTTTCATGGAAGACCCGCTTAGGCGCCGGAATAAGCCCGGGAACGGGCGTGACACCAAGCCGGCCGCCCGCGGAATGCGGGCGCCGGGGGGCAAAGGTGGCAAGAGCGGGGCAAATGCGCAAGGGCGCGTTTTTGCTCCCCGCTCCTATCCCCAGGCGGTCCACAGGGCAGCGCCGCGGCTGTGGCCCCTGATCCGTCATCCTGAGGTGCGAGCGAAGCGAGCCTCGAAGGATGACGGGCACGGGCTGTCCCCCTTCGAGGGCCGCCTTGCGGCGGCCACCTCAGGGTGACGGTCAGACGTCGGTACGAGACCCCTTTTACTCCTGCAGCTGGCGCTTCAGGATCTCGATCTCCTCGGCGAGCGCGACGTCGTTGCCGACGAGGCCCTCGATCTTGCGCACCGCGTGCAGAACGGTGGTGTGGTCGCGGCCACCGAAGCGACGGCCGATCTCCGGCAGCGAGCGCAGGGTCAGCGTCTTGGCGAGATACATCGCCACCTGACGCGGGCGCACGACGTTGGCCGTACGGCGCGAGGACAACAGGTCGGAGCGGCTAACATTGTACTGCCGCGCGACGATGCGCTGGATGTCCTCGATCTTGACGCGCTTGGGTTCCTGCGGCCGGATCAGGTCGCGCACTTCGCGCTCGGCCATCTCCAGGGTCACCGGGTGACCGGTCAGCTTGTTGTGCGCCAGCAGGCGGTTGAGCGCGCCTTCGAGGTCGCGGCCGTTATGCGTGACGGTCTTGGCGATATACGACAGCACCGGCAGCGGCACGTCGAAGCTCGGATGATGCGCGCGGGCCGCGAGCACGCGGGCCTTGAGGATTTCCAGGCGAAGTTCTTCGCCGAGCGTGCCCATCTCGACCACGAGACCGCCGGCCAGACGCGAGCGCACGCGATCGTCGAGGCTTTCGAGATCGGACGGCGGCCGGTCGGAGGCGATGATGACCTGACGGCCGGCATCGATCAGCGCATTGAGCGTGTGGCAGAACTCGGCCTGCGTCGACTTGCCCTGCAGGAACTGCAAGTCGTCGATCACCAGCACGCCGATACCGCGAAGGGCTTCTTTGAACGCGAGTGCGGTCTGCGTGCGCAGCGCCGACACGAAGCCGTACATGAACTTCTCGGCGGTAAGATAGAGCACCTTGCGCTCGCCCGCCGCGTTGCCGGCCCAGGTGATGGCCTGCAGCAGATGCGTCTTGCCGAGGCCGACACCCGCATGGATGTAAAGCGGGTTGAACATCACGGGATCGTTGCGGCGCGCGATCGCCACCTGCTTGGCGGCGGCGTGCGCGAGCGTGTTCGAGCGGCCGACGACGAAGCTCTCGAAGGTGAGGCGCGGATCGAGCGGCGAGCCGCCCAGCGCATCGTGCATGCCCGGGTCGCCGACAGTCGACACCCGCCCATGACCGTTGCCGTTGATGCCGGCATAAGCGCCGCTGCCATTGCTGACGGCAGCCGGCATCGGCTCGGCTTTCTTCACCACAGGCGCGGCCGGCTTCAGCACGGCGGAGCGCACGATCAGTTCGATACGGCCGACTTCCGGCTGCTGCGCTTGCCAGCAGGCGAGCACGCGCTCGGCGTAGTGCGACTGGATCCAGCTCTTGAGGAAGCGGGTCGGAACCGAGAGGCGGACGCCGCCATCCTCGATGCCTTCCAGGTCCATGCGGGCAAACCAGCTCGAATAAACGTCGTCGCCGACTTCGGCGCGCAGACGTTCTTTGACTCGTGACCAGCTATCCTGATCCGCGTTCGACATTCTACCTGCTCTATCCGCTTCTATTGTTGAAATGAACTCGGGTGGCCCCGGCACAAGCGGCATACAGCCGCCGACACGCCGGATACGCGACGCAACTACTCACTCGATGATCTCTTTGGAGGCAACGGTACATGCAGCGGGCATCATGCCCGAGCTGACAGCGGCCGCGGTCGAGAGAGCCTTGCGTCTCAACCCGCGGGTGGGGAAACCGCTCCGCGGATGCCCCGGACACGCATCAGCGACAACGGCGTCAGGGAATCCACGTAGGAGGAGAATGACGGCACGACAGGACAACACGGACAAGCATCGAACACTTCGTGTCCAACGCGGTCGGACTTGGTCGCCGACACTGTCCCTGCATCTGTCATTGTCATCCCCCTCAAATGTTCTTCGGGCAATGGGGGCCCGGATCAGTTACGTGCTCAACTACACGGTAGTTGGATCAGTTCCTCAGTCTTCGCATCATCCATCAAGCTTACGTACGTCTGCTGCGCCGACCTCCCAGGGAACAAGTCCAACGCTCTGACGTCTGTTCGCGGCTTTTTGTTGTGCCATCGTGATCGCATTTGCGATCGGGCAAATAAAAGCCGTTCTCATGCGCCGATGAGCGTGCCGTTGACCTTTTGCTGTAACGCGCCGCGGAGAAGCCGGGGCGCCGAATGAAGATACACGAGCGAAGCATGTGAGCAACGGCTTTATGCGTCGGTGTTACGTGTATGTCGTAATTGCCGCGACGGTGTTGCTCTGCTGCGTCGCAAAGAGATTTCCAAACTGTTGATCGTTCGTGCGGAATCTGTGCGCGCGACGAGATTCTTGAATGTGTCGCCGGACTTAAAAAAATTTCATCGCGGGTGATGTCGTCGATGCTTGATAGGATGATTTTTCCGGTCCCGCGAATTCATGCTCGATAAGTCTTTAACTTGCCGACGAGATTCATGATCGTTTTACAATGTAGCCGTTCGCGAGAAAGCGTTGCGGCACAGGGCTTAGCGCGCGGATGAGCGAATATCCGTCAAGTAAAATCGGAGCGCTCAAAGTTTTCTGACGGCGGAATGACCGTTCTGCAACATAGAAAAAGGCTGCCGTCCGCCTCATGAAAAGCGGACGACAGCCTGAACTTTATTCTCTGAGCTGTAATAGAAAAGCCCCGCGACGGCGGGGCTCTCAGCGCAAGGCAGTCTTATGTTACTTGCCGAGCTTAGCCACCCGGTGCGCGAGGCGCGAGACCTTGCGGCTGGCATTGTTCTTATGAACGACACCGATTTGCGCGGCGCGCATGATCACCGGTTCGGCGGCCTGCAGCGCGGCGGCGGCGGTGTTCTTGTCGCCCGACGCGATCGCTTCCTCGACCTTGCGGACCGACGAACGCAGCACCGAACGGCGCGCCTTGTTCACTTCGGTACGGCGCGCGATGACGCGCGTGGCTTTGCGGGCGGACTTCGTATTGGCCATCTGATCTCTCGTTGGCGTCGGCGCTCTCGGCGGGAATTCCGCTGCAGCGGCCTAGATATATAAGAAAAGGTGCGGGGCCGGGCGTATCCCGGCCGCCAAGACGCAGGCTTATAAAGAGACCCCGCCCGGGCGTCAACGCCCGTCGGGGCCTCAATTTTCAGGCCACCCGGCGGGCCCGGACGGCGTCGTAGCCGGCCGCGACCGCGGTCCGGTCGGCCGCCGGCAGCGGCGCCAGCGGCGGTTTCATGCGGGCCAGGGCCGGATCGCCGTGGATATGCGCGAGCAGGGCCTTCACGCCGGAGACCAGCGGCTTGCCCTCGAACAGCCGGCGGATGGCGACCGCGGCGTCGAGCGCGGCGGCGTCGCCCGCGCCCCAGGCACGGGCGCACAGGTCGGGGTTGAGGTTCGCGGTGGCCGAGATGCAGCCGGCAAAGGTGCCGCCGCGCGCCTCCAGCAGGCAGGCCTCGGTGGACGGGAACACCGCGAAGTCCTTCGACAGCGCGGCGGCGGCGCGCGCGTAGTCCATGTCGCCGGAGGAGTCCTTCAGGCCCACGATACGGGAGGGGTGCAGTTCCAGCAGACGTTTGATCAGCGGGATGGTCCAGGGCAGGCCGGACATCGCCGGGTAGTGGTAGAGATAAAGCGGGATCGGCCTGTCCGCCGTCGCCGTCACGATGGCGTCGATGTACGCGACGAGGCCGTCATCGGGCACGCCCTTGTAATAGAAGGGCGGCAGGACCAGCGCGCCACCGAAGCCGAGCGCGGCGGCATGACGCGTCAGCGCGACGGCGTCGGCGGCGGCGGCGGCGCCGGTACCAACCATCAGCCGCGAAAGCGGCAGGCCGTTCGCCTTATAGGCGTCCATCACCGCCTGGCGTTCCGCCAGCGCAAACGATGTGGCTTCGCCGGTAGTGCCCAACACATTCAAGCCGTCGCACCCATTGTCGAGCAGGAAGCGCGCGAGCTTGATGACGCGCGTCAGATCGGGCGCGCCGGTGTCGTCGATCGGCGTGGCGATGGCGGCGATGACGCCGGAGAGCGTTTTATTGGACATGCGTTTCCTCTCGGCATGCGTGATGCCCGGTCTTGTGCCGGGCATCCGCGTTGCTCTTTTGCGTAACATAGAAAGGCGTGAATGGCCGGGACACAAGGGCATTTGCGCCCGTCTTCAACGGGCTATGCCCGGCCATGACGAACGCCGTTAGCCGCTCACATTGAACGCCGCGAGCGCCGCCAGATTGACGAGCTGCGTGTCCTTGGCGCCGAGCGGCACGATCTGCACCGGCCGGTCGAGGCCGACCAGCAGCGGGCCGATGACGGTGGCGCCGCCGAGTTCCTGCAGCATCTTGGTCGAGATCGACGCCGAGTGGAACGCCGGCATCACCAGCACGTTGGCCGGCCCCGACAGGCGGCAGAACGGATAGGCCGTCATCAGCTCGGGATTGAGCGCGACGTCGGCGGCCATGTCGCCGTCGTATTCGAAGTCGACACGGCGGTGATCGAGGATTTTCACCGCCTCGATGACGCGCTCCGAACGCTCGCCCTGCGGATGGCCGAAGGTGGAGAAGGCGAGCATGCCGACGCGCGGCTCATAACCGAGCCGGCGCGCGACGCCCGCGGCTTCGACCGCGATGTCGGCGAGATCCTCGGCGGCGGGCATTTCAGTGACGGCGGTGTCGGCCACCAGCACCGTGCGGCCGCGCGTGACCACCAGCGATACGCCGATGACGCGATGGCCCGGCTTGGGATCGATCACCCGGCGCACGTCCTCGAGCGCGACCGAGAAGTTGCGGGTGACGCCGGTCACCATGGCATCCGCATCGCCGAGCGCGACCATGCAGGCGGCGAAGTGATTGCGGTCCGTGTTCACCAGCCGCTGGCAGTCGCGGATGAGATAGCCGTGCCGCTGCAGCCGTTCGTAGAGGTAGTTGATGTACGCCGTGTTGCGCGTCGACAGCCGCGCGTTGATGATCTCGATGCCGTCGAGATCGATGCCGTTATCCGCCGCGGCTGCTTTGACGCGGTCCTCGCGGCCGACCAGCACCGGCGTGCCAAGGCCCTGGCCGACGAAGTTGGCGGCGGCGCGGATCACCTGCTCCTCTTCGCCCTCCGCGAACACCACGCGCTTGGGCTGACGGCGCACGCGGTTGTAGACCTGCGTCAGCGTCGATGCGATCGGGTCGCGGCGCGCCGAAAGCTGCTGGCGATAGATCTCCATGTCGACGATCGGCTTACGCGCGACGCCGGTATCCATCGCCGCCTGCGCCACCGCCGGCGGCACGTAAGAGATGAGGCGCGGATCGAACGGCACCGGAATGATGTAGTCCGGGCCGAACTTCGGCCGCGCGCCGTAAGCGGAAGCGACCTCGTCAGGGACGTCCTCGCGCGCGAGATCGGCGAGGGCGCGAGCGGCCGCGATCTTCATCTCCATGTTGATGGCGGACGCGCGCACGTCGAGCGCGCCGCGGAAGATGTAGGGGAAGCCGAGAACGTTGTTGATCTGGTTCGGATAGTCCGAACGGCCGGTCGCCATGATGGCGTCGTCGCGGATCGCGGCCACTTCTTCCGGCGTGATTTCGGCGTCCGGATTGGCCATGGCGAAAATGATCGGGTTCGGCGCCATCGACTTGATCATTTCCGGCGTGAAGGCGCCTTTGACCGACAGGCCGAAAGCAACGTCGACGCCCTCAAAGGCTTCCGCCAGCGTGCGCTTATCGGTCTTCACCGCATAAGCCGACTTCCACTGGTTCATGCCGTCGGTGCGGCCCTGATAGATGACGCCCTTGGTGTCGCACAGGATCAGGTTTTCCGGCTTGAAGCCGATGGCCTTGAGCAGTTCGAGGCAGGCGATGCCGGCAGCGCCGGCGCCGTTGCACACGAGCTTGGTGTCCTCGATGGTGCGGCCGGTGATGTCGAGCGCGTTCAGGAGGCCGGCGGCGGCGATGATGGCGGTGCCGTGCTGGTCGTCGTGGAAGACCGGGATGTCCATCAGCTCGCGCAGGCGCTGCTCGATGACGAAGCACTCCGGCGCCTTGATGTCTTCCAGATTGATGCCGCCCCAGCCTTTGCCCAGCAGCTTGACGCAGTTGATGATCTCGTCGGTGTCCTCGGAATTGACTTCGAGGTCGATGGAGTCGATGTCGGCGAAGCGCTTGAACAGCACCGCCTTACCTTCCATCACGGGCTTGGCCGCCAACGCCCCGCGATTGCCGAGGCCGAGGATGGCAGTGCCGTTGGTGATGACGGCGACGAAGTTGCCCTTGGTGGTGTAGTCGTAGGCGCGGCTTTCATCCTCCGCGATTGCCAGCACCGGTACCGCCACGCCCGGCGAGTAAGCCAGCGACAGGTCGCGTTGCGTTGCCATCGGCTTGGTGGCGATCACCTCCAGCTTGCCGGGACGGCCGGACGAGTGAAACTGCAGGGCTTCCTGGTCGGTAAAGGTCGGCCGTTTCAGGCCGGGGGGCTTGGCAGGCATTTCAACTCCTAGAGCGGGGGAAGGCTGAAGGCCGGGGACCGTAGCGCAATTTCTCGAAAGGTGGGAACCTATTCTCGGAAATAAAAATGCGCGATATTTTGTTGCAGGGCTAGGCGATTGACCGTTCTCAAGGGCAAAACGTAGCCGAACGGCTTCGGCTCACTCAAGGCAGGCCCCCTCTGCGTGTCTTGCAACCCGGCCGTCCGACCGTTAACTCGGTGCCGTTGACGGTGTTTCTGTACAAACGACGGCCGCAGGCGATGATCCGGTTTTTCTTCAGGTTTCTTGGTCTCTTGCTGCTGGCGGCGGCCTTCATCCTGGTGATCTATGACGGCACCAAGTCGATCGCCGCCAACAACCTCTATTTCACCAGCATGCGCAGCGCCTGGGAGCTGGTGAATGCCGGCAGCCTCGCCGCCGTGCGCCCGCTCATCAGCCCTTACGCCGGCGGCGTGCTGTGGGACCCCGGCATGGTCGTCTTCCTCGCCGCGCCAGCGTGGAGCGTGCTCGGCTTCCTCGGCGTCGTCTTCATGTTGCTCGGCCGCCGCAAGAAGCCGCTCATCGGCTACGCCAGGTCGTAACGACCAGTCCCCGAAGCTACTTGTCAGGACGCTGGTCGCCAGCGCCTCGCCCCGCATCTTCGTGATCGCCGCCCGCGTTTCGAAAACGCGGGCGCGCGCCTATATTTGCCGCAAAGCAATTGGGAGAACCAAAAATGTTCGGCTTCAAGAAAGTGACAATGCCGACTGCCGCCGATGCTCTTCCCGGCCGCTCCAGCGCCATCCCGACCGCCAAGGACCATTTCGTCAATCATCACCCGCTCAAGGGCCCCTATCCCGCGGGCCTGGAGACGGCGGTGTTCGGGCTCGGCTGCTTCTGGGGTGCGGAGCGTAAGTTCTGGGAGTTGGGCGACGGCATCTACGTGACCGCGGTCGGCTATGCCGGCGGCATCACGCCCAATCCGACCTATGAGGAGGTCTGCTCGGGCCGCACCGGCCACAACGAAGTGGTGCTGGTGGTCTACGATCCGAAGAAGATCTCGTACGACGCGTTGCTCAAGACGTTCTGGGAGAACCACGACCCGACCCAGGGCATGCGCCAGGGCAACGACATCGGCACGCAGTATCGCTCGGGCATCTACACCTTCACGCCGGAGCAGAAGAAGGCGGCCGAAGCCTCGAAGGCGATGTACGAGCCGGAGCTGAAGAAGAAGGGCTACGGCGCGATCACCACCGAGATCGTCGACGCGCCGCCGTTCTACTTCGCCGAGGACTATCACCAGCAGTACCTGGCGAAGAATCCGTTCGGCTACTGCGGCCTCGGCGGCACCGGCGTGTCCTGTCCGATCGGCACCGGCGCCAAGCTGGCCGGCGCGGCGGTTTAGCATGCTCTTCACCCTCCCCTGGAGGGGGAGGGGCGCCGCGACCGATAGCGACCGGCGGGGTGGGGCGATCTGCGAAGGCCATTCATCCCACGCTGGCCCGCAGTTCGCTTCACTCAATGCTCGCCGACCCTCCCCTTCCAGGGGAGGGTGAAGGTCGGTCAGACTTTCTTAACCATAATGAGGCGTTAATGGGCCTTAAGTCCTTTTGACCGGCCCGGATTCGCTTCATGCGAACTGCCAAACTGTTGTTGCCGATACTGTTCGCGCTTGCCGCCGCTGGATGCGCGCGCCAGCAGCAGACGTATTACATCATCGATCCGCAGACCGGGCAGCCGGTGCCGGTGGTGGCGCAACAGGCGCAGCCTTACGGGCCGCAGGGCCAATACGCGCAGCAAAGCTACGAGCAGCAGCCGGCTTACGAAGCCGCCGCGCCGCAGCCGCAATACGCGCCACAGCCTTATCAGCAGCAATATGCGCAGGCGCCGGCGGCGCCGCCGAGCGGCAGCAGCGCGCGCGGGCTGTTCTCACGCTCTCCCGCTTACGCGCAGCAGAGCTATCAGACCTATCAGCAGCCGGCTTATGCGCCGCCGCCCGCCGCGCCGACGCGATCGGCCTCGGGCCGCGGTTTCTTCACATCGGGACGGCCGGTGTATCAGCAGCCGGCGCCGCAATATAGCGGCGGACCTTATGTCGCCGCGCCGCCGGCGGCCGCTTACGCTGCCGCGCCATCGACGTATCCAATGGCTTACACGCTCGATTCGGGCGACAAGCTGCGTGTCGTGGTGTTCGGCCAGGAAGGTATCACCAACAGCTACATCGTCGGCGTCGACGGCAACATCAACCTGCCGCTGATCGGCGGCGTCCAGGCGCGCGGCCACACCACGCAGCAGCTGTCGCAGACGATCACCGCGCGGCTCAAGCAGGGCTATGTGCGCGAGCCGCATGTGAGTGTCGAGGTCGAGACCTATCGGCCGTTCTTCATTCTCGGCGAAGTGACGACGCCCGGCCAGTATCCGTACGTGCCCAACATGTCGGCGGAGACGGCGATCGCTATCGCCGGCGGCTTCTCGCCGCGCGCCAGCAAGCGCACGGTCGAGCTCACGCGCAATGCGCCCGGCCAGCAGTTCAAAGGCGAGGTGCCGCTGAACTATCCGCTGCGGCCCGGCGACACGATCCTCGTCAAAGAACGCTGGTTCTGATCTTCCGAATTTCGGTCGTGCCGGGCGAACGCTCATCGCGCCGCGGCGATGACCGCTCCGGCAAAGCCGCGCCCCGTCATTGATGCGAGCGGCGAGACCTCTCGGTCTCGCCGCTCGCTGCGTCACGAAATGGGCTGGCTTAGCGGCCCGTATAAGGTTTGCACCGGCCGTCCTGCACGGTGTAGCCGGGAGGGCAGCCGTTCCAAGTGCGGCCGCGCGGCTGCTGGCGATAGTGACGATCACCCCGATAGCCGCGATCGTAACCGTAATCGCGATAGTGACGATGATAGTGGCGATGATGGTGACGCGGCGGGCCGTCGTAGTAACCGCCCCAATACTGAGCCGAGGCGACGTTCGCCGTTCCCATCACAGAAGCAGCAGCAAGCACGATCAAAGCGAGTTTGCGCATCGATAAATCCTCCCACGCATGTCAAAACACGCTCACCTCGCGTTATGTTCCTTTTGAGGCGAGTGCTTCGGCAGCGAAGGTTGAGAAAAATAAAAAAGCCCCGGCGAACCGGGGCTTTTTCGTTCATCGTGTATTCATCTTTCAAGTGCAGCGCGCGGTGGCGCGCGACACTTACTTCATATTCTTCGCGAGGAAATCCTGCGTGCGCTGCCACGCGAGATCCGATGCTTCCTTGCGGTACGACGCGCGCTCGTCGCAGCCGAAGCCGTGCGGCGCGCCTTCGTAGATGTAGGTTTCCGCCTGCGGCTGCTTCTTCTTGATCTCTTCGACCGTCGTGAGCGGGATGCCTTCATCCTTCTCGCCGAAATGCATCTGCAGCGGACACTTCGGCTTCTCGTCGGCGAACTTGCCGATCTGGCCGCCGTAATACGACACAGCCGCGGCGATGCCGGGAATGCGCGTGGCGGCGAGGAAGGCCGCGGTGCCGCCCATGCAGAAGCCGATGACGCCGACCGGGCCGGTGCCCTTCAGCTCTTCCTTCGCGGCGGTCATGTCGAGGACCATCTTGTCCCAGTCGAGATTGCCGAGATAGCTGCGCGCGTTGGCGATCTCATCGGGCGTGTAGCCGCATTCGAAGTCGCGCACGAAGCGATCGAACACCGCCGGCGCGATGGCGACATAGCCCAGCGCGGCGAGGCGATCGCACACCGCGCGGATGTGGTGGTTCACGCCGAAGATCTCCTGGATGACGATCATGCCGCCTTTCGGCGTGCCGGCCGGATCGGCGCGATAACCGCCGAGCGTGTGTGCGTCGGTTGTGGTGAGTTTGACATGTTGACCCAAGGGAACCTCCACTCATGGCAATCGAGGATGAAATCCGCGCGGCTTGTAGCATGCCGCTATTGCTTCGTCATTCCGGGAAGCTGCGAAGCGGCGGGCCCGGAATCCATACGCCGCAGCGCTGCGGGTTATGGATTCCGGGCTCTCGGCCTCGCCCCGGAATGACGGCTATTTGAAAACGTCCGCCAGCAGCTCGTACGACCGTTTGCGCGCGGCGTGGTCGTAGATCATGGTCGTCACCATCAGCTCGTTGGCCTGCGTCGCCTCGAGCAACGGCGCGAGCCTGGCTTTGACGGTGGCGGGCGAGCCCACCGACAGCCGGCGCCGGTTTTCCGCGATGCGCGCGCGGTCGACCGGCGCGTAGTCGTAGGCCAAGGCCTCCTCGGGCGAGGCGAGCGGCTGATATTCGCCCTTGGCGCGCCGCACGATGTTGAGGTCGACGGTCGCGGCCAGTCGCTCGGCCTCTTCGTCCGTCTCGGCGCACACCACATGCGTCGCCAGGATGGCGTAGGGCGTCGTGTGCGAGACCGACGGCTTGAAGCTGTCGCGGTAAATCCGCATCGCGGTGGCCGCGTCGAAGCTGGCGAAGTGGTGGGCAAAGGCGAACGCCGCGCCGATATGCCCCGACAGTTGCGCGCTGTAGTCGGAGGAGCCGAGCAGATAGATCGGCGGCAGCTTCACGTCGGCCGGCATCGCCCGCACTTTGTGAAACGGATGGCCGGCCGGAAAGCCGTTCGTCTCGAACAGCATCAGCTCGTTGAAGCGCTCGAGGAAGTCGTCTTCCTCGCTGATGCCCTGGCGCCTTCTGAGCGCATAGGAGGTGGCGGGATCGGTGCCCGGCGCGCGCCCGAGGCCGAGATCGATGCGGTCGGGATAGAGCGCCTCCAGCACTTTGAAGCGCTCGGCGACCGTCAACGGTGCATGGTTGGGCAGCATGACGCCGCCGGAGCCGACGCGCAGGCGTTCAGTAGCCGCCGCGATCTGCCCGATCATGATGTCGGGCGCCGAGCTCGCGATGGCCGGCATGTTGTGATGCTCGGCCACCCAGTAGCGGGTGAAGCCGAGCCGGTCGGCAAGCTGCGCAAGATCGAGCGAATTGCGCAAGGCTTGCGCACCGGTCGAGCCGGCGGCGACGGGGGAGAGATCGAGAACGGACAATGGGATCATCGGTCACATCTGGGATAGTGCGCGGCCGCTGGCAAGGGTCGCGCCGGACATGCCTGCCCGCGCAAGCTTGTTGGCCGGAACGGTCAGGCACATTTGCGGTTTGTACCAGACCCATCCCTGGATAATATGTGACGGACGATACAAGAACGCGCGGAAGCACGCATGGCCTCAGTGACCGAATGGAAAGTGCCGTCGGCTTCGCAGCCGCGACCCGAAGATTACGAGTACGATCTCGAGCGCGCGCTCTCCTCCGTGGTTGGGCTGCACACGATCATTCCGTCCGACGCCTTCACGGCCGAGAGCCTCGGCACCGAACGCGCCGGCAACGGCGTGTTGATCGACAAGGGTCTGGTCCTGACCATCGGCTATCTGATCACCGAGGCGGAGACGTTGTGGCTGCATGTCGGCGACGGCCGCGTGGTGGAAGGCCATGCGCTCGGCATCGACAGCGAGACCGGCTTCGGTCTGGTGCAGGCGCTGGGACCGATCGATCTGCCGGTGCTGCCGCTCGGTTCGTCCGCCGCGGCGCAGGTCGGCGATCGCGTCGTGCTCGGCGGCGCCGGTGGACGGACGCGCTCGCTCGCCGGGCACATCGTCGCGCGTCAGGAATTTGCCGGCTATTGGGAATACGTGCTGGACGAGGCGATCTTCACGTTTCCGGCGCATCCCAACTGGGGCGGCACCGGTCTGATCTCGCCCAAGGGTGAACTGATCGGCATCGGCTCGCTGCAGCTCGAGCGCGAACGCGCCGGCCAGAACGAGCACCTCAACATGGTCGTGCCGATCGATCTCTTGAAGCCGATCGTCGAGGACCTGCGCAAGTTCGGCCGTACGCAAAGTCCAATGCGTCCGTGGCTCGGCGTCTACTCGACCGAAGTCGAGGACAAGGTCGTCGTCGTCGGCATGGCGTCGAAGGGCCCCGCCGCGCGCGCCGAGCTCAAGCCGGGCGACGTCATCCTCGCCGTCGACGGCGAGCGCGTGTCGACGCTGGCGCAGTTCTATCGCAAGGTCTGGTCGCTCGGCGAAGCCGGGGTCGAAGTGCCGCTCACGCTCTATCGCGAGGGGCTGACCTTCGACGTGCGCGTCAACTCGTCCGATCGCGCGAAACTGCTCAAGGGGCCGCGGCTGCATTAGCGCAGCATCTCCGCGCCGTTTGCGCGGGCGCCGGCTTGAGAGGCGCGGTCCTCACTCCTCGGTGATGGCGTCGACGCAGTTCGGATAGAACGCGAGATAGTCCTTGATCTCGGCCATCGCCGGATACGGCGTCTCGTAGCTCCACACGGCGTTCTCCGCGCGCTCGCTGCCGGCCTGCAAGGTGAAATAGCTGGCGTCGCCCTTATAGGGGCAATGCGTCTGGTGCTCGGTGCGGATGAACGCGCTCATGTCGGCATCGGCGCGCGGAAAATAATGCACCGCCGGATAATTCGCTTCCTTCAGTGTCAGCGTATGCGTGCTGTCGGCGACGACCTTGCCGCCGAAGGTGACGCGGAAGCGTTTGCTGCTCGGCGTGATGGTGATCGGATGGTCCGGTCCCGGGATCTTCATGGCAACCTCGTCTGTGACACCGGCAATATAACACCTCGGCGTGCCACGGCGCGGCTGCGCACCGAGATGTGATCGACATTGACCTATGTCAGCGTACGCAATGTGGCCGTCCCTAGGATCGCGCTCACGCTTCCGCGGAGATCCTCCATGATGACCCGTGTGCTTGCCGCCCTGGCGCTGATCCTTGTGCCGTTCGCCGGTTCCAACATCGCCGCCGCATGTTCGCGCGTGCTGTGGGGCGCCAACGACCAGGCGGTTCTGGTCGGCCGCAACATGGATTGGTACGAGGACATGCGCAGCGATCTGTGGGCCTTTCCGCGCGGCATCGCCCGCTCGGGCCTTGCCGGCGACAACTCGGTGCAATGGACCTCGAAATACGGCAGCGTCGCCGCCAGTGTCTATGGCGTCGGCACCGCCGACGGCATGAACGAGAAGGGCCTCGTCGCCAACCTGCTGTGGCTGGCGGAAGCCGATTACGGCCCGCGTGATCCGAAGCTGCCCGGCCTGTCGATTTCGCTGTGGGTGCAATACGCGCTCGACAACTTCGCCACGGTGGCGGAGGCGGTCGCCGCGGTCGAGCGCGGCGGCCTGCAACTCGTGTCAGCGCGCCTGCCGGGCGAAACACGTATCGCCACCGTGCATCTGTCGCTGGCCGATGCCTCGGGCGACAGCGCCATCATCGAGATCGTGGAGGGCGGCAAAGCCAGCGTGCACCACGACCGCGCTTATACGGTGATGACCAATTCGCCGCGGTTCGAGCAGCAACTCGCCAACATGAAGACGTTCGAGGGTCTCGGCGGCAAGACGCCGTTGCCGGGTACGAGCGATGCCGCCGACCGCTTTGTGCGCGCGGCCTATTACGTCGGTAGCCTGAACAAGCCGCGCGACCTGCGCGAAGCCTATGCCAGCCTGCTGTCGGTGATGCGCAACGTGTCGCAGCCTTTCGTAACGGCGACGCCGGAGAAGCCGGAAGCCTCGCATACGATCTGGCGTACGCTCGCCGACGCCACCCACCGCGTCTATTTCTTCGAGTCCTCTTTGCGGCCGAACATCATCTGGGTCGACCTCGACGCGATCGATTTCGCCGATACCCGGCCGGTGCGCAAGCTCGACCTCGTCAATGGCGGCGACCTGGTCGGCGACGTGACGGCCTCGTTCGCGCCGTCCCCGTCATTATCCTTCATGCCGGGCGATCGTTGAGATCATCCTTAACGGGGCGTTGCCGCGCGCGTCGTAACGCCCGCTGTTGTGTCGATTTCGAACGACTCGGGCGGTATGACGAAACCTCGTGTCGTTGAATATGAAAAATTGAAGCAATCATCTTCATAAAATCCAAGAGTCTCGGAACTAAGGTGGACCCGTTCGTGTGGGGGTTCGAGATGCCGTCCAGGCCGTTCGACAAAGAAATCCAGGGTCTGACCATCCTGGTTGTCGACAACAATCATTATATGCGGCGGCTCACCCGCGCGATGCTGGTGAACCTCGGGGCGAAGTCCGTGCTCGAAGCCTCCGACGGTCTCGCCGCGCTGGAAGCGATCCGCACCTGCGATCCGGACGTCATGCTGCTCGAGTGGGACATGCCCGTGCTCGACGGCATGGAAGTGATGCGCATCGTGCGCTCGCCCGGTCTCTTCCCGCGTCCGAACCTCCCGATCATCATGCTCACCTCCCGCGCCGAGCGTTCGGCGGTGACGCAGGCCCTGCGGGCCGGTGCGCACGAGTTTCTGCTCAAGCCGACCTCGCCGCAGGCCCTGCGCGATCGCCTGACCTCGATCGTCTTCAATCCGCGCCCGATGGTGAAGCTCGGCGAGTTCTATGTGCCGCGCCCGCGCCGCCAGCCGACCAACCTCGAGCTGATGAAAACGGCCTGAGGCGCTCCGCCGGCGGCCTCGTCGTGCCGCCATCCGAGATCCATCTCCGAGCTGGCCGCGCTTCGATTCAGGCCACGACGTTCAACGCCAATCGTTCGACTGAACGTCGACGCGCAGACGTCGGCAGAGCTGGGAGCTCCGCTGACGCCGCGAATGCGAACGCCGGCGGTGGGTGATAAAAAGACGTGCGGGTTTAAAGCGCGGCTGTCCCAAGTCGTCCGGTCGGGGCGTTCACGGTGCAGCGGCCTCTCTTTGCCCGCGTGCAGGGTTCTTCGGCATGGCTGCGTGTGGCGCATCCGTCGCGAGGATCGGCCACGGCGCACGTGCGACCAGGTCTTTGCCGCCGATTTCTTCCCAGAGCTCTTCCGCCATATGGGGCGCGAACGGGGCAAGCATGGTGACGAGGCAACGAATGCCGTTGGCGAATGAATCGCGTGGGGCTGACGGTCGATTCGACAAGCGCTCGGCCTCGGCTTCCAGGCGGACGATCAAGGTCTGAATTTCCTGGAGGCAGCCGGCGTACTGATAGCGTTCCAGGAATTCGGTGACGCGGCGTGCGGCGCGGGCTGCGGCCTTATCGAGCGGTGATGGCTGTGCGCTGGCGTCCATCGGCGGAGCGTCCGCCGTCGTCCGCACTTCAAGCGCGTGCCTCGTGACGAGCTTCCAGACGTCGAGGAGCAGGCGCTTGGCGCGTTGCAGTCCCGCCTGCGACCATTCAACGCTCTTCAATGGATTGGCGGACCACAGAACGTGAACGCGCAGCACATCCGCGCCTTCTTTTTCGATGACCGCATCCGGCGAAACGACGTTGCCGTGGTGCTTGCTCATCTTGCGGC
This sequence comes from Pseudolabrys taiwanensis, assembly GCF_003367395.1. Classification (NCBI taxonomy): domain Bacteria; kingdom Pseudomonadati; phylum Pseudomonadota; class Alphaproteobacteria; order Hyphomicrobiales; family Xanthobacteraceae; genus Pseudolabrys; species Pseudolabrys taiwanensis. Next base: position 3,657,464 of record NZ_CP031417.1, on the reverse strand, counting down.
CGTCGAGGAGCACGGCATCATGGCCGATATAGCAACGGATCGGCTCTGGCTCGGGCAGGACCGCCATCTCATGCAAGACCTGCCCGAGGAATCGGTAGAGGTGCATGTAGAACAATGAATCGAGCCCGTTGTGGAACCAGTCCACCGGAGTCCAATCCGCGAAGTCGGAGGCCTGGAATTTGAAGTCCGGCTTCAGGCCGTTGGCGCAGGCCAAGAAGCACCAGACAACGTCGAAATAGCAGTCGAGTGTATCGGTTTCGCGGCGCGCCGGCTTGCCGCAGCATGGACATTGCGCGGCGGCAAAGCCAGGCACCGCGGCGAGACCACCCGGCGGCAGGTTTGGCGTCAGGATCGGCACGCGAACGGGGAGGGCTTGCTCTGGCACCGGCACCTCGCCACACGCTTCGCAATGGACGATGGGAATAGGTGTGCCCCAGGCACGCTGGCGTGACACCAGCCAATCGCGCACACGATAATGTGTCGCCGGCCGGCCCTTGAGCGGGGATCCGGCATTGGGCGGCGCGCACGCGATCTTATGGCGTTCGGCGAATTGCCGCGCGCGCGGGTCCGCGGCCGGATATCCGATCTCGACTCCGGTGGCGAACGCTGGGTCCACATGACGCGCCACGAACACGGGCAATCGCACCCCGGTGTGAGCCTCGACCGCTTCAAGTCCGGTATCGAAACCATCGAGCGGCGGTTGCGCGGCGGCCTGCGCCCGGCGCCGCTGGTTCATCGGGCGCAAGGCATCGGCCTGCGTGCGCGTAAGCAGGTCTGCAAGCGCGGGATGGCCCGGGGCGACGGCGAGATAAGACGGGACGGCGTCCACGTATTCCGCGCGCGCGAAGGCCGTCAGCGTCACCTCCGGGTGGCCCCGAATGACAAAGTCGAATTCCAGGCCGGGGGTCTTGCCGATGAAGCCTTGCAACACGTTGCGCACGCGCGGGCTGAATCCCTCCATGCGTTCGAGGCTGTCGGACAGGATCGCCGAATATCGGCCGAGCGCCACGAACCATTGCGTCAACTTGCGCGATTCCACCGGCGTGTCGCAGCGCCAGCAGCAGCCGTCATCGACCTGCATGTGGGCGAGCGTGGTGTGGCAACTCGGACACCAGTTGAGTTCGGCCGGCATGCGATAAACGAGTCCGCGCTCGCGCAGCTTCAGGAACAGCCATTGGGTCCAACGGTAGTAGGCCGGGTCGCATGTCGTGACGACGTGATCCCAGTCGTAGCTGAGACCCAGCCGGATCATCTGCCGGGTCATCTGCGCGATATTGCGGCGCGTGAGTTCTTCGGGCGCGATGCCGAGTGCGTTGGCGGCAAGTTCGTTCGGCAGACCGAAGGCATCGAACTCGAAGCAGTAAAGGACGGCATCGCCGCACATGCGGCGATAGCGGGCCATCACGTCGCCCAGGGTAAAGGTGCGCACGTGGCCCATATGCAGGGCACCGTTCGGAAAGGGCCCGCCGTCGAAGTTGAAGAACTTGCGTTGCCGCTCGTCCGCCGTTGCCTTGAAGCATCCGGCGTCCGCCCAGCGCGCCTGCCATTTCGCTTCCACCGCCGCCGCGTCGTAGCTGGCGGTCGCCGCCGCCGCGCGTGCGTCGGGTCCACTCATGTCGCGAAGTTTGCCGCCAGGGGTGCCGGCGCGCTGCTCCGCGGCGGCAACACCGGGTGGTCGTAGGCGCGTTGCAGTTCGTGCGGCGATAGGCCGATCTGTTCGAGATAGGCCCATTTCTCGGCGAAGTCCGGCGTCGGCAGCAAATAGAAGGCGGAGAACAGGTCCGGCCGGCTTGCGATCATCTCATGCAGCCAGGCTTTGTCCTTGCCTTCGTAGAACTGAAGCTGTGACGAATAACGCGGGTCGAAGTAGATTTGATCGCGGTGCTGCCGGTAGAGCGTCGAGTACGAGTATGGAAGCACCAGGTTCAATTGCGGCGAAGCGCCGACCGACGTCAGATAGAGCAACAGTGAAACTGTCTGTTGCAGATCGTCCATCGACTCGGTGGGGAAGCCCCAGACGAACGACGCGGTGATGAACGGGAAATGGCGCAGGGAGCACGCGACCATATCGGTGATGGTGTCGACGTCGGTTTCCTTGACGATGTCGCCGAGCACCTGGTCCGAGCCGGATTCGACGCCGTAGAACACCTTTCGGCATCCGGCGGCCGCCATCCGGGCCATCAGTTCCTCGTCCATCAGGTCGACGCGGGCGTAGCACCCCCATTCGAAGCGAAGGTCGCGGCTGATGATCTCGTCGCAGAAACGGACGATCGATTTGCGCGACAGCACGAAAGTGTCGTCGACGATGAAGACGTCGTGCGCGCCATGGCGGCGCACCAGTTGCTCGAGCTCGTCGACATAGTGTTCGATCGGCCGATGCGTATTGAGCCGGCCCCAATACGGCGCGATGTCGCAGAAGCTGCATTTGAAGGGGCAGCCGCGCCCGAACTGGCTGTCCACCAGGCGATAATTCGACAGGTCGACGCGATGATAGGCCGGCGCCTTGAGCTCGGTCATCGACCCGATGCGTGGTCGCGCGGCGGTGGCGACGGCCCTGCTGCCATCGCGGCAGACGATGCCGGCCACCGAGCGCAGGTTGCCGTTGGTCTGGAGGCAGCGGATGAGATCGACGATGGTCCGTTCGCCCTCGCCGTCGACGATCACGTCGATCTCCGGACAGAATTCGAGCAGCGCACCGCCCGCGCCGGAAGGGCCGATGCCGCCGAGCACGATCGTCTTCTCCGGATGGCGGCGCTTGATCAGGCGCGCGGCTGAGATCACCAGCGGCAGCGCATAGCTCATGCAACTGAATCCGATGATCGGCGCGCTGCGCTCGACGAAACGCGCCAGCGCCGCGGGCTCCCACGGGTCGTCATAGCCGCAGAGTTGATAGTCGCGGATGTCGACCGCGAAACCGGCGTCCTCGATCGCCGCGGTGAGATACAGGATGCCCTGCGGCGGCACCTTGACGTCGCTCGGGAACACCGTGTTGACGAGCGTGATGTCGCTCATGAGGCCACCTGCGTTAGCGGTCGGGCGTTGTTGTGATAATCGGCGACGATGACGTCATGGGCGCGGTCGAGGTCGACGGTGTTGACCGCGAGGCATCGGCACGCTTCCGCCAGGCGGCAGCACGTGTCGAAGTTCAGAGGATCGATGGTGAAGGCGTCGGCATCCGCGCCGAGGGGCATCATCAGATTGCGCAGCAGCGCGAGCGCGGCGTCGGCCTGCGGCATCGGGCGGATGTCGCCGGCTGCGCGGGCCGGATCGCGGGCGACGAAATAGAGCGTCGTCGGCTGGAACGGCATGCCGACCGCGTCCCAACGCTCCATCAGCCAGCGCGGCTCGTCGAGCAGCGACAGATCGGGCGCGCGCCCGCGCAGCGCGGACGGCCCCGGCAGGCCGGTCGTCAGGTCGCCGCGTACGATGAAGGCCATCGGGAAGGGCAGGCAGGCGAGGTCGCGGCGGCGGATGCAGGTCGTGTCGTCCGCGCAGTAACGGAAGCCATCGTCGATCAAGCGCAGCGTCAACGTCGTCTTGCCGGCGGCCGCCTCGCCGAGCAGCAACAGGCCGCCGCCCCACGGCGCGCTCAGCGAAGCCGCATGCAGCGTGACGACCTCGGGATGCCAGCGTTCGACGATGCGCAGCCGTAGAAGTTTGGACGCGTAATAGTGCAGCAAAGCATGGTTCGCGATGCGCAGGCCCTGTCCAAGCCAACTGGCGATCAGAATATGGCCGTCGAAATCCTTCGCATCGCGGCCGAGCGCCGCGGCGAGCGTCGTGGCCTCCGCCGTGCCTTCCTCGATGAGGAGCAATGTGTCGCGCTCGCTCCCGCCGGCGGCCTCGTGCGTCGTGTCGAGGAAGTGCCGATAGACCCGGCGCAGCGTGGCGATGGCGCGGTCGGAGGTCGAGGCGATGTCAACCGGCGCGCCACAGAAGTCGAGCGCGAAATGGCTCGGCAGGCGGCCGACGATATCCGCGCCGCTTTCCAGGTCCGAGGGCAGCGCGAATGCGGCCTTCATGACGGCCCCGTCGGCGCGAGTTCGGCAAGCGTTACCGCGACCTGCGGGAACACCGCGAGATAGGCGTCGCAATAAGCGTCGGGCGAGTGGATCTCGCCATTGGCGCAGAAGGCCGAGGCGACGCTGCCGCCGCGACAGATTTGCCGCCAGACGCAGTCGCGGCATTTCGGCGTCTTGGCGTCGCGATCGAGCAGATCGTTATAGAGCGTGCTCAACACCTCGGAGTCGAGCAGGGCGCCAAACGCGGTGTCCCGGATGTTGCCGAGCCGGAAACGCTCGACCGCGCCGAACGAGCTCGGAAACACCTCGCCGCTGGAGGTCACGCGCACGCCGCGCCACAGCGGATGCAATTCGCTGGAGGCGCGGCTTTCGGTGAATTGACTGAGGATGTTGCGCGTGTCGTTGAAGTCGATTTCGACCTTGCCGATCCAATCGATCGCCTTCTCGTAGACGGTGCGGATCAACCGCAGCCGGTCCGCCGCGTCCATCGTCAGCATGTCCGTATAGTCGACGGCGCGACCGACCGCTTCGTACAGCGACAGGTTCAGCCGGCGGATGCCGCGCTGCTCGATGAAGTCGAACAGCTTCGGAAGTTCGCCGATGTTCGCCTTCACCGGTGTGAACGACAGGATGAAGCGGTCGGGGCCGACGAGCCGTAACGTGCGGTCGATCGCGTCGATGGCCTTGGCGGGGCTGCGGCCGCGGATCGCTTTGTTCACCTCCGGCGTGATGCCGTCGACGCTGATCGCGACGTTGAAGCCGAGGCGGTCCAACAGCTGCAATTGTTCCTGGCGCAACGAGATGCCGTTGCTGATCACGGTGCCATAGAGGCCGAGCTCGGCGACGTGCCGGGCGATGGCGGGGAAGTCGCGGTAGAGGATCGGCTCGCCGCCGGACAACGTCACGTATTGCCCGCCATGCGCGGCGAAGTCGTCGAGCAGGGTGAAGACCTGCGCCGGCGTCAGTTCTTCTTCCCGTTCCGGCGCGCCGCCCATGAAGCAGTGCACGCAGCGCAAATTGCAGCGCGCGAGCAGCTCGATATAGACGTGCTCGACGCGATAGTCGGCGCGCGGCCGAGGTTGGGCGCGCGCGGTGTCGCCGGTCAGCAGGCCGGCTTGCGCGAGACTGTCCAGCCAGCCGGCGAGTTCGGACGGCTCGACCGTACCGAAACGCGCCTGAAAGCCGGCGTGCAGATCGGCGAGCGTGCGACCGCCGTCGCTCTCGCAGGCGCGCAGCAGGCTGGCGGCCGTTTCGTTGAGAGCGGCCCAGCGCGATTGCACGCGGCTGATGGCCAGCGAGCGGTCGGCATGCTGGACCCAACCAAGCGGTACCGCGGAATAGCGGCGATCGCTCACGGCGCGACCTTGAGTTCGATCAGGCGCAGATCGGTCAAGAGCTGGAGCGTGTTCGCGACGTCGTCGCCGACGGCGCCGCGATCGGCGTTGAACTCCGCGGCGATGGTGGCGGCGATGTCGTCGCCGGAGTGCGTCCCGTCCGCCAAGTCCCAGATGCGGCCGGCGATGTGATTGAGGACGTGATATTGCTTCAAGAGGAGGTGGACGACGAGCGTGTCGCGTCCGACCTTGCGGGCCTGCACATGCTCGGACCGCTGCGGACATGCGTCCGCCGACATCTCTGCGGGTGCCAACATGGGATACGCTCCGTGGCGGCTGTCGAGAAGCCGCTGACGCAACACGAACCTTAATCGGCCAGGCCCGTCCGGTGACGAGGCACGAGCAGGCCTGGCCGCACGAAGAGTGGCTTATCCCGCGAAGCCGCGTGCCGGGAACTTCGAGCCTTTGTTCACGGCTTGCACGATGTCGCGTTGGCTCAGCGTCTTCACTTCCGGCTTTTCGTAGGCCGGGGTGCTGTTCTCAGTGCATTCCGAGGTCTTCACTTCGGTCTTTGTTTCAGACATGACGTCCCTCGTTTGCTGATCACGACTTTCCAGTGAGACGAAAGGCGTTCGGCCATGGACGCTGGTCCTGGCCCAACGCTTCGATTGGTACGCCCGACGGGACTCGAACCCGCAACCCACGGCTTAGGAGGCCGTTGCTCTGGAAGTTGACGTCGGGTGCCGACCCCTTTGCTCGAACCTTTCGCGAAAACCGGCTCCGGTGCACCGTGCGCTGAGTTTCGGTTGTCGAAAGGCTGCCTGCCGACCACGAGCCTGCTCCCAGCGAGCCGGTTGACGTGTCGGACGAATTTGTCCGCGACCTGCAAAGATCTCGAGCCGTGGTCGTCACCGCGGGCCACCTTCTCTACCCTTGAGCTACGGGCGCATACTCATGCAGGCGATGTCCCATCCCCTCGGCCTATTGCACGAACGCCGGCCGGACGACGGGAGCCTGCCATTCCAATTGCGTCGTTCCCGGTGCTGGGAACCGGGAGCGCATTCGTTCCGAGCACCCCGTCCCGCGTTGCTGGGACAGTGAGGCGGAATGCTGCGTCGTCCGGCTGGGACGGACGACTGATTGGGAGCGGACTCTCAGCTTCGTCGTGCTGGGAACGGCGAGGCCTGTTCCGTGACGATGGCTTGCGGCTCTCGCTGGCTGGGACGTCGAGAGACACAGAACGCCATCATATCTCGCGCTACCACCTTCGGCTGGGACAAAGGCAGTGACGGCTTACGCTTTGCCGAGCTTGCGTTCCATCCTGGCCGCTAACCTGGCGGCCATCCTTTCAGTAAGCTCGGTTCCGCGTTTGAATTGACTGGACGCTTCGGCAAACATCCTGCCCATGAGGCTTTGCCTCTCCGCCAGTTGCTTCATGAAGTCGGCTTGCATCCTGGCGAGAATACTCATCCTCTCGCCGATCTGCTTGACCAACTCCATTTGGAGTTTTTGGTCATCATCTGCCATTTACTGCCACTCCTTATCGATGCACCTCATCGTTGATGGACCGATGCGCGAGGGATCAAGGATCGTTTGCCGTCAGCGGCTGCAGTAACGTCAGCGCGCCTCCAGCTGGATGATACTACCCCTGATTGCGCAACTACAGGCTAGGGTCGTGCAGATATGTCTGTCAAGTCACGCCCGAATGGCTGTCGCCGTTCCGACGCGGCTTTCGCTGCCGCGCGCGATGCAACCCTTGGGTGATAGAGGACGGGCACCGGCCGGCCGATCCGCGTCAATCTGGCGTCGGCCAACGGTGCCAATGCCGCGCCGATGCATCGCGGCAAGCGACATGCTTTGTCGCTTCACGATCCACCGGTGTGATTTTGTTGGAAATGGCGCGCCCGAGACGATTCGAACGTCCGACCTTTGCCTTCGGAGGGCAACGCTCTATCCAGCTGAGCTACGGGCGCGTGCCGCCTAGATAAACGAATCTCCGGCCAGCGGCAATGTCGGCTCTTGGGCTTGGCACGCGGGCGCGGCGGGAGCCGGCGCAGCGTGTCGCGCCCGTCGGCGAGGTGCCGATTCGGCCCGGTTTACAAGGCCGAAAGCGGTATCAAGCTCAGGCGAGGGGCCAAAAATGCCCGCCGAATCGCACTTTTTGTCTGCTTTCTGTGGTTAAGTCCCGAATTTAGGGCGCGGAAACGCTTGCAAGACCACGCGAATCTCGTAGTGCTTCGGGCTCTCTACGCGCATGGTGCGCTCAAGGAGTTTACTGCAATGGCAAAAGCTGCCGCCTCAACCAAGCCGAAAGCCGCCAAGCCGGTCACGACCCGTCATCTGGCCGCCGCGCTCTCGGAGACCCACCAGCTCACCAAGAAGCAGGGCCTCGAGATCATGGACAACCTGATCACGATGATCACCAAGCACCTCAAGAAGGGCGAGCGGGTGAAGATCGCCGGTCTCGGCATCCTGCAGGTGCGCAAGCGCGCCGCCCGCATGGGCCGCAACCCGGCCACCGGCGAAGCGATCAAGATCAAGGCGTCGAAGAAGGTCGCGTTCCGCGCCGCCAAGGATCTCAAGGAAGCGATCTAATCGCTCCTTCATTCAGTTTTTGCGTACCCAAGCCCCGTCGGCATCACGCCGGCGGGGTTTTGTTTTGCTTTCTTATCCGTCCCCTGAAAGGGGAGGGTGGCGCGCGGTAGCGCGACGGGTGGGGTGAGCCGTTCGCTTCTCTTTCCCTCTCCGCGTTCTTCACGGGGAGAGGGCGCCAGCGCATTAGCGCGGGCGGATGAGGGGCGCTTCATCGTGCGCGGCGATGCCACAAGCAAGGCGTCATGCCCGGGCTTGACCCGGGCATCCATGATGACGTTCCACGAATGAGTGCCTTACGTTTGCTCTGCCTGTGAGGGCCGCCTCATGGATTGCCGGGTCAAGCCCGGCAATGACGGAACTAGGCTTCGGGCGTGCGTTCAGTGCATCCCGGCGTCGCTAGGCGGCTGCATCAAAATATTCCTATTTCCTCTTGCTCTATATTCCCTTATAGAATATAGTCCTTGCATCCGGTTCGCTTGAGGGCGCTGTCATGAGGCGTCATGTTGGCGGAGCCGGATGCGGCGCTCGCGGGTCGGGAGACGAACGCATCTCCTGACGCTCGAGCGGCGGCGGCCACCGCCCGGGGGCACTAAGACCCCCTGCGAGGAGCTCGCTGACACCGAGGACCCACACCACTTGCGATGGGCCTCCGTTGAAAGCGCGGCCCGCCGTTGGAAGACGCCGCGATGGCGCGCCGAGAGGCGCCCGTGCTTCGGCAACGAAGCGCGGTCTTACGACCAACGTCGCGCCGCTCGGCGCGCCGTCTCCCTCTCATTTGAGAGGGTAGGGGGAATGAGGGCGTACCCGGCGCCCGCCAAAGAACACGGGCGGCGGAGCTTTGGCTCTCTGTCATCCCCGGCGAGCGCGTCAGCGCGAGACCCGGGATCCAGTACGCCGTGCCCTATCGATAGGCTGCGGCGTACTGGATGCCCGCTTTCGCGGGCATGACAGCAGAGTGTCCGAGCTAGCCGCGTGTCGCGCCCCACGAGGCGTAACCAAAGTTCACTGCAACCGGGCCATGCAGGGGTGCCGCCCGGCGCCGGGAACCATGCGTCTTCCCACTCTTGCCCGGCCCCGCGCGGGTCTATAATCACCTAGCGTTCAGCGAGGAGAGAATGATGTCGCAAGCCGCCGAGAAGCGCGAAGGCAAGCCCCCGATCCTGAAGGATAAGGACTTCAATTGGGAGGACCCGCTCGGGCTCGAATTCGAGCTCACCGAGGAAGAGCGCATGGTGCGCGACACCGCCAAGGGGTTCGCCGAAGACTACCTGATGCCGCGCGTCATCAAGGCGTACTCCGACGAGAAGTACGACCCCGACATGATGCGCGAGATGGGCAAGCTCGGTCTGCTCGGCCCGACCATTCCGGAGACCTACGGCGGCGCCGGTCTCGGCTATGTCGCTTACGGCCTGATCGCGCGCGAGGTCGAGAAGGTCGATAGCGGCTATCGCTCGGCGATGTCGGTGCAGTCGTCGCTGGTGATGTATCCGATCTACGCCTACGGCTCGGAAGCGCAGCGCATGAAGTACCTGCCGAAGCTCGCCTCCGGCGAGTTCATCGGCTGCTTCGGCCTGACCGAGCCCGACCACGGCTCCGACCCGGGCTCGATGATCACCCGCGCCGAGAAGGTCGACGGCGGCTACAAGCTCAACGGCGCCAAGACCTGGATCTCGAATTCGCCGGTCGCCGACGTCGCGGTGGTGTGGGCCAAGCTCGATGGCGTCATCCGCGGCTTCATCGTCGAGCGCGGCATGAAGGGCTTCTCGACGCCGAAGATCGAAGGCAAGCTTTCGCTCCGCGCCTCGATCACCGGCGAGATCGTGCTGGCCGATTGCGTCGTGCCGGAAGAGAACCTGCTGCCGAACGCCAAGGGCCTCGCGGGTCCGTTCGGCTGCCTCAACAACGCCCGCTACGGCATCGCCTGGGGCGCCATGGGCGCGGCCGAGTTCTGCTGGCACCGCGCGCGCCAGTACACGCTCGACCGCAAGCAGTTCAACCGGCCGCTCGCCGCCAACCAGCTGATCCAGAAGAAGCTCGCCGACATGCAGACCGAGATCGCGCTCGGCCTGCAGGGCGCGCTGCGTCTCGGCCGCATGCTGGAGAACGGCCAGGCCGCGCCGCCGTCGATCTCGCTGATGAAGCGCAACAACTGCGGCAAGGCGCTCGACATCGCGCGCATGGCCCGCGACATGCACGGCGGCAACGGCATCTCGGAGGAATTCCATGTGATGCGCGTCGTCGCCAACCTCGAGACGGTGAACACCTACGAGGGCACGCACGACATCCACGCGCTGATCCTCGGCCGCGCGCAGACCGGCATCCAGGCGTTTTTCTGAGGAAGCCGTCATCGCCACACACTCAGCGTCATGCGCGGGCAACCGGGTCCGGCCTTTGGCCGGCCCGGCTGTAAACTTGACCCGCGCATCCATGATGGGGCTCAGCGCCGAAGGGCCTTACATCAGCAGTCGGTGTGGCGCTTCATCATGGATTGCCGGGTCACGCCGCTGCGCGGCGGCCCGGCAATGACAAGCACATGACCCTCCACTCCTTCCTCATGCTCGCCCTCGCCGGCATTGGCGGCGGCATGTTGTCGTCGATGGTCGGCGGCGCGGCGGTGGTGACCTATCCGGCTTTGCTCGCCGCGGGCCTGCCGCCGGTCACGGCGACAACCTGCAATCTCGCTGCGTCGTTTCCCGGCATCCTCATCGCGACCTTGGCGGATCGCAAGCAACTGCCGCCGGTCAACCGCGCCTTCGTCGGCATGCTGATCGCGTCGATGCTGGGCGCGGCCGTGGGGGCCGGCCTGCTGCTGATCACGCCGCAGCACACGTTCGCGGTGCTCGTGCCGATCCTGCTCGGCTTCGCCACGCTGATGTGCGCCGTCGCCGAGCCCATCGGCAACTGGCTGCATGCGCGCGCGCAAAAGCGCGGCAAGACCATCGACTTCAGCGTCACCAATCTCAAGATGCTTTTGCCGGTGTCGCTCTATGGCGGTTATTTCGGCGCCGGGGTCGGGGTGCTCATCCTCGGCGTGATGTCGATCGCGACGCGCGGCAATTATCGCGCCGCCAACGTCGCCAAGAATCTGGTCGGCACGGTCAACAATGCCACGGCCGCCGCGATCTTCGCGTTTCAAGGACAGATCATGTGGCCGCAGACCTTGGCGCTCGCGGCCGGCACGGTCGCCGGCGGCTTCGCCGGGGCGTGGCTCGCGCGCATCATGCCGCGCGCGGTGATGCGCGTCGCCGTCGTCGTCACCGGCGCCAGCCTCACCGGCTACTTCGCCTTGAAATACTGGTTCTAAGCGGGCATCGGTCTCCGCTCATTCCCGCGCAAGCGGGAACGAGCGGACGAACTAAAGCGCAATGCCTTGCACCTGGCGCGCCAACTCGACCACGCGCTGGGTCATCGCGCTGGTCGGGTCGGCAAGTGGATCGATGACGTCGAAATGGTTCTTGCCCGCGATCTCTTCGTAACGTGTCTGAACCATATCTTGCCGCCAGGCCTCGGCGATCGTTTTGCTTTGGCGCAGGAACTCGCTCGATTCAAGGCCGCCGACAACGGCGTCCAGCACGCGCCCGGCCGGGACTCGCCAATAGATCGGCGACAGTTCGTGCGCGGTCGTTTCGGTCAGCTTGAGATCGGCATTGACCGAGATCTGCGTCAGCGGTGCAAGATCGAACACGCCGGAGATCGCGTAAGCGGCGGGCACGAGATCGTTGGGCGCCGTTGGGTCGAGCGTCTTCCATTCGGTCGCCAGCATGCACGCGGCGAGATGCGCGCCCGCGGAATGACCGACGGCGAGGAAGCGTTGCCGCCGCTTGCGCCAGAGATAAAGACATGCGGCACGAACCTGACCGATGATGTCGGCGAGGGAGCAGCTGGGGCACAGCTCGTAACCGATGACCGCGACCGTCACGCCATGCGCGTTCGCGCCCTTGGCCATCTGGCTGAACTGGTCGGGCTCGAGCGAGCGCCACCAGCCGCCGTGAATGAACAGCATCAGCGGCGTGGTCGGCCCGTCGTTCGCGGCGGGAAACAGATCGAGCGTTTGTCGCGTGGACGGGCCGTAGGAAAGCCGCTCGAGCTTGGGCGAAGCGTTGCGGTAGGCTTCACCCTCGCGGAACCAGCGCGCGAAGATCTCCGGATGCTCGGGCACCCGCGCGCGGTTGTCGTATTCGACTTCGTAGTCGATGGCCATGCGTGACCTCCGGCGACGGGTGACAATGCGGTAAAGCGCGCCCGCAGGCAAGGGGACGACAAGCTAACGAAAACGGGCTAAATCGGTTTTATGAAAATCGACGGAAAACCGACACGCACGATCTGGGTGGAAGGCGATGGTGACGCCGTCGGCATCATCGATCAGACGCAATTGCCGCATCGCTTCGTTACGACGCGCGTCGCGACGCTCGAGGAGGCCGCCCACGCGATCAAGTCGATGCAGGTGCGCGGCGCGCCGCTCATCGGTGCGGCCGCGGCCTACGGGATGTGGCTGGCGCTCAAGGCCGACGCCTCCGACGAGGCGCTGGAGCGCGCTTATGCCGTGCTGCATGCGACGCGGCCGACGGCGATCAATCTGAAATGGGCGCTCGACGAGGTGATGGCGGTGGTGCGCAATCGCCCGCGCGCCGAGCGCGCCGCGGCGGCGCTCAAGCGCGCCAACGAGATCGCCGAGGAAGACGTGGCCATCAATCAGGGCATCGGCCGCAACGGCCTCAAGCTGATCGAGGGCATCGCGGCGCGCAAAAAGAACGGCGAGCGCGTCAATGTGCTGACGCACTGCAATGCCGGTTGGCTGGCAACGGTCGATTGGGGCACGGCGACGGCGCCGATCTACATGGCGCATGACAAGGGCCTGCCGATCCACGTCTTCGCCGACGAAACCCGGCCGCGCAATCAGGGCGCCTCGCTGACGGCGTGGGAGCTCAACAAGCACGGCGTGCCGCACACGGTCATACCCGACAACACCGGCGGCCATCTGATGCAGCACGGCATGGTCGATCTCGTCATCGTCGGGACCGACCGCGTCACCGCGCAAGGCGATGTCTGCAATAAGATCGGCACTTATCTCAAGGCGCTCGCCGCCCGCGACAACAACGTGCCGTTCTATGTGGCGCTGCCGTCGCCGACCATCGACTTCACCGTCAGCGACGGCGTCGCCGAAATCCCGATTGAGCAGCGTGGCCCGGAAGAGGTCGCGATGATGACCGGCAAGACAAAGGACGGGCGCATCGAGACGGTGCAGATCGTGCCGGACGGGTCGGATGTGGCGAACTATGCCTTCGACGTCACGCCGGCGCGGCTCGTCACCGGCTTGATCACCGAGCGCGGCGTGCTCAAGGCCGAGCGCGCGGCGCTGAAGGCGGCCTTTCCCGAGCGGGCGTAAGTTGGCTAGACTTCCGGCATGAGCCTGCCCGCGCAGAAACTGGAACTACCCGTCGACGGCCGCCAGTCGGAGACCGCGCTTGCCGTCGCGCGCGGCACGGCGCGGCTGCTGCATGCACACGGTTTCTGCGTGGTGAGCGAACTGCCACTGCCGTCCGGCCGGCGCGCCGATCTGGTGGCGCTCGATGGCGGCGGCCAGATTTGGATCGTCGAAATCAAATCGTCGATCGCCGATTTTCGCGCCGATCAGAAGTGGCCGGATTACCGGCTGCACTGCGATCGGCTGTTCTTCGCCACCTCGCTCGAGGTGCCGTGCGAGATCTTCCCGGCCGACACCGGGCTGATCGTGGCGGATGCCTTTGGAGCGGACTTCAAATGCGAAGCGCCGGAGCACAAGCTGCCGGCGGCGACGCGCAAGGCGATGATGTTATTGTTTGCCCGCGCTGCGGCGATGCGGCTGCAATCGCTCGTCGATCCCACCGGGCCTTATGGCGATTGGGATTAACGGTGCCGCATACTCCGTTCATTCCCGCGAAAGCGGGAATCCAGTTCTGAGTTACAACTGGGTCCCCGCTTTCGCGGACGATGACAGTGCGAGGAGCTGCGCTTACTTCGGCGCGCGTTTCGCGAGAATGCGCTGCAACGTGCGGCGGTGCATGTTGAGCCGGCGCGCGGTTTCCGACACGTTGCGGCCGCACATCTCGTAAATGCGCTGGATGTGTTCCCAGCGCACGCGGTCGGCCGACATCGGATTTTCCGGCGGATCGATCTTGCTGTTGTCCTGCGCCAGCAGCGCCGCGACGACGTCGTCCGCATCGGCGGGCTTGGCGAGATAATCGACCGCGCCGAGCTTCACCGCGTTCACAGCCGTGGCGATGTTGCCGTAGCCGGTGAGGATGATGGCGCGGGCTTCGGGCCGGCGGGTCTTGAGCGCCGATATCACGTCGAGGCCGTTACCGTCGCCGAGACGCATATCGACAACGGCGAAAGCGGGTGCCGCCTGCTCGACCTGCAACAAGCCTTCCGCAACGGATTCCGCGGTATTGACCACGAAGCCGCGGCTCTCGAGGGCCTTTGCCAGCCGCTGCAGGAACGAACGGTCATCCTCGACGATCAGCACTGTGCGCTCGCCGGGAATGGCATCTTTCAGGGCCACCGCAGAGACGTCGTCGACAGCTATATCCACGCTTTCCACCCATCCTTGTTAAGCCTTGGCCGCCATTTTAGCGGCTCGGGAGACGCTTCAGTATAAAGAAATAGTGATGGTTCCAGGGCGGACAAGCCGCGTCATCACGCCGCGGCAGCGGCGCGAAGCCGCTCGAGTTCCGCCCGCGGCCAGCGGACGGTAACGACGGCGCCGCGATCGGGCGACGGCAGGTTGGCGAGCGCCAGCGTTGCGCCCGCGCGTTCGAGCAGCGTCTTGGCGATGAAAAAGCCAAGGCCCAGTCCGCCGGGTTCCTCTTCGGGATCGTTCGGCTTGCGGCGGCGGCTGGTAACGTAAGGCTCGCCGATCTTGTCCATGACTTCCGGTGCGAAGCCCGGACCGTCATCGATGATGGTGACCTCGATCTCGTCGTCGTTCCACTGCGCGCCGACCACGACCCGGTTCTCCGCGAAGTCGACCGCGTTCTCCAGGATGTTGCCGAGACCGTACAAGATAGCCGGGTTGCGCTGGACCACGGGTTCGTTGCTGCGATCCTCCGGCGCGGTCACGCCGATGGCGACGCCGAAATTGCGATGCGGCGCGACCACCTCCTCGATCACCGTCATCAGCGGCAGACGATCGAACGGCTCGAGGCCCGACGACAGCTTGGTCAGCTTGGCTAGAATGTCGCGGCAGCGCAGCGCTTGCTCACGCAGCAGGCGGATGTCGTCGGCATGTGGCGACGAGGCGGGTATCGCGTTCTGCAACTCCTTCGCGATCACCGCGATGGTCGACAACGGCGTGCCGAGTTCGTGCGCGGCGGCGGCGGCAAGACCGTCGAGCTGCGTCAGATGCTGTTCGCGGGCGAGGATGAGTTCGGTTGCGGTGATGGCGTCGGCGAGTTGGCGCGACTCTTCGGTGATCTGCCACGCATAGACGCCGATGAAGCCGATCGCCAGCAGGATCGAGAACCAGACGCCCATCATGTAGAGCGACGGCAATTCCAGCGGGTCGTCGCTGTCCCACGGCAGCGGATAATGCACGAAGACCAAGACCGTCGCGCAGGCGATGGCAAAGCCGCCGAGCATCACCGTGAAGCGCGCGGGCAGCGCCGTCGCCGATAGCAGCACCGGCCCGAGGAACAGGAACGCGAACGGATTCTGCAAACCGCCGGTGAGGAAAAGCAGCACCGCGAGCTCGGCGATGTCGAAGGCGAGCAGCCAGGCGGCGCGGTCGGGGTCGAGCCGCTGCGCGGTGTGGAAGCGCAGGCGCAGCGCCACGTTGAGCCAGGCCGACAGCACGATGACGGCCATGCAGGCCCAGATCGGCAGATCGAAGTCGAGGCCGAGATAGACCACGAGCACGGCGATGGTCTGTCCGCCGATGGCGAGCCAGCGCAGGCGCACCAAGGTGTCGAGACGCACATTGCGCCGGGGGTGGTGATGGGCGAGCTCGGGCGTGGTCATGGGGTCACTGTAATGGCCGGAGCGGTCGGCTCCAAACGCGACTCTTTGACCTCGCTGTCTGCCGCTCGTCCCCGCGAAAGCGGGGACCCAGCGCTGGATTCCCGCTGGCGCGGGAATGAGCGGAGGCTGTGGCGTCACCAAGACGACGCATTGAAGTCTTGCCATTCCTGCGGCGCGGCGTCACATCTGGCGTGTCATGGACGCGCAGAACACCTCCGCCATCGTCGTCGACAGCCTCGTCAAGCGCTACAAGACCGGGACCGCCGTCGACGGCATCTCGTTCCGGCTGCCGGCGGGCTCGGTCACCGGGCTGCTCGGCGGCAACGGCGCTGGCAAGACCACCACCATTGCGATGATCATGGGCCTCGTCACCCCCACCTCCGGCACCGTGCGGGTGCTAGGGGCGGAGATGCCGAACGAGCGTTATCGCGTTCTGCACCGGATGAATTTCGAAAGCCCCTATGTCGATCTGCCGATGCGGCTGACGGTGCGGCAGAACCTGTCGGTGTTCGCGCAGCTCTACGCCGTGCCCGACATCGAGGGGCGTATTCGCGAGCTTGCGGCCGATCTCGATCTCGTCGATCTGCTCGACCGCCCGAGCGGCAAGCTGTCGGCGGGGCAGAAGACGCGCGTGTCGCTGGCCAAGTCGCTGCTCAACCGGCCCGAGGTGCTGTTGCTCGACGAGCCGACGGCCTCGCTCGATCCAGATACCGCCGATTGGGTGCGCGGTCGGCTCGAGCATTTCCGCCATACCTATGGCGCGACCATCCTGCTCGCCTCGCACAACATGCTCGAGGTGGAGCGGCTGTGCGAGCGCGTCATCATCATGAAGCGCGGCAAGGTCGAGGACGACGATACGCCGGCGCAGCTGCTGACGCGCTACGGCCGCGAGACATTGGAGGATGTGTTCCTCGATGTCGCGCGCGGGCGTAACCGGGAGGCGGCGCAATGAATTTAGTTCTCGTCGTCCCCGCGAAAGCGGGGACCCAGTACGCCGCAGTCTATCGAGAGGGCATGGCGTACTGGATCCCGGGTCTCGCTGCGCTCGCCCGGGATGACGGCTTCAGCAAGTATCGAGCAGAGTGAACTTATAATGAGCGCCTTGCCTGCCGCCTCACCAGCCTCGTTCTCGTTGACGCGCGTTGCCGCGATGGTGCGGCGCTATTGGTATCTGCTGCGCTCGTCGTGGCCGCGCGTGCTCGACCTGATCTATTGGCCGACGGTGCAGATGCTGATGTGGGGCTTCCTGCAGCTCTACGTCTCGCAGAACGACAGCTTCTTCGCGCGCACCGGCGGCGCCTTCATCGGCGCCGTGCTGCTGTGGGACATTCTGTTCCGCGGTCAGCTCGGCTTCTCGATTTCGTTTCTCGAGGAGATGTACGCGCGCAACCTCGGCAACATCATGATGTCGCCGCTGCGCCCGGTCGAGTTCATCGCATCGCTGATGATCATGAGCATCATCCGCCTCGCGATCGGCATGGTGCCGGTGACGATCCTCGCCATCTTCTTCTTCGACTTCAATTTGTGGTCGATGGGCTTCGCGCTCGCGGCGTTCTTCATCAATCTCATTCTGACGAGTTGGTCGATCGGCATCTTCGTGTCCGGTCTGCTGCTGCGTAACGGTATGGGCGCCGAGAGCTTGGCCTGGACCATTATGTTTTTGTTCCTGCCGCTGACGTGCGTTTATTATCCGGTCGCGGTGCTGCCGCACTGGCTGCAATACGTCGCGTGGGCCTTGCCGCCGACTTACGTGTTCGAGGGCATGCGCGCCCTGCTCATTAACCACGTGTTCCGCGCCGACCTGATGGCGGAGGCCTTCGTCTTCAATGTCGTCTTGTTCGCAGCTGCATCATTCGCATTCATGAAGCTTTTGCAGAGCGCGCGCGAGCAGGGCAGCCTGCTCCAAACCGGCGAATAGTTCAAATATGCGTTATATTACAGTCGCTTAATTGTAGCGGTTGGCGTTGTAAACCGGGCGCCAAGAACTTATCTCTATGTTGACGCTATGACGGAAAAGCGACAGGGTGCCGCGGTGCAAAATAGGCCGGGGCCTAAATCGATGGCAATTGGTGAATTTGACGGGGCGGCGACGCTGCCCGGCGACAGCGGGCTTTTGCTCGCGACGCCGATGTACTGGCTCTACGAAATGGGCCACGCGGCGCTTAATCCGGCGCGCGCCTTGGCCGACGCGACGCGCCTGTTCTACAAGAACCCGGTCAATCCGCTGACGCACACGACCTATGGCAAGTCGATGGCCGCCGCGGCCGAGCTGTTCGAGCGCTCGACGCGCCGTTACGGCCGTCCGGAATGGATGATCGACGATACGACGGTCGGCGGCGAGAAAGTGCCCGTGCACATCGTGCCGGTGTGGGAGCGTCCGTTCTGCCGTGTGCTGCATTTCGAGCGCGCGTTCACGCGTCCGCCGCGCCGGCCGCAGCCGAAGCTTTTGATCGTCGCGCCGATGTCGGGACATTACGCGACGCTGTTGCGCGGCACGGTGCAGGCCTTCCTGCCCAACCACGATGTCTACATCACCGATTGGCGCAACGCGCAGCTCGTGCCGCTCGCCGAGGGCCGTTTCGATCTCGACGACTATGTCGATTACATCATCTCGATGCTGCACGCGCTGGGCGGCGACACGCATGTGCTCGCCGTGTGCCAGCCGTCGGTGCCGGTGATGGCGGCCGCGGCGCTGATGGAGGCCGATAAGGACCCTTACGCGCCGAACTCGATGATCCTGATGGGCGGGCCGATCGATACGCGCATCAATCCGACCGCGGTCAACAAGCTCGCGACCACGCGCGACATCGAATGGTTCCGCAGCCACGTCATCACCAAGGTGCCGTTCCCGCATCCGGGCGTGATGCGCGATGTCTATCCGGGCTTCCTGCAGCTTCACGGCTTCATGAGCATGAACCTCGATCGCCATATCGAGGCGCATCACAATCTGTTCCTGCATCTGGTCAAGGGCGACGGCGACTCGGCGCAGAAGCACCGCGAATTCTACGACGAGTATCTCGCGGTCATGGATCTGTCGGCTGAGTTCTATCTGCAGACCGTCGAGACCGTGTTCATCGAGCACGCGCTGCCGAAGGGCGAGATGACGCACCGCGGTCGTCCGATCGAGCCAAAGGCGATCGAGCGCGTCGCGTTGATGACGGTTGAGGGCGAGAACGACGACATCTCCGCCGTCGGCCAGACCAAGGCGGCGCAGGATTTGTGCGCCAACCTGCCGGACGAACTGCGCGCCCACTACATGCAGCCGGGCGTCGGCCATTACGGCGTGTTCAACGGCTCGCGGTTCCGCTCTGAGATCGCTCCGCGCATCGCCGACTTCATGCTGTCGCACAACGGCCAGAAGCGCCGTGCCGGCAACGGGGCTGCCAAGCACTGATCGCGCACCATTGGGTGGCGAATCGTGGCACACTGGCGGCCCCGCCTGATGCGGGGCTGTGATCGCTGAAGTGCTGCCAATGTTGCGCGCTCTCTTTCAGAATCGTGGAACCGCGGAGCCCGCGGCCATCGACGTCGTCTTTCAAGACGACGTGTTCGCCGTGCGCGTGCGCCGGCACCGCCAGGCGCGTCGCTACACATTGCGTATTCATGCCGCGACGCGCGAGGTCGTGCTGACCATGCCGCCCCGCGGCAGCGTTAAGCAGGCGTCCGAATTCGCGCACAAGCACGGCGCCTGGATCGCGGCGCGTCTCGCGCGGCTGCCGCAGGCCGCTCCCTTTGCGCATGGCACGATCGTGCCGCTGCGCGGCGTCGATCACCGCATCGAGCACCGCCGCGGCGCGCGCGGCACGGCATGGACCGAATGCGGCGACGATGGCGCCGCCATGCTCTGCGTCGCCGGCGGCGAGGCGCATGTGGCACGGCGGGTGCGCGACTTCCTCAAGCGCGAAGCCAAGCGCGACCTCGAGGCGGCGAGCAGGGCCGCCGCGCAGGCGCTCGGCGTCACGGTCGGCCGCGTTTCGGTGCGCGATCAGACCAGCCGCTGGGGTTCGTGCTCGTCGACCGGCGTCTTGTCTTATTCCTGGCGCCTGATCATGGCGCCGCCATTCGTGCTCGAATACCTTGCCGCGCACGAGGTTGCGCACCTGATCGAGATGAACCACTCGCGGCGCTTCTGGCGTCTGGTCGAGCGCATCTGTCCCGACCTCAAGCGCGCCAAGGCCTGGCTCGACGCGCACGGCGCCGAACTGCACCGCTATGGGCTGCAGGAGTGAGGCGCTGGCGCCCGCTTCGGGACTGAGGTAGTTCATCGTCATGGCCGGGCTTCGTCCCGGCCATCCACGTCTTTGAGGCACCGACGTGGATGCCGGCGCCCGTCTGCGACCGGCCATGACGAGGAACGATTATGCTGCGTCCCGGAACATTCGCGCTCACGGCCTTGCTGGCTGCCCTGAGCGCCTACGGGCCGCTGACCACCGACATGTATCTGGCCTCGATGCCGGACATCACGCGGCAGTTGTCCACGACGCCCGCGGCGGTGCAGTTCACCATCTCCGCCTATTTGTTCGGCCTGGCGTTCGGCCAGATCTTCTACGGCCCGATCTCCGACCGCTACGGCCGCAAGCCGGTGCTGCTCGGCGCGCTCGGCATCTATAGTCTCGCCGGTCTTGCCTGCTCGCTGGCGGCTTCGATCGACCTGTTGATTGCCGCGCGCGTGTTTCAGGCATTTGGCGCCGCCGGTCTTCTCGTCGTCACGCGCGCCGTCGTGCGCGATCTCTACACTGGCGCGCGCGCCGGCCGCGAGCTGTCGGTCATCGCCGCAGTGATGGCGCTCGGCCCCGTGCTGGCGCCCGTGGTTGGTGGCTTGCTGCAAACCGCGTTCGGCTGGCGCTCGGTCTTTCTCGCGCTCTTGGTCATCGGCCTTGCCGGCATCGGCGCCGTTGTCTTCCTGCTGCCGGAGACTCTGCGCCAGCGCTCGTCCGACAATTTCTCGCTGGCGTCGATGTTCGGTTCGTTCGGCGTGCTGCTGCGCCACCCTGCTTATCTTGCTTATCTCGGCCTCGGTACGTTCAGCTATGCCGGTCTGATCGTCTGGATCAGCAGCGCGGCTTTCGTGCTACAGGATCTGTATGGCCTGACGCCGGTCAGCTTCGGTATTCTGTTTGCGCTCGGCGCACTCGGCTACATGTCTGGCTCGACCTTCGCGGCGCGACGGGTGACGCATCTCGGCCTCGATAAAGTGGTGGGCATCGGCAGCGCGCTGCTGGTCATCGGCAGCGTCGCGATGCTCGTGGCTCTGGCGTTGACGCCGACATCGGCGATCGCGCTGACGGTGGCGATGGCCATCTACATCGCCGGTCTCGGCATGGTGCTGTCGCAATCGATCGCCGGCGCCTTGTCGCCGTTTCCGGAGCGGGCCGGCGCGGCGTCGTCGCTGTTCGGCGTCTTTCAGCAGAGCATCGCGGCAACGGGCGGCGCCGGCATCGGCGCGCTGATGGGACACAGCGCCTGGCCGGTCGCCATCATGATCGGCATGTTCGGCGTGCTGACTTTCGTCCTGTGGTTTGCCTCGCGCACGGCGCGGCTGAAAGCCGTGAAGTTCTAGCGGCGGCCGAACAGGTTCTGCAGCAGATAACCGTCGAGGCTGGCGCCGTCGCGCGCGGGCGGCGCGTTGTTGGCCGATTGAACCGGCGCGGGCGGTGTCGGTGCCGCGGTAGCGGAGCGCGGTGCGGGTGCATCGTTGCCGCCGCCGAACAGATTCGACAGGAAGCCGCCGCTGCTGCGCATCTCGCTGCCCGGCAGGTTTGCGACCGGCACGCCTTGGTGGGCGGCGCGCATGAAGCGGCTCCAGATCTCGACCGGCATGCCGCCGCCGGTCACCTTCTTGGTCGGCGAGCCGTCGTCATTGCCAAGCCACACGCCCGTCACGAGGTTTGACGTGTAGCCGATGAACCAGGCGTCGCGGAAATCTTGTGACGTGCCGGTTTTGCCGGCGGCGGGCCAGCCCGGCAACGTCGCCTTGTGCGCGGTGCCGATGGTCAGCGTCTCGGTCATCATCGCGTTCATCATCGCCACATAGCGCGCGTCGATGATGCGGCCGAATTGCTGATTGCTGCGCGCGTAGAGAACCTTGCCGTTGCTCAAGGTGACTCGGTCGATGACGTGCGGCACGATGGCGTAGCCGCCGTTGGCGAAGGGCGCATAGGCGCCGACCAATTCGAGCATCGATACTTCCGACGTGCCGAGCGCGATCGAGGCATTGGCCTCAAGTCGGGAGGCGATGCCAAGCCGATGCGCGGTGCGGATCACCGCCATCGGCGTCATTTCCATGGTCAGCCGCACCGACACCGTATTGAGCGACATCGCCAACGCCTTGGTCAGTGTGACCGGGCCGTAATACTCGCGGCCATAGTTCTCGGGCTGCCAGCCTTTGATGTTGATCGGCCGGTCTTCGCGGATCGTGTCGGGCGTGAGCCCGTGCTCGAGCGCGGTGAGATAGACGAAGGGCTTGAACGCGGATCCGGGCTGGCGCTTGGCGGCGACGGCGCGATTGAACTGGCTTTCGGCGTAGTTACGGCCGCCGACCATGACGCGCACGGCCCCGTCCGGGGTCATGGCGACGAGCGCGCCTTGCCCGACACCGGCTTTGTCGCCTTTGGCGGCGAGCTCCTCGGTGAGCGCCTTTTCCGCTGTCGTCTGCAAGGCGCCGTCGATGGTCGTGTAGACGATGACGTCCTGCTCGACATGGCCGAGTACGTCGTTGAGCACGTCCATAACCCAGTCGGCGACGTAATTGATCGAGCCGTTGGCGGCCTGCGCGACGATGCGCGGCGGTTTCGCCAAGGCCACCTTCTCGGTCGCGGCGTTGATGAAGCCGAGCTCGGCCATGGCGGCGAGCACGATCTTGGCGCGGTTTTCGGCGGCGTCGAAGTTGCGTGTGGGCGCGAGTCGCGACGGCGACTTCACGAGTCCGGCAAGCAGTGCCGCTTCCGCGACGGTGAGTTGCTTCGCGGATTTGCCGAAGTAGCGCTGCGAGGCCTGTTCGATGCCGTAGGCGCCCGCGCCGAAATAGACGCGGTTGAGGTACAGCTCCATGATCTGCGTCTTGGAGAACTTGCGCTCCAGCCACAGCGACAGCAGCGCCTCCTGCACCTTGCGCGTCAGCGTGCGCTCTTGCGTGAGGAACAGGTTCTTGGCGAGCTGTTGCGTGATGGTCGAGCCGCCTTGCGCGACGCCGCGATGCAGGACGTTGGCGACAAGCGCACGCGCAATGCCCAGCGGATCGACGCCGTAGTGATCGTAGAAACGCCGGTCCTCGATGGCGACGAAGGCGCGCGGCACATAAGGCGGCATTTCCTTCAGCGACAACGGCGCGCCGGCGAGATCGCCGCGCCGCGCCAGGGCATGGCCGTCATCGTCGACGATCTGAATCGACGGCGGCCGCTTCGGAATCTCCAGCGATTGGATCGGCGGCAGATGCGCGCCGACATAGAGCACGGCGCCGAGCGCGCCGATGCCCAGCCAGAGGCCGAGCACGAGGCACCAGTAGGCCATGCGCACCAAAAGAGGGCGCCGGTTGCGCTTCGACTTCTTCGATTTCTTGCGGCGCGGAGCAGGCTTGTTGCTGCCGCCAGAGGGCCGCTCGCCGGCGGACACGCGCACCGGCGGTGCGGCATCGAAGGCCGGCTCTCGCCGGCCGCCTGACTGTCCCCGTCCGGAGGCCATACGCAACCCAAAACATGCCGGTCGGTCATGAACGCCGCCGGTCCCCAAAAGGCACGCTAGAGGCCGCGGTTTAAGGCGGTGTTAAGCGGGAATTCGGCTTCAAAATCAGCCTGTTCCATATGACCTGGATCAAGCCCGCGAGGACCGCCCGGCCGTATCCTGTTCCGCAACTCTTGAGAACGGGAACCGCATGGACGCCAGCACCGACAAGCCGCCGCGCCTGAAGATCAGGCGGGTCAATCTCGATACCGGCCGCGAGAACGTGGTGGTGCTCTCGCGCCGGTCGGTCGCGCTGCGGCCGGACGTATTCCGCGGCTTCTCCCGCGTCGAACTCAAGGCCGGCGACCGCGAACTGCTGGCGACGCTGCTGCTCACCGACGACGGCATGGTCGGCCCCGACGAACTCGGGCTGTCGGAGCCGGCGTTCCGCCGCTTCGGCCAGCCGGTCGGCGGGCTGGTGTCGGTCAAGCCGGCGACGCCGCCCGAAAGCCTCGACTATGTGCGTGCGAAGATCCAAGGCCACTCGCTGCAGCCGGCGGAAATCGGCGCCATCATCGACGACATCTCGCACTATCGCTACTCGGACATGGAGATCGCGGCTTTCCTGATCTCGTCGGCGAGCTTCATGACCAGCGGCGAGTTGCTGTCGCTGTCGCGCGCGATGGCCGATGCCGGCACCGAGCTCAAATGGGACCGGCCGATGGTCGTCGACAAGCACTGCATCGGTGGCATCCCGGGCAACCGCACGTCGATGGTGGTGGTGCCGATCGTCGCGGCGCACGGGCTCACCATCCCGAAGACGTCGTCGCGCGCCATCACCTCGCCGGCCGGCACGGCCGACACGATGGAAGTGCTGGCGCGCGTCGATCTCGGCGTCGATGAAATGCGCGAGGTGGTGAACACCTGCCACGGCTGTCTCGTCTGGGGCGGCCACGTGAACCTGTCGCCGGCCGACGATATCCTCATTTCGGTCGAGCGCCCGCTCTCGCTCGATACGCGCGAGCAGATGGTGGCGTCGATCATGTCGAAGAAGCTCGCCGCCGGTTCGACGCATCTGCTGATCGATCTGCCGGTCGGCCCGTCGGCCAAGCTCGCGACCGCGATGGATGCGATGCGTCTGCGCAAGCTGTTCGAGTTCGTCGGCGATCATTTCGGCATCGCCGTCGAGGTGATCACCACCGATGGGCGCCAGCCGATCGGCAACGGCATCGGGCCGGTGCTGGAGGCGCAGGACGTCATGGCGGTGCTGTCGAACGATCCCTTGGCGCCCAAGGACTTGCGCGAGAAGTCGCTGCGGCTTGCCGCGCATCTCATCGACTACGATCCGGAGATGCGCGGCGGCAAAGGTTATGCGCGGGCGCGCGAGCTGCTCGACAGCGGTGCCGCGCTCAAGCAGATGCACAAGATCATCGACGCGCAGGGCCCGTCCGGCTGCTCTACGACGGTCGGCACGCTCGCGGCTGACATCAAGGCCGAGCGCGACGGCATCGTGCAGGCGATCGACTGCCTGCGCTTCAACCGCCTGGCGCGCAGCGCCGGCGCGCCGATCGACAAGGGCGCCGGCATCAGACTGTTCAAGAAGATCGGCGACCGGGTCGAGCAGGGCGAGCCGCTCTATCGCATCCATGCGGTCGAGCAGGCCGAGTTCGATCTGGCGGTTGCCGCGGCGAACGCCGATTCCGGCTACGCGATCGGCCCGCGCGACGGCGGGAGCGCGCGGTGAGCGGTACCGTAATTCAGTGTCTGCCCGAGGGCGCGGCCGATGCCGCGCGGCTGGCGAACAAGCTTGGCGTACCGCTTCACGTCGTCGGCGTGCATCGCTTTCCCGACGGCGAACTGCGCGTGACCGTCGGGCCGGCGGCGCCGTGCGTCATCCTTTATGCGCCGCTCGATCATCCCAATGACAAGCTGATTGCGCTGCTGCTCGCGGCCGAGGCGTTGCGCCGCGGCGGCGCCAAACGGCTGGTGCTGGTCGCGCCATATCTCTGCTACATGCGGCAGGACAAGGCCTTCCATGACGGCGAGGCGGTCAGCCAGAAGGCTATCGGCAATCTGATTGCCGCGACAGTCGATCGTGTCGTTACAGTCGATGCGCATCTGCATCGCACGCACGACATCCGAACGGTGTTTCCGGGCATCGAGGCTGAGGACCTGTCGGCAATGCCGGCGATCGCTACCGCTTTGCGTGGCGTCGACTGGAGCACGGTCGTCGTCGGGCCGGACGAAGAATCCGCGCCATGGGTCGGTGCGCTGGGCGATAAACTGGGGCTTGCCTTTGCGGTCGGCCGCAAGACGCGCGGCGGCGACCGTTCGGTCCAGATCACCTTCCCCGATCCGGAGTTGTTCAAGGGACGGCCGGCGCTGCTCGTCGACGACATCGTGTCGTCCGGCGGCACGCTGACGGTGGCGGCGAAAGCTTTGCGCGACGCGCATGCCGCGACGATCGATGCCGTCATTGTGCACGCGCTATTTCCCCCGGAAATGATCAAGGACTTCCACCGCATCGGCATTCGCAGCGTGCACTCGACCTCGAGCGTGCCGCACCCGACCAATGCCATCCCGCTCGACGACGTTCTCGCCGCCGCGCTGACCAAGGAAATCAGCCTATGAGTGTGACTTTGCGCTTTTGCGGTGCGTCCCGCACCGTGACCGGATCGTGCTATCTGTTCGAAACCGCGGCTGGGCGCATGCTGGTCGATTGCGGCATGTTCCAGGGCTCGAAGACGCTCAAGACGCTCAATTATGGCGCCTTTCCCTTCCGGCCCGCCGAAATCCATGCCGTGCTGCTCACGCATGCGCATATCGACCATAGCGGCCTGTTGCCGAAGCTGACGCGCGAAGGCTTCACCGGTCCGATCTACGCGACGCGCGGTACCATCGACCTATGTTCGTACATGCTGCCGGACGCCGGCAGCATCCAGGAATCGGAAGTCGTCTCGCTCAATCGCCGCAGTGCCGCGCGGGGCCGCGCGACGGTCTCGCCGATTTACACCAAGGTCGATGCTATCGCATCGCTCGATTCCTTCCGCGCCGTCGAATACGAGCATTGGTTTCAGGTGATGAGTGGTGTGCGGGCGCGCTATTGGAACGCGGGGCATTTGCTCGGCTCGGCCTCGATCGAGCTCGAGTTCGAAGATGGGGGCAAAGATGGAGCGCCGCTGCGCCTGCTTCTGTCGGGCGACATCGGCCCGGATGCCAAATTGCTCGAGCCCGACCCTGAGGCGCCGGCCAATCTCGATTACGTCGTCTGCGAATCGACCTACGGCGATCGTGATCGGCCGCCGGTGACGGCGGCCAGCCGCCGCGCACGTCTGGCGGAGGAGGTGCGCGATGCGCACAAGGCGGGCGGTGCGCTGCTCATCCCGGCCTTTGCGGTCGAGCGTACGCAGGAGCTGATCGTCGATCTCGTCGACTTGATGGAGCGCGGTGAGATTCCAGACGGGCCGATCTTCCTCGATTCGCCGCTCGCCATCCGCGCGACTGAAGTTTTCCGGCAGCACACCGAGTCCTTGCAGGCCGACGTCAATATCGACCGGCTGCTGTCGTCGCCGCATCTGCACGCCACCGAGACGGTGGAGGAGAGCAAGGCGATCGCCAAGTTCACCGGCTTCCACATCATCATTGCGGCGAGCGGCATGTGCGACGCCGGCCGCATCCGCCATCACTTGAAGCAATGGTTGTGGCAGCGTTCGGCAACCGTGTTGCTCACGGGTTTCCAGGCGCAGGGCACGCTCGGGCGTTTTCTCAATGACGGCGCCAAGGCCGTGCGCATCCAGGGTGAGGAGATCAAAGTCGCCGCGCGCATCCGCCGCATCGACGAATACTCCGGGCACGCAGACGGACCGGAGCTCGCGCGCTGGATCGCCTCGCGGCGGCCGATCACGCGCGGCGTATTCCTGACGCACGGCGAACAACCGGAGCTCGACGGCCTGTCCGCCCGCATCGGCGAGCGCACGGTCCCCGCCGCCAACGTGTTCATCCCGATCCTCGACGACATCTACGAATTGACGACCAAGGCGCCGACGCCGATCGACGGCACGCATCGCCGGCGCCTGATGCCCGAGGCTGTGGTCGCGCTCGACTGGCACAACGACATGTCGCGGCTCATCCTCGACATCAACGCCGCGGTCGAGCAGGCGGCGGACGACCGTGCGCGTGGCGTCATCATCCGCCGGCTGAAGCGCGCGTTGGAGACCCAAAGCTAAGTCAGAGGGTGCCGGCCAGCGCCCGCTGGACCTTTTCCGCCAGTTCGCCGGTGACAAACGGCTTCCCGATGATATGGCCGTCTTGCACACCGGCCAGGGCGCTCCGCTCGGCGAACCCGGTCACAAACAAGACGGGTAATTCGGGTCGTCGCGCTTTTACGCGACGTGCCAGCTCGGCACCGCTCATGCCCGGCATCGCGAAGTCGATGATGATGAGGTCGCAGTGTGTGCGGTCATCCAGCAGCTGAAGAGCCGACGGTCCGCTGCCGGCTTCGATCACTTGATAGCCGAGCTCATCCAGCATTGCGGCGGTGACTTCGCGTACGGCGTTGTCATCGTCGACCAGCAGAATACGGCCGCCAGCTCGTTCCGGCACGGGCGCGACAGCCGGTGCCACGTCGGACTCGTCCGCACTTATGTGCGCGCGCGGAAGGTAGATGTGAACCGATGTGCCGCGACCCGGAGTCGAATTGAGACGGATGCCGCCGCCGGACTGCTTGGCAAAGCCGAGCACCTGGCTCAAGCCGAGGCCCGAGCCTTTGCCAATCTCTTTGGTGGTGAAGAAGGGTTCGAAAACTTTCGCCCGCACCTCCGCGGTCATGCCGTGGCCATCGTCGCTGACACAGACCTCGACATAGTCGCCGGCGGCCGGCTCCTCCGGGGCCCGCGGCGCTCGCAAGGTCACATTGGCGGTCGATAGTTCGATTGTGCCGTCCGCGCCGAGTGCGTCTCGGGCATTGATGGCGAGGTTGAGCACAGCCAATTCCAACTGGGTTGGATCGACGAAGGCCGGCCATAGCGCCGCCGCAAGCCGCATTTCGATACGGACCGAGCCGCCGATCGTGCTCTGCAGCAGGTCCCGCATGTTGCCGACGGTGCCGGAGAGGTCCAGCGCCTTCGGCTGCAACCGCTGTCGCCGGGAGAAGGACAGCAGATGGTCCGTGAGCTTGGCGCCGCGCTCGGCCGCCGTGCGCATGTAGCCGAGCCGCTGGGCCATCTTGCCGTCGATGCCGTGTTCGGTGAACTTCTTGTCGAGGAAATTGATGTTGCCCAGGACGACGGTGAGCAGATTATTGAAGTCGTGGGCGACGCCGGAGGTCAGCTGACCGACCGCTTCGAGCCGCTGCATCTGACGCAGCGTCATCTCCACACGCTCCCGCTCCTCCATTTGCGAGCGCAATTGACCGTTTGCTTGCGCCAGTTCGGCCGTCCGTTCCTGTACGCGCAGTTCCAGTTCTTCGTTGAGACGGCGGCACTCATACTGACGGCGGCGGCCGCGCAGGTTGTTTTGCACCACGCTCACCAGGGTGGTCGGGTGAAACGGCCGCTCGAGAAAGCTCACATTGCCCAATGCCGCGGTGACTTGCGCCGCATGCGGGTTGCGTTCGATGCCGCCGCCGTGACGCGTCAGCACAATGAATGGGAAGTCCGACCAGGCCGGCTGCTCGGAAACCCAGCGTATGAGGCCGCGCGCATCGCCGCGAAGCACTTCCTCGGTGACGACGGCGGCCTCGGCGCCCTCATCGAGTCGGGCCAGAAGGGCCTCGAGATCGCGGCAGATTTCGACGGCGATGCCCGCATCCTCGAGAATGTCGCGCGCGACGCCGGCGTCGCGGCCACTGGGCGCGAGCACCAAGACCCGCTCGGTGGCGGTGGCGAGGGATGTTGCCGTTTTGACGTTCACCTGCATGGCGGACCACTCGCTCACGTTGTGGTTATGAGCTTTTCGGCCTGTCCGACGAAGGTTGGCACACCACGCAGAACGCCCTGGAACTGGTGCAACGGCTCGCCCATGACCAGCCCGTTGCCGTTGATGGCGAACTCGCGGATCGTGTCCTCATGGGCGCCGCCGCGTTTTTTCACCACGGATATCGCGCGGCGGACCCGTCCGAGCGCCTCGAAATAGCGGAGCATGATCACGCTGTCGGCGAGATACGTCAGGTCGACCGGCGCCTTCATTTCACCGACCATGCCGGACTGCGCCAGCGTGAGGAAGGTCGTGGCGCCGCGCCGGTTCAGGTACTGCAGCAGTTCGTGAACATGCAATGTGAGGAACTGCTCTTCCGGCATGGCGGCCTGATAGCCGTTGAGGCTGTCGATGGCGACCGTGCCGATTTTATCTCTGTCCATCGCGGCCCGCACGCGATGGGAGAACTCGCCTGGCGAAAGTTCGGCGGCGTCCATCTGCGCAACGTGGAGCGCGCCGGCATCGCGCATCGCGCCCAGGTCGATGTCCATGCTTTTGGCGCGCGAGAACAGAAGCCCGAGTTCTTCGTCGAAGACGAACAATGCCGCGCGTTCGCCGCGCTGGACCGCGGCCTTAAGGAATTGCAGCGTGAGAAGGGTCTTGCCGGTGCCCGACGGCCCCATGATGAGCGTGCTCGAGCCCACGGGGACGCCGCCGCCGAGCAGGCTGTCGAGTTCGGGGACGCCACTGAGGAGCGTTTTGCCGGAGTGGCCTTTGCGTTGTTCGGCGGCCACCAGCCGCGGGAAAATGAGCACGCCCTCTTCGGCAATGGTGAAGTCATGGTAGCCGCCGCGGAAAGACTGGCCGCGACATTTGGCGACGCGCATGCGTCGACGTTCGGCGCCGTAGACCGGCGCCAATTGATCGAGCTGCACCACGCTATGCGCGATGCTGTGCACGGCCCGGTCGACAGTCTCGCCCGTCAGGTCGTCGAGCATGATCACGGTCGAGTTGTGTTTCGCGAAGTAATGCTTGAGCGCGAGGATTTGCCGCCGATAACGCAGCGAGCTCTGCGCGAGCAGCCTGATCTCCGACAGACTGTCGATGACGATGCGCTGCGGCTTCAGTCGTTCGATGGCGTCAAAAATGCGCGTGACCGCCTCGCCCAACTCCAGATCGGACGAGTACAGCAAACTCTGATGCTGCGCGGGGTCGAGCACGCTTTCCGGCGGCACGAGTTCGAACACTTCGATCTTGTCATTGAGCGTCCAGCCATGCGATTGCGCGCCGTCGCGCAACTCGCGTTCGGTTTCCGCCAAACTGATATAGATTCCGGTTTCGCCAGCCTGCGCTCCCGCCAGCAGGAATTGCAGGGCGATGGTCGTCTTGCCGGTGCCGGGGGCACCTTCGAGGAGGTGCAACCGGCTACGCGCCCAGCCGCCACCCAGGATGTCGTCCAATCCCGAGATACCGGTACTCGCGCGCGGCAATTGTACGAACGTGGCGTCCATGGTGACGTCCCGCAAAGTCCTGTGCTGACAGTGAAGTCGCCGCGCACGAACTGCGGGCGACTGTGAGTGCGGGAAGGAAACGCGACCCATTTGGCCGAGTTCCATCACGCCGTCGTCAGCCGTAAATTTATCTTTTGAATTCAGTCCGTTAGGGACCGCATTAAGCGGCGCCGGCCTTGCCTTCGCCGGCGAACAGCGCGATCAGCGCGCGCTTGATGGCGGCCTGGCGCGTCGGCGAGGTGATCTGCGCGCCCATCAGATCGGTGACGTAGAACACGTCGACCGCGCGTTCGCCGAAAGTGGCGACGTGGGCGGAACCAATGTTGAGGTTGAGCTTCGATAAGGTCGCGGTCAGCTCATAGAGCAGACCGGGCCGGTCGAGCCCGGTGACTTCCACCATCGTGTAGCGGTGCGACCACTGGTTGTTGATGGTGACGTTCGGCTCGACGGCAAAGGCCTTGATGCGGCCCTTCGAGGCGGCGCGCTTGCTGACGAGATCGGGCAGCCGCAATTCGCCGCGCAGCGCCTTCTCGATCGAATCGGCGATGCGCGTCGCGCGCCGTTCCTCGTCGTCCTCGCGCTCGAACTCGCGCGACAGCGCGATGGTGTCGAGCGCGCGGCCGTCGGTGGTGGTGTAGATCTGGGCGTCGACGATGTTGGCGCCGGCCATGGCGCAGGCGCCGGCGATGATCGACAGCAGCCACGGGTGGTCGGGCGCGAAAACGGTCAGCTCGGTCACCGCGCGCGTATTGTCGAAACCGACCATCGTCGCGAGCGTCTTGGCAGCCTCCTCGGTCGACTGCACGAAGCGCGCATGCTCGATCTTGTGCGGCAGGTCGACCTTGAGCCAATAGGCCGGATAGTGCTTGGCGATATAGGCCTCGAGCCGCTCGGGGCGCCAATCCTTCATCGCCTCGCGGAATTCCGTCTGCGCCATCTCGACGCGCTGGGCGCGATTGACTTCCGAGAAGCCGCCGGTGAGCACCGGCTCGGTTTCGTAATAGAGCGTGCGGATGAGCTGCGCCTTCCAGCCGTTCCAGACGCCGGGGCCAACGGCCTTGATGTCGGCGGTGGTCAGGATGGTGAGTAGCTTCAGGCGCTCCGCGGTCTGCACCACGGCAGCGAAATTCTCGATGGTCTTGCGGTCCGACAGATCGCGCGACTGCGCGACGCTCGACATCACGAGGTGGTTCTCGACCAGCCAAGCGACCGTCTCGGTGTCGGCAGCCGACAGGCCGAGCCGCGGACAGAAGCGCCGCGCGATGCGCGCGCCGGCGATCGAGTGATCCTCGGGCCGCCCCTTGGCGATGTCGTGGAGGAACAGCGCGACGTAGAGGACGGCACGGTTCTCCGGCCGGATCTTATGGATGAGCTCGTTCGACAGCGGCGTGTCGGTGCCCGCGCCGCGATCCATCTCCGCCAGCACGCCGATGCAACGCAACAGGTGCTCGTCCACCGTGTAGTGGTGATACATGTTGAACTGCATCATGGCGACGACCTTGCCGAAGGCCGGCACGAAGCGGCCGAGCACGCCCGCTTCGTTCATGCGCCGCAGCACGGTCTCGGGATCGTTCTTCGATGTCAGGATTTCGAGGAAGAGCTGGTTGGCCTCCTCGTTGTCGCGCAGATCCGCGCCGATGAGCTTGAGCGAGCGCGTGATCGCGCGCATCGCGTCCGGATGGAAGGCGAGATTATGCTTCTGCGCCAGATGGAAGATCCGGATCAGATTGACCGGATCGCGCTCGAAGACATTGGCCTTGGCGCAGAGAATACGGTTGTGCTCGGCGATGAAGTCCTTGGTGCCGGAGATCTCGTGGCGGCGGACCGGCCGCAGGCGCGCCATCATGCGGCTCAGGACCGGCGTGCTCTTGGCGTGGCTGTCCTCGAGCTCGGCGCACACGATCGCGGTCAGATCGCCGACGTCCTTGGCGATCAGGAAGTAGTGCTTCATGAAGCGCTCGACATCCTGCTGACCCGGATGCTCGGTGTAGCCGAGGCGTTGCGCGATCTCGCGCTGGATATCGAAGGACAAGCGCTCTTCCGGGCGGCCGGTGACGAAATGCAGATGGCAACGCACCGACCATAGGAAATCTTCGCAGCGCTGGAAGAGCTGATATTCCTGCTTGTCGAAGACGCCGCGCTCGATCAGCTCTTCGGGCTCGTGCACGCGATAAACGTACTTCGCGATCCAGAACAAGGTATGCAGGTCGCGCAGGCCGCCTTTGCCGTCCTTCACGTTCGGCTCGACGAGATAACGTGACTGGCCGGCACGGCGATGACGTTCCTCGCGCTCGGCGAGCTTGGCGGCAACGAATTCGGCCGCGGTGTTGCGCACCACCTCGTTGTCGAAGCGGGTCACCATCTCGTCGAACAAAGGCCGGTCGCCGAGCAGGAAGCGTGCTTCGAGAATGGCGGTGCGGATGGTCATGTCCGCCTTCGACTGGCGGATGCACTCGTCAATCGAGCGTGTGGCGTGGCCGACCTTCAGGCCGGTGTCCCACAGGCAATAGAGGATCGCCTCGGCGACCGACTCGCCCCAGGCGGTCTGCTTGTAGGGCAACACGAACAACAGATCGATGTCGGATCCCGGCGCGAGCAGGCCGCGGCCATAGCCGCCGGTGGCGATAATCGCCATGCGCTCGGCTTCGGACGGGTTCTGCGACGGGTAGAGATGCTTGCGCGTGAATTCGAACAGGATGCGGATGATCTCATCCTGCATGTGGCAGATGCGCGCCGCGCAATGGCGGCCGCGGCGGTCCTTGAGCAGGAGCTGCTCGGCCTTGGCCTTGCCGGCGACAAGGGCAGCCTTCAGGCGCTGCGCCAGCACCGTTCGCAACTCGCGCTCGCCGCCCGTATGCGCAGCCGCCAGCGCCTCGAGGTCGGCCATCAGCGCGGTCGAATCGATCAGGTCGCCGAGATCCTTGGCGGTGGGCTCAAGGGTGGGGCGGGCATCACGTTCGAGGGCTAGGGAGGCCATGTCATCAACCAGAGCAGCGGAAGCGATGTCTTACGTCATCGATTGCTAAGAAAGATAGTTGCGAGACCGCCAGATTGCAGGATTCCGGGCACAAATTTTGGGCGGTTTGTGCACATGCGAAGGGGATTTTGGGCGCATATACGACGAAATCCGGGCATTGCTGTCTTGCTCGGGGCCGTGGTGACAGCGGCGGGTATCGGGCTATCCTGCCCGTAACGAGAGAGCTGGGAGCGAAACGACAATGCGCATGTTCCAAGTCTGCGTGTGCGGCGAGCCGCTGAAACTCAACGAGCAGCCGACGCCGGCGCCAAAGGGGTCTGAGGTTCTGCTCAAGGTGCTGGCGGCGGGTGTCTGCCACAGCGATTTGCACCTGGCGGACGGCTGGTTCGATCTCGGTGGCGGCAAAAGGCTGAGCCTGCAGGACCGCGGCATGAAGCTGCCCGTGACCCTCGGTCACGAGAATGTGGGCGAGGTGGTTGCGGTCGGCCCCGAGGCCAAGGGCGTGAAGGTGGGCGACCGCGTGCTGGCCGATCCATGGATCGGCTGCGGCACCTGCGCCGTGTGCCTGCGCGGCGAGGACAATCTCTGCCGCGCCATGAAGAGCCTCGGCGTGTTTTCGGACGGCGGCTACGCCGACTACGTGATGGTGCCGCATCCGCGCTATCTGTTCGATATTGGCGACCTCGATCCCGCGCGGGTGGCGCCGCTCGCCTGCTCGGGCGTCACCACCTTCGGCGCCTTGAAGAAGGTGCCGACGCTGAAAGAAGAGCCGACGGTGATCATCGGCGCCGGTGGCCTCGGATTGATGTGCCTGGCCCTGCATCAGAAGATGGGCGGGCATAGCGCGATCGTCGTCGATATCGATCCGGTCAAACGCGCCGCCGCCAAGAAAGCCGGCGCCGCGCATGTGATCGATGGCGGCGCGCCGGATGCGTCGCAGCAGATCATCGATCTCACCAAAGGCGGCGCGTGGGGGGTGGTCGATCTCGTCGGCTCGTCGCAGAGCGCGCGCGTCGGCTACGACAGTCTGATCAAGGGCGGCAAGTATGTCATCGTCGGCTTGTACGGCGGCGACCTCACCGTGTCGCTGCCGCCGATTCCGATGCGGGCTTTGACCATCCAAGGCTCTTATGTCGGCAGCCTGCACGAGATGCGCGAGCTGATGGAGCTCGTCCGCCGCACCGGCCTGCCGGACGTGCCGGTGGCGACGCGACCGCTCGACGATGTCAACACGGTGATGTCCGACCTGCGTGCGGGCAAAATTGTCGGCCGTGTCGTGCTGACGCCGGCGTAAGCTCCGGCGTTTGTCGTCCCCGCGAAGGCGGGGACCCACACGCCGTGTCCTCTCGATAGACTGCGGCGTATGGGTCCCGGCCCTCGCAAGCGCTCGGCCGGGACGAAGCAACTCTTCTTTATACGCGAGCAGGAATGCCCCTCGACCTTCCCTTTGGCTTCATTCTCATCCTGCGGATGGCGGTCACCGCGGTGTTCGTGCTCGCGGCCACGGTGACGGCCGAGCGCGCGGGGCCGCTGGTCGGCGGGTTGGTGGCGACTTTGCCGCTCGGCGGTGGGCCGGTCTATGTGTTCCTGGCGATGGACCATGACGCCGATTTCATCGCCGCCAGCGCCATAACCAGTCTGGCGGTCAACGCCGTCAACGTGTCATTTGCGCTGATCTACGCATTACTGGCGCAGACGCGTTCGCTCGCCATCAGTCTGTCGCTGGCGCTCGTGGCCTGGTTCGCCTTCGCGCTGGCGATCTACACCGTGCCGTGGACCCTGACGACGGCGATCATTCTCAACGTCGTCGTGCTCGCGGTCTGCATCACTTTGGCAAGGCCGCTGCGCAACGTGAAAATCCCGTTACTGTACCGCCGCTGGTACGACTTGGTGTTGCGGGCGAGTCTGGTGGCCGCGCTGGTCGGCATCACCGTCACGCTGAGCTTCCACATCGGCCCCTCCGGCAGCGGCATCATTGCGATTTTTCCGATCATCCTAATCAGCGTCATCTTGATCCTGCATCCGCGCGTCGGCGGCAAGCCGACGGCGGCGGTGATGGCGAATGCGGTGCTCGGTCTGGTCGGGTTTGCTTTCGCTTGCATCACGCTGCACCTCACCGCGGTGCCGCTCGGCTCGGCGATCGGGCTTTCGCTCGCGCTCTGCGCGTCGGTGGCTTGGAGTCTTCTGGTGCTGCTCGCGCGCCGGCATGGAATTCCGGTGTGACGGCTTTACTCGTTCCCCTGCTGCTCAAGGTCCTGCTGACCGCCGCCATCGTGGTGGCAGCCTCCGTCGTCGTCGAACGCAGCGGTCCTTTCATCGGCTCGCTCATTGCGTCATTGCCGACGGCCGGCGGCGCGGCCCTGATCATTCTGGCACTGGAGCATCCACCTTCCTTCGTTGCGCAGAGTATGATCGGAAGCGTGGTGGCGAATGCGGTCTGTGCGGTGTTCGCGCTGGTCTACGCGGCGCTTGCGCAGCGCAACAGCCTGGCGGTGAGCCTGGGCTCTGCCTATGGCGTGTGGTTTCTTGCCGTCTATGCGGCGCGCTTCGTCGACTGGACCATGGCGCGTGCGGTTCTGCTGAGTGCCATCGTGTTTCCGTTGACGATCATCGCCGGCAGGCACTTCCGTGTCGTCGGCACCGCCAAGCGGATCAGCCTGACGGCCAAGGATCTCGCGGGCCGCGCCATCGTCGTCACCGTCTGCGTCATCACCGTTACCGCCGCCGCTGCGTCAATCGGCAGCTTCGTCTCGGGCATCTTTGTTTTCTTCCCCGTCGCGATGGGGTCGTTCTTTATCATCCTGCATACGCGGGTCGGCGGCCCGATCGCCGCAAGCGTCGCCGCGCATGTGCAGGTGCCGCTGATCGGTCTCGGGCTCGGGCTTCTGACGGTGTATCTGTTGGCGGAACCGGCCGGTGTCTGGTGGGCGTACGGCCTTGGCCTTTGCGTCGGTCTCGGCTGGAACGTGATGTTGTGGCTGGTTCGTCAGCGCCGCCGCTAGACGATTAATTCACGTCCGCTCCGGCCAGCTTGGCCTTGAGCGCATAGAGCGCTTCCATCGCCTCGCGCGGCGACATGTCGTCGGGATTGAGCGCAGCGAGCGTCTTGAGCAGCCCATCGTGGGCGCCATCGGCCGCCGGCTGCGCGGCCTTGTAGGGCGTCGCGAACAACGGCAGGTCTTCGAAACCCTTCGGCGCGGCGCGGTCTTCCTGTTCGAGCTTGGCCAGCACCAGCTTGGCGCGCTCGATCACCGGCGCGGGCAGGCCGGCGAGCTTGGCCACCTGGATGCCGTAGGAGCGATCGGCGGCGCCGGCCGTGACCTCATGCAGGAAGACGACGTCGCCCTTCCATTCCTTCACCTTCACCGTCGCGTTATGCAGACGCGGCAGCCGGGCCGAAAGCGCCGTCAGCTCGTGGTAGTGGGTCGCGAACAGCCCGCGGCATTTGTTGATGTCGTGCAGGTGTTCGACCGTGGCCCAGGCGATGGACAGGCCGTCGAAGGTTGCGGTGCCGCGGCCGATCTCGTCGAGGATCACCAGCGCGCGCGGGCCGGCCTGATTGAGAATGGCGGCCGTCTCCACCATCTCGACCATGAAGGTCGAGCGGCCGCGTGCGAGATCGTCGGCAGCGCCAACGCGCGAAAACAGCCGATCGACGACGCCGATATGCGCATGCCTTGCCGGCACGAACGAGCCCATCTGCGCGAGGATCGCGATCAGCGCGTTCTGACGCAGGAAGGTCGACTTGCCGGCCATGTTGGGGCCGGTGATAAGCCAGATGCGGCCGGCCTCGCCTTCCTCGGGTGGCGACAGATCGCAATCGTTGGCGACGAACGGCGTGCCATCGCGCGCGAGCGCCTGCTCGACCACAGGATGGCGGCCGCCTTCGATGGTGAAGGCGTGGCTGTCGTCGATATCGGGCCGCGCGTAATCGCGTTCGGCGGCGAGCTGCGCCAGCGCGCCGGCGACATCGAGCCGCGCCAATGCTTCGGCGCAGTCCTTGATGGCGTCGCCTTCGGCAATCACCGCGGCGCAGAGCCGTTCGAAGATGTCGAGTTCGAGACCGAGCGCGCGGTCGGCGGCGCTGGCGATCTTGGCCTCCAGCTCGCCGAGCTCGGTGGTGGTGAAGCGCACTTGGCCGGCCAGCGTTTGACGATGGATGAACGTCGCGTTGAGCGGCGGCGCCATCAGCTTGTCGCCGTTTTGCGCGGTCACCTCGACGAAATAGCCGAGCACATTGTTGTGCCGGATCTTGAGCGCCTTGATGCCGGTCTCGTCGGCATAGCGCGCCTGCAAGGCCGCGATCACGCGCCGCGACTCGTCGCGCAGCGCGCGGAGTTCGTCGAGCGCGGCGTCGTAGCCTTCGCGCACGAAGCCGCCGTCGCGCTTGATCAGCGGCAGCTCGTCGCCGAGCGCGCGGGCGAGTTCGTTGGCGAGCGCGCGGCTCGGGCGATGGCACGACTTGATCGCGTCGGCGATCTCGGCCGGCGTCTCCTTGAGTGCGTCGAGCGCGCGCGTGAGGTCGGCGGCGGCCTGAATGCCGTCGCGGATGGCGGAGAGGTCGCGCGGACCGCCGCGGCCGAGCGCGAGACGCGACAGTGCCCGGGCCAGGTCCGGCGCCGTCTGCAAACGTGACCGCAGGTCGGCGCGCACGGCGAGGTCGCCGACCAAGGCCGCGACCGCGTCGAGCCGGCGATCGATCTCGGCCGATGCGGTCAGCGGCGCGGACAGACGCTGCGCGAGGAGGCGCGAGCCGGCCGAGGTGACGGTGCGGTCGATGGCGTCGAGCAGCGAGCCGCGCCGCTCGCCGCCGAGCGTGCGCGTCAATTCGAGATTGCCGCGCGTCGCCTGGTCGATCGCCATGCTGGCGCCGGCGCTTTCGCGCATCGGCGGCGACAGCGGCGGACGCTGACCGAGCTGCGTGCGCTCGACATAGGTGACGCAGGCGGCGGCGGCGGTGAGTTCGAGACGGGTCAGCGCGCCGAAAGCATCGCTGGCGGCGACGGCGAAGAAGGTGGTCAGGCGCCGTTCGGCGGTCGCCGAGTCGAAAACGTCGCGCGTCAGCGGCGTCACCGCCGGCAGCGAACGCCAATAAGGCACCAGATCGGCATCGCCGTAGAGGGCGTCGGAGACGAGGATCTCGCCCGGCTCCAGCCGCGCGATCTCGGCAGCGAGCGCGGCGCGCGTCGTCTCGGTGATGCGGAACTCGCCGGTGGAGATGTCGATCCAGGCCAGCGCGAAGCGCGCCTCTTCGCCGACCGACGACAGCCGCGCGCGCGCGACCGCGAGCAGGTAGTTGTTGCGGCGGGCGTCGAGCAGCGAGTCTTCCGTAAGCGTGCCGGGTGTGACGAGCCGCACGACGTCGCGCTTCACCACGCTTTTGGAACCGCGCTTCTTGGCTTCGGCCGGATCCTCGAGCTGCTCGCACACCGCGACGCGATGGCCGAGCGCGATCAACCGGTGCAGATATTCGTCGGAGCGGTGGATCGGCACCCCGCACATGGGGATGTCCTGGCCGTGATGCTTGCCGCGCTTGGTCAGCACGATGCCGAGCGCGCGCGCCGCGATCTCGGCGTCCTCGAAGAACAACTCGTAGAAGTCGCCCATCCGGTA
Organism: Pseudolabrys taiwanensis; assembly: GCF_003367395.1. Classification (NCBI taxonomy): domain Bacteria; kingdom Pseudomonadati; phylum Pseudomonadota; class Alphaproteobacteria; order Hyphomicrobiales; family Xanthobacteraceae; genus Pseudolabrys; species Pseudolabrys taiwanensis. The sequence goes on along the minus strand of NZ_CP031417.1, from coordinate 3,617,845 downwards.
GAACAGCAGGCAATCCGGATTGGCGGCCTTGATCTCGATGAACTGCGCCATCACCGGCGTGACGTGGCCCGTCGTCTCCGGCGCAGGCTGTGCGGCGGGCGGGGTCTCGTCAGGCTCTTCAAGGCCGATGGGGTTGGTCAGCGCCATGGGCGCGGACGTTAGCAGATACCCGGCAGGATTTCATGCCGTGCCGGATTTTTGCGCCCGTCATGCCCGGCTTTATGCCGGGCATCCACGTCTTTCTTACTCGCCGGGGGGCTTCAAGACGTGGATGGCCGGGACAAGCCCGGCCATGACGCCAGAATCGCGGCGGGGCTTCTACTTCTTGAACGTCACGCCGGTGATGCGCTCGAGGTTGCCGTGCCAGACCATGTCCTTCTCGGCCTTCGGCATGTCGCGTTCCTCGATGAAGCGCAGCGCATCGCGCGTATACATCGTGCCCTTCTCCGGATCGAACGGGCAATCCGACGCGAACACGATCTTGTCGAGATCGTAGAAGGCGAAGCCCGCGTCGAGCGCCGGCTTGGCCGAGAACGTGGCCGTGTCGGCGTAGAAGGTGTGCTTGAAGTAGTCGAGCGGGCGCTTCTTGAGTTCCTTCAAGAGCACCGTGAGATCTTCATCCGACGTACGCGCACCGAGCTGATCCCAGCCGGGGCCGATGCGGCCTTCCAGCATCGGCACGATGCCGCCGAAATGGTGGGTGATGATCTTGAGTTTCGGATACTTGTCCATGATGCGCGAGAACACGAGGCGCGCCATGGCGGCGCCGGTCTCGTAGGACCAGCCGAAGGCCCACCAGATCTCGAACTTCGACTTCTTCTCGCTGGCATAGTCGGCGAACGCCGCGCCGCGCGCCGGATGCAGCCAGATCGGCTTGTCCATCTTTTCCATGGCCGCGAAGAAGGGCTCGAAGGCCGGGTCGTCGAGCGGCTTGCCGGCGACGTTGGTGTAGATCTGCACGCCGAGGGCGCCGTTCTTGATGGCGCGTTCGGCTTCCGCGACGCCGGCGTCGGCCGAGCCGAGGGCGCCTTGCGCGACCCAGCCGGGGAAGTGGTCGCTGTGCTTGGCGCAGATTTCCGCGAACTCGTCGTTGATCAGCTTGGCATCGGCCTGAACCTGCGCGCCGTCGCCCTTGGCCAGCATTTCCAGCGGCGGCATCGGATAGGACAGGATCTGCGCGTAATCCTTGAACGAATCGACGACGCGGCGGCGTTCGTCGAGGTCATGGATGCACGGCACTTCGCGCATGCGCTTGCCGATGTCGGGATAGCCGGAATCGACCAGCTTCTTGAACATCCGGCTCGGCATGAAGTGAGTATAAGCGTCGACGCGCATGCGTTACTCCTGGCGGGTTCTTGGTGTCGCGATGTTCTAGTAAGGCGTGATGACGTTGAGAAGGGCCTGCCGCTTCTCGACCTCGACGGCATGGCGGGCGCGTGCCAGAGCCTCCGGCAAATCGGCCGGCTTCTCAACGCGTTGCGTATAGGCGCCTTGCGCCTTCGCCATCTCGTCGAAGGGCGGCGAGGGGTTGAGGTCCGCCAAGGTGTTGCAGTCGTATTCGCCGGCGACGCTGTCCTTGAACATCGACATGGTCGAGTTGCGGACCGCGCCGTAGCGGCTGTTGTTGAAGACGATGGTGAGGATCGGCAGATTGTGCGCGGCCGACACCCAATGCCCAACCATCGGATTGGAGAACATGTAGGCGCCGTCGCCCAAGGTCGCGACGATGAGCTTATCCGGCGCGGCGAGTTTGGCGCCGAGCGCGGCGCCCAGGCCCCAGCCGAGGCCGCCTGCCGGACCAAGCGCGAACAAGGTGTCCGGCTTTTCGCGCGGGCAGTGATCGGCGCGCAGCGGATATTCGTTGAAGATGACGGCGTCGTCGCCGACCGCCTCGCCGATGGCGCGCGACAGATAAGCGGGCGAGATCCGTTCGCCCGGCGCCGAGTCCTTCTTCAGTTGCGCTTGCCGATTGCGCATGCGCTCGGCGAGGCGCGTACGGCGCGCGCCGATGCGTGCATCGGCCGTTGGCAGCTTTTGTCCTACCGCTTCGTTCAGTGCCGCGAGGGCGTTCACCACGCCGGCCTGGATAGTGACGTCGCTCGGGAACGAGCGCATCGGATAGCGCACGAAGAACGGATCCTCGCCGATATGGGCGATGCGCGCGCCAGCCTGCGGCTGTTGCAGGTGCGGCATCCACGGCACGTCGGAGTCGAGCGCGATGACGAGATCGGCTTCGGTGAGCAGCGTGCCTGTTTCGTAGCCGAAGTGCATCGGATGGCTCGAGGGTAGGCAGACGCTGCGCGGGTTCTGCGTGATGACCGGTATGGCGCAGCGCTCGGCCAGTTGTGACAACGGTGCGACGGCATCGGCCGGCAAATTGGAGGTGATGATCAGCGGCCGTTCGGCACTCGCGATCCATTCGGCGAGCGTGGCGATCGCTTGCGGATCGGGATACGTCGCCGCGGCCTGCGCGCGCGGCTTCATCGGGCCGAGCGGCTCCGGCATCGGCGCCGACAGCGGCTCGCGCGGCAGCACGAGATAAGTCGGGCCGCGTGGATGCGCCATCGAAACCTCGACGGCGCGCGCCACCACGTCGCCGACCTGGCCGGGCATGCGCAGCTCGTAATCCCACTTCACCACTTCGCGCAGCATGCCGGCCTGATCGAACATTTCCTGCGCCCAATGGATCGGGCGCGAGCGCGAGCCGAATTGACCCTTCTCGGTGATCGGCGTGCGGCCGGCCGCGAGCACCAGCGGGATGCGGTCGCGGTAGAGATTGGTCACGTTGTTGATCGTGTTGGCGGTACCGACGTTGACGTGCACCATGACGGCCTGCGGCCGGCCGTTCATCAAATAGGCCCCGTGGGCCATCGCCACCGCGAGATTCTCGTGCGGCACCAGCACCGGTTTAGGAACCTTGGCGTTCGTCTTTTTGGCGCGGTCGAACGCCTCGACGATGGGCGGGAAGTCCGTCCCGGGATTGGCGAAAAAATAGTCAATGCCGTGATCGGCCAACGCCCGGAGGAAAGCCTCGCCCGCAATCGTGGGCCGTGGAGTGGGCGCAGCAGTCATGTGTTTCTTCCCTTCGGTGACGGCCTGCGACGCAGGCGCGTTTTTATTTGCGCGCGTTTTAACCGACGGCGGAAGGGCTTACAACGGCGCAGAACGCATGTCGCTACGCGCAGAGAACATATGCGCGAGATACATCGTTAGGCCGGGTCGCTTCACAAATGCGGAATTTTTACGTCGAGCACCGCGCAACGCTTTTCCTCGCGTACGACGCGGAGTGCTTCGGCAATGGCGGCGTCGACGTCCTCCGGTTTCTCGACCTTGCGGGCGTAGGCGCCGCCGGCCGCGGCGGCGATGCCGCCGTGATCGGGCTCCGGATCGAACTCGACGCCGATCGCATTGGCGCGGCTCGCATAGCCTTTGGGATGCACGGCCAGCGCCGACATCTTCGGTGAGCGCCAGCCGCCGTTGTTGTACACGACCTGCAAAAATGGCGTGCCGTATTTGCGCGCCATCCAATGCACGGACGATGGCACCGAAAACATATAGGAGCCGTCGCCTGTCAGGTTGATGACAGTCTTATCGGGCGCGGCGAGTTTGGCGCCGATCGCGGCGCCGCCGTTCCAGCCGAGGGACGAGCCGCCGCTCAGAAAGAACGTCCCCGGCCGCGACGGCCGCAGGTGATTGGCGATGGTCGGGTAGTTGGTGATGGTCTCGCTCAATACGATGGTGTCGTCGTCGACATATTTGCGCAGACAGGCGGTGAAATATTCACCGGTGAGCACCGAGCCTGGCTGTTCGCGGCGCTCCAGTTCTTGCGCCCGCTGCCGATGCAGTTTGCCGTAATGCGCCGTCCGTTCCTGCACCGCCGCGGTGTCCGGTTTCATATGGTCGAGCGCGGTATTGATTTGCATGAGCGCGGTGGCAGCGTCGGCCCGCAGCACGCGTTGTGCCTTGATGTACCAGAGCGGAATGTCGTCTTTCAGCGGATCGACGTCGATGTGGAATATCGCGGCGTTGTCATTCGGCTTGCTGGTCGACGGAATCCAGGGGGCATCGCTGTCGATGACCAGCACGACGTCGGCCTCCGCCAGCACCGGCTCCTGGTACGGCTCGCTCCAGCGGTTGCCCATATAGAGCGGGTCGTCGGGTGGGAAGTTCACGTTGGTCGGCGACTGCTCCAATACGGCGATGCCGAGCCGGCGGCATAATTGCGTGAGTCCGGCGACCGCCGCCGGATTGCGGCCGAGATAGCTCGTGACCACCAGGGGCCGTCTTGCGCGGGCGAGCGCATCGGCGATGGCTCGTGCATCCTCCTCGCGGATCGGCAAGGGCGCGATCGGCGGCCATTGCGTCACGTCGATGGCGACGGGCGTCGCATCTTCTTCCATCACCTCGCGCGCGCCGACGAGATAGACCGGACCCATCGGATCGCTCTTGGCGAGCTGCATGGCGCGGTGCACGACCTGCTTGACGTTGCGGCCGGTACGGAATTCGTAGTCGAACTTGACGTAGTTGCGCATGATGCCGCGCTGATCCGCGATATCCTGGATCCATTGGATCCATTCGTTGCGCGACCCTTTCAGTTCACCTTCCTGCGTATAGGGCGTGGCGCCGGCGAAGATCAGCACCGGCACGCGGCCGCGCAGCGCATTGTGCACGGCGCCGCCGAGCGCCTGCGTGCCGCATTCGACATGGACGATGACCGCCTGCGCCTGGCCGCTCACTTGGGCAAAGCCGTGGGCCGCGCTCAAGGCGACCATCTCGTTGGGACAGGTGAGCAGCGACGGAAAGCCGCGGCCGCTGGCTTGGCCTTCCGCGATCGATTCGACGATGGCCGGATGATCGCTCCCGAGATTGGCGAAGACATAGGAGACGCCGGCCTCCTTCAATGCCTCGAGGAATGCGGTTCCGGCTGTGTACACGTGGTGACTTCCTTGATTGCGCGGAATGGTTGGGGCTTCAACTATCTCAGATGTCCCAGCAGAGAAAGGCGGCACAATGTTCCGGCGTTTGCGGTTGACGCGGGTGTCTCGTGGGCAGGGCCCTACATGTGCGACGGCAGCCACGTCGCGAGGATCGGAAACGCGATCAGGATCGCCAGCCGTAGAATGTCTGTCAGCACGAACGGCATCACACCGTAGAAGATGGTCGATAGTTTCACGTCCTTGACCACGCTCTTGATCACGAAGACGTTCATGCCGACCGGCGGATGAATGAGGCCGAGTTCCACCGTCATCACAATGATGACGCCGAACCAGATCGGGTCGAAGCCGAGCGCCTTGATCACCGGAAAGACGATCGGGATCGTCAGGATGATCATCGCCATGGCATCCATGATGCAGCCGAGCACCAGATACATCAGCATGATCAGGACCAGGACGCCGTACGGCCCGAGGCCGAGGCCGGTCAGGATCTCGGTGATCTTCTGCGGCGTCTGCGTGATGGTAAGGAAGTAGCCGAAGATCAGTGCGCCGATGAGGATCGTGAACACCGAGGCGCTTGTGCGCAGCGACTCGATCAGGCTGCGCATGAACTCTTGGCGCGACAGCTTGCGGCGCAGCACGGCGATGATGAAAGCGCCGGCGGCGCCCATGCCGGCCGCCTCGGTGGCGGTGAACATACCGGCATAAAGGCCGCCGATGATGAAGGCGAACAGCAGCACCACCGCCCAGATGTCGCGCAAGGCGGCGAAACGCTCGGCCCAGCTATGCCGCGGCGTCTTCGGCAAATAGCCTGGGCGGACGACGGCGATGATGTTGATGGTGAGAATGTACATTCCCACCGCCAGGATGCCCGGCACGACGCCGGCGATGAACAGCTTGCCGATATCCTGCTCGGTGATGAGGCCGTAGACCGCGAACACCGTCGACGGCGGGATCATGATGCCGAGCGAGCCGCCCGCCGCGATCACGCCCGTGGCGAAGCTCTGCGGATAGCCATATTGCCGCATCTCGGGATAGGCGACCTTCGAGAAGGTGGCCGCGGTGGCAACGGATGAACCGCAGATGGCGGCGAAGCCGCCGCAGGCCGCGATGGTGGCGATGCCAAGGCCGCCGCGTAGATGGCCGAGGAAGGTGTTCGAGGCGCGGAACAGCTCGCGGCTCATGCCGGAGGACGAGGCGAAAGCGCCCATCAGCAGGAACAGCGGGATGACGGCGAATTCGGCGTCCGTGGCGGTGCGGATCGGCGACTGCGCCAGGAGGCGCAGGGCCGGCCCCATATCGCCGACCATGTAGCCGAAGCCGAGAACGCCGACGGTGCCCATGGCGATGCCGACCGGCACCCGCAACATCATGAGCGCGAAGAGGGAGACAAAGCCAATGGCGGCGACCGCGTCGGTGCTCATAACCGGCCTACTCGACTGAATGGATTTCGTCGGGGCGGGCCAGTATCTCCGGCCAGAAAATCAGCCTTATCGTGCGCGCGATAAGCAGAACGACCGACGAGGCGAGCCCGATCCAGGCGATCAGGTAGTAGATCCAGACCGGCTGCCGCAGATCGAAAGTGCCGACATTGTCGGCGCGTGTGCCGATGACTTTGACCGCGAACATCCATGTCAGGGCGATCATCGCGATCAGCGTGACGACGGCCGCGAACACGTCCATCGCGCGCTGCGCCCAGGCCGGGGATGCGCTCCAGAGCAGGTCGACTGTGATGTGGTCGCCGCGATAGCCGGCAACGGCGATGCCCCAGAAGATCAGAATGCCGAGCAGCAGACGGGTGAAATCGTAAGCATCCGGAATGGACCAGGCGAAGAAATAGCGCAGCAGCACCGACACGAAGGTAAGCAGTGTGACGACGGCGAGAAAACTCGCCGCCGCCACTTCGATGGCATCGATGAAGCGGTCGACCGGACCGCGACCCGCTTGCCCGCGCATCAGTAGGCCGATTTGAACTTGACGAGCTCGGCCTTGAGCTCGTTCATGATCGTGTCGGGATTGCCGCCGGCCTTCTTGACGCTATCGGCCCAGCTCTTATGCAGCGGTTCGGCCGCCTTCTTCCATTCGGCGAGCTGCTCCGGCGAGATCGTGTAGACGTCATGGCCTTCGGCTTTGAGCTTGGCGATGCCGCTGTGCTCGAAGTCCGCCCACGGGCTCGCGACCCGCAGCGCCCACTCGTTGGTGCAGTGGTTGTCGATCACCTTCTTCTGACTCGCGGACATCTGATTGTATTTGTCCTTGTTGAAGACGAAGGCGAAGGTCGTCACGTAGAGTGGCACCTCCATATGATATTTGGTTACCTTGTCGATGCCGAAGAGCGGGATCGAGCCCCAGGGGAAGGTGACCGCGTCGGCAACGCCCTTCTCCAGGATGTCGCGGACTTCCGGCGCGCTCGATTGCACATTGGTGCCGCCCAGCTGCGTGACGAAGGTCGCCATGGTGGCGTGGGCCGGGCGGATCTTCATGCCCTTGATGTCGGCCGGCACCATGATCTTCTTGGATTTCGAATGGAACGTGCCCGGATCGTGGACGAAGGCGAGGCAGAACTTGACGTCTTTCATCTCGCGGTCGGCGTATTTGCGATACCAGGCGTCGAGGGCTTGCGAGCCGCCTTTGCCGTTGGCGATCAGGAACGGCAATTCGCCGGCGCCGATGATCGGAAAGCGGCCGGGTTGATAACCGGGATTGATATACGTGAGATCGGCGATGCCATCCCGCGCCATGTCATAATGGTCGAAGGCTTTGCCGAGCTGCTGGGCGGGATAGACCTTGAACTTGATCGTGCCGCCCGAGTCTTTCTCGACCGAGGTACCCCAATCTTCCAGCGCCTTCTGCAGCGGATGAGAAGGCGGTACCCAGTGCGATAGTTTTAATTCGAATGTTTTGTCTTGCGCGAACGCACCGGAAGTGACGACCGTTGCCAAAGCGGCAGCGTAGACATATCCCGCGAAACGGGCTTTCATGACTTCCTCCCTCGGTTCGGTCGGCTTCACGCCAACTTTTCCGATATTTGAGCCGAATGTCGGGGAGGTTGTAAAGGGATAGTTTGATCTCAAACTAATAGCGGTCTCGAACTTTAAAGAAAAGACGTCGGTTCCGGGAGTGACGGTCACGGTGCGTAAAGGCAATGGCAAGGGGGCGGGACGTCCGCCGCGCAACGGCGATGCGGCGGCAAGGCCGGTCGATTTCGGTCCGCTCGCAACCTGGGTCGGGTTCAATCTGCGCGTGGCGCAAGAAGCGACATTTCAGGCGTTTTCGCACCGCTCGGCGGAAATAGGCGAAAGCCCCGGCCGTTTCAGCACGCTGACGATCATCGCGCGCAATCCCGGTATCAGCCAGACCGAACTGAGCACGGCCAACGGCCGCGACAAGTCGAGCCTCACGCCGGTCATCGAAGATTTGGTGCGGCGCGGTATGGTCGAGCGCAAGCGTATGGACAACGACCGCCGCACCTATCGGCTGACGTTGACCGCCGCCGGCAAGAAGACCTTGGCGTTGATGACGCGCGCGGCGCGCCGACACGAGCGCAATCTCGACCGCATCATCGGCCTGCGCGACAAGAAATGGTTCCTGGAGATTTTGAAGCGGATCGCAGGGGAGATCGAGTGAAGCACTGCGTTCGTCCCCGCGAAAGCGGGGACCCAGTACGCCGCAGCCTCTCAAGAGGACACGGAGTACTGGATCCCGGCTCGCGCGATGCTGTGCATCGCTTGGCCGGGATGACCGCTAGGCTTCTTGAAACTTCTCCAGCACGGCGGCCGGAATCGGAAACGATTTGAGCCGGCCTTCCGCATCGCGGAGCGTCCAGACCCGCTTGTCGGTGCATTCCACGCACAATTCGCCGTTCAGCGTCAGCTTGTGCTCGACGTCGAAGCTCGAGCGGCCGAAGGTGATCGTGCTTGTCACCACAACGTCGTCGCCGAAGCGGGTCGGCTTGTGGAAGCGCGCATGCGTGCGCACCATCGGCCAGCCGGAGAACTCGAGCTGCTTGAACATCTCGAACTTGGTGATGCCGAGCGCCGCTTCGAACACCAGGGCGGTCGAGGCGTCGAAGATCTCGAAATAGCGCGGGTAGAAGATGATCCCGGCGGGGTCGCAATCGCCCCATTCGATGCGCACGGTGCGGCTGAAGGTGAAGGACATGCGGGTAAGCTTCCTGTCGCGGCCGCTGTCCTCTTAGCCGTCTTTGTCGCGGCGGGCCAGCCAGACGGTGTGACCGCCGCAGGCCGGGTCTTCGGCGACGTGGTCGACGACCGAGAAGCCGTTGGCGGCGAGCAGCGAGCGGTATTCGTCCGGATCGAGGCTGGCGTGGTACAACGGCTCGCCATGCAGGTTGCCGATGGCTTCGCCATGGCGCGGGCCGCTGGAAAACCACAACGGTGCGCCCGGCAGCGCGTGCGCGGCGAAGATCGGGAACATCCGCCGCTGGTCGTCATAGGTGAGGTGAAAGAAGCTGTCCCAGGCGATGACGCCCTGAAAGCGCCTGCGGAGCGCGAGATGCCGCATGTCGCCAACCAGCCAGTCGTGGTCGGGGAAATTGCCGCGGGCAAGCGCGATCATGGTCGGCGACGAATCGATGCCGGTTACATCGTAGCCTTGGCCGATGACGTAACCGGCGATCGGTTGGCCGGCGCCGCAGCCGATGTCCAGCACCGTGCCGCCGGCCGGGACGAGCGCGAGGAAGCGATCGAGCCAGCCTTTTTCCATCAACGAGCGCTGAGCCGTGCGATCCGCGACCCAGGCGCGGGCCTTGCGCTCGTAGAGCCCGACGATCGCTCGGCGTCGTCCGACATTTCGGGCTTAGCGCGGCGCCATGCGCAGCGCGCCGTCGAGACGGATCACTTCGCCGTTGAGATAGGTGTTGTGCACGCAGTGCAGCACCAAAGCCGCGAACTCGCGGGGTTCGCCCAGGCGCTTGGGGAACGGCACGGCGGCGCCCAGCGAGTCCTGCGTTTCCTGCGGCAGCGCGGCGAGCATCGGCGTCTTGAAGATGCCGGGGGCGATCGCCATCACGCGGATGCCGAACTGTGCGAACTCACGCGCGGCCGGCATCGTCAGCCCGGCGACGCCGCCCTTCGACGAGGCATAGGCTGCTTGGCCGACCTGGCCTTCGAAGGCGGCGACCGACGCGGTCGAGACAATGATGCCGCGCTCGCCGTCGGCAAGCGGCGGGAGCGACTGCATGGCGTGGCCCGCGAGCCGCATCATGTTGAACGTGCCGATCAGGTTGATGCGGATGACGCGCTCGTAATCGGCGAGCGGCATCGGCCCATCCTTGCCGACGATACGTTTGGCCGGTCCGACGCCGGCGCAATTGACCAGGATGCGCGCCGTGCCGATGGCGTCATTGGCTTTCTTCACTGCGGCTTCGCCGCTGGCGCTGTCGGCGACGTCGCAGGCAATGGCGATGCCGTCGATATCCTTGGCGACCTGCGCGGCCGCCTGCTCGTTGATGTCGAGCAGCGCGACCTTGGCGCCGGCTGCCGCGAGCGCGCGCGCCGTGGCGGCGCCCAGGCCCGAGCCGCCGCCGGTGACGATCGCGCTGTGTCCTTTGATGTCCATTAGTCGTGTTCCTTTGAGTCGCCTCACGCTCCGTTCATTCCCGCGAAAGCGGGGATCCAATTGGACGGCCCAACTGGGTCCCCGCTTTCGCGGGGACGAACGGCACGGTTATCAAGCCGCGTCCGGATTCTCGATCAGCAGCGCAATGCCCTGGCCGCCACCGATGCAGGCGGAGGAGATACCATAGCGCAGGCCGCTGCGCTTGAGCTCTCGCGCCAAGGTCAAGGTCAGGCGCACGCCGGTGGCCCCGAGCGGATGGCCGAGCGCGATGGCGCCGCCGTTGACGTTGAGCTTGTTCTCGTCGATCGGCAGCGCGCGGGCGCAGGCCATCACCTGCGCGCCGAAGGCTTCGTTGATCTCGAAGCGGCCGATGTCATCGAGCGTGAGGCCGGCGCGTTCGACCACGGCCTTGATCGCGGGCACCGGACCGATGCCCATGATCTCAGGCGGCACGCCCACCGCCGCGCTGGCGACGATGCGCGCGAGCGGTGTCTTTCCCTGCCGGCGGGCGTAGTCCTTGCTGCCGACCAGCACGGCGGCCGCGCCGTCGACGATGGCCGAGGAGTTGCCGCCGGTCTGCACGCCGCCAAAGGCCGGCTTGATCTTCGCGAGCGCCTCCACCGGCGACGGCCGCACATGCGTATCAGACTTCACTTCGTCCTTGATGCGGATGCCGCGTGTCGTGAAGCCGTCGACCTCGAACTTCTCCGTAGCGACCGATGCGATCTCGCCGTCGAAAAAGCCGCTCGCCTGCGCCTTCAGCGCCCGGTCGAACGAGCGCGACGCATAGGCGTCCACTTCAGGCCGTGTGATCTGGTACTGCTTGGCCAGATTCTCCGCCGTGTCGCCCATGGTGCAGTTGACGCCCGGATCGAGCAGCGCTTCCCACAGGAAGTCCTTGAACTCGATCTGGCCCATACGGAAACCGCCGCGATGCGTATAGGCGGCGACCGGATTGCGGCTCATGCTCTCCGCGCCGACGCAGAGCGCGAGCTCGGCGCGGCCGAGCGAGATCGCGTCGGAGGCTTGCGAGATCACCTCGATGCCGGTGCCGCAGACGCGCTGTACCAGATGCGCGGGCGTCTCGACCGGCACGCCTGAATAGAGGCCGATGTGGCGCGGCAGCATGTAGGCGTCGAAGCTCGCCTGCGCCATGTTGCCGGTGATGACCGTGCCGACATCCTTGGGCGACACGCCGGACTTCTTGAACGCCTCGCGCGCGGCCTTGATGCCGAGATCGATCGGCGAGACCAGAGCCAGCGGGCCGTTGTAATCGACGAAGGGCGTGCGCACGCCGTCGATCAGCCAGGCGTCTTCGAAGGTGGCGCCGATACCGGCGGATTTCGCTGTCACTCTCTTTCACTCCTCAAATGCGGATCACGCGCGTCGAGATCTCGTCGGCGTAAAGTTCCTCGACCAGGGCGGCGCGGTTCTTGAGAACGGCGCGCTGGTTGATCGAGCCTTTGTCGGTCATCTCGCCGCTGTCCATCGACGGCGGATCGGTCAGCAGGATCATGCGGGCGACGCGGTTGGACGAGCCCGTGCTCGCCTTCGCCATGTGCGCCAGCAATGTCGTGAAGTGCTGCTGCACCAGATAGTGCTGGATGATCTGCTCCGCCGGCGCTTCTGGCGCGCGATGGGTCAGCTTGCGGCAGGCCTCCACGTCCGGGAACACCAGGGCCGCAATGTGATCGCGGTCGAGCCCGGCGAAGACCACGTCGCGCACGTAAGGCTTGAAGGCGTCGACGAACTGCGCACGCAAAGGGCCGACATTGACCCAGGTGCCGGTCGCGAGCTTGAAGTCCTCGGCGATGCGGCCGTCGAAGAGAAGACCCTGTTTGGGATCGCTCGGATCGGCGAACTTGAAGGTGTCGCCGAGGCGGTAGAAGCCTTCCTCGTCGAAGGCGGCCTTGGTGAAGTCCGGCTGGCGCCAATAGCCGGGCGTGATGTTGGGGCCGCGCACCCGCGCTTCCATTTTGCCTTCGAACGGCACCAGCTTGAGCTCCATGCCGGCGGCGGGCAGGCCCATATTGGCGGCGTTGTCCGTCGCCCAGGTGCGCGCCAGCGCGCAGGGCGCTGTCTCGGTGGCGCCGAACCCGGTCAAGAACATGATCTGCTCGCCGCAGGACTGCACGGCGAGCGCATTCATCTCGTCGAACACGTGCTGCGCAATGCCGGCGCCGGCGAACCACAGCACCTTCACCTTGCTGAAGAAGGTGTGGCGCAGCTCGGCGTCGGCGCGCAGATGCGGCAGCAGCGCCTCGTAGCCTTTCGGCACGGTGAAGTACCAGGTCGACGGCACCTCGCGCAGATTGCGCACGGTCTCTTCGATGGCGCCGGGCAGCGGCTTGCCTTCGTCGATGTAAAAAGTGCCACCATTGAACAGCACCAGGCCGACGTCGTGGTTGCCGCCGGCGGTGTGATGCCAGGGCGCCCAATCGACGATCACCGGCGGCTCGTCCTGGAAATAGGCGAGCCCCTGCCGCAGCATCACCTGATTGGCGCACCACATGCGCTGCGTGTTGATCACGCATTTCGGGATGCCGGTGGAGCCGGAGGTGAACAGGAACTTGACGATCGTGTCGGGCCCGACCGCATCATGCGCGGCATCGACGGCGGTGCCCGGCGCTGCGCGCAGATCTTGGAACAGCGAGGTGCGGCCGGCGATCGGATTGCGGCCGACCACGACCGCGACGTTGCTCGGCACAATGGTCTCGATGGCGCGGGCGAATGTCTGGCCGTCGGCGGCGTAGACGAGGCCCGGCGTGATCAAATCGAAGATCGCCCGCAGGCGGGCGAAATCCTGCGACACCAGCGAATAGGCCGGTGAGATCGGCGCATAAGGCACACCGATGTAGATCGCGGCAAGACCGATCAACGCATGTTCGATGTCATTGCCGGAAAGGACGACGATGGGACGATCGGTCGAGAGGTTGTGCTGAAGCAGCGCCTGACCGATGGCGCGCGCACTTTCGAGCGCCTGCGCATAGGTCACCGTACGCCAGCCGCCGCTGGCATTGCGCTGTGCCATGAAGGTGCGATCGGGCGTGCGCTCGGCCCAGTATTCGAGCCGTTCGGTCAGCTTCTTTGGATACGGCCCGAGCGGCTGTGGCGAACGCAGGATGAGCGTGCCGTCGGCGCGCCGCTCGACCGTGACGTCCTGCGGGCCGAGTTTGACCGGGCGGTGTGCCGTTTTGGTGGACGGAGCGCGGGTGGCTTCCAGGCTCATGCTGCCGACCTCTGCCCGTTCGCCAACTTCTCCCCGTCATGCTGAGGTGCGAGCGCGCAGCGCGAGCCTCGAAGGATGAGCGGCCCCAGATGTTTCGGCCGTCGCCCTTCGAGGGCCGCCTGCGGCGGCCGCCTCAGGGGGGCGGGACGGATGCTGAGGACGCGAGTTCTCAACGCACGACTCCGATGACCTTGTTCGAGAGCGGCGCCGCATAAAGCTCATCCACCAGCGCCGCGCGGTTCTTCAACACCGCGCGCTGGTTGATCGAGCCCTTGTCGGTCATCTCGCCTTTGTCCATCGACGGCAGGTCGGGCATCAGCAGGGCGCGCATGACGCGGGTCGACGAGCCGGGGCTGTCGGCGGCGAGTTGCGTGAGGCGCTCGGTGAATGTCTTACGCACGGTCGCATCGGCGACGATCTGCGCCGGTGTCGCGTCGGGACCGAGACCGGCCAGCTTGCGGCAGGCTTCGACGTCCGGGAATATCAGCGCGGCGATGTCGTCCTGGTTCTGCCCGGCGAAGACGACATCGCGCACATATGGCGCGAAGAAGTCGATGAAGCGCGCGCGCAGCGGGCCGACGCTGACCCACGTGCCGGTCGTCAGTTTGAAATCTTCGGCGATGCGGCCGTCGAACAGCAGGCCTTTGAGCGGATCGTCGGGGTCGGCGAATTTGAGCGCATCGCCGATCTTGTAGAAGCCTTCGTCGTCGAACGCATCGCGGGTCAGGTGCGCCTGCCGCCAATAGCCGGGGGTGATGAGCGGGCCGCGCAGCCGCGCTTCTAGCTTGCCCTCGTTCGGCACCAGCTTGAGCTCGACGCCCGGCGCCGGCAGGCCGATATTGCCTGAGCTCTCGAAATCCCAGGTGCACGCCAACGCAAGCGGCGCGGTTTCCGTCGAGCCGAGCGAAGAAAGAAAGACGACACGCTCGCCGGTGGTCTCGATCGCAATCTTGTTGAATTCGTCGCGCGTCATCTGGTTGAGCGCGGCGCCGGCATAGAACAGCACCTTCAGCCGGCGGAAGAAGTTATTGCGCAGCGTCTCGTCGGCGCGCAGGTGTGGGATCAGCGCTTCATAGCCCTTCGGCACGTTGAAATAGATGGTCGGCGCGATCTCGCGCAGGTTCCGCGCCGTCTTCGGCACGCCCGGCGGCGTCGGATTGCCGTCGTCGATGTAAAGCGAGCCGCCGTTCACGAGCACCATGTTGAAGTTGTGGTTGCTGCCGAACGTGTGACTCCAGGGCAGCCAGTCGAGCACGACCGGCGGCTCGTCGGTGACGAAGGGGAAGCCGGCGGCGAGCATCGCCTGATTCGAACACATCATGCGATGCGTGTTGATCACGCCTTTCGGCGTGCCGGTGGAGCCCGAGGTGAACAGGAACTTGGCGATGGTGTCCGGCGTCACGGCATCATGCGCGGCCGTAACGCCCGCACGGTCCTCTGAGCCGATCAGTTCGGCGAATAACGTGACCTTGCGGTCGGCAGGCGCATTGCGCGTCACCACCACTTCGACATCGGCAGGAACGATCGCATCGATGGCGCGGGCGAAGGCCGTGCCGTCGTTGGCGAAGACCAGGCCCGGCGTCAGCAAATCGAGGATCGCGCGCAATTTGCCGAAGTCGCTCGACATCAGCGAATAGGCCGGCGAGATCGGCGCGTAAGGCACGCCGACATACATGGCGGCGAGGCCGAGCAGCGCCTGCTCGATGCAGTTGGACGACAGCACGGCAATCGGCCGCTCCGCCGACAGGCCGCGCCGCAGGATCGATGCGCCGATGCGCTTCACCGCATCGAATACCTGCGCGTAAGTCAATTCGCGCCACCGTCCCTCGCTGTCGCGCTGCGCGAGGAACACGCGATCGGGCGTCGCTTTCGCCCAATGCTCCAGTGGCTCACTGATCTTGTCGTGATACGCGGCGAGCGGCTTGCCGGCGCGCACGTAGAGCGTTCCGTCCGGCCGACGCTCCACGACGGCGTCAGGCGCGCCGAGGCGCACCGCGCGGAGCGGTGCGGCCGTGAATTCTACCTGGCGGTTCGGCAATGGCATTTCATCCCTGATCTTGTTGTCGTTGTCTTGCGCAACGTTACGAGGCGCCGTCCGCGGGCCTCAAGAGAAGCTTATTTCCGGGCCGGCTTGAGGCGCGGCCTGGCATCGGTCGTCACGAGCGCGTGACCTTCGGTGCGCGCTTTTCAAGAAATGCCTTGAGCCTGTCTTTCGCCATCGGATCGGCCTGCGCGATGGAGGCCATCAGCGCTTCCATGGCAAAGCCCGAACCAGGTGCCATTTCGGCGATGCGTGGCAGCGCCTGCGTCACCGCGAAGTTGGTCAGCGGCGCGTTTGAGGCGATGCGGGTGGCGAGTTCCAGGCCCTTGGCAAAGCCTTTGCCGGTCTCAACGAGGTAGGTGGTGAGGCCGATCGCCAAGCCTTCTTCGGCCGAGTAAGTGCGGCCGGTCAGCATCATGTCCATCATCCGCGCGACGCCGATAAGGCGCGGCAGTCGCACCGAGCCGCCGCCGCCGACATAGATGCCGCGGCTGCCTTCCGGCAGCGCGTAATAGGCCGAGCGCTCCGCGACGCGCACATGGACCGACGCGGCGAGCTCGAGGCCGCCACCGACCACGGCGCCGTGCAGCGCAGCGACGACCGGAACGCGGCCGTACTGGATCTTCTCGAAGGCGCGGTGCCAGACGCGCGAATGCGCGATGCCCTGTTGGATGTCGCGCTCTTCAAGCTCGCTCAGATCGAGACCTGCCGAGAAGTGTTCACCATCGCCGCACAGCAGTACCGACAGGACGTCGTCGGGCAGGTTGTCGAAGAAGGCTTCGATACCGAGCACGGTTTCGTCGTCGAGCGCGTTGCGCTTGTGCGCGCGGTTGAGGCGCAGGATCGCGACCGGCCCTTGCCGCTCGGCTTGGACGGAAGACGGCAGGGATGCCTGCCAGTGATCGGTAGACCGCGTCGAATTCACTTAACACTCCTGCTGACGCCGCTGCCGATCGTGATGGGCAGCGGCGCGATCATGTGACGATGTCGTTTGCCAAGCAACGGCTTCACGAACCTGTGCGGTTACTTGGCGCCGGCAACCAGCGGGCAGCCGCCGTCCGCCAGCGGACGGAATGCTTTGTCGGCCGGAATGGTGCCGGTGATCTTGAAGGCGTCCCATTCGCTCTTCGATTCCTCCGGGGATTTCACCTGCAAGAGATAGAGCGGGTGGATCTTGCGGCCGTCGGCGCGAATGGTGCCCTTGCCGTAGAGCGGATCGTCGGTCGGCATCGCCTTCATCGCGTCGACCACGGCCTTGCCGTCGGTCGGCGAGCCGACCTTGTCGACGGCCTTGAGGTAATGCAGCACGGCGGAATACACGCCGGCGTGCATGTGGTTCGGATACATCTTCTTCGGGTGACGCTCGGCGAAACGCTTGGCGAAGGCGCGCGTGTCGTCGTTGAGATCCCAGTACCAAGCATTGATCGCGGTCAGGCCCTGCGCGGTCTTCAGACCGATCGCCGGCACACTCTGCAGGTCGAAGATCAGCGCGACGATCTTCTGCTTCTCGCCGATCTTGAAGTCGGCGGCCTGTTTGATGGCGTTGACGGTGTCGCCGCCGGCATTGGCGAGCGCCACGACGTCGGCCTTCGACGCTTGTGCTTGCAGCAGGAACGACGAGAAGTCGTTGGTGCCGAGCGGATGGCGCACGACGCCAAGCACCTTGCCGCCGCTGGCGTTCACCTCATCGGTCGCCTGTTTCTCGAGGTCGTGGCCGAAGGCGTAGTCGGCGGTGATGAAGAACCAGGTCTTGCCGCCCTGTGCGAGCACGCCGCGCGCGGTGCCGTGACCGAAAGCCCAGGTGTCGTAGGTCCAATGCACGAAATTGGGCGAGCAACGCGGCCCGGTCAGCGCGGCGGTGCCGGCGCCCGAGCCGATCACGACCTTGTTCTTCTCACGGCCGATGTCGGAGACGGCGAGCGCCACCGCCGAGTTCGGCAGGTCGATGACCATGTCGACGCCTTCGACGTCGAACCAGCGCCGCGCGATGCCGGCGCCGACGTCCGGCTTGTTCTGGTGGTCGGCCGAAATCACCTCGACCTTACGCTTGGATTGCTTGGC